>JAEEOO010000060.1 GCA_016284315.1 Lachnospiraceae bacterium | reverse complement strand
ATAATGGGTCTTAAGGATCCATCCGTTTCCCAAAGTGTTTCCGTACTGAAACATCTTCTTGAAATGATCCCTGCAGAAGCCTTCACTGTCTGTAATGGAGCGCATGTCCGCCTCCATATAGGAGGAACCGCTTCCTAAAACATAATCCAAAAGATCCTGCTCCACATTTCTTTCTATAAAGCAAAAAGGGCATTCATCATTGGCATTCACCGCATCATTGAGCGGTATGGTATAGAGCTGCTCTTTCATGTTTTTCTCCCCACCTTACATAAGTCTCAAGACTTATTATTCTCCGTCTTTTGCCTTAGCCTTGGCCTCTTTTACGGCATCCTTAAGATCAATTGCCTTATTCTTGAGTCTGGGATTATTACCTGTTGTAATAATGGACTCGATCATCTTAAGGGATGTTCCGTAATCACCAAGCTTGTATGCAAGCTGTGCAAGAAGGTAATCAAGGGTAGTGCTGTCCATTCCGGCAATGGGAGGATTCTCCTTGCTTCTTGCCTCATAGAAGCCCTGGTATGCATTCTTGATATACTCAAGTTCCTGTTTCTCGAGACTGAGGATTTCTTCTGCAGGCGCCTTGTTTTCAGCAATCATCTGCTCTCTCATACCTCTGATAAGCCATGCAGTCTTAAGACAGATATATGCTCTCTCACTGAGCTTACCCTTTTTAACCACAGCATTTGCCAGAGCGATCTTGTATCTCTCAAGAGCCTGCTCATAGCTGTAAGTAGGAGCTGTATACTTAGTCAGTTTAATATTGGCGCTGATATTTTCCTTGATGAGCTTGATCTGGGTAGAAAGAAGGCCGCCATGGAAACTCTTAAGTGCCGCATATCCACACTTTCCGCAGAGAAGGACATCGTATTTGTTTGAGTCGATTCCTTCATATCTGGGTCTTAAGTCGGGATCCTGGCCGAGAAGCTTTGCGCGTCCGCTCTTAATGATCTTTGCGCTAAACTTCTTTCCGCAAACGGGACAATCAAATTCTTTGTTTAAAAGGAATTCTTCCTCCGGCGGAATCACAGGTTCTGCTTTCTCACCGGGTTTTGCAACCGTTTTCTTTTCTTCCTCGAAAATGCTTGCACCCTGGAGTCCTCCTAAACCAAGACTTTCCAGTCCGTCCAATAATCCTGCCATATTAATTACCTCTTCTTTAAAATAAAAACGTGTTAATATGCACCAATATATTTATCACTCTTTAGGAAGAACAAAAGAGCTCTTAAGCGAAACGATCCTGTTAAATACGGGGGCACCCTCTTTTGAATCCTTGAAATCGGTACAGAAGAAGCCCTGTCTTACAAACTGGAATCTGTCAAATGCCTTGGAATCCTTAAGTGACTTTTCGGCAAATGCCTTGCAAACCTGTAATGAATTGGGATTTAAGTAAAGCTCTCCGTTTTCATCATAGATGGAATCCATCTCGTTTGCCTTCTCTTCGTCGATAAGGTTCTCATAGAGTCTTACATCAACGGGAACAGCAGTCTTTGCATCAACAAAGTGGATGGTTCCCTTAACCTTACGTCCGTCAGGGCTGTTTCCGCCTCTTGACTCGGGATCATAGGTGCAGTGCACAACGGTTACATTTCCGTCAGCATCCTTCTCAAATGAAGTAGCGGTCACAAAGTAAGCACCCATAAGTCTTACTTCATTTCCGGGGAAGAGTCTGAAATACTTCTTGGGAGGCTCCTCCATAAAATCGTCACGCTCGATGTAAAGCTCACGGCTGAAAGGAACCTTTCTTGAACCAAGCTCTTCATTCTCAGCGTTGTTTGCTACATCAAGTTCCTCGGTCTTGTCTTCGGGATAGTTGTCGATGACAAGCTTGATGGGATCGATAACAACCATCATACGGGGAACGCTGGGCTTTAAGTCTTCTCTGATGCAGTACTCAAGTGCTGCGTAATCAGCTGTTGACTGAGCCTTTGAAATACCGGAGATCTCAACAAACTTTCTGATGGACTCGGGGGTGAATCCTCTTCTTCTAAGTGCTGCGATGGATACAAGTCTGGGATCATCCCATCCGTCAACTACGCCGGTCTCAACAAGCTTCTTGATATATCTCTTACCGGTAACAACATTCTTAAGATAAAGTTTTGCAAACTCGATCTGTCTGGGAGGCATCTCAAAGCCAACCTCTCTTACAAACCAGTCATACAAAGGTCTGTGATCCTCAAATTCAAGGGTGCAAAGGGAATGGGTGATTCCCTCGAAAGCATCCTCAAGAGGATGTGCAAAATCGTACATGGGATAGATGCACCACTTGTCACCGGTATTGTGGTGAGTCATATGTGCAACACGGTAGATAACGGGATCTCTCATGTTGATGTTGGGTGCCGCCATGTCGATCTTTGCGCGGAGAACCTTCTCTCCGTCAGCATATTTTCCGGCCTTCATGTCTCTGAACATCTGAAGGTTCTCTTCGATGCTCCTGTCTCTTGAAGGATCATTCTTTCCGGGAGTCTCAAATGAGCCTCTGTACTCCTTGATCTCATCAGCTGAAAGGTCGGAAACATAAGCCTTTCCTTTAAGGATAAGCTTTTCTGCGCACTCGTACATCTTGTCAAAGTAATCTGATGCGAAGAAGAGTCTGTCTTCCCAATCTGCACCGAGCCACTTAACGTCCTCTTTAATGGACTCAACGAACTCTGACTTTTCCTTGGTCGGGTTGGTATCATCAAATCTTAAGTTGAACTTTCCGCCGTATTCCTTAGCCATGGTGCTGTTAAGGATGATACTCTTGGCGTGACCGATATGAAGATAACCGTTGGGTTCGGGAGGGAAACGGGTCTGTACGTGATCGTAAACGCCATCCTCCAGATCCTTATCGATAAAATTCTCAATAAAATGTTTGCTCTCTGCCATTTCTACTCCTCGTCCGGATAATAATTCTTTTCAAAAAAGGCTCCGGGCTCTATATAAAATGATTTACTATTTTCACTCTTCATAAGATAATCCCCGGTACATCCGGAAATATATCTTCCCTCTTCCCACTCAGGGAAAAGCTTAACATTTCTCGTAAGGCGCATTCCTTCAGCTTTAAGAACACCCTTGGTCCTGCAGACTCTTGCGTATCCCACCAAGGAATACACTCTTCCGTCCTGCCAGTCCCTGACGGTTGGAAATCCAGGAACATCGCTGTAATCGTCGGGGATCTCCTCGCCGGTCCTCTCAAAGCATTTCACAAATATGTCCTTTGAAAAACGTTGGACATATCCCCCTCTTTCAAGGGCCCAATACTCATTCTGAGCTATCTCAATATCCTGAGTACTCCTGCCCCATCTCAAGGTTACCATGCTTCCCGCTTTTAGGAAGTCCTCAGGCCTTACTATTATGATGGGCGTGTTCACACGGCAATACTTCTTTACAGTCTTGCCTTCTGGGAATTCATAATACGAGGCATATATCATCTCGTATGATTCGCAATATTCCGACAAACAGATCTTAAAATATTCGTCGGGATCCATTTTTATGTATCGTGATTCGAAAAGCTTCTTGCTTATGAAGCCTCCGGCCTTTTCGTAATGGCCGCCTCCGGTTCCGATATCCTGTGTTAAATAGGCTGCCAATTCATTGGAATTAACTTCCCTGGTGCAGCTTCTCACAGAAAGTTTATAACCGTCGTCTACTTCATTATACACGACACAGAGATCAATCTCACCTACCTGCATCAAAAAGTCGGCAATAAGTCCCAAAACATTTGAATCACAGGGTAGAGTCTTGATTATAGCATATCTGTGGTCTTTATTATAATAATAATTGTTCATGGCGATTCCCGCCACTTCAAGTTCCCTTAATGAGAGATTCGATTTACGAAGTCTCTGCATGATATTGTAATCAATGTTAAGAGAATCTCTCATGTCCAGATCTTCCGATCCGAAAAGCTCGGAGAACTGGTTAGTGTCGGTATACAGTCCGTAATAAAGGGCTGTTCCCACAAGTCTGTCTTCATAGACAGGGAATCTTTCTTCGCACAGCATTTCCCAGACTAAGGTCGCGCAGCTTCCCAGTCCGGGACATATGCGAATATTCGTACCAAAACCCGATTCCATGGGGTGATGATCGATAATGGCAATGTTCTTTGCCTTAAAGCCGGTCACATTTCCGGAGCCGTACTGGCAATCCACCGTCAGGAGTAGTCCCGGTACCTCGATGTTATCCGCCTCTTCGGGAGAGATATACTCAAGAGGTATATTCAACGCATCAGTCATGATAAGAAGATTCGTCTTGGATATCTTTGTTTTGCCACTGTAAAAAAGCTTTACCTTCTGACCCATGGAGTCATAGAAACGTAGTAGCGCAAATCCCGAAGCGATGGTATCAGGATCCGGGTTGTCGTGACACTGTATCCATATTTCGTTGTATACAAGCAGATCACTCAGTTTCATTTTACTGTTGTCCGGATTTTTATAGTTTAGTGATGGAAGAGTCTGATTCCGGTGAAGGCCATTACCATGCCATACTTGTTGCAGCAATCGATAACAGCATCATCTCTTACAGATCCGCCGGGCTGTGCAATATACTTTACACCGCTCTTGTGAGCACGCTCGATATTATCTGAGAAGGGGAAGAACGCATCGGATCCGACGGTTACATTCTCCATTCCCTTAAGCCACTCTTTCTTCTCTTCGCGGGTGAATACTTCGGGCTTAACCTTGAAGGTCTTCTGCCAAACGCCCTCTGCGAGAACGTCCTCATACTCATCTCCGATATATACATCAATGGCATTGTCTCTGTCAGCACGTCCAAGTCCGTCAACGAACTGAAGTCCCATAACCTTGGGTGACTGACGAAGGTACCAGTTGTCTGCCTTGCTTCCTGCAAGTCTTGTGCAGTGGATTCTTGACTGCTGACCTGCTCCGATACCGATAGCCTGTCCGTCCTTTACATAGCAAACGGAGTTGGACTGGGTATACTTAAGAACGATAAGAGAGATCTTCATATCGATGAGAGCCTTCTCAGGGATCTCTTTGTTCTCGGTAACGATATTGTCAAGGAGGCCTGCGTTAACATCAAGCTCGTTTCTTCCCTGCTCGAAAGTGATTCCGTATACCTGCTTCTTCTCAAGAGGAGCGGGCTTGTACTCGGGATCGATCTCAAGGATGTTGTAAGCTCCCTTTTTCTTCTGCATAAGGAGTTCCATAGCTTCCTCGGTATATCCGGGAGCAATGACTCCGTCTGAAACCTCTCTCTTGATAAGGCGAGCAGTGTCTGCATCACAAACATCTGAAAGAGCAATGAAATCTCCGAAGGAAGACATTCTGTCTGCGCCTCTTGCTCTTGCATATGCGCATGCAAGGGGGCTGAGCTCTCCGAGATCGTCTACCCAGTAGATCTTTGCAAGGGTATCGGTAAGAGGAAGGCCAACTGCAGCGCCTGCAGGTGAAACGTGCTTGAAGGAAGTTGCTGCGGGAAGGCCTGTTGCCTCCTTAAGCTCCTTTACAAGCTGCCATCCGTTAAATGCATCGAGGAAATTGATATATCCGGGACGGCCGTTAAGTACCTTAACGGGAAGTTCACTGCCGTCTTCCATGTAAATTCTTGAAGGTTTCTGGTTAGGGTTGCATCCGTATTTTAACTGTATCTCACTCATGATTGTAAATTAACCTCTTTTTCTGATCTTAATTGCTCTGAATTGATCCAATTTTTTAAATTATTTGTTTTTATTGATGATATTTGTTTCAGTCTTGCCGGTCGCGATATCAATGTATCTTACGAAGAGAGATACTTTGTTATCTTCGTTCAAGTTCTCCCAAAGGAGCTTTGTGAAGCTTTCCATATCATCAAGGATCTCAACAGATGTGGGCTCTCCCTCGTAGCTGGGAAGAGGATTTCCGTCATGCATGTAGGTGTGGATGAAATGTCCCTCTCCTGCCTTGGGATTCTCATAGCTGTATGTGAATCTCTGACATGAAGAAGGATCCCCATTATTGCTCTTTAAAATAGACATCTCATAGGAAAACTTCTTGTCTGCAAGATGCATTACAGCAGAAATTCTGGGGGTGTAGTTGGGGCCATCGGGCTCAAACTCTCTAACTCTCAGTGACTCTTCAAAGGTCTTGCCTTCCTTTAATCCATCATAAACAGTGTCGGTCTGGTCTCCGTTGGTAACGATGGTATCGCTGCCGAGCACGCGCACAGGCGCATAGATGATAAGGCTGGGGTCTTCAAGTTTTGAAGGATCAAAGGCTTCCGTACGGATTCCTTCTCCCTCAGTAACAAAGACTCTGTTGCGGCTGTTGGAACTTCTTCCCATAATGAAATATGCTGTAACCGCATATTTGCCGTTAGGGGTACGTCCCACAACAATGCCTCTTCCGGGGTATTCGTTGGTGCTGAGCTGCTGCTTCATGGATGTCATTTTTTCAATTCTCCTCTTACTTTAGATATTTATCTTCAAATACATTGCCGGGAAGCGGTTTGTCAAAATAGAATCCCTGAATGTATTTTACTTTGAAATTGCGTACCACATTGTACTGGGCCGGGGTTTCAATACCTTCGACGCAAACCTTAACGCCTCTGGTCTGTGCAAGCTCCGCTACCATCTTAACGAAGGCCTGGGAATATGCGTCTTCCGCAAGATCCTTAACGAAGCTCTGGTCAACTTTGATTATATCGAAGGGAATTTCCCTTATGTGATTAAGTGATGAATATCCTGTGCCGAAGTCATCAAGCGCGATGGATACGCCGAGAGCTTTGATCTTTGATAAAATACCGATCATTCTCTGCATATCATTGATGGCAAGGCTTTCTGTAACCTCTAAAGTAAGGTTCTTTGGATCAAGTCCTGTTTCCTGAAGGGTTTCTTCCACAAGCTCCACTATATTGTTCTGAAGGAGCTGTACAACGGAAAGGTTAACATTGACTTTCATGTAACCGTAGCCGCGGTCATTCCAACCCTTGACTGTCCTGCAGGCTTCCTTGAGGACATGATCTCCGATGGGATTGATAAGTCCCAGGTACTCAGCCAGAGGAATGAAATCAACAGGGGATACAAATCCCAGCTGTTTGCTGTCCCATCTGACGAGGGCCTCTGCGCCCACGCATTCTTCCAGTCCGTCTTCCACATCGATGATGGGCTGATAGAACACCTGGAATTCCTTGTAGTCGGTCTCTTCCGCATCTCTCATGTTCTTTTCCATGTCGAGACGTCTGCCGGCTTCGGAATCCTGTTCCGCGCTGTATTTGGACAATCGGTTCTTACCGCTCTTCTTAGCTTCATACATGGCAATATCGGCTTTTCGGATTAGTCCCTGAACGGTGTTTCCGTTGTCGGGGAAAGTAACAACACCGATACTTGATGTACAGTAGTAATCCGAATCCTTCAGGAAGAAAGGCTTGCTGAACACGTCCTTGATCTCCGTAAGGATGGATTCAAATTTATCATATGATGAAGGGGGGATGAGGATAACGAACTCGTCACCACCCATTCTGTAGCAATTGTTTTCAACTCCGTGAACGGATCGCATAGCCGATGAGATCGACTTAAGGAGCACGTCACCGTACTGATGACCGAGACCATCATTGATGTGCTTGAAGTCATCAAGGTCAAGGTAAACAAGCGCACCCTTTGTGCCGTCCTTCTGAACTTCATCGATAAGTCTTGCCAGGTCTCTCTCGCAGCACATTCTGTTGTAGAGGCCGGTAAGGAAATCGGTAAAGGCCTGCTGCTCGATCTTGCTCTGGTGAAGCTTTCTGTCGGTAACATCGTAAAGGGAATAGAGAAGAGCCGGTGAACCATCCACCCACTCGATCTCCTTGTAACCCACTTCATACCAGCGATCAAGTCTTGAATTAAAGATCTCGACTCCGTTATCCTTCTGTCTTCGGATACCGTCGATGATCATGGAATGGAGCTTTCCATCCTTCCACTCACTGTCAAAGGTTTCGATCAGCATCTTGTTTACGAAGATGACCTTTCCGTCTTCCTTTGCTGTAAGGTAGAAAGAAACTCCGATATTGTTAAGTATATCTTCGAGGGCACGGAAGGAGCCGGCAAGTGAATTCCTGTTTATTCTCGTGATAAGAACATTCTGGATTATCTTCACGGCATCGGAGACAAATCTAATCTCTTCACTGTTCCACTCTCTGTATTCATCATAAACTTTAAATACGGCTATCATATTGCCGCTTCCGTCCGCCTTCATGAGAACGGGAAGGGTAATGAGAGCCTTGATTCCTTCTTCCGCAAATGCACGGTTGCTCTCCTCTTTAAGAGCATTGGAAGAAAGGATCACAGGGGCTTCTCTGTTCAAAGCCGCCATAGCATTCTTTTCTATCTCGTCGGAAGCAAAGGGCTGGTTAACACCGGGCTTCTTGGTTTCCGCAAGAATGTCGTAATTCGCGCCGGTACTGTCAAATCTATATACCAACGCTTCATCTGCCCCGAGATAACCGGATGTGGTCTCAAGCCAAAGCTGAAGCACAGTCTCGGTAGCTGCGTTATTGTCCAAAAGATTGATAAGGGAAGAACTTGATCTGTAAGCTTTGCTGATCATTCTGTGCTCTGATTCGGCATCGCGCTTTTTGATGTTTTCGATCTCGGCATCAATGAGATTAAGTCTTCCTGCATATACCATGCTGCAGGTATCTCTCAGCATGTCGGTCCTGTCCAGGAATTCTTTCTCTGAAAGAGAGCCGCGGCCAAGGACAAGCCAAATAGAAACGATCTCAGTCTGGATCCTTACCGCAACCGCAGCGATCCAATAACTGCTTTCCTCATCCTCACCTTCAAGTCTTACTGTTCTGATATCTTCTATGGAATCACCGTTAACGGTGGCAAAGATCTCTCCTACAACATCGAGTCCGATAAACTCCTTTTCCCAACCTTCTTCGTCGGTGATGCCGGGCATGGTTCCCGCTGAATTTATGACTTTACCGGATGTATCGCAGCATATAGAAACAACCCCTGCGACGCGTGAATACTCGTCCTGGAGTTTCTGTAACGATTTTAAATTTATGACTTCGTTATAATCGGTTTTAAGCATTATTTATACTCGTTTCGATAGTAAATTTAAGAGAATCAGCGACTAAGATTATACATATCGCTTTGCGATATGCTCGCGCGAGTGCGGTGTCGCACAGCGACAATCCACATATCCGCACGAGTCGCATCCATGCGGAGCCACTATTTTAAATAGTGGGCCATTGTCCACAATATTGTACCATAAAAAGGCACTTTTTAAAACTAAAAAAGTGGGTACCGGGCACATTTTTCATGCACCTGATACCCACTCGAAATTATTCTTTTTAGTTGGTTTCTACGCTGTAGTTTGGAGCTTCCTTTGTGATGTGAATATCATGAGGATGGCTCTCCTTAAGTGATGCAGCAGAGATCTTAACGAACCTACCCTTCTCTGTAAGCTCGGGAATGTTTGCTGCTCCGCAGTAACCCATACCTGAACGAAGTCCGCCGAGAAGCTGGAAGATAGTATCTTCAACCATTCCCTTGTAAGCAACACGTCCTTCAACGCCTTCGGGAACAAGCTTCTTTGCGTTCTCCTGGAAGTAACGATCCTTTGAGCCGTTTTCCATAGCTGCGATGGATCCCATTCCACGGTAAACCTTGAATTTTCTTCCCTGATAAAGTTCGAAGTCTCCGGGGGATTCCTCACATCCCGCAAACATTGAACCCATCATACATACGCTTCCGCCGGCTGCAAGAGCCTTGGTAACGTCACCGGAATACTTGATACCGCCGTCTGCGATAATGGGTACTCCAAATTCTTTTGATGCTCTGTAAGCATCCATGATAGCAGTGATCTGAGGAACACCGATACCTGCAACAACTCGGGTTGTGCAGATGGATCCGGGTCCGATTCCGACCTTAACTGCATCTGCGCCCGCCTCGATAAGAGCCTTGGTTCCTTCGTAGGTGGCAACGTTTCCTGCGATAACCTGAAGATCGGGATATTTTTCCTTGATCATCTTTACGCAGTTGATAACATTCTGTGAATGTCCGTGAGCAGAGTCAAGAACTACAACGTCAACATGTGCATTGACAAGTGCTTCAACACGCTCAAGAACGTTAGCTGTGATTCCGACGCCGGCACCGCAGAGAAGTCTTCCCTGTGAATCCTTTGCAGCGTTGGGATACTTGATAGCTTTCTCAATATCTTTGATAGTGATAAGACCCTTTAAGTTGAAGTCATCATCAACGATGGGAAGTTTTTCCTTTCTTGCAGCTGCAAGGATCTTCTTTGCTTCCTCAAGAGTAACTCCTTCTTTAGCAGTAACAAGGTTCTCGCTTGTCATGCTCTCACGGATCTTCTTGGAAAAATCAGTTTCAAACTTGAGGTCACGGTTGGTGATGATTCCTACAAGCTTCTTGCCTTCGGTGATAGGAACACCGGAGATGCGGTACTTAGCCATGAGCTCATCTGCATCTGCAAGTGTGTGATCGGCAGTAAGTGAAAAAGGATCGGTGATAACGCCGTTCTCGGAACGTTTTACCTTGTCGACTTCATCAGCCTGTGCCTGGATTGACATGTTCTTGTGTATGATTCCGATACCACCCTGTCTGGCCATAGCGATAGCCATGCGGTGCTCAGTAACTGTGTCCATACCCGCACTCATAAGGGGGATGTTCAGTTTGATCTTTTTGGTGAGCCAGGTTGAAACGTCCACTTGATTGGGAATAACCTGGGAGTAAGCGGGAACCAGCAGCACATCATCAAATGTGATGCCATCAGCGATAATCTGTGCCATCTTTAGACTCCTCTCAAGACAAGAAAAATTTTAAATACTATATTACATTTTATTTTTTTTTACAAGAAGGAATTTTTCTATCGCGTCAAAGCGCTAAAGCGCCATTTACTAGTCGTTGAAGACCTTTCTGGGAGCTGCGTTCTTCATGATCTTAACAAGTTCCTCATTGGGGGAGAATATAACCTGTTCCTGACCTTCATAGAAAAGAACGTAGCGAAGATCGGGCTGT
Source organism: Lachnospiraceae bacterium (assembly GCA_016284315.1). Taxonomy (GTDB): domain Bacteria; phylum Bacillota; class Clostridia; order Lachnospirales; family Lachnospiraceae; genus AC2028. The sequence goes on along the minus strand of JAEEOO010000060.1, from coordinate 36,129 downwards.
TCAACAGTTCCGATGCTGTAATCCTTTGCCTTGTCGCTAACCTTTCCAAAGTTATCAAGATGATAGGACTTTATGGGAGCGATAACCTGAACCTTGGCAAAATCATAGGTTGCCACTCTCTTTCTCTTTGCCTGATTAAAGATCTTATCAATAACGAGTTCCTTGTCGATGTAGAGATATTCATACTCAACATCGGTATACTGACTGACAAAATATGCTCCGACTCCTGCGCCGATGGCAAGGAACATAAGCAAATACCATCTTGTCACTATAGCTGCCACAACCAAAAGAACAGCAACAGCGATAAGCGCTATCTTTCCTGCCTTTGCGGCATTATTGGGGCGTCCCTTCACAAGGCACTCAACATAAGCTTCACTCATTTTGTAAAAATCTCCTATGAACTATATTATTTCTGAAATTCTTTTTATCCGGCGACACATTACTCGTTTATAAGCGGAATGTATCTTTCAAGGGCATCCTGCCAGGTAGGAAGGGGTTTGAAACCATTCTCAACAAGTTTGCTCTTATCAAGCCTGCTGTTAAAAGGTCTTGCAGCCTTTGAAATACCGTACTCGGCAGTGGTCACGGGAGTGATCTTTGTCTTGAGTCCCGCGATCCTGTAGATCTCACAGGTGAAATCATACCAGGAAATATAACCGCCCTCGTTTGTGGCGTGGTAATAACCGTACTTATCACTAAGGATCATGTCTACCAAAAGAACGGACAGATCCAAAGTGTATGTGGGAGTTCCGATCTGGTCGCAGACAACCCTGACCTCATCATGGGTCTTGCCTACATTAAGCATGGTCTTTACAAAGTTCTTTCCATTTTTTCCGAATACCCATGCGATCCTTACGATAAAGAATTTATCAAGAGTTTCGGAAACCGCCAGTTCTCCGCCCAGCTTTGACTTTCCGTATACATTAAGGGGTTTATAATCCTTGCAATCCGGCTCCCAGGGCTTTTCTCCCTGACCGTCAAAGACATAATCCGTTGATATGTAAAGCATCTTGGCATCGCACTTCTTAGCGGCCTCAGCAATATTTCTTGTTCCATCGCAGTTGATGGCATTTACTTTTCCCTGCTTGTCCTCATCCTCCGCAAGATCCACTGCAGTCCACGCGGCACAGTGAATGACAGCATCGGGATTTACTTCTGCGATAACGGCTTCAACTGCCGCTTTATCGGTAATATCAAGGCTTTTATAGGGCATCTTTGTAACAGGGCTTCCATCCTGCTCTCCGCTGTATTCGGGAGCGATATCGCTTCCTATGCCTTCAATGCCTCTTTTTGCAAGTTCATTCATCACATCATGACCCAACTGACCGGCCACTCCTGTAACCAAAACTTTCATAAAAAAATAGTCCTCCAACACGTATTTTTACGCCATTTTGACAGATTTGTTCTAGTATATCACATAAATCCTCAAAAATATTGACAGAAGTATTAATTTTTTCTTATAAATATGATAAATTTATAGAGTACCTCTTTAGGTACAAGTCGCGCAGTCATACGTTCTATGATACAGTTTCGTTTTTGAGTAATATAAATATATGCAGAATAAGACCTTGAGGAAAATTAAATATTCCCTGGCGTTGGTTCTGACTTCGATCTGCCTTGCAGGTTGTGCTTCCGGTGGCGGTGAAATGCCCGCTCCTCCCGGAAACTCTTCGAGTGGTAACAGCAATGTTTCAACCCCTGCAAATTCTTCCTCTTCAGGTAAAAAGGAAGAGACACCGGCGGTCCAAACACCTCAGAAGGGTACAAGAGACAACAGTATCCGCTGCCTTGTGCCTATGCAGGACGGTATAAATGCCATCAACGGCGATGTGGCTACCATCGATTATTCTCATGCTTCCGATGGTTACGTCAGCGTTAAGTATTTCGGCACAAATCCCACCATCAAGCTTCGTATTACGGGGCCCGATGAAGTGGTTTATACCTACGACCTGAAGACCAATGACTTCGAAGTATTCCCTCTGACCGGCGGTAACGGTGATTACACCATAGCGGTTTATGAAAATATCGAAGGCACTCAATATGCGGTGGCAATGAGTGAGATCATTCCCGTGGAGATCACCGATGAGCTCACCCCTTACCTCTACCCCAACCAGTATGTTTGGTTTAATGAGAAGAGTGCCTGCGTAAAAAAAGCCGAGGAACTGGTATACAGTGCCAACAGCGATATCGATGCAGTTGCCCTTGTTTACGACTACATGATCACCAACATCACATACGATACGGCAAAGGCTGAGAGCAAGCCCGTTAACTACGTACCCGATGTGGATGAGATACTCAGCAAGAAGACAGGTATCTGTTTGGATTATGCTTCCCTCATGTGCTCCATGTTAAGGAGTCAGGGAATCCCCACAAGACTTGAGATCGGTTATGCAGCCGATGCTTACCACGCATGGATAAGCGTTCATATCGAAGACGTGGGCTGGGTAAACGGAGTGATCGAATTTACAGGTGATACCTGGGAACTTATGGATCCCACCTTCGGAGCAAGTACAAACGACGCAACCTTAAAGAAATTTATTGGTGACGGTACCAATTATACACTTCAGAAAATATATTGAGGAAATAAGAAATGGCAAAACAAAAGACTCTTTCAAATGAAGAAATCGCATCTTTTTTCAGACAGACGTCCATGCTTTTCACAGCGGGAATCGGTCCCAGAGACGCTATGCAGATTTTGCTTAACGACAGTAAAAACGTTAGCGGCAGAGAGCTTATAACCCAGATCCGTGATATATGCCGCAAGGGCGAACCTTTTTCTGTAGCCCTTAAAGAGACCGGTGTTTTCCCCGATTACGTTATCAACATGATCTCCCTGGGTGAAGAATCAGGTAAGACCGATACCTGTATGAACGCTCTGGCTGAGTTCTACGAGAAGGAAGCAGCTATCGCAGAGAGCCTCCGCGGAGCACTTACCTATCCCGTAGTAATGCTCATCATGATGCTCATCGTTATCATTGTCCTTGTGGCAAAGGTAATGCCCATCTTCCAGCAGGTATTTGTTGAACTGGGTACCGATATGACCGGTATCGCGGGATCCCTCCTTAAGATAGGTCAGACCCTCAACAATTCCTCAATCGTATTTCTTATCATCTTCGGTGTTCTGGTAGTAATCTACGTTGTAGCTAACCACACCAAGCAGGGTAAGAAGATCAGCCATAATTTCCTCGTTCATTTCCCTTTGACCAAAGGTTTTTACGAGAGCGTAGCCTGCGAGAGATTTGCTAGCTCCCTGGCTATCGCCATCTCCAGTGGTATGGATACCTACTCAGGTCTCGACATGGCAAAGAACATGGTTGAGCACCCCAAGATGAGTGAAAAGATCGATGTATGTAAAGAGAAGATCCGCGAGGGTTCCAACTTCTCCGAAGCTCTCTCCGCATCAGAGATCTTCAGTAACCTCTATTCACAGATGGTTTCCGTCGGATTTACCAGCGGTAATCCCGACACCGTACTTTTACAGATCGCAGACGCTTACGAAAAGCAGTCCTCCAAGAAGATCCAGTCCATCCTCTCAATACTTGAGCCCACACTGGTAATCGTTCTTTCCCTTATCGTAGGAATGATCCTTCTTTCGGTAATCCTTCCTCTTATGGGAATCATGTCAAGTATCGGATAACAGTAGTACAGGTAAAAAGGCATAGCTTATGAACAGATTTGAACAGGCTTCTCCTGCTCCAATTAAATATGTCGCAAGATTCCTTCCCATCGTCTTCTTTATCATTATCCTTGTGGTGTTCTTTATCCTGCTGGGAAGCGTATCCGACGATACCCTTGATCGTCAGAAGAGCAGTCTTGAAACCGCTCTCGAGCACGATATTGCCCAGTGTTATGCGCTGGAGGGAAGATATCCCGAAAATGTGGAATACCTTTCTGACCACTACGGACTTACCTACGACCACAACACCTTTGTGGTACAGTACGAATTCTACGGCGAAAACCTTTACCCGGATTATGTTGTAACCCTTAAATCCGGCGTATCATTTTATTAACTCTGAGGACTTGTTATGAATGAAAGACAGCAACCACATATCATAGACGTTATATTCGTGCTTGCGCTTTTCGGGGCATTTGCCTTCTCGGCTGTAATGCTGATCATCGCAGGTTCCTCCATCTATCGCAACACGATCAACAACATGCAGGCAAACTTCGAGACCAGGACTTCCTCCTCCTACATCTGTGAAAAGATGAGACAGGGAGACAATATCGAAGTGATAGAGACGGAACTTGGCGATGTCCTTGCCATCCACAAGATCGTTGAAAGGCACGACTACGCCACTTATCTCTACGTTAACAAAGGTTACCTCTGTGAGCTCTATGCTTCCGCAGATAAAGAGCTCTCAACCGGTATGCTGGCGGCAGGTCAGAAGATCACTGAACTGGAAAGCCTCTCGGCAAACCTTGATCTTTCCGATTCCGTCATTGAACTGAATCTTAAACACGAGGACGGTTCGGCTAACCGCCTCCTTTTATCATATTATTCTGGAGAATAACGATGAAACACTCAAAATCAGGACTGTTTCTTATGGAAATGATAGTGTGTATCCTCTTCTTTTCACTGAGCGCCGCAGTCAGTGCCCAGATGTTTGCGAAGTCGCACACCATCAGCCATACCGCAATCAAAGAAAACCATGCGGTCATAGAAGTTAATAACCTTGCGGAATGCTTTTACGTTGAGAACGGAGATATCGAAGCTATCGCCGAGAAGTATTATGACAATAAGACCCTCCTTGCGAGCCATCATATCACTGTTTATTTTGACAGTGATTTTAATGTGGTGGACAGTTTAGGAACTTCCTCCTGCTATATGCTTACTCTTACCGTATCGGATTCCGAAAAGCACGGCATGAGAGAAGGTGAGATAGTGTTTTATGAGAACTCCTCCAACAAGGGGCTCGTAGAAGTTTATAAGCTTAATGTTACCGTTAATGTTCCCAATACCATTGAAATGCTTACAGCAAGTTCTGACAGCTGATTAAAATAAGGACCTGAAAATGGCAAAGAAAACAAGTTTTAATGACGCACCAAAAAACGGACCGGAATTTAAACTAAACCCCGGTTCCACATCGATCCTGTTGATATTCGTAACCCTGTGTCTTGTAGCGTTTGCGGTATTATGCGTAGTAAGTTCAAACTCCGACCGCAAGCTTGGCTCCAAGGTCATCACAAGGACTTCCGAGTATTACGAAGCATGCGACAGAGCCCAGTCCCTCATCGCCGACATTGACGACGAGCTCCTTAATGCCTACATCCTTTCTTCAAGCGAAGAAGAATACTATGAAGCTGTAGGTGGCACCTCAAGAAGCTTCGTTATCGACATCGACCAGAAGCAGAAGCTTTACGTCGAACTTGCCATTGATTATCCCGACGAAAAAAAGGGCGAAACCGACAAGCCCTTCTACCACATCACTTCCTGGCACGTCAGCACCGGAAGCTCAAAATAAACAAAATGTGACAGGGGGACGCACCCCTTGTCACATTTTTTCTATCCTATTATTGCATCCCTAAGAGTCATATAAAGGAAGTCACCTTCCTGATATACATCAAACTGTCCGGTTACGGTTATGCCGTCGAAATCTGCAGGGAAGTTCGTGGGATAAACATATTCATCCCTGGGAATAAATTCCATTCCCTGGGAACAACATGCCTGAGCATCTTCAATGATGCAGGCAAAGTATTCCGATCCTGAATTGGGATCCTTGTAATGAGTAAAGATTCCTTCAATCTTAATTGTCTTGCCCTTATAATCATCGGGTTTACACATCATGTCGTAAACTACAGCATAAACCATATCAGCCGACAAAACAGTAAGATCAATATCTACTCCCGCGTCTACATCGCCTGAAACCTCAGGGCTTACGTTGTTCTCATTAAACAACTCATCGTTTTCCGAAGCATTCTGCGAATCGGCTTCAACGTTCTCTTCGGTAGTCTCAGATGTCTCGGAATTTGCCACTTCCTCATCATCTATCTGCTGACTTTTTGCATCTTCCTTTGCCATCTCAGATTCCAAAACCTTGGCAAGCTGACTTGCACTGTCCTGAGTATGGGTAGATGCAGTATTATCGGCACATCCGGCCATCAGGATCAGCATACCCACTAACACAAATGTGCAAATTAACTTCTTTTTAATTATTCTCATAAATCATTACCCCCGGGCAAAACAACCCCCAATAGTACTTCTTTCAGATCCTACTTTCTTCCCACTGTCATCTTTCCGATTACATAGCAGATAAGAAATGCCACCACATCTGCAGCTACGATGGTGGATCCGATGGGTGTCTCAGCAAGGATTGATACGATCAATCCCGCCAAAGCGCAAATCACTGAAAGTATTGCGGAAAAGATGGTAACCGACTTGAAATTCCTGAACAGTCTCATAGCTGAAAGAGCCGGGAATATGACAAGTGCAGAGATAAGCAGCGAACCCACAAGGTTCATTGCCAACACTATAATAACCGCGATCACTACAGCGATCAAAAGATTATATGCATTTGCATTTACTCCGCTGGCCTTTGAAAAGTCCTCATCAAAGGTAACGGCGAAGATCTTGTTATAGAAGAACACAAATACCGCTATAACAATAACCGAAAGGATAATGCAAATCACAACCTCTTTCATGTTAAGAGTAAGGATGGATGTTGCTCCGAAAAGTGTACTGCAAACATCTCCCGATACATTGGAAGAAGTTGAAAATACATTCATTATCAGGTATCCGAATGCCAGAGCGCCTACAGATATCATAGCGATAGCCGCATCACCCTTTATACGCGTTTTATTGCCCTTTCTGAGGAGCAAAACAGCGCAGGCTACTGTTACAGGCAAAATGATCAGCATGTTGTTAGTAACCTTTAATACGGCCGCTATAGCCATAGCTCCGAATGCCACATGGCTGAGTCCGTCTCCTATATAGGAAAATCTCTTTAAAACAAGGGTCACTCCAAGGAGCGAGGAGCAAAGTGCAACCAATACCGCAACGATGATCGCATATCTTACAAAAGGATACTGGAGGTAAAGGACAAGTTTATCTATCATTGCTGCCATCCTCCTCTCCAAGAAACTCTCTTCCAAGTTCACTTTCCTTGTATTCCTTACGGGTTCCGAAGAAGATCTTCTCTCCGATGTGAAGGATATGTGAGGAATACTTAAGGGCTGCACCTATATCATGGGATACCATGATTATGGTGATGTTCTCTTTGTTAAGATCATGGATAAGAGAGTACATCTCCGCAGTAACCTTGGGATCAAGACCTGCCACAGGCTCGTCCAGTAAAAGGAGCTTTCCTGTAGCACAAAGAGCTCTTGCAAGAAGTACTCTTTGCTGCTGGCCCCCTGAAAGCTCACGGTAGCATCTGTTGGCAAGATTGGTGATTCCCATTTTTTCCATGTTTTCAGCGGCAAGCTGCTTTTCAGCCTTGTTATAGAAAGGTCTGAGACCACATTTTGCCTGACATCCCGAGAGAACGATCTCTCTTACGGATGCAGGGAAATCCCTCTGAACCAAAGTCTGCTGAGGCAGATAGCCTATTTCCTTTTTGGTAAGCCCGTCACCGAACTCAATCTGTCCTTCATAGGGCTTCTGAAGGCCAAGAAGAGTCTTCATAAGAGTTGACTTTCCGGATCCGTTCTCACCCACTATGCACAGGTAATCGCCCGTATTCACTTCAAAACTCAGGTTGTTTATGATCACCTGATTCTCATAGCCAAGTTTAAGGCTATCCGCTTTAAGCAGCGCCATTGTAATTCCTCCAACAGAATGCCTTTGTGTCATTCCTTAGTTAAGTGCCTGTTTAAGCACTTCAAGATTGCTTTCCATTATTCCAATATATGTCACACCGTTTGCCACATCTTTTGAAGTAGTGGACTGCATAGAATCCAAAGTAAGAATATCTGCGCCGGCATTTGATGTATTGCTTATGATAGTGTTTGCAAGGGCATCACTTGATCCCTCGATCTTCATTACATGGTTAAGTGAAAGTTCATCCACCTTATTTGCTAAGAATACCACTGTTTCAAAGCTTGCTTCGGTCTCTGCAGAGCAGCCTACGAAAGCAGCGTAATAGTCAAGTCCATAATCCTCTATCATGTATCTGAAGGGGAATCTGTCTCCGAAAAGAAGTGTCTTTGTCTTTCCGCTTGCTACTGTATCCGCATATTTGGCATCAAGTTCATCAAGTTTAGCCTTGTAACTCTCTGCATTTGCCTTGTAACTGTCAGCATTTGCACTGTCAACCTGTGAAAGGGCGTCAGCAATAGCATCACAGATCACTTCCGCATTATTGAGAGAAAGCCATACATGCTCGTCGTATTCAGGGCCTTCTTCCTCAGCCTCTTCCTCTTCTTCCTCTTCGCCTTCCATACCCTCTTTCACTTCTTCCTCTTTTACTGTGCTTCCAAGAACGTCTAAAAGATTGATGACTACCATATCTTTGTTGGTAGCCTCTGAAAGAGCATCATCAACCCATTCATCAGACTCTCCGCCTACATAAATAAACAGATCACAATCTGCGATCTTTGCGATGTCAAAAGCGGTAGGCTGGAAACTGTGAAGGTCAACACCATTATCAAGAAGCATGGTAACTTCCGCGTTATCAGCTTTATCTCCAAGAATATTTACCACCCAGTCATACTCGGGGAAGATGGTGGTAACGACATCAATTTTGTCTGAGCCTTTATTTGCTACGCCTTCATTTCCTGCTGAACATGCAGCAAGGCTTGAAACTGCTAAAAGTGCTGCTGCGAGCACTGAGATTATCTTTTTCATATTAATTCTATTTCTCCTTAATGATCATATTGAAAGTTAAATATTTACCTGTCTTTCAATCATTAAGCCTTACCTTATCCGATATCAGGGATTTAACTGTAAATACAGGTTCATCTGACTGAATTATGTTTGTGGTTTTAGCTATAAAAGAGAATACAGCTATCATGATCACTGCGGTTCCAATGGCTCTCACTGTGTTCTCACATATGGAAACAAGTTCACATATCGGACAGTCATCACCTGTACATTCATGGAAATGCTCATGTCCGGATATATAGGCAGAAAATGCCATTATAAGTACAAAGCAAGCCACTATGGTCAGCACGCTTACTCTTCTTACTATTCTGTTATCTCCTTTTGACATTTTTCGCATATTCCGTACAATACCGTCCTTGCGGGATCGATCTTAAAATTATGATGTCCCAGTAAATGATGTTCCAGTTCCTGCATTTCGTTACACTTAAGGTGGATCAGCTTATCGCATTTCTCACACTTAAGGTGAACACAGGGCGTCTGTTCATCATCGTTTTCCTCTCCCACATATTCAAAACATGCCGGGCTGTTTACATCCACAACGTATTTGTTAACAATGCCTTCCTCAACCAGGTGATCCATCTGTCTGTAGATCGTGGACTGACCGACGGAAAGACCTTGTTCATGAATGTGGTCACATATATCTGAGATGGTGACGTGGTTACCTTTTGAGGAGATCAGGTAGCCGATAATGATTTCCTGTTGTTTAGTTTTGTATTTTGATCTTATCGCCATAGGGTTATCCTTCTCAAATTGGGAAGCGTTTTCAAATTTAATTTGAGAACCATTCCTAAATTTACTACGAAGCCCTCTAAAAGTCAACATTTATATAATAAAAATAAAATAAACAATCCTAGTCACGGCGCATAGTGCCGGCAGTTCCGTCGCTCACACGCCTCTCGGCTCATACCGCGCTTTTCGCAGCGGTACTAAGCTCATACTTCGTATTCGCTAAGTGCCGGCGGCGCTTCATGGTTCGCTCACGGAATCTGCCGACACTCTCGCCTGTATAGAATTAAATCAATGCAACACATAAAAAAGAGGAAGCTTAATGCTTCCTCTTTAAAATGGACGAATCCATTATTGATTTATTTCTACTCCTCATCGGAGCCGTCGGATACGATCATCTCATCCTCTGAGATAACGCCTTCCTCGGAAACTTCCTCAAACTCGTCAAAATCGATAGTATCGATTGTCTCGTCTGTAGAAAGAGAAGTATTGCGGTATCTTCTGAGACCGGTTCCTGCAGGGATAAGTTTACCGATGATAACGTTCTCCTTGAGTCCGATAAGGGGATCGATACGTCCCTTAATAGCTGCATCGGTAAGAACCTTTGTAGTCTCCTGGAAGGATGCTGCTGACATGAAGGAATCGGTAGCAAGTGCTGCCTTGGTAATACCAAGGATGATTCTGTTTCCTTCAGCAGGCTTCTTGCCCTGAGCGATAAGCTCTTCATTGGTATCCTCGTACTCTACGAAGTCTACCATGGTACCGGGAAGATAAGGTGAATCTCCACTCTCATCTACACGTACCTTCTTGAGCATCTGACGAACAAGGACTTCGATATGCTTATCTGCGATATCTACACCCTGGAGACGGTATACACGCTGAACTTCTCTAAGGAGATAGTCCTGAACCGCTCTGATACCCTTAATGTTCATAAGATCGTGAGGATATACTGAACCTTCAGTAAGCTCATCACCTGCCTCAAGCTCCTGTCCGTCTACAACCTTGATTCTTGATCCGTAAGGGATTAAGTATGCCTTGCTTCTGGGCTGACCATTCTCGTCTACACCTGAAACGATAACTTCACGCTTCTTCTTGGTATCCTTGATCTCAACCTTTCCGCCGAAATCGCAGATGATTGCAAGTCCCTTAGGCTTTCTTGCCTCGAAAAGCTCTTCGACACGGGGAAGACCCTGGGTAATGTTATCTCCTGCAACACCACCGGTGTGGAAGGTTCTCATGGTAAGCTGTGTACCGGGCTCACCGATTGACTGTGCAGCGATGATTCCGACTGCTTCACCAACCTGTACGGGTTCACCGGTAGCCATGTTAGCGCCGTAGCACTTAGAGCAGATACCATTCTTGGAACGGCAGGTAAGGATCGTACGGATCTTAACCTTTCCGGTTCCAACGATCTCTCCATCCTCATTAACGGTTCCGATAGGATTTCCATCCTGATCGATTCCCTTGGCAATGATTGCCTTTGCACGAGCGGGAGTGATCATATGATTCTTCTTAACAAGTACGTTGCCGTCCTTGTCAAGGATGTCGTAGCAAGATGTTCTTCCGGTGATACGGTCCTTAAGGCTCTCAATGGTCTCCTTACCGTCCATGAATGCCTTAACTTCCATTCCGGGGATTTCATCTCTTCCGGGGCAGCAATCATCGTCATGAATAACGAGCTGCTGTGATACGTCAACCATTCGACGGGTAAGGTATCCGGAGTCTGCTGTACGAAGCGCTGTATCGGAAAGTCCCTTACGAGCACCGTGAGCGGAAAGGAAGTACTCGAGTACGTCAAGTCCTTCACGGAAGTTTGACTTAATAGGAAGTTCGATGGTGTGACCTGATGTATCGGCCATGAGTCCACGCATACCTGCAAGCTGCTTGATCTGCTGGTTGGATCCACGGGCACCGGAGTCTGCCATCATGAAGATGTTGTTATATTTATCAAGACCATCAAGAAGGCTCTTGGTAAGCTGAGCGTCAGTCTTGTTCCAGGTCTCGATTACGAGACGATATCTTTCTTCCTCGGTTGAAAGACCACGACGATATCTCATAGCGATCTCATCAACAGTAGCCTGTGCTTCAGCAAGAAGCTTGGGCTTGTCAGCAGGCACGGTCATATCTGAAATAGATACGGTCATAGCTGCTCTGGTTGAGTACTTGTAACCGATGGCCTTAACGTCATCGAGTACTTCTGCAGTCTTGAATGCACCATGATTGTTGATGACTCTCTCAAGGATCTGCTTGAGCTGCTTCTTACCTACAAGGAAATCAACCTCGGGCTTTAAGAAGTCCTCAGGCTTAGTTCTGTCTACATATCCAAGATCCTGAGGAAGGATCTCGTTGAAGAAGAGACGTCCAAGGGTAGTTGAAACGGTACCGGTAATGGTCTCGCCCTGAGCGTTAACCTTGCTTACACGTACATTAACTCTTGAGTGAAGGGTAATATATCCGTTCTCGTAAGCGAGGATAGCTTCGTTCATATCCTTGAAGCTCATTCCCTCACCGGGCTCGGGTCTGTTGTCACCAACAGAAAGTCCTCTCTCCTGAGTCAGATAGTAGATACCAAGTACCATATCCTGTGAAGGAACGGCAACAGGGCCACCGTCTGAAGGCTTCAGAAGGTTGTTAGGTGAGAGGAGAAGGAATCTACACTCTGCCTGTGCCTCTACTGAAAGAGGAAGGTGAACTGCCATCTGGTCTCCGTCGAAGTCTGCGTTGAACGCGGTACATACGAGGGGATGAAGCTTAATTGCCTTACCTTCAACAAGGATGGGCTCGAAAGCCTGGATTCCAAGTCTGTGAAGTGTAGGAGCACGGTTAAGCATTACGGGATGCTCGCGAATTACATCCTCGAGTACGTCCCAGATCTGGTTATCCCAGTGCTCAACGAGCTTCTTGGCGTTCTTGATATTCTGGCTGATTCCACGGAATACAAGTTCCTTCATAACGAAGGGCTTGAAGAGCTCAAGAGCCATTTCCTTAGGAAGTCCGCACTGATAAATCTTAAGTTCGGGTCCTACAACGATAACTGAACGTCCGGAGTAGTCAACACGCTTACCAAGGAGGTTCTGACGGAAACGTCCGGACTTACCTTTAAGCATGTCTGAAAGTGACTTGAGAGGTCTGTTGCCGGGTCCGGTAACAGGTCTTCCTCTACGTCCGTTATCGATAAGAGCGTCTACAGCTTCCTGAAGCATTCTCTTCTCGTTTCTGACAATGATGTCAGGAGCGCCGAGCTCAAGAAGTCTGTTAAGACGGTTGTTTCTGTTGATGATCCTACGGTAAAGATCGTTGAGGTCGGAAGTAGCAAAACGTCCGCCGTCGAGCTGTACCATGGCACGAAGATCGGGAGGAATAACCGGAAGAACATCAAGGATCATCCACTCGGGCTTGTTGCCTGACTCGCAGAAAGCTTCAACTACTTCGAGTCTCTTGATGATTCTTGCACGCTTCTGGCCGGATGAAGTCTCGAGCTCATCATGAAGCTCCTGCTTCTCTGCCTCAAGGTCTACCTCTGAAAGAAGCTCCTTGATAGCTTCAGCACCCATTCCTACACGGAACTCGTTGCCATACTGCTCTCTCTTTGCCTGGTATTCCATCTCGGAGAGAACCTTTTTCTTCTTGATGTCGGAATCTTCTACTGTTCCGGGATCAAGTACGATATAAGATGCGAAGTAAAGTACCTTCTCAAGATCTCTGGGAGAGATGTCGAGAATGAGTCCCATTCTGGAGGGAATTCCCTTGAAATACCAGATGTGGGAAACAGGTGCTGCAAGCTTAATATGACCCATACGCTCACGACGAACGCTGGACTTTGTAACTTCAACACCGCACTTATCGCAGACAATACCTTTATAGCGAAGCTTCTTGTACTTTCCGCAGTGACACTCCCAGTCCTTGCTGGGTCCAAAAATACGCTCGCAGAAAAGTCCGTCACGCTCGGGCTTAAGGGTACGATAGTTGATGGTTTCGGGCTTGGTAACCTCTCCGTGTGACCACTCAAGGATCTTCTCGGGTGAGGCAAGGCCGATCTTTATAGCATCAAATGTAATAGGCTGATAATTCATTGCTTCGGGCATTTTTTGAATCTCCTTTTTAACTAAATTAAAGGGTTAATTTGCAATCAATTACTGATCGTCATCTTCGGAGTCAAAATCGTCTCCTTCGAAATCGCCCTCGTAGCTGTCACCTTCAACGGTAACAAGCTCGTCACCCTCGAACTCCTGTGTCTGATATCCGCCACGTGCAAGTGAACCTGCATCAGTGTCGTACTTGCTATCAAACTCTGTATCAAAACGAGGATCGGTGTTATCACCGTAGTCAATGTTTTCTTTAAGCTCTACTTCCTGTCTGTTCTCGTCAAGCACTCTTACGTCAAGGCCAAGTGCCTGGAGTTCCTTAAGAAGTACCTTGAAGGACTCAGGAATACCTGCATCAGGAATATTCTCGCCCTTGATAATAGCTTCGTAAGTCTTAACACGACCGATGATATCATCGGACTTAACAGTAAGGATTTCCTGGAGAGTATAGGATGCACCGTATGCCTCCAGAGCCCAAACTTCCATTTCTCCGAAACGCTGTCCACCGAACTGTGCCTTACCGCCGAGAGGCTGCTGGGTAACCAGTGAGTAAGGACCAACGGAACGAGCGTGGATCTTATCGTCAACGAGGTGATGGAGCTTAAGGTAATGCATGTGTCCGATAGTGGTCTTTCCATCGAAAGGCTCACCGGTACGTCCGTCGCGGAGCTGTACCTTTCCGTCTGCGGAAATAGGAACACCTTCCCATAACTTTCTGTGTTCACGATTCTCTGAGAGATAATCATAAACCTCAGGAAGAAGCTCATCTTTATGGAGACTTGAGAATGTGGGAGCTTTCTTATCAAACTTCTCGCCTGCCTTCTCAGCCTTTTCTTTAGCTTCCTTCTCATCGAAAGGAAGATTTACATAATCATTTGCAAGGAGCAGAGTGTCCTGAATGTCTTTCTCGTTTGCACCGTCGAAAATAGGTGTTGCAACGTTAAAGCCAAGAGCCTTTGCTGCAAGAGAAAGGTGAATCTCGAGCACCTGTCCGATGTTCATACGTGAAGGTACGCCCAAGGGGTTAAGCACGATATCCAGAGGACGACCGTTGGGAAGGAAGGGCATATCCTCAACGGGAAGTACACGGGAAACGACACCCTTGTTACCGTGACGACCTGCCATCTTATCGCCGACAGAGATCTTTCTCTTCTGTGCGATGTAGATGCGAACTGACATGTTCACACCGGGAGCAAGCTCATCACTGTTTTCTCTTGTAAATACCTTAGCATCAACGATGATACCGTATTCTCCGTGAGGAACCTTAAGGGAAGTATCACGAACTTCTCTTGCCTTCTCACCGAAGATTGCATGAAGTAGTCTTTCCTCTGCGGTAAGCTCGGTCTCTCCCTTAGGAGTAACCTTACCTACAAGGATATCACCGGCGCGAACCTCAGCACCGATACGGATGATTCCTCTGTCGTCAAGGTTCTTAAGAGCCTCTTCACCGACATTGGGAACGTCTCTGGTGATCTCTTCGGGTCCGAGCTTGGTATCACGAGCTTCTGCCTCATATTCTTCAATATGAAGTGAAGTATAAACATCATCTCTTACGAGACGCTCTGAAAGAAGAACAGCGTCCTCGTAGTTGTAACCTTCCCAAGTCATGAATCCGATAAGAGGGTTCTTACCGAGTCCAAGCTCACCCTGTGAGGTAGAAGGTCCGTCGGCGATTACTTCGCCTTTCTTAACCTTATCGCCCTTAAATACGATAGGTCTCTGGTTGTAGCAGTTACCCTGGTTGGAACGAGCGAACTTGCTGAGCTTGTACTCGATCTCTTCGCCGCCCTTTACCTTCTCGCGGATAATATCTGCTGATACATAGGTGATCTCACCGTCTTCCTTTGCAAGAACGCAGACACCTGAGTCAACTGCGGTCTTAACTTCCATACCGGTACCAACAACGGGTGCCTCGGTAAGCATAAGAGGAACGGCCTGACGCTGCATGTTTGATCCCATGAGGGCACGGTTTGCGTCGTCGTTCTGAAGGAAAGGAATAAGTGCTGTAGCAACTGAGAATACCATCTTAGGAGATACGTCCATGTAATCAAACATGGTCTTGGGATACTCCTGAGTCTCCTCACGGAAACGACCTGATACAGACTTTCTTACGAAATGTCCTTCTTCATCAAGCTGCTCGTTTGCCTGTGCTACATGATAGTTATCTTCCTCGTCGGCAGTCATGTAAACAACTTCGTCAGTAACGCGGGGATTAGCCGGATCTGTCTTGTCAATCACACGATAAGGTGCCTCGATGAATCCATACTCGTTGATACGAGCATAGCTTGCGAGGGAGTTGATAAGTCCGATGTTGGGACCTTCGGGGGTCTCAATGGGACACATTCTTCCGTAATGTGAGTAATGTACGTCACGTACTTCGAATCCGGCACGATCACGAGAAAGACCGCCGGGTCCAAGTGCGGAGAGACGTCTCTTGTGAGTAAGCTCACCAAGAGGGTTGTTCTGGTCCATGAACTGTGAAAGCTGTGAAGATCCGAAGAACTCCTTAACAGCTGCAGTTACGGGCTTGATATTGATAAGGCTCTGAGGAGATACATCCTCAGCGTCATGTGTACTCATACGCTCACGTACAACACGCTCCATACGTGAAAGACCAATACGATACTGGTTCTGAAGGAGCTCACCTACAGCACGGATACGTCTGTTTCCGAGGTGGTCGATATCGTCATCGTTTCCGATACCGTACTCAAGGTGCATGTTGTAGTTGATTGATGCAAAGATATCGTCCTTGGTGATGTGCTTGGGAACGAGCTCGTGAGCATTGCGCTTAAGAGCCTCTCCGAGAGCTTCGGGATCCTCACCAAACTCCTCAAGGATATCTTTAAGTACAGGATAGTAAACCTTCTCGTGGATTCCGTAGTCTGCGGGATCGCAATCTACAAAATGAGTAAGTTCAACCATCATATTGGAAAGAACCTTCTCATTCTTCTCCTCGGTCTGAATTACAACAAAAGGAACCGCAGAGTTCTGGATAAGGTCAGCCATTTCTCTGTCAACCTTAGTTCCTGCTGCAGCTATGAGCTCGCCGGTAGAAGGATCGATAACATCAGCGGCAAGAACGTGGCCACTGATACGATTTCTGTAAGCAAGCTTCTTATTGAATTTATAACGTCCAACCTTCGCAAGGTCATACCTGCGGGGGTCAAAGAACATGGCATTGATGAGGCTCTGTGCGCTTTCTACGGTGAGAGGCTCACCGGGACGGATCTTGCGATAGAGTTCAAGAAGACCTGTCTCATAGCTTCCTTCGGGTGCCTTGTCGGTGATTGAAGGATCCTTTGAAAGTGAAGCTTCGATCTTCTCTTCGTCACCGAACATCTCTCTGATCTCCTGGTTGGTTCCAAGTCCGAGTGCACGAAGAAGAACGGTAACGGGTACCTTTCTGGTTCTGTCTACACGTACATAGAAAACGTTATTGGGATCAGTCTCGTACTCCAACCACGCGCCACGGTTGGGGATTACGGTGCAACTGAAGAGTTCCTTACCGATCTTATCATGTCCGATACCATAGTAGATACCGGGGGAACGAACGAGCTGGCTGACGATAACACGCTCAGCACCATTTATAACAAAGGTTCCGGTCTCAGTCATAAGGGGCAGATCACCCATGAAAATATCATGTTCCTGAATGTTCTTGCTGTCTTCCTTGTTACGAAGACGAACTTTAACAAAGAGGGGTGCGGAGTATGTGGTATCACGCTCTTTGCACTCTTCGATAGTATAATTCTTCTTCTCTACTTTGAGCTCATAACTTACGAACTCAAGACTAAGTGAATCACTGTAGTCGGAGATAGGCGAAATATCGTCGAATACCTCCTGAAGTCCTTCTTCCAGAAACCACTGGTAAGAATTCATCTGAACTTCTACCAGATTAGGCATCTCCAGTACTTCCTTCTGTCTCGCATAACTCATTCGCGCGACTTTGGGACCACTGGTTGGACGGATTCTGTTCTTTTCCATTGACCTAATACCTCATTCTTTCTGTATAATGTAGCCGACAAACTTCTATATACTATATATAGAATGATTCTCGCCGGTCACTTGATGGTAATGATATCCAATTTTGGACATAGCACCACACAATAGCGCATCATCCATAATAACACGCATTTGTCAATAGGTCAAGGATAAATTTTTAAAAAAGTGAAATATTTTTTTGAAAAAATAGATAAAATTAGAAAAAATACAAAATGGTTGCCTGTCCAAGTTTTAGTCCTCAGACAGACAACCTTTGTTAAGTTAGTACGCAAATTGCGTACGAGAATACCTATGCTTTAAATTACTTAAGAGTAACCTTTGCACCAGCCTCTTCAAGAGACTTCTTGATGTTCTCAGCGTCTTCCTTAGAAGCAGCCTCTTTAACAACCTTGGGAGCAGCCTCAACGAGGTCCTTTGCTTCCTTAAGTCCAAGTCCGGTTACCTCACGAACAACCTTGATAACCTTAACCTTCTCTGCGCCTACCTCAGTAAGCTCTACGTCGAACTCGGTCTTCTCCTCAGCTGCTGCGCCTGCTGCTGCTCCGGGAGCTGCCATTACAACGCCTGCTGCTGCAGATACGCCGAACTCTTCCTCTGCTGCCTTAACAAGATCATTAAGCTCAAGAACGCTGAGCTCTTTAATAGCGTCTAAAATTTCCTGAGTGGATAACTTAGCCATTTTAAAATCCTCCATTAAAATTCAAAAAATAGTTTATATTGTCTGTAACAATTACTCTGCAGGTGTCTCTGCAACTGCCTCAGCGGGTGCTTCTTCAGCAGGAGCTTCAGCCTTTTCACAAGCAGAAGCGCCACCCTTCTCGGCAACCTGATTGATAACACGTGCGAAGTTGGTGATGGGGCTCTTGAAGCTTCCAAGCAATCTTGAAAGGAGTTCCTCTCTTGAAGGGATGCTTGCGATAGTTCCCATTCCCTTTGCGTCGTAAAGGGTTCCCTCTACAACACCGGCCTTGATCTCAAGAGCTTCTGCAGTCTTCGCAAACTTAGCAAGTACTCTTGCAGGTGCGGTAGCATCGTCCTTGGATACGGCGATTGCGGTAGGTCCTTCAAGATACTCGGTGAGAGACTCGAAATCAGTTCCTTTGATTGCTCTGGTGATGAAGGTGTTCTTGTATACCTTATAAGTAACACCTGCCTCACGAAGGCTCTTACGGAGCTGAGTGTCCTGCTCAACGGTAAGTCCACGATAGTCAACAACTACCATTGACTGTGCGTCTTTGATGCACTCTGAAATCTCTGCCACGATGGGTGCTTTAATTTCAACCTTAGCCATTTTTTCTTTTACCTCCTTATAGAATGGAGCCGAATATTTGACTTGAGATTATTCAAAAAAATATCCCATGTTGTACAAGACAGCATGGGATAGAATTAGTAAATTAATACTCAAATAATCTACCTCGGCGGGATTTACGTGCTTTCGCACACCAGCTGTCTTCGGCTTGGTATAAAAACCGTAGTTCAAAATACCATATTATTATTTTGATGTCAAGAACTATTTTTTAATTAATACTTTGCAGCATTAACCTTTACGCCGGGGCCCATGGTGCTGGTAAGGGTGATGCTTCTGAGATACTGTCCCTTAAGCGCGCTGGGCTTAGCCTTTGAAATAGCTTCCATAAGAGCGTCGAAGTTCTGCTGAAGCTGCTCCTCAGTGAAAGAAGCCTTTCCAACGGGAACGTGTACGATGTTGCTCTTGTCAAGTCTGTACTCGATCTTACCGGCTTTGATATCGTTAACTGCCTTGGTTACATCCATGGTAACGGTACCGGCCTTGGGGTTGGGCATAAGTCCCTTAGGTCCGAGAACCTTACCGAGACGTCCTACAACACCCATCATGTCGGGAGTAGCAACAACAACGTCGAACTCGAGCCATCCCTCGTTCTGGATCTTGGGAACGAGCTCTTCGCCACCTACAAAATCAGCACCTGCTGCCTGAGCTTCTGCCAGTTTATCGCCCTTAGCGATTACCAGTACTCTTACGGTCTTACCGGTTCCGTTAGGGAGAACTACTGCGCCACGAATCTGCTGGTCAGCGTGACGTCCGTCACAACCGGTTCTGATATGTACTTCAATAGTCTCATCAAATTTTGCAGTTGCAGTCTTCTTAACGAGAGAAATTGCTTCTGCGGGTTCATATGCTACTGTACGGTCAACAAGTTTTGCTGCCTCAGTATATTTCTTTCCGTGCTTCATATTGATTATTTCCTCCTAGGTTCAAGCGGCAAAATTAATTGCCTCCCATTTTGTGATTTCGTTTACCGAATTAGTCCTCTACAACAACACCCATGGAACGTGCGGTTCCTGCGATCATGCTCATAGCTGCTTCAAGGCTTGCTGCGTTAAGATCGGGCATCTTAAGCTCTGCAATCTCCTGAACCTTAGCCTTAGAGATGGTAGCAACCTTAGTCTTGTTGGGAACTCCGGAACCACTCTTGATGTTGCAAGCCTTCTTAATAAGAACTGCTGCAGGGGGAGTCTTGGTTACGAAGCTGAAACTTCTATCTGAGTAAACAGTGATGATAACGGGGATGATTGTGTCACCCTTATCTGCTGTCTTTGCATTGAACTGCTTGGTGAACTCAACGATGTTTACACCATGCTGACCAAGTGCGGGTCCTACCGGGGGCGCAGGTGTTGCTTTTCCGGCGGGAATCTGTAATTTAATGTAGCCTTCTACTTTCTTTGCCATGATTGGCACCTCCTAAAATAAATGTGGTTAGGCGTGCACGTCAAAAACGTACACTCCCACGACGGAACAACTTACGGATAAATCCATAAGCATATATCACGGATATAGATCCGGACATAACATATTACTGTATCAAAATTGCTCTACCGGTAATCAGCCGAGCTTTCTAACCTCAGCGAAGCTGAGTTCAACGGGAGTTTCACTTCCCTGGAAAAGCTCTACCTTGATGGTAACGGTCTGCTTGTTGTAATCAATCTTACGAACAACGCCAACGGTATCCTTCCAAACACCGGTAACAACAGCGATGGTATCGCCTTCTGCGAAATCAATACTGATATTGTCGGTACGGATTCCGAGAGGTTTCATCTCTGCATCGGTAAGAGGAACTGCCTTGCTTCCCGGTCCAACGAATCCGGTAACGCCGCGGGTATTGCGGACAACATACCAGGTCTCATCGTTCATATCCATGTTAACAAGAACATATCCGGGGAAGAGTTTTCTCTGAACAGTCTTCTTCTTGCCGTTTTTGATCTCTACTACATCTTCAACGGGAACACGCACTTCAACGATCTGCTCGGCAAGTGCTTTGTTGTTTTCGATGGTCTTCTCGAGATCGGCCTTTACCTTATTCTCATATCCTGAATAAGTGTGAACGACATACCATTTTGCTTCTGCCATATCGATACCTCCTTACAGACCGGTAAGGAAGTTTACGCCATTCTGAGCTCCAAAGTCCAGAACTGCAATGATAACTCCCAGTACTACAGAGATTAATACGACTGCAACAGACTGCTTAAAGGTTGTCTTCTTGTCAGGCCATGTAATTTTACCAAATTCAGCCTTAACCCCACTGAAAAAACCGGGGGTGTTTTTCTTTGCGGAATCTTCCATTTTGACCTCCGATGATTATCAAAAAAATTACTTGGTTTCCTTGTGAAGAGTGTGCTTCTTGCAGAAACGACAGTACTTCTTGATCTCCATACGGTCAGGCATGGTCTTCTTTTCCTTTGTGGTATTGTAGTTGCGCTGCTTGCACTCTGTGCAGGCAAGAGTAATCTTGGTACGCATTGTTTTTCCTCCGAAATAATTAAATAAAATAATGCACTAAAAAAAGAGTCGTAGTTTGACTCGCCCGATTACTATATCACAGTAATCCGGGTGAGTCAACTATTTTTTTACAAGTAGTCCAACGGGTTAACAGGTTCACCGTTTATACGCATCTCGAAGTGGAGATGAGGTCCGGTGGAGTTACCCGTGCTTCCGCTGTATGCGATCAGGTCTCCCTGGTTTACATACTGTCCGGCGCTTACCACCAGTCTGCTGCAGTGAGCGTATCTGGTCTGACGTCCGTCGGGATGGTCGATGTAAACAACGTATCCGTATCCACTGCCCCATCCGGCGCTTCTTACGGTACCGCCGCTGGATGCATATACGGGAGTTCCCAAAGGAACATACCAGTCAACTCCCTTATGGTTTGTACTTCCGATTCCTCCGGGTGATCTTCTGTATCCGAAGTAAGAAGAAATACGTCCGCCGGAAATAGGCTTTATATAAGTAGGAGGAGTCTTGGTTCCTCTCTCTACTATCTTGGGAACGGCTTCAAGCAGGATCTGTTCTTTTACAACATCCTTGGATATCTGTTTATCATTAGTATAATGAACATCCAGGATGGCTTTTCTGTATCCTGAAGAAGGCTGCTGAAGTATCTGGGTCTGGGTTGTGTACCAGTCGTCGTTATCTACATAGATAACATCCGCATCATATACTTCCTCAACATATATCCTCTCGACCCTCTCTACTGAAAGCTCAGGTTCGGGGACGGTGATGGTAAGGACGTCTCCCACATGGATGGTGGAATTTACATTTTCCAGTTTCTCGGGGTTCAAAGCTACCAGGGTCTCCATAGGAATATTGACCGTCATGGAAATACCGGAAAGGGTATCGCCGGATTTGATCTCATACTCTCCGGGAGTCTCCTGCTCCTTGGTAACATTCTCGATGGCTACATCAAGTGGTGTGACCTGTGAGTTAGGAAGATATCCCTGGCTTATCTCTACATCCTCGATGAAATTCATCTGAAGGACGCCAAGTTCGTAATCCTCAAAACTCTTGCTGTCATCGTCATCTATCTCGGACAAGCCCCAGGTATCAATAAACTCAGATACACCGCCGGTGGGAAGTTTGAATTCTTCTTCCTTAACAACTTCTTTTCCGGAATAGGTATCAATAACCTTGGGAGTAATGACGTTAAAGTCTCTGTCGTTTGAATTGGAAAGTTCAACTTCAAATCTTCCGGACTGATCATAGAGATCAAGTGCCGCCTGAAGAAGCTTTCTCACATCCTCAACACTGCTGAGGGTGATCATGTATTCCTCGATCTTGACGGTACAGGTTCTCTGAATGGATTCGTCAACTGTCTTCCGGAGTTCTGCCTGCATGTTGCTCTTAACACGATTTTCCGAATCGACCTTGCCAAAAAGTTTTTCTTCTCCTTTAATATCAAGATCGCTCGTCATGAACATAAGAGAAGTGCTTTCAGACGCAACTTTCCTACGGGACTCGATAAGGAGGTGTTCTGCCTTTTCCTCATCATTAACGGTCCCCATGTATGCGCCGTTCAAATATATATGAAAAGTATTGTTTCCGGTGTGTTCAAACTTTCTGAGCCCGTTTGTAAAGAAACCGCACAGAAGAAGTGTAAACAGTGAGCCAAAAATAAATCCGAATTCTATTCTTTTGTGAGTGCGTTTAATTCTTTTGTGTTCCATTAAAACCAAAAACTCTATTTCTTCTTAACGCTGAAGCCGAAGGTTCCCAGCTGCTCTCCGGTAGTCAGATAAGCGCCGTGGGAATAAACAATGGGTTCAGCTTTCTCAAGACAGAATTTCCCTTTTTCGTCTTTATATGCCGTATCGGCGTGCACGGCAAGGACTTCCGCGATGAACATATCGTGGGATCCGAGGGGGATCACTTCCTTTACCCTGCATTCAATATTAACGGGGCTTTCACCTATGAGCGGTGCCTTAACATGCTCGGCAGGCACAGCCGTAAGCTTCATTTCCTTAAACTTGTCAACATCCCTGCCGCTCTTGACTCCGCAATAATCGGTTGCAAAAGCAAGATCCTTTGTGGTCAGGTTTATAACAAATTCCCCTGTTTTCTTAATTATATTGTAGGAATATCTTTCCGGACGGACCGAGATAGATACCATAGCAGGATCGGAGCAAACCGTTCCCGCCCAAGCTATTGTAAGGATATTGGGCTTGCCGTTCTCATCCGCGACGCTGACCATAACAACAGGAAGCGGATAGAGCATATTGCCCGGTCTCCATAATTCTTTACTCATTAATACACCTAATTATAAAATATGTAATGAAACCAATATCAAATAGATAACTCCAAACAGAGTCACACCGGAAAAGCAAAGTGCAACGATAGCTATTGCCTTGATGCCCGAGATCCTCTTGTTCAGTTTTCTGTCATTCTCTCTGATGGACTCCTCAATGGGCTCCAGCTCATTGATCATGGATGCCTGAATGTTCTTATATATCCTAACGCCTTCCTTATGAAGGTTCTCATCGGAGTTAACCTTCTCAAGAAGTCCCTCCTGCATATCCTTTATCTGTCTGCCGGTGGACTCTGTAAGATCCTTGAGCTGGCTGTCGGTGGACTGGCTCAAAGTTTCAAGCTGCTTTTTGATCTCAGAAACGGTTTCATCGGAAACAGCTTTGTTATCGGGCAGGCTTAAATTGCCAAGGCGGGTTTCAAGATTTCCAAGTTCATTGCACACCTGTGCAAGTTTATCGAGACAGCCCTGATATTCACTGACCTGAGTCTTTAAGAAATTCATCTGCTCGGTCTCGGCTTCTCCGTTTGCCCTGATCATCTCCTGCGCATTGAGTTTCTGCGCCAGCTTGTCCATTAAGGTATCCATTTTAATCCTCCCGACGTTTAGTTAGCATACCAATTACATACTTTCAGACAATATTAGATTTTATCATTTTTTCAAACACTTTACAACTCTTGGGGTTATTTGTTAATATTGCACAAAGAAATGCTTATTTTTTTGACTTCGTTGTAAATATTTACCAATCATTAACAGCGTGTTCATATTTTGTTAACATTTGCTTGGTATTATTGTCTCAAGAACAAAGTGAAGTGTTATTCGATCATTTTTTCATAATCGCCCGGGTTCCGAAAGGGATCCGGGCACTCCTCATTTATAGGCGAAAATTATCTTTTCGGTTCTCCTCAAATAATATGAACAAAAGAATGTTACACAAGACAAAGGACCTGTCGGAGCCTTTCGCGACAAGTCCTTTGCTATTCACGCAACAATTAAGTTTTTCGAATATTACTTGCGGCCAAGATCCATGATCTCATCATTGAGCTGCAGCATCTTGTCATCGAGATCTGACACCATCTTCGCGCAGTCGATCAATTCCTGAGAAATATGCGTCGGTACGTCCCCTTCAAACTTATAATTTATCTTGTGCTCCAAGCTGGCCCAGAAATCCATAGCTACGGTGCGAATCTGGATCTCCACCTTGGTATCCACCTTTCTGTCGGAGAGGTAAACCGGCACGGTTACAATCATGTGATAACTTTTGTACCCACTGGCCTTGGGGTAGGTTATATAATCTTTTACTTTAAGGACCTGAATATCCTGTTGGTGATTGATCATTTCCGCTATGCGGTAGATGTCCGAAGTAAAAGAGCATATGATCCTTATACCCGCTATATCATTCACATGATTCACCATATTCTCTATGGTCGAATCCAAGCCGTTCCTTTTCAGTTTCTTAACAATACTTTCGGGAGTCTTGATCCTCGCCTTAATGTGCTCGATGGGGTTGTACTGATGTACGTGCTGGAATTCCTCGTTAAGGATCTCCATCTTTGTTTCCATCTGATGTAACGCTGCATTATATAGGAGGTTGACTTCCTGCCATGTCTCTATTCCGTCGTTGTCGCCTATTAACTCCATTTCTTGTGTGTCCTTTAAGTTTAATGTCAAATCCTTTTGACTTGCTTGTCGGAATATCCGTAATCCTTTATAATAATACCATATTTTCAAAGTATTTACACAAATATTACATTTTATTAAACGTTTAAGTAGTTTTTTTGTTAGGAATGCACAAAGATAACCGATTTGGTTTATATGATATTCCCCCAAAGGACTATTCACAAGGAAGTTATATGCGAATCTGGGCCAGACAATTCAAAGATACTCACATGCTCTGCCAGGAGCTTGTTATAGACGAATCAAACGATACAAGGACTCACAAGGTCTTCAAAGCTTTGGAAACCGTGAGTCAAAATATGGACCTTGCCCAGCCTATCTGGCTGGATAAGAATATCAAGGCCTTCAAGAAAAATGCCGTGGTAAAATTCGGCCAGGACTCTTTCATAGAAGAAGTCCCCTTCGACTACCTGGAGTTC
Source organism: Lachnospiraceae bacterium (assembly GCA_016284315.1). Classification (GTDB taxonomy): domain Bacteria; phylum Bacillota; class Clostridia; order Lachnospirales; family Lachnospiraceae; genus AC2028. The sequence goes on along the minus strand of JAEEOO010000060.1, from coordinate 10,352 downwards.
AGGGTCATCGAAGAGGACTAGCATATTAAGTCTGTTCTATAAACTTGTATTAATCTTCAAATCCGTTGGGATTGTTCTTCTGCCATCTCCAGGAATCCTCGCACATCTCGCGAATTCCGTATTTAGCTTCCCATCCCAATTCCTTCTTAGCAAGACCGGGATCTGCGTAGCAGGTGGCAATATCTCCGGGGCGGCGTCCCACTATCTCATAGGGGATCTTAACGCCGTTTGCTTCCTCGAAGTTCTTAACTATATCAAGTACACTGTATCCATGTCCGGTACCGAGATTGTAGATCTTGAGGCCGGCTTTTTCTTCGATCTTCTGAAGGGCCTTAACATGTCCGATTGCAAGATCAACAACGTGGATATAATCTCTTACGCCGGTTCCGTCGTGAGTATCGTAATCGTTTCCGAATACGCTCAAGTGATCTCTCTTACCTACCGCAACCTGGGTGATATAAGGCATAAGGTTGTTGGGGATACCGTTAGGATTCTCACCGATGGTTCCTGACTTATGAGCTCCGATGGGGTTAAAGTATCTGAGAAGGATGACGTTCCATTCATTGTCGGCCTTCTGGATATCCGAAAGGATCTGCTCAAGCATGGACTTGGTCCAGCCGTAAGGGTTGGTGCACTGTCCTTTGGGGCACTCCTCAGTGATGGGAATAAATGCGGGGTTTCCGTATACTGTAGCGCTCGAAGAGAAGATGATGTTCTTGCATCCGTGCTTTCTCATTACATCCACAAGAGTGAGGGTACCTGCGATATTGTTCTCATAGTACTCCCAAGGCTTCTGAGTGGATTCGCCGACTGCCTTGAGGCCTGCGAAATGGATGACTGCGTCGATGCTTTCCTTTGAGAAGATCTCTTCAAGAGCATCTCTGTCTAAAATGTCAGCCTTATAAAAAGGGATCTTTTTGCCGACAATGGTAGCAACTCTGTCCAGTGACTTTTCGCTGGAATTGGAAAGGTTATCAAGAACAACCACATCCTTTCCTGCCTGAACAAGTTCAACAACTGTGTGACTTCCGATGAATCCGGCACCGCCGGTAACAAGAATCTTTCCCATAGAACACCTCATTTTTGTTTAAATCAACTAATTTTGTAAGCCTTTAGCTTTTTGTTACGCCTCAAGCATACAGTGGCAGTGGCATTAAAACAATATTTAAATGTTTGTATAACATGTCGAAATGTTAACTGCTACAGTGTGACTCCGTTTGCCTCAAGAAGTTTTCTTGCGCTTTCAACCGAATCAACTCCTGTCTTGTTCTTGATGGGAGCGAATTCCTTCTCACGAACAACCTCAAAAGGAAGGCAGCTTCTCATCTGGTGGATCATGTCCAGAACAAGGTTCTCGAACTTATAACCATTGGGTTCCTCGGGCTTTACAAGTTCACCCTTTTCATCAAGATATGGAATCTTCTTCTCAACAACGTGAAGAGGGAGTTCCTCCTTTACGATCCTCTCAAGTTCCTCAATATCGAAGAGATAATTCAGGATAACACCGAAGTTGTATGCGGGATCACCCTTCTCATCCTTTGCGTTCATAAGCTCATCCGTAAGCTCATAATATTCAACGATGGAAGGCTTGCCATCCTCAAGGCACATAACGCCAACCTTCTCATCGGGAGCACTCTTTCTTACTACCTTTGAACCAACGCAGCAGTTTTTCTCGATGGTGGCGCCTACAAATACGGGATCTGCGATCCTCTGAAGTACATTGTCTACCGCAAAGATGTTGAACCATTCGATTCCCCATTCTTTTGCCTTGTCAAGAAGACCGGCTCTCATAAGGGAAATGAACCATCCGCCGTTACCGTTGGGAGAAGTTGCCATGCGGCCCTTTTCCTCAAGATAGATCTTTCCGTTATAGTCGGTTGCTGCTGCCATTTCCTGCTTGAAGAAATGGATATATTCCTCGGGATATCCGAAGTAATTCTTTTCCTTAAGGAATCCGGTGGTAGCATCGTGATTCTTCTCGCTGGTCATAACGAAAAGGTGAAGGTATGCATCCGCTTCCTTAACTACGTCCATGAGATTATTTATAAGGCATTCAAAGATGAAGATGTCATGAGTAATTCCGATATTGTACATTCCCTTGGGATTGTCGGATCCAAGTCTGGTTCCCATTCCTCCCGCAAGAAGAACAGCACCCACTTTGCCTTCTTTAACGGCCTTTAATCCGGTCTTTCTGAAGGACTCCTCATTAGCCTTTATCTCATTCAGTTCCATGCAGGGAAGAGGTGAGATAACGCCTTTGGAAGGTGCCTTATCGGGATTAAGAGCTGCTGCAAGGATGCTCATATCTGTTTCGTCTATCTGGGTAAGAAGAGCCTTTTTATCATTATCGTTAAGCTCCTCATAATATTTCAGAACATGTTCCTGGCCGAACTCAGCCAGCTTAGCTTTTGCTGCTTCAAGATTCATTTCTAATCTCCTATCACTTTGTTAATCCCGCCCCTCACCAAGTTAGTAATCAGACAAAATATCTAATGTAAAAATCTCCGGCAGGTACTTTTTAATCTTACCATGCCGGAGACGTTTTGTAATTAATATAGACTTTAAGTTTTCTTAAGAGATTAAGAGACAGATAAAGATAGGATTTAACTAGGCTTTCACCGCTTTAACAAATGAAAAAATCTTCTCCCTGCTCTTTCCCGTTTTTTCTTCATTTTCAACACCGCTTGAGGTATCTGCTCCCGAAAGGCCGGTTGCAGAAAGAGCTTCTGAAACGTTTCCGGGATTAAGTCCTCCCGCCAAGAGAACAAACTTGTCGGTGTAGTCGGATAGTTTTAAATCTTTCAACAGTTCATAGTCAAAAGCAGTTCCGCTTCCGGGGATCCCCGCATCAAATACAAATCCTGCTATCTTAGGGTTGTCCTTATACTTATCAAAATCCTTTATATCGCTGACATTAAATGCCTTAATGATGGGAAGCTCTGCTTTTTCAAGGACCCCGCCCGAAAGCTGTCCGTGGATCTGGACATAGTCAAAACCTGCTTCTTTAATATCAAATACATCCCGGGCTTCGGGAGATACCGTAACTGCCACTGTTTTAAGGGACAGTCCTTCCTCTTTAACAAAGCTTACAAGCTTTTCAGCCTCGGTGATCTCTAAGTTTCTCTTGCTCTTTGGATAGAGCACAACAATACCGCCAAGGTCAGCTCCGGCCTCGGTGGTCCATTTGATTTCCTGTATTGTTTTTAAACCGCAGATCTTTACGATATTCATTTCTAATCCAAAACCATGTTTTTGTACTTCTCCACCTCTTCGATATAAAGCTTACCGATGGGTGAGAGTGGAATGCCTTTACGTTTAATATAACCAATGGTCATAAGATCTTCACTGTCAAGTCTGACGGCGCAGTAATCGTCACCGTTCAAATCCTCACAGATGATACCCGAGCAGAGAGTAAATCCATTCATACCGATAAAAAGGTTTAGCATGGTAGCTCTGTCGCAGGCATGTATGATCCTCTTGTAATTATATGTGCTGTAAAGCTCTTCCGCAAGATAGAAGGAATTATTAGCACCCTGGTCAAATGCAAGGCAGGGATACTCAGCAAGTTCTTCAAGAGTAACCTTTTCCCTGTTTGCCAGAGGATGGGATTTGGCAATATAAGCGTAAATATGGCAGTCAAACAGTTTATGGAAAGAGAGTTCGTTTTCGGCAAAAAGCTTAGTGAGCACATCCCTGTTAAAATCATTGAGATAAAGGATACCTACTTCACTCTTAAAGTCCTTAACATTCTTTATAACTGTCGCAGTACCGGTCTCATAAACAGAGAAATCATACTCATCAATACCAAAGCTCTTAACCACTTCAATAAAAGCATTAACCGCAAAGGTATAGTGCTGCATGGAAACGCTGAAACGCTTCTTGTAATTTCCGTTGTTGATATATCTGTTTTCAATGAGTTCGTACTGCTGGGTAACCTGACGGGCATATCCGAGGAAAGTCTCACCCTCGGGAGTCAGGCTGATACCCCTGTTTGATCTCACAAATATATCGATACCGATCTCTTCCTCAAGATCTTTGACAGCAGCAGAAAGGCTCGGTTGTGAAATAAACAGAGCCTTTGCTGCTTCATTCATGGAATTCGAATCTGCAATTTGGATAACATATTTTAACTGGTTCAGTGTCATGTATAGTGTTTATCCTTGTTTTTATAATAGTGAGCCCTGCATCAATCTCTGTTATACAGAGGAGTGGACAGATATCTGTCACCGGAATCGGGAAGGAGGGCCACAATGGTCTTTCCCTTGTTCTCGGGACGGTTTGCCAGAATAACCGCTGCCTTAAGAGCTGCACCGGAAGAAATTCCCACAAGCACTCCTTCAGCGTGGCCGAAAGCAGCGCCCTCGATAAACGCATCCTCGTTATCGATAGCAATTACTTCATCATAGATCTTGGTGTTAAGAGTATCAGGAACAAATCCTGCACCTATTCCCTGGATCTTGTGAGGTCCTGCTTCACCCTTTGAAAGCACGGGGCTTGATGCAGGCTCAACAGCAACGATCTTTACATTAGGATTCTTTGACTTTAAGTACTCACCGACGCCGCTTACGGTTCCGCCTGTTCCTACGCCGGCAACAAAGATATCAACTTTTCCGTCGGTCTGTTCCCAGATCTCAGGGCCGGTGGTCTCTCTGTGAGCCTTGGGGTTTGCAGGGTTAACGAACTGTCCGAGGATAACGGATCCGGGAATGGACTCCTTAAGCTCTTCAGCCTTGGCGATGGCGCCCTTCATTCCTTTAGCACCATCGGTTAATACGATCTCTGCGCCGTATGCCTTAAGGAAGGTTCTTCTCTCAACGCTCATGGTCTCGGGTAGAGTAAGGATTGCCTTGTAACCCTTAGCTGCTGCAACGGATGCGATACCGATACCGGTGTTTCCGCTGGTGGGCTCGATGATGGTAGCTCCGGGCTTTAAAATGCCCTTTTCTTCCGCGTCTTCTATCATAGCAAGAGCAACTCTGTCCTTAACGGATCCCGCAGGATTGAAATACTCAAGCTTTACAAGGATCGTAGCATCGGTAACGCCGGCTTTAGCCGCATACTTTGATGCCTCAAGGATCGGTGTCTTTCCAATAAGTTCTGCTGCGCTCTTTTTAATGTCGCTCATTACATGTACCTCTCTTATTATCTCATTCTGTCTCGTCCGATTATTCGAACATCCTTATTGTAATATCTTTGTGCTTCGGGCACAATACTTTTTCCTATCTTTTGGGTAGGTATTAACCAATGGCTTTAAATGCCTCATCAAGATCCTCTATGATATCGGCAATGTTCTCGGTACCGATGGAGAGTCTGATGGTATTTGGCTTGATACCCTGGTCAGCAAGTTCTTCTTCAGTGCACTCTGAATGAGTGGTTGAAGCGGGATGAATAGCAAGGCTCTTAACATCGGCTACATTTGCAAGGAGTGAGAAAAGCTCAAGGTTATCAATGAATTCCTGAGCCTTTTCTGCTCCACCCTTGATCTCAAATGTAAAGATAGAACCGCCTCCGTTAGGGAAATACTTCTTGTAAAGTTCCTTCTGTTCCGAATTCTCTGATACCGAAGGATGGTTAACCTTCTCTACAAGAGGATGATTTTTAAGATAATCGACAACCTTAAGCGCATTCTCAACATGGCGTTCAACCCTGAGACTAAGGGTTTCAAGTCCCTGAAGGAAGATGAATGCATGTACAGGTGAAAGGGTTGCTCCTTCATCGCGGAGAAGGATTGCTCTGATATAGGTGGCATATGCCGCAGGAGCCGTATCATAAGCAAATCTTACTCCGTGATAGGAAACATTGGGCTCGGTAAAGTGAGGGAACTTGCCTGAAGCGATCCAGTCAAACTTACCTGAGTCTACGATGACACCGCCGATGGTAGTTCCATGTCCCCCGATGAACTTTGTAGCGGAGTGAACAACAATATCAGCACCATACTCGATGGGTCTTACCAGATAAGGAGTTGCAAAGGTATTGTCAACAATGAGAGGGATCTTATGCGAATGAGCAATGTTAGCGATCCTCTCAATGTCAACAACCTCGGAATTGGGGTTTCCAAGGGTTTCGATCTGGATTGCCTTGGTGTTATCTTTAATAGCTGCCTCAATTCCATCATAGTCAAAGGGATCAACAAATGTAGTTTCTATACCATAATCCGGAAGCGTATGGGCCAACAGATTATAAGTACCACCGTAAATGTTCTTTGCAGCAACGATATGATCGCCTGCGTGTGCTACTGCCTGAAAAGCATATGTAAGAGCTGCTGCTCCGGAGCTTAAGCCTAAAGCTGCAACACCTCCTTCAAGGGCTGCCACTCTTGCTTCAAAAGCTCCCTGAGTGGGATTGGTAAGTCTTCCGTAAATATTTCCCGCATCTCTTAATCCAAATCTGTCTGCAGCATGTTTGCTGTTGTGGAATACATATGAGCTGGTCAAATAAATAGGAACCGCTCTTGCATCAGTTACAGGATCCGGTGTCTCCTGTCCTACATGTAACTGCTTAGTCTCAAATCGTAAATTTCTTTCTGCTCTAGTTTTCTTTCCCATAAGTGTTATCCTCCGATCTTCTCTTTCCATGACCTCTTTCCCTAAGGCCTTTGTTTTTCTTGTTGAGTAAAGGATAGCACTTCTATTCGTTATTGTATAATACTTCGAAATTGTAGTTAGCTATAGTTATAGCCTATAACCATATCATATACGAAAATCTATATAAACGCAACAAAAAAGCTCCGCAGGATCTCTCCCACGGAGCCGGGTTACAATATATTAATCTACAAATGTTACATAGCTTCCCTGAACCTTCTTGCTGCGATAAACACCGCTGTCCGCCTTTTTGTAAAGGGTCTCGAAATCTTTTATATCCGTCTGGTTCATGAAAGCCGCGCCGATACTTACCTCGATCTTTCTGTCGGTGATCTGAGGTATGGTGATGTCATGTACTCTGTCAATAAATCTGTCGATGATCTGATTTGCAACAACCTTGTCGTTCATATCGGAAACAAATACCGCAAATTCGTCGCCGCCCAGTCTCATTACAATGTCCACATCTCTGAAGGACTTCTTCAGGCAGTTTGCGATGGCTATGATTACCGCATCTCCCACCTGATGTCCGAAGGTATCATTGATGGATTTAAACTTATCCGCATCCATGATGGCGAGCATTCCCACTCCACCATTTTCAATGATCTGACGGATCCTCTCTTCGCCTCCGCCTCGGTTCATGATGCCGGTAAGCCTATCGGTTTCGGAGAGCCATTCCAAATGCTCTCTTTCCCTCTTCTCTTTATCGATGGGCTCTATCATCCAAAGAACACTTCTTAATTTGCCGTTCTTCTTTCTTTCAACAACAGTGAAACGACCACGGCACCACTTGTTGTTGTTATCAAGATACTCGATACTGATAGTATCCGTATCCGACATTCTGTCATCAAGAGATTCAAGATCGATAAAGGTGAAAATCTTGTTCTGGGACGCCTCAGCGGTACATGCCCACATGGTCTCACGCATTATCCTGTGAGCTCCCACCGTCATTCCCTCCTGGGAATTTCTCAGTTCTTTACCGTCGCACCTTACCATCTGGAACGTATCTTCCTCCAGATTGATAAGATCCATGGTGGAATAGATTCCGGATATGGAGTACATCTGAGAGAAATTCTTTGAAGCCTCATACCTTCTCTTACCGATATGGCAGAAGAGCCCCACCATACCGCCTATCAAAAGGAGTATAGCTATTGTATGAATAGCAAAGGAACTTGATTTACGCTTGTCCATGGCATCGATACAGATGCTGGTCATGATATACCAGTCATCATATATCTCGTGGAAATAAACGGAATATCGCTTTCCCTTGTATCTTACGGTAACATTGTGGCGATCTATGTTCTTCAGATCTTCCACATTATAAGCATGAAGCATCTCCGTTTTTCCGAATATATTGCCAAGAGTTCTTGAATGAGTGGAATGTGCAACGATGGTTCCGTCGCTGCTTATGAGCATTACTTCAGTATCATCAAATTCTTTTCCGATCTCCTCACAGATCTCCTGTACTCTTCCAAGACTGAGATCGATAGCCGCTACACTGTATCCGTCGGAAAGGAGTTTGCTCATACTCATAGTGACCTTTTTGGTCTGAAGATCCATATAGGGATCAACTAAAGCAATTTCTCCGTTTGCTTCCACAGCGTCCACATACCATGGCCTGCTCTTGGGACGATAGGTTTTATCCGGTACCCATCCCGAGCCGTCTACAAATCTACCCTGTATCAATCCGTAAATCCCCGTATAATTCTCATCGATGACTTCCGCATAGTTTTCTGTCTGGAGCGTTAGGTAATCTTTGATCGCCATGCTACCGGCGTCTTCGCTCATCATTTTCTCTATACCGTTAGTCGTCATATTCAGAGCTTCAATACAGGTCTGCAAATATGAAACTATAATATGCTCTGCTTTAATAGATACGTAGTCGGATCTCGAAGTGGTTTCCTTTTCCACCATGGTATCAACGATCCTTGAATCTACGATAATGAGCGTTACGTATACCGTCAGTATTACCGTTAAAAAGATGGCGTATCTGACACCTATTTTGCTTATCCATTTGAAAACTTTAAAAAAGTCTCTCATGATTTACGGTTACCTTACTCTGCCTTAGATGCGTAATAATCTTCAAAGAGCTGGTTTGCGGCTTCTATTGTCTGCTTGCTGATCTCAGGAAGATCACGTCCCCATGTTCCTTCGGCCATCTTGTAGCCTTTCATCATGGCTTCCTGCATTTCTTTCATTTTGTCCACATCATCTCCCGCAAGAGCTGCTGCGAAATCAAAAAGTCTCTGGGAAGTCTGTTTTACGCCCCAATATCCGTTCTCAGAAATATCTTCCTGAGCCTGTGCCTTTGTAGCGGGGTCTACTTCAAACTCTCCGCTTGCCAGGAACTCCCAGATATTATTGGCTTTTCCGTATGCACCCACCTGTCCGTTCATCATGCCGGTAACAAGTTTGGTGAACTGTTCTTCCCTCTGTGCCTGGTCTGCCTTAAGTTTATCAACAAGAGCGCTTCTTTCCTCAGCACTCATTTTGTTGACAGAATAAGTTGCAGATTTCTGCTCTGTTCCCTTCTCATAAACCACACCGCTCTCAGAAGCAGACTTCACGTCTGCCTGTTTTACCTCAGTTTTTTTCTGTTCGATTGAAGTTGTGGAAGAGACAGCGGCAGCATTGCCGTAACTAAGATTTTCGGTTGCTGAAACAATTCCTATTCCCATACTTTTGGACTCCTTTCCCGTAAAAACAAATGCACCTCCGTGTGCAAAACAAACGCGGGCTAAACCTACGTATAGTTACACTTTCAGTTTAAAGCATTTTTAATGAAAATTCAAGGTTATCTCTTAAATTACAACTACAATTTAACTTAAACGATTGAAAAAATAAGAAAAAATATACGTGTCATTTTTTAGTGCTTTTAGGGTATAAAAAAGCTCCCTTTAAATTAAGAAAGGAAGCTGAAAAATCATTAGTTTTGTTCTTTATTCTCAGTCACACCGCTTTCCGCAAGGTTCTGCTCTAGCTGTTCTGCGGTGATGCCCATATTGACCTTCATCTGATCGTAAAGCATCTGGGCAAGGCCAAGTGAATTTTGCTCAGTGGCCTGACCTGCGATCTTCTGGATGGTAAGATCCTTGAAGTAATCAACCAGCTGGTTCTCTTCTTTATCCTTATCAAAGGAGATGGTCTTTTCCATGTTCTTGTAAACCTGCTCGAGAAGATAGCTCTCAAACTGTTTACATACATCCATTAATTCATCATCCGTTGCCGTCTTCTGAGCGGCAGCATTGAGTTTGGAAGATAAAGCGGATGTATTCGCATTGGCTGCCATCTGCTGATAATAATCTGTAATGTTTGCAGTACTGTTGATTTCCATGTGATTATCTCCTCATTCGCAATGCTTCGCATCGCTCATGTCTCGTTAAGTTCTGATTTCATCAGAACTTATGATTATCAACCCATTCGCAATCCTTCGGATCGCTCATGTCTCGTTAAGTTCTGATTTCATCAGAACTATGATTATCGACCCATTCGCAATCCTTCGGATCGCTCATGTCTCGTTAAGTTCTGATTTCATCAGAACTTATAAAATAAATAAAAATACGTTCTTACGTGCAAGCACGACGTCCGTATTTCTATTTATTTTATATAAACATAACATTTTATCGTCTCAAGTTGTTGGCTTGTTCAAGCATAGTATCTGATGTTGTGATGACTCTTGAGTTGAATTCGTATGCACGCTGGGTGGTGATCATGTTGACCATCTCATCGGCTACGTTAACGTTTGATCCCTCAAGATATCCCTGACTGATCTTA
>JAEEOO010000059.1 GCA_016284315.1 Lachnospiraceae bacterium | reverse complement strand
AAGCTTAGCAAGGTAGAGAGTTCCTTATTTAAGAAGGATGAAGAAACAGGGCTTCTTCACTACACTGACGTTAACGGTGAGGTGACCTCCCATGTGGGTATCGATGTTTCCACCTTCCAAAAGCAGGTCGACTGGCAAAAAGTGAAGGATGCGGGTGTTGAGTTTGCCATTATCCGCTGCGCTTTCAGAGGCTATGGGTCCGAAGGAAGGCTCGTGGTAGACAACATGTTTGAAAGCCACATGAAGGGCGCCCAGAGCGTAGGCCTTAACATAGGAGTGTACTTTTATACCCAGGCTACAACGGTAGCAGAGGCAAAAGAAGAAGCGGACATGGCTTTAGAGCTTATCAAGCCCTATAACATCAACGGTCCCGTCGTTATCGACGTCGAGGAGACCACCGCCGACACTCCCCGTACTTATTTTCTTTCTCCCGAGGAACGCACTGATTGTGTCGCTGCTTTCTGTGAGAGGGTAAAAGAAGCCGGATACAAGCCCATGATCTATGCAAATATCAAGTTCTTTATACTGAAACTTGATATCGCAAGGCTTGACGATTATCCCAAGTGGTACGCAAGCTACAATGACCTGTATGATGCGTCAAAGATCGAGTCTATCTGGGCATTTAACGATCCTTTGTATTTCCCTTATGAATTCGATATGTGGCAGTATTCGGATACAGGCCGCATAGACGGCATCAAAGGTAATGTGGACCTTAACATTCTTTTTGAAAAATGGTGGTAAAATAAACCTTGCTTTTTCCGGAGTGTTATGTTATAGTATTACTCCGTGATAAATAATTTCCTTGCTCCTTACACAGAGAAGGGGCCAGAGACCAGAAGGAGGTAAAGCATGAACAAGTATGAATTAACAGTCGTTGTTAATGCGAAGATCGAAGATGACGAGAGAGCCGCAGTTGTCAATAAGGCAAAGGGCTATATCGAAAGATTCGGCGGCAAGATCACTAATGTTGATGAAGCAGGCAAGAAGAAGCTTGCATACGACATTCAGAAGATGAGCGAAGCATTCTACTACTTCATCCAGTTTGAAGCAGAAGCTACCGCACCCGCTGAGATCGAAAACAGAGTTCGCATTATGGACAATGTTCTCAGATTCTTGATAGTTCGCACTGACGAAGAATAATCAAGGAGAAATCATTTTATGAATAAAGTTGTACTTATGGGAAGATTGACCAGAGACCCCGAGGTTAGATACTCACAGGGTGAGAATTCACTTGCTATCGCAAGATATACTCTTGCAGTAGACAGAAGGGGCGGACGCAATAACAGCCAGGACGGAGAGCAGACTGCTGATTTTATCAACATCGTTGCTTTTGGCAAGTCCGGTGAATTTGCAGAGAAATATCTTCATAAGGGAACTAAGCTTGTTGTTTCCGGACGTATCCAGACCGGAAGTTACACCAACAAGGATGGACAGAAAGTTTACACAACTGAAGTTGTGGCAGAGGATCAGGAATTTGCCGAGAGCAAGAACGCAAGCTCCAACAACGGCGGGGGTTTTTCTAACAATTCCGAACGTCCTCAGCAGATGCCGGCAGAAGGTTTCATGAATTTCCCTGACGGGGACGGCATTGAAGACGACCTTCCGTTTGGCCCTGTAACCAGATAAATAGGAGGCAAAATCATGGCATTTAATAAAGCTGATAAAGGCGACAAGTCCGATGCACCTATGAGAAGAAAGGGTGCCATTCGCAGAAGAAAGAAAGTTTGCGTATTCTGCGGCAAGGACAATACAATTGATTATAAGGATGTTGCTAAGTTAAAGAGATACGTATCAGAGCGTGGTAAGATTCTTCCCAGAAGAATCACCGGTAACTGCGCTAAGCATCAGAGAGCTTTAACCGTAGCTATCAAGCGCGCAAGACACATCGCTCTTATGCCTTATTCTCAGGATTAATTAAGAAACTCACACCTCTGCTTTGCAGAGGTGTTTTTCTTTGCGAAAATAGGGGTAATTATCTCACAATTAATTTGTTTTACTACATCAAAAATGGTATACTAGACCTATCTATGATAATGATAATGGGGTAGGCGTTCAGCCGGAAGGAACTTATGAACAATAAGATTAAAATCGAAGGCAGACTCAAAAACTATCTGTGGTCGGGACTGTTACTCGGTATTCTCGCCGTAGTGGTTAATATATATGTATATACCGTTGATGTCAGAGCCGGGCTCATAATTACCGGTTTTGTTATACTTTATTTTGCAGTTCATCTCACTTTCTTTTTAAGAGGAGCCAGGACCGTTTTCCATGATATGGTTAACTTTGCCACTCAGTACGGTCAGGTTCAGAGCTCGCTTCTTAAGAATCTCGATCTTCCCCATGC
>JAEEOO010000058.1 GCA_016284315.1 Lachnospiraceae bacterium | reverse complement strand
CGATTTCTTTTATGACGATATGGTTCTTGCTCGTTTTAAGAAAGCTGCGGAAGAGTATGTTGCTGCAAACGGTGAGCCTGCAGAGAACAAACCTCTCATTCTATACGGCAGCAGATTTGCATCTCAGACCGGAAGCGTCGAATACATCTCACCTAAGATCACACCTCTTGTTTGTTACAGAAACATTCCCTGTCATCAGGCAATACTTTATTCAAAAGAATGTTTTGCAAAACGTCTTTTCAGACCTGAATATAAAGTTCGCGCAGATTATGAACACTTCCTTTGGAGTGTTCTCAAAAACAACACCCGGACCGTTTATGTGGAAGAACCTGTCTGCCGTTATGAAGGCGGCGGCTATTCCGACAATCCCAAGCAGGCAAAGCGCTCCGCCGATGAGCACAAAGAGATCACCGGAATGTACCTTACAAAGTGGCAGCTTTTCTACTGCAAACTTTACATGATCGTGACTCTTCAGCCGCTTCGCCACGCCATTTCCACAGGTCCTCTTTCAGGCCTCTACAATTCTCTGGTAAAAAAAATCTACCACAGGGGTTAATCTTTTCGTTTTCTTTTCCGATATACAACATGTAAGGATAACTCTGATTATTTCGCACGGAAGCATTTGCAGGCTCGCCGTGCGTTTTTTTATGAGCCGGGTGAATATCCTGTGACAAGTCATTTTATTGACATGAAGTCAACGAAATAAATTAAAACTGTTAATTTACCCCAAAATCGGGTATAATAAATCGGATTATATATATTTTAGCAAGTATCCGAAAGGGGTTTTAGTAATGGCAGCATTAGACATCGGAATCGATTTGGGAACCGCATCGGTTCTCGTATACATAAAAGGTAAGGGCGTTGTATTAAAGGAGCCCTCAGTTGTAGCAATCGATAAGAACACAAAGAAAGTAAAAGCAATCGGCGAAGACGCAAGACTCATGCTCGGTAGAACACCTGCCAACATCGTCGCTGTACGTCCTCTCAAGCAGGGCGTTATCTCCGACTATCAGGTAACCGAGAAGATGATGAAGTACTTCGTTCAGAAGGCAGTCGGACACAAGCTTCTCAGAAAGCCCAGGATCGCAGTTTGCGTACCTTCGGGCGTAACCGAAGTTGAGAAGAAAGCGGTTGAAGATGCAGCTTACCAGGTAGGCGCAAGAGAGACTCTTATCATAGAAGAGCCCATCGCGGCTGCTATCGGTGCGGGAATCGACATCTCCAAACCCTGCGGAAACATGATCGTTGATATCGGCGGCGGTACTACCGACATCGCTGTCATTTCCCTCGGAAGTGCGGTTGAGAGTGCATCACTCAAGGTCGCAGGAGACGACTTCAACGACGCCATCGTTAAGTACATGAGAAAAAATCACAGCCTCAGCATCGGTGAAAGAACCGCAGAGGATGTAAAGATCAAGATCGGAACCTGCTTCAGAAGACCTGAAGTGGATAAGATGGAGGTTAAGGGACGTCACATCGTTAAGGGACTTCCCACATCCATCGAGGTAACCAGTGAGGAGATGGAAGAAGCACTCGAGGACTCCACCAACAGCATCGTAGAGGCTATTCACTCCGTACTTGAGAGAACTCCTCCCGAACTTTCCGCAGATATTGCAGACCGCGGAATAGTTCTTACCGGCGGCGGTTCACTTCTCAGAGGACTTGAAGATCTTATTACCGACAGAACCGGAATCACCTGCATGACCGCAGAAGATCCCATGACCGCGGTTGCCATCGGAACCGGTAAGTATGTTGAATTTATTTCTACATTCAGAAGTTCAATAGAGTAATCTGACAGTGTAGGTCACTTGTCGGGAATCCTGACAGAGAGGGACGCCCTTACTGTCAGAAGGAGAAGAATCTATGGTTAAAGGACTGTACACAGCGTATACGGGAATGATCAACGAGCAGAATCGTATGGACGTTCTCAGTAATAATATGGCTAATGTCACCACTGTCGGATATAAGAAGGAAGGTGCAACCAGCCAGTCCTTTGACAAGGTACTTGATCTTAAGATCAAAGACTCAACCGTAGGTTATAACCTTGCTACAAGAGAAGGTTACACAAGCCGCGGAGTTAAGATCGGAGAAAACTATACCGACTGGTCTCAGGGTTCTTTTAGGATCACAGGCAACACTTATGATCTTGCACTCGGCGGAAACGGATTTTTCGCAATAGAATTTACCAACAAGGCAGGAGAGACCAGTACCAAATATTCCAGAGCCGGTGAATTCCAGCTCGACAACTCCGGCAACATCGTAACTCATGAAGGCGATTATCTTCTCGATGTAAACGGAAGACATATCACCGTAGATCCGCTAAAAGAAACCACCATCGACAGAGCCGGTAATGTTATTCAGGACGGCAGGACCATCGCACAGATACAGGTGGCTGATTTTAAAAACTATGACTATCTGAAAAAATACGGAGAGACATATTGGGAGCCTATCCAGGGCGCCGAGATGCAGACCGCTGAGGGTCAGATATACAGCGGATATCTTGAGGCATCAAATGTATCTACCGTAACGGAAATGGTAAATCTCATAACCATCTCAAGACAGTATGAGAGTAACCAGAAGATCATTCAGACGATAGACTCGACACTTGAAACCGCAGTAACCAGGATCGGTAAAGTATAAAGCTTAGAAGGAGGAAAACATGGTCAGAAGTTTATGGACAGGCGCAACCGGAATGCTTGCACAGCAGACCAGCCTTGACAATATCGCCAACAACCTTGCAAACGTCAATACCACAGGATTCAAATCCCAGAGCATTGAGTTCAAGAACCTTCTTTATCAGACTATACAGACCAAGACCACATCGGCAAACGGTGACACCAAGCCCGGAAGTGCGCAGGTAGGTCTCGGAACAAGAGTATCTTCTCTTAACACAAGCTTTACTCAGGGTGCTTTTTTTGCATCCGAAAGCGACACCGCATTTGCTATTTCGGGTAACGGCTTCTACGGCATCAAAGGCGCCGACGGAAATACTTACTACACCAGAAACGGTAACTTCGGATGGACCCTTGCATCAAACGGAGGCAACATGCTTGCGACATCGGACGGAAATCCCGTACTCGATACCAAGGGTAATCCCATCGTACTTGATTCAAAATACACCACCAGTCTCATCACCGTAACCAAAGAAGGAGAGATCTGCTAT
>JAEEOO010000008.1 GCA_016284315.1 Lachnospiraceae bacterium | reverse complement strand
GCCTATGTTCGATAAAACCTCTCCCTTAAAAAATCTCCATAAAAGGATAAAGTCAAAGGCAAAAAAAACAATGCTGACAGGATTAAAGCCAAATATTCCCGGCCCAAAGAATGTCTGCGTCACATCTGTATTCTTTATGATATATGAAACTGCCAAACACGCAAGGGCGCTCAGTACACCGACCGGAATACACTTTAAATATTTATTTGGCCTAATTGAACTCTTTTCCATTAAAGCTCTCTCCAATGGTTACTTACTAACTCTCTACTGATCTTCTTCAAGTTCAGAAAGCAGGTCCTCGGGCTTCTCGCCAAGGATCACCATACGGTAGTAAATGCTGAGGGACTCAAGGAGCTCCGCTCTGTTTCTTCTTATCTCACCAATAAGAAGTCCGGATGAGATCTCATCATAGTAGATGTCGTCTGTATCTGCATTAGTCTCAAGACTTACACCGCCGTCCTCATCAAATACGATATAGAAAAGTCCGCCGACTTCCTCAGTGAAGAGAACACATATAATATGAAGTTCCTTCTGAATGGATTCGGGGAGCTTTGAAAATCTCTTATTAAAATAGTACTTCTGCTCATAAGCGTTGGCGCCGCAAAGAACAACTCTTCCGTCGCCCAATTCTCCGTTATCGCCTATCTCTTTATTATTCAGGGATTTGATATCCTCATTCTCTTCAAAATCTTTTTCCATATTATCTTTATCAAAATTATCTGCCATAACCATATATTCCTCTTACGGATACTTCTCCGGCATAGACTTCAACCGTCGCGCCGTTTTTCTTCTTTACTATAAGCTCACCTGTATCGGTGATGCCAAGGGCTTTTCCTTTGTATTCTCCTTTGGGGTCAAGGACTAACACCTCTCTTCCGGCATTTACAAGAAGCTTTTCATATTCCTTCTTAAGCCCCGAGAGGTCTTCCTTCTTTATAAATTCACGGTAATACTTTTCAAAGTGCTTCATTATATTACCGATGAGTTCACATCTCTTTGTTTTGATATTCCACTCCGCATCAATGCAGGTGGCTTTATCCTTGATCTCCTCATCAAAATCCTGAGGCTTTATATTAATTCCGACGCCAATGACTACGTAATGAATATAATCATTCTCCGCGCTCATCTCCGTCAATATTCCGCAGATCTTTTTATCACCGATCAAAATGTCATTGGGCCATTTGATGGTGACCTGTTTATCTTCGCCCTTTGCGGATGCGGGCTGAAGATCCTTAATTGCCTTTGCCACAGCCATAGCCATGACCAAAGTCAGCATGGGCGCCTTGTCCGGTGCAAACTGAGGCTTTAGCATCAATGTATAATAAGCATTTTTACCCGAGGGGCTGACCCATTCCCTTCCGCGTCTTCCGCGGCCCGAGGTCTGTCTGTCGGCAACAAGAAGAAGACCTTCGCCCTCTCCCTCTTCCGCCATTTTCTTGGCTTCCGTATTGGTTGAACCAATCTCTTCAAAAAACAGAGCCTTGGTCACAAGACCGCTTTCCGCAAGGCAGGCGTCAAGTTCTCTCTGGCAAAAGACGTCCTCCCCGGCATCAACAAGTTTGTAACCGCGGTTGCGGACAGCCTCAATATTATAACCGTCCTTCTTCAAAGACTCAATAGCTTTCCAAACCGCGGTCCTTGAAACTCCGAACTTGTGACAAAGCTCCTGACCGGATACATATTCACTTGTATTTCTTAAAAGTTCAAGTATCTCTGATCTCATAACAAAAACTAAACAGTGGCATCAATAACCGCTTTTATTGTATGCATGCGGTTTTCAGCCTCCTCAAAGACACGGCTCTGAGCGCTCTCAAATACCTCGTCCGTAACTTCCATCTCGGTGATTCCGAATCTCTTTCCTACCTCTGCGCCAATCTTGGTCTTAAGATCGTGGAATGCGGGAAGGCAATGCATAAAGATTGCCTTATCTGAAGCATTCTTCATGATAGCAGAATTAACCTGATATGCCTTAAGGTCTGCAATCCTCTCAGCCCAGATCTCATCGGGCTCACCCATTGAAACCCAAACATCGGTGCAAACAACATCGGCATCCTTGGTTCCCTCCATGGGATCCTCTGTAAGAGTAATGCTTGCGCCGGTCTTCTCGGCAATCTCCTTGGCGGTCTTAACCAGCTCTTCGTTAGGCCAGTACTTCTTGGGTGCACATCCATAGAAATGCATGCCCATCTTCGCGCAGGCGATCATAAGTGAGTTGCCGGTGTTGTAACGGGCATCGCCCATGTATGCAAGTTTGATGCCCTTTAAGTGTCCGAATTCCTCGATGATGGTCAGCATATCTGCCAGCATCTGGGTGGGGTGGAACTCATTGGTAAGTCCGTTCCAAACGGGAACCTTTGAATACTTCGCAAGTTCCTCAACGATGTCCTGGCCAAAGCCGCGGTACTCGATACCGTCGTACATGCTTGCCAATACTCTTGCGGTATCGGCGATGGATTCCTTCTTGCCGATCTGGGATCCGGTGGGGTCAAGGTAAGTAGTTCCCATTCCGAGATCATGAGCAGCAATTTCGAAAGAGCATCTGGTTCTGGTGCTGGTCTTCTCAAAAATAAGGGCAATATTCTTTCCTCTGTGATGGTCAACAGGGATGCCCTTTTTCTTCTTGTCCTTAAGGTCTTTCGCCAGGTCAAGGAGATAAGTGATCTCTTCGGGTGTATAATCAAGCAGTTTCAAAAAGTCTCTTCCGCGTAAATCCATTGCATTTCCTCCAACTCATAATCAAAAATCATCATATATATGGGGATCCAGTCTCGCCTCGGAGCTCTTCACCTCCATATTGTAACCAATGGTGTCATCAACACGAACCAGCATGATATCCCTGTGAACGTCGATAATCTTAACCACCGTTCCCTCAGGAATGGCATAACCCGATTCGCTGCACCTTGCGGCGTACTCGTGACGCCCGATCCTAACTTCGCCTATGCCTCGGATATTGTCTATCTCACTTATAACAAGAGCTCTTGTTCCGATGAAGTCCTTTAAAGCAGACCATCTTTTCTTCTTGTCAAAGTTTCGCTTGACTCTCGGCCTTATAAAAGCAAAGCAGATAAATGAAACAGCTGCAACAATGATGATCTGGAGCCAGACCGGCGCGCCGAAAGCCGCAGCTACGGCTCCCGCCACCGTTCCGACTCCGATCCATATCGCGGTCACAGCCGTGGTGATCATTTCAATGATGATCAAAATAACAAACAATACCAGCCATATGATAAGCCAAGTATAATTCATATTCTTACCTCTTAAAGGTTGATCTTCTTGATTCTTTCTACAGCCTCAACGGTGTTCTCGTAGGTACCGAATGCTGTCAGTCTGAAGTAGCCCTCACCTGAAGGTCCGAATCCGGATCCGGGAGTACCGACAACATTAACCTTCTCAAGGAGTGCATCAAAGAACTCCCAGCTGGTCATGTTGTTAGGGGTCTTAAGCCAGATGTAAGGAGCGTTAACACCTCCTGATACGGTGAAGCCTGCACCTTTAAGTCCGTCATAGATGACCTTTGCATTCTTCATATAGTAAGCAACCTGCTCTTTGAGCTGTGCCTTACCTGCCTCGGTGTAAACCGCTTCGCCGGCACGCTGGATGATGTAAGGTGCTCCGTTATATTTGGTTCCGTGTCTTCTTGCCCAGAGGCCGTGAAGCTGAACATCCCCCGCCTTTAGCTCCTTGGGGATAACGGTAAATCCAAGTCTTACGCCGGTAAATCCTGCATTCTTGGAGAATGATCTGAACTCGATTGCGCAGGTTCTTGCTCCTTCGCACTCGTAAATGGTGTGGGGAACGTCAGCCTCTGAAATATATGCTTCGTAAGCCGCATCATAAAGGATGATGGCGCCAACCTTGTTTGCATAATCAACCCACTCCTGAAGCTGTGCCTTGGTGATGGTTGAACCTGTAGGGTTGTTGGGGAAGCAGAGATAAATAAGATCGGGAGTCTCCTTGGGAAGCTCGGGTGCGAAATTATTTGCTGCTGTGCAGGGCATGTAG
Source organism: Lachnospiraceae bacterium (assembly GCA_016284315.1). Classification (GTDB taxonomy): domain Bacteria; phylum Bacillota; class Clostridia; order Lachnospirales; family Lachnospiraceae; genus AC2028. The sequence goes on along the minus strand of JAEEOO010000008.1, from coordinate 35,860 downwards.
ATAACATCGCTCCACTTTTCGGTGGTAGCATCATAGTCGCCTGCTCTTCCTGCCATAACGTTTGAATCTACATATACGGGATAAACGGGATCGCAAACAGCAATCTTGTTATCAAGGCTGAAGATTTCCTGAATATTGGAGCAATCGCACTTTGCACCGTCGGAAACAAAGATCTCGTCTGCTGAAATATCGCAGCCTCTTGCCTGATAGTCATTCTTGGCGATGGTGCTTCTTAAAAACTCATATCCAAGATCGGGAGCGTATCCCTTAAAAGTCTCGCGAACGCCCATTTCGTCAACGGCTTTGTGCATAGCCTCAAGAATGGCAGGAGCGATGGGCTGGGTAACGTCTCCGATACCGAGTCTGATTATCTTGCTCTCAGGATGTGCCTCACTGTATTCTCTTACCTTCTTTCCGATGGTGGAAAAAAGATAACTTCCGGGTAATTTGAGATAGTTGTCATTTGCTTTTACCATTTTGTCTTTCCTCACATTTCCTATTTATTACATGATAAACACGCTGATTTTCAAATTATATAAAACTTAGATCTCCACTTCGCCTTCAAAAACGGTGGTGGCGGGGCCGGTCATGAATACAAGATTCTTTTCTCTGTCCCACTCGATCTCAAGGTCTCCGCCAAGAAGATGAACGGTAACCTTATCATCGGTCTTGCCGTTAAGGATGCAGGCAACCGCAGTAGCGCAGGCGCCGGTTCCGCAAGCCCAGGTCTCTCCTGTTCCTCTCTCCCAAACACGCATATTGACATTTGTCCGATCAACGATCTCTACAAACTCAGTGTTTGTGCGCTTAGGGAAAAGCTTGTGGTGCTCAAAATCGGGACCAAAGGTCTCAAGTTTAAGGTCCTTAACCCCTTCGGTAAAGATGACCGCATGGGGATTTCCCATGGATACGCAGGTCATTCGATAGCTCTTTCCCTGAACGGTAATGGGGGCATTGATCACGGTATCGCCCTCAAGATCAACGGGGATCTCCTTGGGTTCCAGGATGGGACTTCCCATATTAACGCGAAGCTTTAATGCCTCTCTTCCGGAAGGAGTCTTTCCCGCTCTCTCTTCCATAACGGTGATGTATTTGATCTTGCCCGCAGAGATAATGGAAATCTCTTTTTTATCGGTCATTCCGTTATCGTAAACATACTTTGCAACGCATCTGATACCGTTACCGCACATCTCGGCGCGGGTTCCGTCTGCGTTCCACATCTCCATTTCAAAATCAGCTTCACTTGATGGATTGATAAAGATCACTCCGTCGCCGCCGATACCGAAATGTCTGTCGCTTAAATTTCTTATGATCTCGGGTTTCTTTTCCTGAGGGATAACCTCTTTGGCTCCGTCAACGTAAATGTAATCATTTCCGCAGCCATGCATTTTCGTAAATTTCATACTCAAGTCCTCGTATGTCTATTTCATTAGTGTCAGCACTTTCCTCGCTGTCTCGACCAGTCCCGAACCGGTCTCCATGCTGTTTCTCTGGATATATTTGTGTGCTTCGTCTTCGGTCAGATTGTTGCGTTTCATAAGTAAGGCCTTTGCCTCTTCAATGATCCGCCTGTCTTCCTCGCTTCTTGCCTTAGGCTTTTGCCTGTCCCTCTTCTTTCGCCTCAGCTGTTCATCAATAATATTATTGACGGCTTCGACCAAAGCCACTGCCTTTAAGGGCATCGTAAGAGTCACAATATCAGGGTCGTAGCATTCGTTTGCATGCTTTTGTGAAACCAGCAGCAACATATTGAATCCGTAAGGCATGTTTTCTTTGACTTGCGAATACATCATATCCTGCAGCTTGTAACTGCAGATGACCACCGCATCGTCAAGGTCATCCATCTTAGCTATGGCCTGCGCACCGTTAGCGCAGACAAAAACAGATCTAAATCCGCTTCTCGCCAGTAGGTTCCTGATGCCATCGGATTCACCGGGTCCGGAAAGTGCAATTATGATGTTAGCCATCTGCACCTCCTAGCAAATCTTAATAGCGATTCAGGTATTCTGAAAGTTCCCACTCGGAAACGAATGTATTGTAATCATTCCATTCCTTTTCCTTCATGGCGATATATGTTTCAAATGCTTCTTCTCCAAGGGTTTCCTTAATGAAAGGATCTGCCTTGGCAGCTTCGATCGCTTCCTTTAAGTTGCCGGGAAGTCTCTGTACGCCAAGCTTCTCGATCTCCTCTGCTGAGAGAGCTGCAAAGTTTGCATCAACAGCTTCGGGAGGAGTTATCTTGTTCTCGATTCCGTCAAGACCTGCTGCCACAACAAGAGCAAGAGTAAGATAAGGGTTTGCTGCTGAATCGGTGCTCCTGAGCTCGATCCTTGCATTGTCCCCCTTCATAACTGCGGGGATCCTGATCATCTGCTTGCGGTTCTTTGCGCTCCATGCGATATATACGGGAGCATCATAAGCAGGATTAAGTCTCTTGTATGAGTTAACAAGAGGATTGGTTATAACACTCATAGCGTTCAAATGCTTCATAAGACCGCCGATGAAGTAATATGCTTCCTGTGAAAGGCCGTTCTTTCCTGCGGGATCTTCGAAAATATTCTTTCCGTCCTTCTCGATGGAAACATTGAGATGCATGCCTGAGCCGTTTACATCATTCTTGGGCTTGGGCATGAAGGTCGCATGAAGACCGTGTCTCTTGGCCATGGTCCTTACCGCAAGTTTAAAGGTCTGGATATTGTCAGCGGTGGTAAGAGCCTCTCCGTAGCTTAAATTGATCTCATGCTGTGCGGGAGCCGCTTCGTGGTGGGAAGCATCAATCTCAAAGCCCATGTCCTCAAGGTTCATAACGATATCTCTTCTTGCGTTCTCGCCTTCGTCAAGAGGTCCCACATCAAAGTAACCTGCCTGCTCGTGAGTAACAACAGTGGGGTTACCGTTTTCGTCTGTTTCAAATAAGAAGAACTCGCACTCAGGTCCCACATTAACAGTGAATCCAAGCTTTGAAGCCTTCTCAAGGTTCTTCTTTAAGATCTGTCTGGAGCAAAGGCTCGAAGGCTCTCCGTCAGGGAGAGTAACGTCGCAAAGAAGTCTTGCAACCTTTCCTTGCTGAGGTCTCCAGGGTAATATCTCGAAAGTTGAAAAGTCAGGGATCAACAGTCTCTCGGTATCATAGGTTCTCCTAAATCCGTCAACGGCTCCTGCGTCGAAGTGGCATCCGTTCTCAAGGATGCTTGCTATCTTTCCCGCTGTAACCGCCATGTTCTTAAGAGTTCCGTGAAGATCCGTAAACTGAAGTCTTATAAACTCCACATCTTCCTCTTCAAGTAAGCTAAGTACGTCATCTTTGGTGTAGTTTCTCATGACTTTTCCTTTCCTAACCATCGGTTAATAGAGCTTTGATAATTCTTCGGGAGTGAATACATATTTCGTATTGCAGAAATGGCAGCCAACTTCAACAGGCTTTCCCTCATTCACCATCTCTTCAAGTTCCTTGCGTCCGAGGCTCATCATGACTCTCTCGAGTCTTTCTCTGCTGCAATTGCACTTATATGCACAGGGCTGTGACCCTGTAAACTCAATATCAAGTCCCTTAAGAACCTTCTTAAGCATATCCTCCGGAGTATCGCCACCATCCAGCATTGTGGTGACTGACTGTATGGATTTAAGGTTTTCCTCAAGAATACTTATAACCTCATCCGATGCAAAAGGCATGAGCTGGATGATAAATCCCCCCGCCTGTCTTACGGTGTTGTCCTTGTTCATTAATACTCCAAGGCCAACGGATGAAGGCACCTGCTCGGAAGCCGCAAAATAATAGGTAAGGTCTTCTGCGATCTCACCGGTCTGAAGATCAACCTCTCCGGAATAGGGCTCTTTGAGGCCCATGTCCTTAATGACTCTGAGAACGCCGGGTCCGATTGCTCCGGAAACGTCCAGCTTTCCATTGGGCTTTGCGGGGATGATGACATTGGGCTCATTTACATAGCCCTTAACATTTGCAAGAGCATCCGCTGTAACGGTAATTCCTCCCGCAGGGCCTGCGCTCTTTATCTGAAGGGTAAGTACATCCTTTTCCCCCTTCATCATGCTTCCCATCATAGCCGCTGCGCTGAGCATTCTTCCAAGCGCTGCGCTCATAACGGGACTGGTATTGTGTATACTGCGCGCATGTTCAACGAGATTTCTTGTGGTGCAGGCAAAAGCTCTGATCTGCTCTCCTGCTGCCATGGCGCTTACGATATAATCTTCCATCTATTTCACTTCCTTGGTTGATCTTGCGATAACAAAAACCCTCTCCGTTACATCAGTAACTTCGCCTTCGGTCTCCGAATCGCTCATCTTTATTATTTCAAGCCCCGCCTCATTTAATATCTTCTTTACATCCTCGGGCTCGTATCCTTTCTGGATATGGGTCTCCTCGGACTTATCGAATCTTCCGTCCTCATCCTTTATAAATAAAGTAAGGTCGTACTGGTTAAACTTCGTGTCGCTGTCGTAGAAATTCTCCCAGATAAAGCTGCAGTCATCGCGGTTCTCGGCGATGGTCCTGTTTCCGATGACCTCACGGTATTTATAATCGGTATTAAAATCAAATATGAACAATCCTCCGGGATAAAGATAATTGGCCACAAGGTCTGCCACGGTCTTAAGGTCGTTCTCTCCCGTAAGATAATTTACAGAATCACAAACGCTGATCACGGTTCCCACGGTGGAATAAAGCTCCATCTCACGCATGTCCTGATTTAAATAGAGGATCTCGGAACCCGTCTCATCTCTTTTCTCAAAAGCGATCTCCAACATATCCTCGGAATTGTCGATTCCGATCATGTCAAAGCCTTCGCTGTAAAGCATCTCTGTAACCGTTCCGGTTCCGCATCCAAGATCCACCACAAGGTTTCTCTCTGATTCAAGAAGGGCTTCTTCCTGCGCTTCTTCATCACCATCGGTTAATCCCTCGTACTCGCTTTCTGTATCGAGATCATCGAAGAAAACCTCGTCACCATTCTCGTCGTACAAGGGCTGTCTGACTCTCTTTGAGATACCGTATTCATCAATGGCGTTCACTATTCTTTCGCACCATTTCTCGTAGGGAACGGTGTCCATCAGTTCATCGTAAACATAAGCAAATTCAGAATAACTCTCAGCCATTTAAATCACCTTTCGAATTAAACCAAATATCTTAAATGAACATTCCAAGAAGTCCATAGGACAGGATTGAAACAATTACGGTTGCGATGGCGATACCAACAAGCTCGGCAACGATTGCCTTCTTGAAATCGACCTCAAGAAGAGCTGCGATAAGGGATCCCATCCATGCACCGGTTCCGGGAATGGGAATTCCGACAAAGAGCATAAGACCAACGAACTCTCCGTTTGCGAGAGCTGAGCTCTTCTTCATTGCTCTTGCTTCAAGTTTCTCGATAAGCTTGTGGAAAAGCTTTGTCTTGCCCATCCACTTAAATATCTTTTTGATGAATAACAAAATAAGAGGAATGGGAATGATATTTCCCACGATGCAAATGGGAATGGCCTCAAGAAGGGGCATATCCAAAAACTTTGCAACAAAGAGACCTGCTCTGAGTTCAAGAATAGGCATCATTGATACAAGAAGCACAACCACTTCCCTGGGAACATACTGCCCGAGACTTGATGCAAACTTAGCTGCGATTCTCTCTGTAAAAGAAAGCTTTTCCTCGGTTTCTTCAGTGGAAGCATCCTCAGTCACGATCTCAAGATCTTCGGTTACAGTTCCTTCGGTAACTACTTCCTCACCCGCAGTCTGGGTAAGTACGATGTCCTCTGATGAAGTCTCATTAACTTCCTCAGCTACAGCATTTATTGCAAAGGATGCGTTCTTAACAGGTGCCCCAAAGCTTAAAGTAAGCATTGCAAGCGCAAGTGCTACAGTAAAACCAAAAGTAAATCTCTTGTTACAAAACCATTTTTTCATTTTCCTAAAATCTCATTTCTAATTTTCTATTATGTTATCCCAGATAGGCTTCCAATGCGGCGATGAGGGTTCTCATCTGATTGTCGGTGCCAATGGTTATTCTGAGATGATTGTTTATCCTGGGCTTATCCCAGAATCTTACGTAAATATTATGGCCGCGAAGGTAATTAAAGATATCCTTTGCGGGAACGGACTCATGCGAAGCAAAGATGAAGTTTGCTTTTGAATCCGGGAAAGTAAAGCCAAGTCTTGTGAGTTCTTTCTTGGTCCACTCTCTTGTTGCCATGACCTTGCCGGTGATCTCCTTAAAGTACGCATCATCCTTGACTGCAAGGACTCCCAAAGTCTGAGCCGGACGGTTCATGGTGTATGAGTTAACGGAGAACTTAACATCATTCAAATACTTGATGATCTTCTCGTTACCCATGCAGAAACCGATACGAAGACCGGCCATCGCTCTTGATTTTGAGAAGGTCTGAACGATGAGAAGGTTCTCATACTTTTCAAGAAGAGGCAGCGCGCTCTCTCCGCCAAAATCGATGTAGGCTTCGTCAACGATAACAACCACATCGGGATTTGCTTTTATGATCTCCTCCACCTTTTCAAGGCTTGAAAAAAGACCTGTGGGCGCATTGGGATTGGGGAAGATGACTCCTCCGTTCTCCTGCTTAAATCCCTCTACGTCGATTGACCAGTCGTCCTTCAAAGGAACTGTCTTATAAGGGATCTTGTAAAGATCTGCCCAAACATCATAAAAAGAATAAGTAACATCCGGGAAAAGGATGGGCTTATCCGAATTGAAAAAAGTCAAAAAGCAAAGGCTTAAAACATCATCGGATCCGACGCCCACGAAAACCTGACCGGGCTTAACTCCGTAGTACTCTGACAAAGCATTTGTAAGAGATGTTGAATCGGTATCGGGATAAAGCCTGAAAAGACCTGTGTCCATTTCCTGAGCCAGCTTTGCAACTGCGGGAGCAGGCGGATAAGGACACTCATTGGTGTTTAACTTTATCACGTCCTTGCTCTTAGGCTGCTCGCCCGCAACATAAGGTACCATTTTTCTGACATTATCTTCCCAGCTCATCTTTCATCCTCCTGCAAACATCAGCTTCTTCTTTGTTGCCGAGCTTTTCGTGTAATTCTATCATTCTGTCAAGGGGCTCAACGCCTCCCAATGTAAGCTGTATAACAGGCATCGTCTCTTTGGCGGCATTGAAATACCACACAAGAGCTTCCTCATAATCTTCAGCAGTTTCGTACCACTTGCCCATCTCGTAACAGATCTCGGAGCATTCCTCCTGACCTACCAGGAGCCTGAGGGCATACTTGAAAAACCTGCTGGCATCCTTCTCATACCTTGCGGCTCTTGCGCAGACACAGCAAACCATCTTGTGAAGCCCTGTTTCAACAACAGTCTTTTCATAAGCTCTGAAATACTTACCTGCTGCGACGATGTCTTCCTCTGTGCCGGAGATAAACAATTCCTTGGCATACATTTCCCAAAGACGGCTGGACATGACCTCGCCTGCCTCAAGGCTCTTTCTAAAGATTGCAAGATCTCTTCCGGCATGATTCTCAAGAGGTTTATGTGTGATAACAATATCACTGTCAAACACCACAGGATCAAGACGCACAGTCTCATGTATAGGCTCGATCCAGGTGAAGTTCCTGTTTCTCTTAAACAGCTTGGGACGATATTCCTCGTCGAAATTGTAAACAGAACCGTTCTCCAGCTGATTGCCATACTTCATCTGAACGATCTCAATTTCAGGCAAAAGGCTTGCCTTAAGGATCTTGAACCTCTGACGGTTCTCCTCGTCCAGGACTTCATCAGCATCCGCAGAGTATATGTACTCCATGGTTGCCTTTGAAAAAGCAAAGTTCCTTGCAACGGAAAAATCCCCAACCCACTCAAGATCATAGATCTTGTCGGTGTAACGGGCTGCGATCTCCTTGGTTGAATCAGTGGAACCCGTGTCCACGATAATGATCTCCTCAGCAAGATCGGCTATACTGTCAAGACATCTTGCCAGCACCTTTTCCTCGTTTTTTACTATCATGCAAATAGAAATTGTCATGTTGTGATCCTCATTTACAAACACTACCCCACAATCCGTTATATTTTACCAAAATAAAGCGTAACTTTCAATAAACCAAGGCAATAAAAGAGATCCACTGCCCCACTAAAATATAGGGGATCATGGCCACCGGCTTCTTTAGTTTAAGCTTGTGAGAAATATTCTTATTAAATGCCTGCATCGTGGCAAGGAGAATAAACGTCGTTGCAAGATGAAATACAAAGGCCTTCAGTTCAAGCCCGAAATAGGCAAAGAACAGTGCAGAGCAGCAAAGGGCGTGGCAATCAGCCTTTCCGTAAGCCCTTTTCATAATGAATTCCTGCACGCCAAAATACAGCGCAAGACTAAATAATGCCTCTGCGCTGTACCCCCCTTTTGCAAATGTAAAACCCGCCAGAACAGGTATTGTTAAAAGCCACAGGAAATCGTAAACCTGCTGCCAAAAAATATCCATCACCGCAGCCGCAAATAGCGCTGACTGGAAGAGGATCAGGACGATCATATCAATTACATTTAAATCCATATTAGTTATCTAAGCCCCGTTTCCAGTTCATTAAGAACTGTTGCATCGCTGAGGACCCGAACCTCAGGAGTCTTCCTGATCTGCTTCTCTCCCTTATGAGCAATGACCGTTATGTTAAATACCCACTCACCACCCGGAGTATCATATAGCGGTATCATGAATTCCAGCTTATCCTCCGCGGTTTTCACCGGATTATCCCTATGGTCAAAAACTGTATTGTACTCCGACAATTCATCAGGGAAAATGACCTCAACATAATCAGCATAACCCTTGGTTACTATGGTCAGTTCGCCGCTTTCCCCTCTTTTGAATGTATCATTTCCATCCACATCCTTAAGAAGCCTTTTAACCTCCGCGCTCATATCAAAAGCCACTTCCCAGACCGCGTAGAGATTTAATGTACTGTTATTGGCCTTGTTTTTCATTCCCGTAGCATTTTGAATATTGATCCAACTTTCCTTATCGGCGAATACCTCACTTCCCCCCGGAGTAAGAGACCATCCTTTGAAAATGTATCCCTCTCTCGCATAGCCGAGCCCTCTTAAATTTGCCTTTGCACCGGAGTTTCCACCCTCGTAAGTAGCTGAATTATCGGTATAGAAGTATTCTGCTGGCATTGAACCTGATGTAGCTCCGTTTGGATTGTAGACCACTCTGTATCTGTTGGCAGAGGTAAGTGAACAAACATGGCTAATGGAGATTCCCTGCTCCAGCGAATAATCAAAGGGACAAAGATAGAAATAATTAGCATAAGAGACTCCCGCAGGAATGTACGAAACACTCGCAGCAACCCATTCCGGCATATAAATTAGGCCGTCATTGATCTTTTTCCCACAGTATGCACAATACCCAAACCATCCCGGATTATAATATCTTCCGCAATTTTGAATATTCGCTCCCATTTTATCGACATCACAAAACTTGAGATTAAAAGACGGATTGGAATGATTGCATTGTCCGGGCGCCCTACCTATTTCCCAATAGCTGACAGGGACAAGCCCATGCACTTCTCCGGTATACGTATGATAGCCTGCCCCCGCGTTCCCGGTCCCGATGCTCCCGCGAACATTTTTTCTGTAACCGTAATACCGACTGTGTTCTTTATAATCTATATTTGTATCTCCTAGTGAAAAAGTGAACCCGGTCCTTGAAGGCGAAAATGAAAGATAGGGATTTGATAAGAATGCGCTCTCGGAGCAAAAGCCATCGCTTCCCGATAGCGCAAAATAGCATAAGAATAAAAGAACTGCCCAAAAGGCTGTAACAAGAAATCTACTTACATGCGAGAGCGATACGAAGGGATTTTGACTCCACTTTTTCATAAAACTCCTCCACGTCATTCTTGTTCAAGTAAATGTTGAATCTTAAGGACTTTCCTTCCTCCCCGGCTTCGATCTCTTCTCCCGAAGCATCAAAGGCATTCGCCACATAAATATCGCTCCATCTTAAGGTCATCTCCCCCTCTTCATCCTCGGCATAAATATGGATCTTGTCGCCCTTTTTAATGGTTCCTCCAACTGTCTGAAAAAAATCCTCCGCCTTGAATCCGATGAGGACGGGATTAGTCAGGTTCTTTTTATAAATGTCCGTTTTTACAGTCATCTGCTTGGTCAAAGGGCTTCCTTCGCTGATGTCACAGGCCGCTTCAAGACTGCTGACGAATTCATCAAGCACCGCCACATCCTTTGGAATACAGCTTACAGGGATTTCCTTATAACCGATGTTTACCCCGCTTCCTTCTGTCACAAGAGGCTGACCTTTTTTGATGGTCCCCATGGCAACAGGAACAGAAATCGTCTCCTCCGTCTCCATGGCTGCTTTCTCTGTGTAGAGCATAACTCCGTAAACAACTGCTGCCGCAAGAAAAGCCGCAATAACAACTCCGGGGCCGATCTTTCCGGGAGCCTTTTTAGTTTTCCTCTTTATTTCTTTTTTGTTATCCATTATTTCTCCTATTTCTAACTCTTTTTCCTTACAAAAGTCAGCTTGTTTTTCTTGGCAATAAGCCTGTTATTCTCGTCATATTCACCGCCGCCGATCATAAGGATCCCCTTGTCCACAGGGAAGGAGATCTCGCTGTATACTCCTGTTTCCGTCACAAGCTGACCGTTTGGGGCCTTAACATTTCCAAGAATCCCCACTGTTTCTCCTGCATAAACTTCATCGTTAAATATGTACTCAGTCACTTCGTCGCCCTCGCAGTTGTAAACCCTGAAGGTATCGATCTTCACGGGACCGTCAATAAAAGAATCTGCTCCGGGTATATTTCCAAGAAGATTCATATTGATTTCAAGGGTCTCCTTATATTTTTCAAAAGCATCTCCCGGATCTGCGATAACTACACTGTGGTCCTTTCCGTATCTTTTAATGTCAATGACGCAGGCTGCAAGTCCGCTTGCCGCAAGGGCATCCTCCATCTTGTCGGAAAGGGATTTATAGGCTGCAATATCAATGACAAATATCAGCATCACCACGAAAAACAGCATGATAAAAAGACCTACACAGGAATTTGCAAACCCGGCTTCATCTTTAAACAGATTCTTCTTAATACTTTGCCGTAGATGCTCTCTGTTCTGTAATGTCATACTTTTCCTTAACCTTTCCTGCGATCTTTACCGTCACAACATTTCCATATCCCACGGGAGCAAATGTTGTTCCGGAAAGATCGATCTCCGTAAGCCCGCCTGCCGTCAGTTCACTAACAAGTTTTTCTCTTGTCTCATCACTGACATAGCCTTCCGTCTCCGCAATAAGAGTGTACTTTCTGGCGATCTGGCTGATATCCTCTCTTGTCTTCAAAAGTCCGATGCAATCGTAGAAAGCAATAAGGACCACGGTTAATCCCATGATAAAGATAAACATGGTCAGGATATCTGCCACATTCCCATCCTGCTTTTTTACTACATTTTTCTTGAATATGTTCTTCAACGTTTTCATCATAATTCTTATCTGTAACCAATGGCCATTACCGCGGTACTTGAAAGGATCTGCTGAGCCTTGACCGACATAGCTGAGGTTACATCCTGAATAAGAGTGATAAGTGCGTCCTTCATAACAACGCAAAGCACCAGTGCGATAACGCACAAACCGATGGTTACAAGAATTCCGTCGATGCCATCCTCCTTATTCATAAAAATCTTCTTAACGTTGTTCATCATATTGTTCATAAAGTTTTTCATTGTTTTCTCCTTATTTTCTGATTAAGATTTATATTTATCTGATCTGCTGCTCCCCGCCTTTTGTTAACCAATCTGTACTGCAGCAGCCAACATATAGCTGATTCCCGCATATAGCGCCACTGCCAGGATGCAGCTCAGCATCCCCAGCTGATAAAAGGTCAGGCTTCTGTCAAGCTTTCCTTTTTTCTTTTCAAGAACATCCTTCTCCATGTCCTTCATCTGGTCTCCAATATCCTGAAGAAGCTGGGACGCCTGTCCCGATTCCATGGACTGAAGGACCGTGATACATAACGAATCCACATATCTGTTGTCGAACTTCGACTGAAAATTCTCTAAAGCCGAGAACATATCGGACTTTAAGATAATGTCACTGCCGAGAGCTATAAACGCTTCTCTTAAGCGGACTTCCGTGATGCTTACATACATTTCCGCAAGAGCATCCGAAACATGGACGCCTGCTCTGATCTGCATCGCAAGACTTCTGAAAACCGCCTGTAGATCCGGAAGCATCTTCTCGTTATCCTTTCTGTTAAGAACAGGCACAAGCATCCATGGAAGCGCCGCAAAGAACGCTCCCGCCGGGATTCCTACGGAAAAAGAGACCTGAAGTCCAAGCACGTATCCCCCCGCAAAAAGAAGCACGCTTACCAAAACCAATTTAACTGCGCTCATTCTTTTTCCATAGTGAAAAGTCACTCCGTTTTTAGTCAGGAATCTTTCTATTCCTTCTCCGAAAGCGCTCTTCCTGCTGCCCGATTCAAGTAGCCCTACAAAGTCCCTCATCCCCCCGATGAGTTTCTTCTTTCTGTTTCCCGCTCCAAGCATAACGATAAGGACACCGAACAGCGTTGCAGCTATTCCCGGCAGTGCAAGTACAAGAATTTCTCTCATCCTCGTTTCCTTTCATTGTTACTAAAAATGTTATTAAAACTGTTATTCAAAACTGTGATCAATAATGTTTAAGATCCATCATTTGTTTAATAAAACATACTGACCGATAAACAAGATAATGATGAATGCCATTCCCCCTATGGCAACATGACCGACGAAGGTATGAAGCAGTATTTCCGCAACTCCGCCTCCGATCAAAAGATTTACAGAATAAAGTACAACTGCGGACATGACGCACAAAAGTATCATGTTTATTCCCGCTTCTCGAAGCATTCCCTGCCTGTCCCTGTTCTGGGAAAGATATTCACGAAGGCTCCTTCTGCTGTCAGAAACAAGTCCGGTGAAATCCGCGCTGTATCTCGATGTGATCTCAATATTTCGGATCAGCTGTTTAAACTGAGGATGCTCGATCTTATCTGCCATTGACGCAAGCGCAGTTCTGACATCACCTGTGATCCTGCTTTCTGCTTCGCATTCCTCGATAACGCTCCTCAAAGGATCCTTTAAATATCTGCTTATCTGGGAAAAGATGCTCATGATCTCTCCGCTGCTTAAACTGTAATTTCCCAGGAAATCAAGGAATTTGGGTAGTTCTTCCGTGACCGCTTTAAGATTCTTTGCTTTAAGAAATTCAACGAATCCAAATTGAAGAAAGAAAAATATAACTACTGCTACAGCCCCCGCTGCAATACCTAATAAACATGAGATTCCCCAGAAGATAAGCGCCACAGCGATAACATCAATGACGATCAGCTTTCCTGCGCTAAGCCCCGGATATTTTCTCCTTAAGCCGCTGTACTCGATCTGTCTTTCAATGCTCATCCATAACGAATTCTTTTTCTCAAAATCAATGAGATTCTGTCTTCGCTGAGCCCTTACCTTTCGGTCCTTTTCATCGATGGAATTCTTTGCTTCAAGCAGAATGCTCCGCATCCTTGAAAGGAATCTTAGCCTTCCGAGAAGAAGAATAAATCCTGTCAGAAGGAAAGCAAAAATAAGTGCTAACTCAAAGTATCTGTTCATAGTCAAGCTCCTTCTTTTCTTCGTTCCATCCCCTGCACTTAAAGATCTGTGCCACCTTGTAATCCTTCATAAAGACAACGGTCTTGAAGCAGTCCATCATTCTCATGAGTTCGTTCCTTGAGTACCTGCTTTCATACATGGCGTAATCCACCAGTTTGTCCGTCGCCCTATCCGCACTTGTTGAGTGGATGGTTGCCGCGCAGGTCTGACCCGTACATGCCGCATTGAGAAGATAAAGTGCCTCCTCTCCCTTGACCTCACCGATAATGAAATAGTCAACGTCCATGGTAAGTCCCGCGATTGAAATATTCTTCAAGTCGTAATTCGCCTTGCTCTCGCTGTTTCCGGGAAGTGAATGCATGAACATGGTATCGGGATGGAATCTCGAAGTAAGTTCGTCCGCCTGCTGCGCTATCAGTACCGCCACATCGTCCGGGATGGTTTCCTTTAAGGCATTTAAGAGCGTAGTTTTACCTGAAGAGTTTCCGCCGCAAATGAGCATGGAGCCTTCTCTGAAGCTTTTTACCAAGAGCTCAGCAGTCTCATTTGACAGCATTTCTTTTTCCACCAGTTCGCTCATCAAAGGGAAATGTTTGGGAACTTTTCTGATACATAAATAGGGTGAGTTTTGAGAATTAACGATCGGCATTGAAACCGTAAATCTAAGAATAAAATCGGGATGTGATTCCGCATCCGTAAATCTTTGTATGGCATTTAAGTTTGAGATATTGGCCTGATTCTTCATGGCCACGTAATCAACAAATTGTCTGTACTCTTTTTCATCATCAAACTTTATCCGGCAATCCATACGCTTGCCGTTTTTCTTGATCCTAACTTTGTCGAAGTTTATAACTCGTATGTCCGAGATTTCCGGATCGTCGATGAGTTCCGATAATCTTGAGTATCCGAAGACATACTCTTCAAATCTTGAAAGCAGCTGCTCTTCCATATCTTCCGGAAGATGCATGTTCATTTTTATATGCTCTCTTACCTCTTCGAGAAAATCTTCTCTTGAAAGGCTTCCCTTTCGAAGAGCCAGGAGCTTTGTCTGCTTTTGATTGATGTAATCTCCCACAAGTGTTTTAAATCCGTCTTCCACATTGGGAAGCGAAACAATTAACTCGTCTTCCACTGTTCCTCCTTGTATATTTTTTCTTGCGCATGCCGCAGTGATTGCCAATTTACTCCTCGGGAGAAAAAGCGTCAATAGGTTTTTTTCAAGTTTTTATTCTTCGTTATTTTTGCACAACAAAAGGCCCCGGCATTTTGACGAATGCACTCAGGGCCCTTGATTTTACTGTATTTGCCGATTTGGAAATTTGCACAAAACGGGCTCATTTCCTGGTTTACATAATTTTTCTTTTGTGCAAGATCACAATGAAAAATTAAGTTTTTTCCGGCTTTAACGTGTTAAATTATTTCTCAGCGATAGCCTTCTTTAAAGCCTCGGTAAGCTGAGGAACGATCTTGTTGAGGTCGCCTACGATACCGTAATCAGCTACATCAAAGATAGGAGCATCCTCGTCCTTGTTGATAGCGATGATGATATCTGACTCTTCCATACCTGCAACATGCTGGATAGCACCTGAAATACCGATTGCGAAGTAGAGATGAGGGCGAACGGTCTTACCGGTCTGACCAACCTGAAGATCCTTGGGCTTCCAGCCTGAATCTACAACTGCACGTGAGCAGGAAACTTCACCGCCAAGAACCTTTGCGAGATCCTCAAGGATCTTGAAGTTCTCAGGACTTCCAACTCCACGTCCGCCGGATACAAGAACCTTAGCGTCCATGATATCAACGGTATCACCAACTGCCTTAACAACTTCCTTGATGGTTACATATCTGTTGTTAGGAGTGAATCCGGGATTGTAGTTGATAACTTCTGCCTTAGCACCTGCGATGGGCTCGATCTTCTGCATAACGCCGGGACGAACGGTTGCCATCTGAGGACGGTTGTCGGGGCAAGCGATGGTAGCGATGGTGTTACCACCGAATGCAGGACGAGTCATAAGAAGCTGATTGTGCTTCTGAGTCTGGTTAGGAAGTGCTACGAGAGGGAAATCACCGATCTCGAGTACGGTACAGTCTGCAGTAAGACCTGTAGCAACTCTTGCAGAAACGGTAGGACCAAGGTCACGTCCGATTGCAGTAGCGCCTACAAGTACGATCTCAGGCTTGTACTCATTAATAACTGATGCAAGCGCGTGTGCATAGGGCTCGGTACGATACTCCTTAAGTTCGGGATCGTCAACAACGATTACTCTGTCTGCGCCGTACTGTGCAAGAGAATCTACAAGATTAGCAACGCCGCTACCGATGAGAACTGCGGTAACCTGTGCGTTAAGGGGCTGTGCAAGCTCCTTTGCTTTGCCCAGCAGCTCGTAAGCGATTCCGCTTACCTGATTGTCAACCTGCTGTGCGAATACGAATACGCCCTTGTACTGAGCGATCTGTTCTTCTGTCATTTTCATGATTCATTTACCTCACTGTTATTAGATGACGTGCTTTTCAGCAAGCTTTCCTACGATGTATGCAACTGCATCTTCGGGAGAATCGGGAGTAACCTTTTCTCCTGCGCCCTTACGAACCTTATCGGATGCCTTAGCGATCTTTGTAGGTGATCCGTTAAGTCCGAGGTTGCCGTCTTCTACATCGACAAGATCTGCTCTGGACATGGTAACAACTTCTGCTGCACATGCATCGAAGATTCCGCCGGGAGTCATATATCTGGGCTCGTTGAGCTCTGCAAGTGCGGTGATAAGGCAAGGCATCTGAGCCTCAAGTACGTGATATCTGTCATCGTACTGACGCTGAACGATAACCTTATCTCCCTCAACCTTGATATCCTGAGCGTAAGAGATTACGGGATATCCAAGGTGCTCAGCGATCTGAGGTCCAACCTGTGCGGTATCGCCGTCGATTGCCTGACGTCCGGTGATGATGAGGTCATATTTATCGGTCTGCTGAAGCTTTCTGATTGCTCCTGCGATGGTGGTTGAAGTAGCCCAGGTATCAGCACCGCCGAGTACTCTGTCGGTTACGAGAACTGCTTTGTCAGCGCCCATTGCAAGTGCCTCACGAAGAACGTCTGCTGCCTTGGGAAGACCCATGGTAAGAACGGTTACTTCAGCACCATACTGATCCTTGAGACGAAGAGCAGCCTCGAGGCCTGCCTTGTCATCAGGGTTCATGATAGCGAGCATTGCTGCTCTATCAAGAGTTCCATCGGGATTGAACTTTACGCCACCCTTTGTATCAGGAACCTGTTTAATACAAACGATTATTTTCATTGTATGTTAACTCCTTTGTTATTCTAAAAATCCCGTTAATTACTTTAAGAGAGCAGCACTGATGACCATACGCTGAACCTCGCTGGTTCCTTCGTAGATCTCAGTGATCTTTGCATCACGCATCATACGCTCGATCTCGTACTCTCTGATGTATCCGTATCCACCGTGGAGCTGTACTGCCTTGGTGGTAACTTCCATAGCAACTTCTGCTGCATAGAGCTTAGCCTGAGCTGCTTCTACAGAGTAAGAAACCTTAGGATTGGTCTGATACTCAGCCTTCTTCATAGCTGCCTTGTAAACGAGCATCTTAGCTGCTTCTACCTTGGTAGCCATGTCAGCAAGCTGGAACTGGGTGTTCTGGAAAGCGCTGATGGACTTGCCAAACTGCTTTCTTTCCTTGGTGTACTCGATGGTTCTCTCAAGAGCGCCCTCAGCGATTCCAAGAGCCTGAGCAGCGATACCGATACGTCCACCGTCGAGGGTGTGCATTGCGATATTGAAGCCCTTGCCCTGCTGTCCGAGGAGGTTCTCCTTGGGGATACGGCAATCGGTGAAGATAAGCTCGTAAGTTGATGAACCACGGATACCCATCTTATTTTCCTTGGTACCGAAAGTGAATCCAGGAGTGCCCTTCTCTACGATGAATGCAGAGATCTCTTTGAGCATCTTGCCGCGCTTCTCGATCTTTCCGGTAACAGCGATTACTACATAAATATCAGCTTCCTTACCGTTGGTGATGAAGCACTTGGATCCGTTAAGAACCCACTCGTCTCCGTCAAGAACAGCCTTGGTCTGCTGACCCTGAGCATCGGTACCTGCGCCGGGCTCGGTAAGACCGAATGCACCAAGCTTCTTTCCTGAAGCAAGATCAGGAAGATACTTTGCCTTCTGCTCGGGAGTTCCGTAAGTAAGAATAGGATCTACACAAAGTGAGGTGTGTGCAGATACGATAACGCCTGTGGTAGCGCAAACCTTTGAAAGTTCCTCAACACACATAACATAGGTGAGGATATCTGCGCCCTGTCCGCCGTACTCCTTGGGTACGGGAATTCCCAGGAAACCATACTTTGCCATTTTGTCTACTGTAGGTCTGGGAAATGCCTCATTTTCATCTGTCTCGATTGCAAGAGGCTTAGCTTCGTTCTCAGCAAACTCTTTAAACAGAGTCTGTGCCATTTCATGCTGCTTGCTAAGAGTAAAATCCATTATTTTATTTCCTCCAAAATTTATTTAATGATGTTTGGGGGCAGGCAACCCTGTCCCCAATTTTCGCTCATTAATATTCATTAAAGTTTGTCGACGGGAGTCTTGGTTCTGTCTGCGTTGTAAACGTAGAAGCCCTTTCCACTCTTGCATCCAAGGTTGCCGCCGCGAACCATCTTACGAAGAAGAGGGCAAGCACGATACTTGGAATCGCCGGTCTCCTTGTAAAGAACGTCCATGATAGCAAGGCAGATATCAAGTCCTACGAAATCGCCGAGCTCAAGGGGTCCCATGGGATGGTTAGCACCAAGCTTCATAGCGCTGTCGATACCTTCGATATCTGAAACACCTTCCATCTTGATGAATGCTGCTTCGTTGATCATAGGGATGAGGATACGGTTTACAACGAATCCTGCTGCCTCGTTAACCTGAACGGGCTCCTTGCCGATCTCCTTAGAGATCTCGATGATCCTGTCAACAGTAGCCTGAGGAGTGTTAACACCTGCGATAACCTCAACAAGCTTCATTCTGTCAGCGGGATTGAAGAAGTGCATACCGATCATAGGACGGGTAAGTCCGTTGCCGATCTCGGTGATAGAAAGTGAAGAAGTGTTTGATGCAAATACGCATCCTTCCTTACAGATCTTGTCAAGCTCAGAGAAAGTGGTCTTCTTAACCTGCATATCCTCGAAAGCAGCCTCTACGATGAGGTCGCAATCTGCGCAAAGATCTTCCTTAAGTCCGGGAGTGATCCTTGCAAGGATAGCATCAACGTTCTCCTGAGTCATTTTTCCTTTTTCAACAAGCTTTGCATAACCCTTAGCAATCTTGTCTTTTCCGCCTTCAGCCCACTCCTGCTTGATATCGCAGAGAGCTACCTGATAGCCATCAACCAGAGCGAATGCTTTTGCGATTCCCTGGCCCATTGTGCCGGCACCAATAACGCCTACTTTCATGATAAATTCCTCCGTAAAATATATAGTGTGTTTAAGTTTACTTATTCTGGAAAGGAACTACTTTGAGTTTCTTCTCTTTATCCTTCTCAAGGAAGTTGCCCATGCCGGCCTTCTGGTCTTCGGTCTCGAAGCAGTCGCCGAAGAGCTTCTCTTCGATGACGATGGCCTTGTCCATGTCTACCTGAAGGCCTTCGTTGATAGCCTTCTTGCAGTTGCGGACTGCGATGGGTGCGTTCTGAGCGATGGTGGTTGCCATCTTCTCAGCTGCTGCGATAAGGTTGTCCTTTGCGGATACGGTAACGTTTCCTGCTTCATCTACAGTTGCTGCTACAACATCGTTAACAAGTCCGATGCGGTAAGCTTCGGGAGCCTTGATGTTTCTTGCAGTGTAGATAAGCTGCTTAGCCATGCCTGCGCCTACAAGACGGGCAAGTCTCTGAGTTCCGCCAAATCCGGGAGTGATTCCGAGACCAACCTCGGGCTGTCCGAACATAGCGTTGTCGCTGCAGATACGGATATCGCAGCTCATAGCGATCTCACATCCTCCGCCGAGTGCAAATCCGTTAACGGCTGCAATTACGGGAATGGGGAAAGTCTCAAGCTTTCTGAAAACGTCGTTACCCTTCTTACCGAAAGCTTCGCCTTCAGCCTTAGTAAGGGTGCTCATCTCTCCGATATCAGCGCCTGCAACGAAGCTCTTCTCGCCTGCACCGGTAAGGATGAGACATCTAACGGTCTCGAGATCTACGCCATCTAAGGTAGCGTTAAGCTCATCGAGAACCTGTGAATTAAGTGCGTTTAAAGCTTTCTCACGGTTGATTGTAATGGTAGCGATACTACCTTTCTGCTCATAAAGAACAAATTCCATTGTTTATTCTCCTAGTAACGTGGGCCTAGCACGTGCAACGAAATTTCCGGCACCGCTTCCCAGCTATGGGTCCTCGTGGCAGCGGAACTAATTTCGAACAGCGCTAGCGCTTGTTCTCAATAAGTACCGGCCTCGGACACATTGCCGGAAATTTATTACACGCGCTCTCCCACTGTAATCTTATAATTAACAGATTAATTATTCACGAGTTACGATGGTTGCGCATCCCATACCGCCACCGATGCAAAGAGTAGCAAGTCCGTTCTTAGCGCCCTTAGCTTCCATCTCGTGAAGAAGGGTAACAAGGATACGAGCACCTGATGCTCCTACGGGATGTCCGAGAGCGATAGCACCACCGTTGGGGTTGAGCTGCTTATCAACATCGATTCCGAGATCCTTACCAACTGCAACAGACTGAGCTGCGAATGCCTCGTTAGCCTCGATGATGTCGAAGTCTTCGATCTTCATGCCGGCCTTAGCCATAACCTTCTTGGTAGCTGCAACAGGTCCGATACCCATAACCTCGGGACGAACACCTGCAAGAGCGCCTGCTACGAAAGTAGCCATAGGCTTAACGCCAAGCTCCTTAGCCTTTTCTTCGCTCATAACAACAATTGCTGCTGCACCGTCGTTGATTCCAGATGCGTTACCTGCGGTAACAACTCCGTCGGGATTAAGAGGACGAAGCTTAGCAAGACCCTCGATGGTTGAACCCGGACGAGGTCCTTCATCGGTGTCGAATACAACGGTCTCTTTCTTCTTCTTGATCTCTACGGGAACGATTTCTTTCTTGAAAGCGCCTGACTCGATAGCAGCGCATGCCTTCTGCTGTGACTTTAATGCGAACTCATCGAGTTCTTCTCTGGTGAGATTCCACTCTTTAGCTACATTATCAGCAGTTGTGATCATATGATAGTCATTGAATGCATCCCAAAGTGCATCCTTAACCATGGTATCAACAAGAGCGCCCTGGCTCTGGCTGGGCCATGTCATTCTGTATCCGTAACGGCCCTGGGGAAGTGCGAAGGGAGCCATTGACATGTTCTCCATACCACCTGCAACAACGATGTCAGCATCGCCTGCCATGATCATCTGTGCAGCCTGGTTAACGCAGTTAAGACCTGATCCGCATACAACGTTTATAGTTACGGCAGGAACTTCGATAGGAAGACCGGCCTTAATGGAAGCCTGACGAGCAACGTTCTGTCCCTGACCGGCCTGGATTACACAACCCATGTAAACCTGATCAACTTTCTCGGGAGCTACGCCAGCACGATTAAGAGCCTCCTTGATTACGATTGCACCCAACTCTGCAGCGGGAATGGTGGAAAGTGAACCACCCATTGTACCGATTGCGGTACGACAAGCACCAGCCAAAACAACTTTTCTTGCCATTTCGAATTCCTCCGTTTCATTTAGAAAATATTATGTTTTAATGTGATTGTTATTTTTTTCACACTGTTTGATAATTTTATCACAATCCCATAGTAAATGCAATGCAAAAACAATCTTAAAACGGCTAAAATAAGGAGAAATTTTTAGGCTTTTTTTGTAAAAAAAGCATACTGTTTGACAACATGCCACGCAAATAAATAAGGATGCAACTCATCGTTGCATCCTTATTACAAATAATTTTATTCAAGAGGAGGAGCTGTACGCTCTCTAATGTTTAAAACTCAGGCTCGATAAGACCGTAGGTCTCGCCTTTTCTCTTGTAAACTACATTGACCTGATCGGTCTCTGCGTTGATAAATACGAAGAAGTTGTGTCCAAGGAGTTCCATCTGTACGCATGCATCTTCGGGATACATGGGCTTGATCTCGAACTTCTTTGAACGGATGATCTTGATCTCATCATCTTCTTCTACTTCCTTCTCTACGAAGGCTCTTGAGAATGCTACCGCATCCTGCTGCTTTTCAATGATCTTGTTCTTGTATTTCTTAAGCTGGCGCTCAATGATCTCTTCCACAAGATCGATTGATACGTACATATCACTGCTAACCTGCTCTGAACGGATAATGCTTCCTTTTACGGGGATCGTAACCTCGATCTTCTGTCTCTCCTTTTCTACGCTCAAGGCTACGTGAACTTCAGTGTCTTCGTTGAAGTACTTTTCGAGTTTTCCGAGTTTGTCTTCCACTGCACTCTTAAGTCCGGGGGTGATCTCGATGTTTCGTCCGATGATTACAAATTTCATATGCTTCACCTTTTGCATTGGAGTTTGATCACTGATCTTGCCGGATCATATACTCCAATCTCGCTTATTAAAAAAGCGAGTACCTTTCATATGGATTTCGTAAGAATATAGTAGCACAATACTTGGTATTTATCAATAATAATCTGACAATTTATCGCTAAATTTAGTATCGTCTACTAGATTTTTAATTATCTGAAAACTTTAAAATCTGACAGATATTTGTCTTTTTGTACAAAACCTTTGTTCGATTGGTTTACCATAATTTGCCCCCAAAACCTTATAAAACCCGTGGATAATGTGTATAAAATCGTGTATAAAGCCTATTTTTCGGCTTCGCTCTCAAAAAAATGTGGATAACTTTTGCTATCCACAGAGTTGTCTAAATTGTATTTACACTATTCTTTGTGCAAATCTGACAAGATTTTAAATATGACATCTTAATCGTTTTCGAGTCCCAAGAACGCTATATACACTACATTTCCTTTATTCTATGGCCAATTATAGGAAAACGGTTTAACACATAATAGAGTATTAAAAAAACTGCATAGCCCAATATATAGGCTATGCAGTATAAAACGCATTTAGAATATTCTTCTGATACCAAGGACTGTCATAAAGTCCACGCCGGATACCACGATTCCTAGTCTGGAGTTTGCGGCATGTACGATCTGGTTGTTACCCATGTAGATTGCAACGTGTCCGGAATAGATGATGATATCTCCGGGCTGAGCATTCTCAAGACCGTCAACGGCAACTCCGGCATATCTCTGAGCATCGGAAGCATGTGAAAGGCTGATTCCGTAGTGCTTGTAAAGAGACATTGTAAATCCCGAACAGTCGCAACCATTGGTCAGGCTTGTTCCGCCCCATACGTAAGGATTACCGACGAACTGAAGCGCGTACTCAACAAGTTCCTTACCCTTTTCAAGGCTTTCCGCAGCAAGTCTGATCTGTTCTTCTTCCCTGCTCTCAGCCAGTTTGAACTGCCAGTTGATGGTAGCGTACTCTTCGTTGATCCATCCGTCTCCGGAAGCTGTCTCAACTTTGTACCAGCCATCTTCTTTTTCAGTGACAAGATATTCCTCACCGCTTGTTACAACGCAAACAACATCAGAATCCTTGTCCGCTTCGCTTCTTACGAATAATGTAGGAGCATTTACAAATGCAAGCTCGTAACCGATCTCAGGGGCCATTTCCTCTGCTGCCTTACCGGTCACCACATTATCCGCTTTAACATAACCCGTTACATTCCCCGACTCAACAAGAAGCCATCCGTCCTCTCTACCGATGATCTCCCCAACGCCATCTTTGTAGAGTTTTCCGAGAACCTCAGATCTTTCATCTGCAGACTCTCTAATGTTTAAATAACTTTCTGTATCTGCTACCGCAAGGTTAGCTAAAAGTCTTTCGTATGCGTCCTTTGCATTCTGAGCAAGACGCTCTTCCATTTCTTCAGTTGTACTGATTACGTTCTCAACACTCTTGTCCGTCTTTGAAGTCTTATTACTTGTTCCCAGGACCACTCCCGCACCGCCGGTGGGAAGAACATCCGAAGGAGTAGCTGCATATGAATTCAGTCCCGAAAACGGAATTGAGGCCGAAAAAAATAAGGCTGCCAAAGATATAGCTGACAGTCTTACTGCTTTAGAAGGCTTAAAACTATACTCTGTAAATCTTTTCATGACACTTTCACTACAATTGTTACAAATTTATTACGAATGTTACAGATAATATAGCATAGATTTAAAAATGAGTCAAGCCTGCTTAGGTGCCGGAAAGCGCCTAAACAGGCTTGTTTCAAAATTTTTTAGAAATAATTCGATTTCTATTAATGTAATATTTACTCTTCAGTCATATTAAGCATGTCTGCGATAACCCACTTACCATCCACGTTAACATAGAAATATTTGTTGTGAGTGGTAACCTCTGCAGTCATGTTTCTCTTGGGAAGATACATGGTCTTGTCAAAGTAAACAACAACAGAATAGAAGTTGTCATTGTACTTAACATACTCGCTTGCAGCCTCGTTTGAGTAGGTGGGAGTTGCATGTCCGCTGTACATCCAAAGGTCATGATTGATGTAGCTCTCAAAGAGAGGGATCAAATATGAATCTGAGGTAAGGAAGGGCTTAATAGCGCTGAGGGTTCTGTCGCCTGCATATACCTCGGAGATATACTTCGCATTGGTAATAGCGTTATCTGCAATATCTGAAGGAACTTCGGTTCCGGTAAAGCCTGCAACATATTCAGATCCGTTCTGCTCTACCGATATCACATTTCCCGCTGCATCCTTAACTTCCACGGTGGGCTGAGCCATAAGACCGGTTACACTGTAGGTAAGTTCCTTGGGAACATCAACATACTTTGCAACGATCTCGAAATCCTTGTACTCTTTAGGCTCCCCTGCCAGTTCTCTCTCATCAACCTGTACTCCGTTTACGTATGCGGTGTAGCAATCGGGGATCTTAATGGTGATTCCTTCGCTTCCGGTCTCGTAAAGAGGAACAACGGATGCAACGCTCCAATCCTGTACGGAAAGGATGAACATAAGAGGCTTTGATGAGGTAGCGTTCAATGTTACGGTTGCAATGTGTGCATCATCTGCATAAAGCTCATAAACGGGAGCCTGCGCATCATAGCTGGTAGGATTCTTCTTAAAGGAAATGGTCTTTCCCGCAATGCCGTTTGTAAATGCTTCTTTATATATATCGCTGGCTTCAAATCTTGAAGAGCTCTCAGCAAAATTCATGTCGCTTAAATCGCCGGACTGAACTTTTGCTACAACATCTTCCATTATATGCTCGGGCTGAGCTGCCTCGTAGATCTTCATGTCCTTTTTGATGACTCCGTTAAGGAAGAAGAACCAAAATCCTACGAGTAAAAGAACCAGTATTACATAAAAGGCCCAAAAGCCTGCTGAACTTTTCTTAACATTCTTGCTCATGATCGGTTATCTCCTTTCTACTACAAATGCAAGAGGAAGTCTCCATGATGCATTCTTATAATATAAAGTAACCGATGTCATTTCCCACTCACCGTCGCAGTACATGCATGATGAGCTTCCGCCGTCAAGGTTAGCGGCGTTAACTGCGCCGTATTCCTGCATGATGGAAATTACGTCCGCTGCGGTAGCACCAAGGTGTCCGCCTTCACCACGTCCATCGGTAACGAGAAGGAGCACTGTTCCGTCTGCCTTCTGTCCGATAACGGTTCTGGGGTTTGCACCGGATCCCGATCCATTGAGGGATACGGACTCACCGTTGATCATAAGCTTTGTAAAGTGGTTATCATCGCCGTCTGCGATATCCTTGAAGGTTACCGCATCACGGATATTAAGTTCTGCAACAAGGTTCTTTACGTTGTCTGCTGACATACCGCCGATATCCTTGATGATAAGGTAGTTGTCTGTGTTGAAGCCAACCATAACGTCGCCGGCCATGGGATTGTTGTACTGGATCTGTCCGTCGCATACAACAAGGCCCTTGGGAGATCCACCCTTGTTTGAATCGGACTGATACTCTCCTCCGTTTACACCCGCAAGGAATCCGCCGTTATCAACAAGCACATCAAGGGTCTCACCGTATTCCTTCCATCCGTTGTCATAGATAGTGGTAAGCTTTACTCTTGAAGGATCGTTGATGATCATCATCTTTGCGTGGTAGGTACGGCCGGAGATCTCTACGATCTCAAATCCATTGATATCAAATGCCTCTGCAGCCTCACCGTTATCGCCTTCTTCGGTAGTTTCTCCGCCGAAGCTGATGAGTCCGGTATCTACTTCCGCATCAAGAGTACCCATACTGTTTCTTCCGGTGATCTCTTCGATCTCGTCAACAGTAAGGAACATCTTGTTAATGAACTTAAGCTGTCCGGTCTCCTGAATAGTTGAAACCATAAGCTCCCTTGCCGATTCGGGGCCGTTGTAGATTTCTCTCAAAGTAAGATACAAGCCACCAACGGTTATGATAAGAACAGTTACGATAACAAGAACAACTCTTGCGATAACGATTCCTGCCTTGATCTTGGTCTTCTTTTTACCTGTCTGGTAATTGGTAGGTCTTCCTACGCCTGAGTTATACTCTCTCTTTACGCTTCTACCGGTATTGTATTTATCAAGGCCGGTGTCGATGTCTTCGTATGTCAGTTCTTCATATGCTTCTTCGGTGTTGCCTTCTTCCCCGTAATACTCACCGTTAGCATATGCTGCCATTTCCTCAGGGGTATAATAATTACCCTGTGCATCGGTATAACCGCCTTCTACGTCGTACACGCCGCCTTCGGAATCAAAGTAGTTTCCGGCCTCGTCGTAGTATCCGCCGTTTTCATCATAATAAACTTCGCCGGAATATTCGTTTGAATCCTCGAAATATCCGCCTTTACGTTTTTCGTCTTTCATCGAAACCCGTCTCCTTTTATCTAAATACCCATCTTTGCTGAATCTGATAGCTTACGAGGAACAAAAGCACGTCAACGATGGGTTTGTAAACCAATCCTTCAAGAGCTTCTCCGCCGCCGAAGAGCGCCGAAAGCCCGAATACTCCTGCTGCCGCACAGATCATCTGTACAAAGCAGAGGATGTAATACTTCCACATGGATTTCTTAACGGAAGTATTAGACTCGAACACCGCATTGCGGTTCAAGATGTAATTGACAATAGAGGAAATGACCCTGGCCACAACGGTAGCGATCAAAACCTTAAGCGCAATGGCATCGTTTCCGCCTGAAAAGATCCTGACAAAGAATCTTCCGATGGGAGTTGTTATCTTGATATTCTCAAGAAAAGCAGATCCCGCCAAAAGAATATTAAACAGGTTAAACAGTCCGATGTCAATAACACAACAAATAAGAGAGCTTAAAGTGTACTTAAAGATAAACTTCAAGATGATCCTGTAGATCTTGATGGAATCAAGAAAAGGATTGAAATGCGTCTCCGAATTATCGTCGATATAAACAGTCTCGATCTTTTCTTCAACCCAGGAAATATGAGCCTTGTGAAGAGCAAAAAACATTTCTGTCTCGTACTCGAATCTCTCTCCCTTGGTCTTAACAAGAAGAGGAAGATGCTCTCTGGGAATGGCTCTTAAACCTGTCTGGGTATCGGAGATCTTCATGCCGCAGAACATGGAAAATACACGGCTGGTTGTCTTGTTTCCGAAACGGCTCTTAGGAGGGACGTTGGGACTGTCAAAATCTCTGCAGCCAAGGACTACCTTGTCGCCCTCTGCGATCATCCTCCGGGCACATTTTAAAATATCATCGGGAGTGTGCTGTCCGTCTCCGTCAACGGTAACAACACCATTTGAATTCGGTCTGTTCTCAAGAACAAATTCAAAAGCAGTCTTAAGTCCGCGGCCCTTTCCCTTGTTAACCTCATGGGTAAGCACCGTAACTTCCGGATGAAGCGCAGCCTTTTTAAAGGGCTCAAGATGGGCTTCATTGCTTCCGTCATTGACAATAACAATATCGTTAAATCCCTTTTCGATAAGGGAATCAACCACCGTATTCATTTTTTCATCCGGGTTAAGGGATGGTAAAACAATTGTAACGTTCATAAAATTCCTATCTTCTGTCTTCGCTTCCCCTGCGTTTTGACGAATATCTGACTGCAACAAAAGCTGCGATTGTGATGGCAAGCGCGCCGCAGCATACCGCTGCAACGATCATCTTTTTATCAGTACCCGAAATTTTTGAGAGCTCAGGATCAACTGTTACCTCTTCCTCTGTCTCCTCTTCCTCGGGCTCTTCAATCCTTACAAGAGGGGCGATTCCTCGATCCTCGGTGTATCCGCAGACGGTACAGGTAAATGTCTCAATACCGGCTTCCTCGTAAGTAGGCTCCTTGGTGACCACGCCTGTTTCAGGGAACTGATGGCTGTGAGGAAGGATGGTAGATTTATATGAGTATCCGCAAGTCTCACAAGTGCTCATGATATATCCGTAATGATAGCAGTCAGGCTCCACACGCTCGGTCTGGATATAATGAGGTTCATCACACTTGTCGGGATAAAGATCCTTGCTGTAATCAAAGACCTCGTTTCTTGTAAAGGTCTCGGTATTGCCGTCATAATCAAAATCCCAGATCATTACTTCGCCCCAGATAGGTGCACAGTATGCACGGCGGTTGGTATTGTCCTCAAAGAAGGTGATCATACCGTCCACATTGTTGTGGGTGAAGGATCCATGATAACCGATGTTTAGGTTTGGATAGAAGATATACATTCCGACAATACCGCCGTCGTGCACATATCCGTGATCCGAATCGTATCCGTCAACATAGACATCACAGTAATCGACATCAAGATATCCGGCAGCGTAAACACCGCCCATGAACTGCTCGTCCCTCTCTTCTTTGTTCTTGTCAACGCACACAAGAGTCGTACTGATATCGCAGTCCTTAACTTTACCGTAGCCATAGCCCACAAGGCCGCCCACGCCGAACATTGGTGCATTTACATGAAGAAAAAGTCTTGTATCTTCAACCTTGCAATTGGTAATCCTTGTATTCTCGGTATATCCTGCAAGGCTACCTACGAAGCAGCTCTCATCGATATCAACATGAGCTTCCATTCCAAGGATTGAAAGGTTCTTAATTGTCGCACCGATACATGCATCAAAAATACCTGCAAACTTCGTATCGTATGTCTTGAAGTTGCCGTCGTAGGTGGTGTAAACCGCGCTGCCCACTCTGTCAACATAGAGGTTTAAGATCGCATGTCCGTTACCGTCGAGAACACCCCTGAATGTAAAGGGCTCCCAATCTTCGATGCATCCGGCAAAATTAATGTCATCATCAAGAACATAGCTTGCTGTGGGGTCATCTTTGATGGCCATGAAGTCTTCCCAGTTCTTGATATGGATCCTCTTGTCCTCATATTTGAAATCGGTCAGATTATCAAAAAAGTCATTGTTTGTATCGGTTCCCACATTGGTCCTGTAAAGTCCCCATGCCGCGCTGTTGATCTCGGGATGCTTATCGTTGGGATCATCGCTTACATAGAACCAGCACCACTGCTGCGAAACATGCTGCTTATAGGCAAGAGCCGCGATCTCTACGGGGCAGAGACCGTCTCGCTCCTCCACGGGAGTTCTTAAGTCAAGGGTAATGGCATTCTCGGTGTAGTTGTGGAAATATGCCTTGGGAGTATCCCATGCTTCGTAGGAGGCGCTTGCTCCCTCGTCATATGCGGGATCTGCCGCATTCTCAAGCGCGATGGAAACCGACTCCGCAACCAGTTTGTGGAAACCGTGACCGTACTCGCCGTTAAAGTCGTGAGTTATAACAATGAGAGGCTTGAAACGTCTGATCTCCGAAGTCTCGTACGCGATCATGTCATCTTCGTTGTAAACAGTTTTTGCAGCCGCAAGATCGGCAGCATAGATATCATCAAAGTTTCCGCAAACGGGATAATATCTTACGCCGTCGCACCAAAGGCCGTCCAGTTTCTCGTGCTCTCTTACGGTAAGGTTGTTCCAATACTGGGTAAGATAAGCAACCTGGACCTTTGCGTTCTTTTCATAAATATATTTTGCAATGGCGGATCCGAAGAAAAGGATCTCGTCATCCGAATGGCTTGAGAAAACAAGTATGTCCGCCTTTTCGCAGGGAGGCTGCCAAACCTGTACATCACTCGGAAGGTTATTGTTGTCCGTAAAAACTCTTACTCTTGAAAGCTTCTGAGAAGAGTTTACGCTGATGACTGCCTTGGTCGTAGGCTCCGAAAATGCCACATAATCATGGATCATTCCGTACTGACCGCAGGAAATGGTCTCATTGTCGGTGGTCACGGTATAGGATGAAACCGGGCTGTTCCAGATAAGATAAACGCCGGAGATCGCGGATCCGTCGGAACTTGAAACCGTAACGGTATCGGAGCTTCCGACACTTACGCAAGTATCGTAATCAGTGTCTGTAACGTTTCCGCTGCCGGAGCCGTTTGAAAATACTACAGAAGGAGTAACTTCACTTCCCTCTGCAAAAGAATCTGTATGAAACATGGGAAGAAGCAAAAGTCCGCCCATGGCTAAAACAGCAATGCAAAAATGCTTTATAAATCTCTTCATTTCTTTAATTCTCTCTATTTTATAAATGTACACACAGTTATAGTTAGTATATCACACTGCACATTCTATGTACATTTTTAACTTGCCCTAAATAACAGGATTATTTTATAATAAAAATGTTGAAAATTTCACAAATTAAGAAAATTTAATCACCTTAGACACAATTCGCAAGGAAGCAGATCATAAAATAATAATTCATAAAGAGACAACTCATCATAATGAAAAAAGGCATCTCAGGCGTAAGGAAAAACTTAATACTTTTGTATATCCATTACATGCTTTTCTTTGCATGGATCGGACTAATGGTCCTTATCTTCTGGTTTTCCGGCATTCCCGCCGATGAATCAACAGAGCAGTCACTAACCATTGGCAAGTGGATCTGTAGCCTTGTAGTAAACGGATTTGACGAAATGTCCGCCGGCGCCCAGATTGATCAGGCGAAGCTCATCGATCATGCCGTAAGAAAAAGCGCCCACTTCTGCGAATTTGCAGCTTTAGGCGCTCTGACATTTAATTCAGCTTATCTTATTTTCAATTCCCTGAAGGTGCGCAAGCGCGTAACTCTTCGCAAAGGATATCTTCTTATCTTCTCCATCCTTTGGTGCATTTTGTATGCTGCCACCGATGAAGTTCACCAGCTCTTTGTTGAAGGCCGCTACGGTTCTCCCCTCGATGTCCTGTTAGACACCGCAGGAAGTGTTACCGCCATGTTCATCATCATTCTCATCAAGAAGAATATTGATAAGCGAAGGGAAAAGGCCATCGCAAAGGAAAACGAAAACTCTAGTAATTCAACGTTATTTTCGTCGAAGGAAGATACTTCACACAAGCCTTTTCAAGGTCAACCCCTCTGACTGGCTTTGAAAGATAATCCGTAAATCCCACGTTTCTGTACTCCTCTTCCACGCCGTTTATGGCATTTGCCGTAAGGACGATGACGGGAGTGTTCATATTTAGGCTGTCTTTTCTGATCTCTTTAAAGGCCTCAACGCCGTCCGGTGAAGGCATCATATGATCCATGAATATGAGATCATATCTCTCACGTTTGCAAAGCTCGATCGCTTCATTTCCGCCACTTGCCAGTTGCATATAGATCTTGGTCTTGCCAAGAAGAGCCTTAACAACCTTAAGGTTCATGGGAACATCGTCTACAACAAGGATCTTTGCATCGGGAGCAATAAAGCTTACAAGATACTTTTCCGAAACCGTGTTGCTCTCAAGGGTGAAAGGACCAACCGGTTCGCTATCAAGAACAACCTGGGGGATCTTAAGGGTAAAGGTTGAGCCTCTTCCAACCTCGCTCTTAACCTCGATCCTTCCGTTCATAAGAGCGGAAAGTTCACGGCAAATGGTAAGTCCGAGGCCTGTTCCCTCGATATTTCTGTTCTTTGTTTCATCCACTCTCTGGAAAGCATCAAAGAGGATCTTCTGATTCTCCTCTGAAATTCCAACACCGGTATCAATAACCGAGATCTTAAGCATGATCTGCTTGATATCCGTCTCTTCAAAAGCCACCTTTACGGTAACAGAGCCTCTGCTGGTATACTTGATGGCATTTGAGATAAAGTTTGAAACGATCTGGCGGATCCTCATTTCGTCGCCGTAAAGAGCCTTGGGAACGTTCTCGTCACAAACGATATTGTAGGCAAGTCCCTTCTCCTTTGCGTAACGGCCAAGGAAATTGTAGCAGTCCCTAAGGATCTTGTGGATATTGTACTCTGCCTCAACCACCGTCATTCTGCCGGCCTCGATCTTGGAGAAATCAAGGATATCGTTAAGAAGTGACAGCAAGCTGTTGCCCGCTACCTTTATGTTTTCCGCATACTCAATAAGCTTTTTGTCCTCAGCCTCGCGGATGATCATCTCATTCATTCCAAGGAGCGAATTAAGAGGTGTTCTGAGCTCATGGGACATGTTCGCAAGGAAGTTACTCTTTGCGGCATTTGCTCCGTCTGCGTCTTCCTTTGCTTTTTCAAGTTCCTGCAGGACGTAATAATTATCGGTGATATCATCCACCATGATGTAAGCTCCCAGATAAGCTCCTGTTGTGCCAAGGATCCTGTCCAAAGTAAGTCTGTAGTGCTTGTCCTTCAAAGCAGGATTTTTCAAAGGCTTTACATAGTCAAAGCCACCGGGGTAAACATCCCTCAAAGGCTTGTCACCTGTGATGGAGCTGATCATTTCGGTATGGGTATCGCAATCTTCAGTGCTGAGCCTGAAATGTTTTTTGATGAAGTTGTTGACATAGATACATCTGTCGTCAATATCAAATAGGATAAGGCCCTTGTCCATGGTGTTAATGGTCTTCTTCATGGCCTGGCTGATCAGGATACGTGGCGCAAAATTCTCCGTAAAGAAGTAGATCATAGTGCTAGCCACACCATAGAAAATAACCGACATATCAAGTGGAATGTCAGTAAGCATATAAAGGGCATTCAGCACGATTATCAAAATGATAACGAAGGATACGGACAGATACTTGTATTTGTAAAAACTCTTGGACTGGACAAGTTTCCAGAAAAGGTAGATAAGGCAGGTCGCAACTCCCACATAATCCAGGATAAGATGGACATTGTAGAGAGGGAGTGCCTTGGTCACATAGAAAACAACGTCTTTTCTGTTGTAATATTCCTCGATGGAGAAAAAACGCTCACCATATAGGTTTATAAATAAAGACACCGAGTCTGCAGCAAAAATAATGATAGCAGGGATTCTAAGATACTTGAAGGCGATCTTATGCTTAGTGTACGCAGCACAAAAAGAACTGATATGGAAAACCTCCCAATCAATAGCTGCAAAATAAAGACAATATGCAATATTTGCCATCATCGGATTAAATGAAAATGCGATCAGGATATTCGCCGCCATAGCAACCATCGCAGTCACGATGGTGCGAAACAGATGGATCCCGTAGTCTTCCTTGATCTGCCTGACCCTTGGGATAAGGAAGATAAGTTCAATTATTGATATTAAAAGAATGATCGAAAAAAAGATTTTTCCGTACATCTAATTGACCCCACATAATTAATTGAGAAATACCGGACATTAAGTCCAGCCACCATCCATGGTTATGATCTGCCCCGTAAGATAATCCGGCGCATTCAAAAGCAGGCTGACTGTCTCAGCCACTTCCTCAGGCTTTCCGATCCTGTCGGCAGGAATCTCTTCGATAACTCCCGCAAGATCCTCCTCGGAAAAGCACTCGTTCATTTTTGTATCAATAAGGCCACAGGCAACGGCATTTACCGTGATCCCCGAAGAAGCAAGCTCCTTTGCCAGCGCCTTTGTAAACGAATTGACTCCGCCCTTTGCCGCAGAATATGCAACCTCGGTGGAAGCTCCCACATTTCCCCAAACGGAAGAAATGTTCACGATCCTTCCGGAGTGCTTTCTCAGCATAAGGGGAATGGCAAGTTTGGAATGATAAAAGACGCTGTTAAGGTCGGCATTCATAACCGCCTGCCACTCGTCTTCTTTCATCTCATGCAAAAGACCGATGTAAGAAATCCCTGCATTGTTAACAAGAACATCAAGCCCCTGCCTATCAAAGACAGTTTCCTCGAAAAGTTCCTGAACTTCGCCAAAATTCCCCGCATCGACGCGCTTACATATACACTCTATATTATACGTTTCTTTTAGTTCATTAGCAAGAGCGCTAAGATCCTCAAAAGAGCTTTTGCAAGTGAGCACAAGGTCATAACCATCGGATGCAAGTTTCCTTGCGATGGCCTCTCCGATGCCTCTTGATGCTCCTGTTATAAGGGCAAGCTTTGCCTCGTTTTGGTTTGTGTTATCTGTGAAATTTCCCATATTAATACCTACTTTGCAAGAAATGCTTCTGCCTCGTCCAGGCCCTTGTATCCGTATAGTTTGCAGCTGTTTTCCATGGTCATCTTTGCAAGGTTCTTTCCGTCCTGTGCAAGCTCCACGATGAACTTCGTATAAAGTTGAAGCATCTTGTCGGAATATGTGCTGATCTCCCCACGAAGATAGGTCTCATAAGAAGTGTCGTAATTCTTGTCGTCGTAGGTGTGAACGGTACGAGCCTGACCTGCGAGATGAGGATATTTCTCGGAGAACTCCTCCATCCATGAAACCTGGATCCTGCAGATCTCTTCGATTATGGCCTTCTGCTCATCTGTAAGAGCGGGGAAGTTGTCCTTGATCTCCTCGTAGCGCTCCGGTGCGGTGCTCTCCATCATGCGGCCGTACTTCTCGGTGATAAGATTGTGGCCAAGCTCCGTCTCCCTCTCAAAATCGTAGAGATACTGAAGAAGCATTGTCCTGTTCCATGTAAGATACTGGCTTCTTCTCATGATACCGAAGGTGGGCCAGTCGTTCTGACATGAAGCTCTTCCGCCTTCGTTCTGAACCTTGTCAAATGCTGCAAACTCAGCCTTTGCGATCATCATGGTAAGTTCTTCGTTTGTCTGGGTTGAGAAGAAGCTCTTCTTCATAAGTTCTTCAGTCTGATGATCAAGATAAGGATCCACATCGCTTATATAATCGCAGACATAAAGCTCCATCGCCAGGGATTCCCCCAGTTTTTCAAGGATCTTTACGATCTCCTCGGGAGTCTTGCAGAGCATTAAAGTCTTAAGACCTTCTTTGACAGCGGTTCCGCCAAGGAGTCCGTCAAGTCCCTTAAAGAGCCATTTATCATGGGGTGCAAAGCGGTTCTCGATAAGGTAAGCCAATTTGCAAGCCGCTCTCATGGCATCACCCTTCATGATCTCTGCAGTTACTGCGTCGCCCCTTTCAATACATCTGATGATATTGTACTGGCCTGCCTGGGAAAACTCTGCACAGGCCTGTGCCAGTTTTGCATACAAAACATTCTCAGGATAACCTTTGGCTACTTCTCTTCTTAAGCCCGTGATCATTCCCTTGTTATCAACCCAGATCTCTCCGTTAACAAAAGCTGAAAGACTTGCGTCGGAAATAGATCTAAAATCAATTTCTTCTCTTATTCCGCAGCACTTCTCAGCGATCTTAAGTTCACTTGCGTTAACCCCAAGGAACTTCCTGCAGAAATCAGAGATCCTGATAACGCCTCTTCTTCCACTTCCCTGTACAGTCTGAGCTCTCTTGTATCCATCAAATTCAGCGGGGAGTTCGGCGTAGGTTTTCTCAAGCTCCGCACCGATCTTTTCGTAGGTTTCATCCGTTACAAATATACAAAATTCAGGTCCCCAGTCATGGTCCCTTGAAACTTTATCATCAAATCCGTAGCAGTCAGAGCCCTCTCCCGCAAGTCCAAAAGCAAGCTCCGGAAGATAGTCTGCAAACCTTTCTTTGAAGACAGGGTAGCCGACCTTTTCGAAATATTCGTGACAGATGTCAAGGCCGTGAGTATCATCGTTGTAACCGTTGGATACTTCGCTACTTGATCCAGCGTTGGCGCCTGCTACCTTCTCAAAGCTCTCGCCCTTTGCAGCCATCTCCTCTTGGAGTGCCTTCTTGCAAGCCAGATAGTTCTCTTCAAGCCTCTTATAGTATGCGTTCTTTCCAAGAGCCTGCTCCATGGCTTCCATTGCAGTCTCATAAACCTTCATTCCGCTGGCGAACTCGCCCTTGATATAATAATAACTTCCGAGCGCGGAAAGAGCAGCCGCATAATGACCATCGGTTACTCCAAGATCATTAAAAAGTTCAATGGATTTAACCGCATGTT
>JAEEOO010000057.1 GCA_016284315.1 Lachnospiraceae bacterium | reverse complement strand
CCGGTGAGGCAGCTGATAAGTGTGGTTTTAAAGATTACTCTTCATTCTATCGTGCGTACATTAAACGATTTGGGTGCAGTCCCAAGAAAAGCACCTGATAACCAACGGTTGATAGCCGGAAGCGTCATTTACTGCTTTTATTTTTCTTTAAAACCGTAACAACGGCAAATGCGCAACCAGCTGTGGCAAAGACCGCTATGCCGATAAGTACAAAGAATACCCAGTTGAGATTGGGCGTCTTTTTCTCTAATGGAACATCCTTATCGGGGGCAATATCGGACATATCACTATTATCTTCGATTGGATTTTCTAACGCTGATTGCGTATTCAAAGCATCTCCTTCATCAATGACATTGCCGTTTTTGTCGCCCTCATCTGCGCTCTGAACGCCCGGAGAAGTCTCGGGATTTGTCACGGGCTTGGGGGCATTTCCGGCATGTTCTCCAAGGCTTATTCCGTTTGCTCCAAGCTTTACCTCATGGTCAAGGCTGATAAACTTGCCGCTGTCGTTCTGCCATAAAACAGGCTTAACAAGGGCATATTTCTCTTCGTCCCAGGTCTTGAAATCATCCTTTACGAGACCTCCGGTATCTCCGGAGTTTGCATTATAGCACCAGAAGGTATGATGCAGGTTTTCCTTTCCGATAAGATCCCTGATATACTCCATCCACTTTAAGTTGTCCCCCTGCATAAAGCCGCCCCATTCACCGACGAGGATGGGCGCAATATTCTCTTCTTCGATATAGAGCCAATATTGATGCCAAACTTCCTTATATAGGGAATCATAGGTAAATCCGCCCTCAAACCAGGGCTGTTCGTAAACAAGAGGACCATAATCATGGGGAGAATAAACAACCTGCTTATTTCTCTCCTTGCTTCCGAAATCAATGGGATAATCCTTTACTGCCATGAGGTTTCCGCCCCACCAGGTGTTGTAATAATCCTCTTCATCGGTGGATACAAAATTGTTTTTCTTAGGATCCGTAGGATATATCTGGATTCCCTCGATAACTATGAGTGCATGAGGGTTCACATCAAGAATGGCATTTCCCGCCTTCTCAGCAACACGCTTCCAGTTGTTCTTATCATTCGAATCATTCCAGATGGCGTGGGGCGTCTCACTTGCCTTTCCGTGAGGCTCATTCTTAAGGTCATATGCCACAATGGTGTCAAAATTCTTATATCTGTCTGCGATCCACTGAAGTGCCTCTACATACTGATCCTCGGTGATCTTGTCAGTGTACCATACGGGATGGTTGTGGCCGGATGCATCGGTATTTGCGGAGTGGATATCCACCATGACCTTGATTCCGTTCTCCTCGCATAAAGTAAGAACATAATCAAAGATCTCAAGAGAGTTAAGTGAATTAAGATTGCCATTGTAAGCATGATTGTAGTTGGCTGTAGGGTAGTTGCCCTTTTTCCATTCAAGCAAAAGTTCCGCAGACATGGGAACTCGCATAAGGTTAAAGCCATGGTCCGCAATGGCAACTATAGATGATTCCAGTTCCGCATTCCAAAGTCCGTCAAAAAGGTTTGTGCCGGTGTTGTATCCAAACCAGTTAAGACCTGTCAACCAGACCTCATTGCCGTTCATATCAACGATCTTAGAACCATTGGTTGTAAGCCAGTCATCACCAACGGTTCCATAGGTGGAAACGGCGGGTGATGAGAACTCCGGTTTTGCCTCGGAATTCTGACCATTCCGGCCGTTATTCTGGTTGTTTTGATTATTCTGGTTGTTGTTCTGATTCTGGTTATTATTCTGATTATTATTTGCCGTAGCAGTGTGGGTTCCCTCACCTTTTATGCTTTTTACAGAAGCCTTGGAGATATTTTCACCCTCGACCTGTATTCCAACATTGGAGTCAAAGCCCCAGGAGTTGGCTCCGTCTGCATCTACCACGGCGGTAACCGTATTACCGTTTACGGTATATGAATCAAAGCCCCAACCGGAGGCAGCTTTAAGCGTACCGTCATACTCAACGACTACCGTGATCTTCTGGTATCCTGAACAGCCTGACATATCAAAGCTGATCTGTCCGCCATTACCCCAGGCATTAACAGAAACATTCGATGTGGCCGGCTCAGCAGCGTAAACATTCATGCTTCCAAAACCGTATGCAGAGATCACTACAGAAACCATCATCAATAAAACCATTGCACCGGCTAACCATCGGTTCTTTATTCCAAAACTAAATCTACCAATCTTTCTCATTATCTCTCTTCTCCATGCTTACTTTGATCCCATTATCTCCTTAACCTTCTCTATTGTGGGCGGGTTAAGAGGCAGAGGAAACACAGACACGGCTACAGCCGAACAAGCACTTGCAAATCTTACTATTTCGTCATCCTTCATGCCACGCAGAACTGCATATGTACATCCTGCTTTGAATGTATCTCCCGCACCCAGAGTACTTTTTACCTCCACATTAAAGGGCTTCATGTGGTGGATCTCTCCTCCCGTTCTTGCATACAGCATATCCTTTTCACCGCGGGTAATAATGGTCAATCCTTCTGCCTCGCTCTGCATGAATTCCATGATCTTCTCAGGTTCCATATCCCCGTATTTTACGGTACATTCCTTGGATACCACATTGATGGCGGCATGTTTATGAAGATAAGAATCATGCATTGAATCGATTGTTACGTAAGGAATACCATGCTTAACGCAGATCTCAGCAGCCTTTAATGATTCTTCTCCAAAATAAGGGTCAATAGCTGCAACCTTGCATTTTACTATATCTTCTTCCTTAGGAACGCTCCACCATCTTTTTCCTGTAGAAAACAGGGTTTGAAATCTACCCATTGGTGATCTTGCAAGGCCATGGATAACAACATAATCCATTACTCCGGGATCGTTGTCCTTAAATTCAAGTCCCGACAGATCGACCTTTTTGTTCTTATAAAATTCCTTAAGCATGGGCCCCACTTCTGTTCCGATCCAGGTTCCGCTTAAGAATACATTTGCTCCAAGAGAATCAAGGACAGTTGCAGCTGTGCCTGTTTCGCCTCCGGGCAAAAAATATTGAGCCTCTATTTCAGAATATTCATCGGGCTGAAGAAAACCATCTTTTAAAAGAAAGGAATGGGTGCCAAGGACCTGACCAAAAAGATACACTTCGGGATTCATGATAAAATTACCCCCATATAAAAATTTCAACAGTTGTGGAAAAAATAAAGACAATTTGATTATATCACAGATATTCAAAAGCGGTGCAATAGTTAGACACAAGTTGTTGAAATAGACTTTACGGAATAGTAGTATTATTATATAAATTGTGTCGTTTTCGTAACACAAACAGCAATCCAAAATAAAGAATTACAGAGGTGAATATATGCGTAAAGCAAACTCAGAAAAAGAAAATGCCATCAGAGAGAAAATGATCAAAGAACTATATTCAAACGAATACAACAAGTTCATCGGATTCGAGATCTTAGAGCTCAGCCCCACCTACAGTAAGTCCCGTGTAAAGTGTGATAAGCGCCTAGAAAACACATACGGAAGTATTCACGGCGGAGCTCTCCTTTCCTTTGTTGACGCTATGGCAGGAGCCACCGCCAGCATGAACGGATACTATGCAACCACAGTATCCGCCAACCTGAATTTCCTGCTTCCTGCGGTAAACACCGAGTACATCTATTGCGAATGTTTAAAACTTAAGACCGGAAAGCATATTCTTGTTTTCGATATCAGAGTAACGGACGATAACGGAAATCTATTGGACAGCGGAGAGTTCTCCTTCTTCGCCAGCAAAGCTGCGGTACTTGAACAGAATCTGAAGTTCTGATCATCCCACATTAACAAACATGCCAAAAGCCGACGGAAATCATATTCCGCCGGCTTAATTATTTATATTCTAAATTTCTATACCCTGAAGCAGCTTCCGCCGACGAATTCACGGCAGATGGAGTTATTGGGAAGGAATTCACTGGGCACGCTTAAGAAATAGTCCAGGAATTTAAGCAGTCTCTTTGCCTCGTAATACTCGGGTGAACCCTTTTCAATCTGGAAAAGAAGGGGCTCTGCGAAAGGCTTAAGGCAAGCAAGTTCGTAAATGAGCACGGAGTTGAACATGGCGTCTGCCTGCTCCTGGAAGGGGAAGATATTCTCCTCTTCACCACGACGCACAGATCCCCACATGCTGATGGTCCTTGCGGCATCTGCTCCACGGGTTCTTGCATCACGCACCATTCTGCGAAGAAGTCTTGCATCAGTGGTTGGGATGCGGTTGTGCTCATCAATATTGATGGAAGTAAGGGCACTGATGTAGATCTTGTACTTGCTCTCCTCGGGAAGAGCGTAGCTCATCTTGGGATTAAGTCCGTGGATTCCCTCGATAACAAGCACATCATCAGGTCCAAGCTGCATATATCTTCCGTTGTACTCGCGACGTCCGATCTTGAAGTTAAAGTCGGGAAGTTCAACTCTTTCTCCCGCAAGGAGCTTTGTCATATCCTCATTAAACTTCTTTGTGTCGATAGCCTCGATACACTCAAAATTGTAATTTCCGTCCTCATCAAGAGGGGTAAGCTCACGGTTAACGAAATAATCGTCAACTGCAATGGGATGCGGTGTTAAGCCCAAAGTACGGAGCTGAATTGAAAGTCTGTGTGAGAAGCTGGTCTTTCCCGAAGAAGAAGGACCTGCGATCATTACAAACTTTACTCCTCCGCGGTTTACGATATCCCTTGCGATCTCTCCGATCCTTCTCTCTTGCTCAGCCTCCTGAACAAGTATAAGGTCGTTCATCTGGTTCTTGCAGATCCAGCTGTTAAGGTCGCCCACATTCTGGATTCCAACCTGCTTGCACCATCTGCCGGTCTCCATAAAGGTATCGTAAAGCATCTTTCTCTCTTCAAAGGGCTTGACCACAGTGGGTTCGTTCTTTGAAGGAAGGACAAGCATGAATCCGGCGCCATACTGAATAAAGTCAAAATACTTCACATATGAAGCGTTGGGAAGCATGTATCCGTAATAATAATCATAATATCCGTCGATCTCATAAACATTGACCTGAGATGTGCGGCGGAATCTGAAAAGCTCATTTTTATCCTTCATGCCATGGCGCTCGAAAAGGTCCATAGCTTCATCAAGAGGGTATGTAGCCTTGCTGATGATAACACCGTTGGATACAAGCTCCTGCATGCGCTTCTTTATCTTTGCTGCGCCTGCATCGCTGTTCTCAACGCCGTCTCCTGCAAAAATAAAGGTTCCGTTTGCAACGGTAAAATCAACTCTTGAGGTATTGGCTGCCTTTTCGCCGTATACATCAAAGATTGCCTTGATGGCAAGCATGACTGCGGTCCTCTTATAGGTCAGGTGTCCCACGTCATCCTTCAAAGTAAAAAAGCTCATTTCTCCACTCTTGTTTACTCTCTTAAAGAGCTCGCGGATCTTGCCGTTAATGGAAACGGCGGCGATGGGTGCATCAAACTTGTCCTTGAACATGTTTGCCACATCTTCACAGGTAGTACCCTTTTCAACTTCTATTTCAGTGTCCATTACTTTAAGTTTGTACATAAAACACCTCCGATAATAATATTACTCTTCTTCCGCTCTCTTCATGTATTCATTGTCAAGAAAAGAACGGATCCGTTCATCAATACCGCATAAAAGTGTATTCAGTTCAAGTGCCAGATCGGCAAGTTCTATCTTCTTTTGAAGAGCGGTCATCTTTTCATAGTCCGGCTTCTTTGCCCCTGAAAGATTCTTAACAGCAGCTCTCCACTCATTCAAAACATGGGTAAGATAATATGCCATGTTCTTGTCTTCAAAAATAAGATCAAGTCCGAAGGTATCATCCAAAGTCTTTGAAAACTTCATAAGCTCGGGATTGTTTCTCATCCTGCGGAGCCTGGGAGCAATATAATCGCTCTCCGTATCTCCCTCATTCTTCGCGGAGACAAGCATAGCAAAATAATACTTGTCCTCCTCGATCATGAGCTTATTTTGAAGGATATTGAAACCATTGTCCCTAAGGAAGGTCCTCATCTCGGGGATCTCGCTCTGGGGCTGAAGAATAAGATAATCCGCCTCTTTTGCGATCTCCATAGAATCCGTAAGGATATCCGCAATGGTTCTTGCGCCCATTCCGGCGATAACTATTACATCAGCCTCACCCTTTTTAAGACCCTCAAGGCCCGGTGCCAGTCTAATATCGGTTTTTTCATTAAGTCCCGCTTTTCCCGTATTCTTTCGGGCAAATTCAAGAGGTCCCTCTTTTATGTCGCAGGCTATTGCTTTTGAAGCCCTATCTCTCTGAAGCAGTGAAATGCAGGTATATCCATGGTCACAACCGATGTCCGCCACGGTACCGCATTTGGGAACCAAACTGACAATGCCCTCAAGCCTCGGTGAAAGCTTGGGTGTAAAAGTCTTTGCCAATGGTTATTCCCCTTACTCTAAGTAATCCTTAAGCTGCTTGCTGCGGCTGGGATGACGAAGCTTTCTTAAAGCCTTTGCTTCGATCTGTCTGATACGCTCACGGGTTACATTGAACTCTTTACCGACTTCCTCAAGAGTTCTTGCCTTTCCGTCATCAAGACCGAATCTTAATCTGAGAACCTTCTGCTCTCTCTCTGCAAGAGTATCAAGCACTTTGTTTAACTGCTCTCTTAAAAGAGTAGCGGTTGCTGCATCTGCGGGAGCGGGTACGTTATCATCCTGGATGAAGTCGCCAAGATGGCTATCCTCCTCCTCACCGATGGGAGTCTCCAAAGATACGGGCTCCTGGGAGATCTTAAGGATCTCTCTAACTCTCTCAACAGGGATATTCATCTCCTCAGCGATCTCTTCGGGCATGGGCTCACGTCCCTTCTCCTGAAGGAGCTGACGGCTTACTCTGATAAGCTTATTGATGGTCTCAACCATGTGAACAGGGATACGAATGGTACGTGCCTGGTCTGCGATGGCTCTGGTGATGGCCTGTCTGATCCACCATGTAGCATAGGTGGAGAACTTGTAACCTTTGGTATAGTCGAACTTCTCAACAGCCTTGATAAGTCCCAGGTTACCTTCCTGAATAAGGTCAAGGAAAAGCATTCCTCTTCCCACATATCTCTTTGCAATGCTGACAACAAGACGAAGGTTAGCCTCTGCAAGACGTTTCTTTGCAGCCTCACCGTTATCAATGTCCTTCTGCATCTCTGCGATCTCTTTAGCAAGCTTCTGAGCCTTCTTGGACTTCTTGTCCTCGATCTCTTCGTACTTTGCCTTAGCTTCCTCAATATTCTTGGTAGCCTCGTCGCCTGCTTCCATCTTCTTTGCAAGCTCGATCTCCTCGTCAGCGGTAAGAAGGGGAACCTTACCGATTTCCTTGAGGTACATCTTTACGGGGTCTTCGGTGCTGATTCCGTCGGGAACAGAGAGGTCGATGCTCTCCATGTCAACTTCTTCAGCCTCAGCCATGATGATGTCATCATCGGGAACATCATCAAGATCCGCATCATCGTCAAGATCGATGTCCATATCGAAGTTTAAATCCTCCTCTGAGGGCTCCTCAGTGGTAGAAAGGACTTCGATACCTACGGTATCAAAAAACTCCTCAAGTTTATCACGGCTCTCCTCATCGAGATCCATATCGGCAAAAGCATCATCAATTTCTTTCTGCTCAAGTACATTCTTTTTCTTGGAAGCAATCATCTGAAGATCCTTTAACTTCTCTTCAAATTTAGCCATCATGTTTTCGTCCATTTTTTCTCCTTTGACTTTGCGTCTTATTAACTCAGGCTAACGCCTGTACGTTTTAATTGTTCCAGTTCCTTCTTCAGCCTTATGGATTCTGTCAGCTTTGACATATCGGTAAGAGCTGTTTCGGCGAAGTGATTGTAGCTGTTTTCCTTAACCTTGATGATGATATCGGAAAAGGCTCTCTTTCTCTCCTCCGGTGTGTTGGTATCGGGAAGCTTTGCCTGGAAAAGACCTGCCACCTGCTGTTGTTCTTCCTCTTCAAAAAGGTCGATGACTGCAGCGGGATCAAGTTTTCCCTCTTCAATGTCGGTAAATACTCTCTCCGCCACCTTACGGTACATATCATCGGTAAAGTCCGCCGTGGTCACATATTTTTGGATCTTCGGCAGAAGTTCCGGCTCGTCCGTAAGCCAGGTCAGGAGCATGGACTGAGCCAGCTTTCCGCTGTCTTCTTCCTTGCCCTTGTTCTGCACTGTGGTCTTGGGCTTTTGATAAATGGGAAGCCCCGCTCCCTCTGCCGCAAGATCGGTAACCATATTCCGCATGTTGTCGGCATTTATACCGTATCGCTCACAAATTGCGATAAGATAATTCTCTCTTTCAAGAGGCTCCTTGAATTCTTCGCAAAGTTTTCTTGCGATATCCTTGTAAAATGAAGTCCTCTGTTCCGGATCGGATTGATCGTATCCGTCGTGAATCGTCCTGATAAGGAAATAGAAGCTGTTTTCCGCCTCATCTATCCTCTTTTGGAATGCTTCCGTTCCATAGGCCTTAATGAACTCATCAGGGTCCTTGGCAGGCCTCATATCGATCACTCGACCGGAAATATCCGCGCTCTTTAAGATCTCGATGGCTCTAAGCGCTGCTTTAACGCCGGGGCCGTCACTGTCATAAGCCAGATAAACCTTTTTTGTATATCTCGATAACAGATTTGCCTGCTCCTGGGTAAAGGCGGTTCCAAGGGATGCTACGGCCTGACTGAAGCCTGCCTGGTGCATGGCGATAACATCCATATAGCCTTCGCAAAGAATGAAATTGCCGGCCCTTGATGACCTTGCAAAAACAAATCCGTAAAGGTTTCTTCTCTTATCGAAGATCTCCGTCTCCGGAGAGTTGAGATACTTGGGTTTTGCATCTCCGAGAACACGTCCACCGAATCCAATTACCCGATGGTTAGCATCCATGATGGGATACATGACTCTGTTCCAAAAAGGACTGCTCATACCGTTCTTTTCGGAAACGGATGCGATACCTGAATCCTTTATCTCCTCGTCGGAGAAGCCTTTGGAACGAAGGAAATCAACAACTTCATGGCCGTTAACTCCGGCGAATCCGAGA
The DNA here is from genome assembly GCA_016284315.1 of Lachnospiraceae bacterium. GTDB lineage: Bacteria > Bacillota > Clostridia > Lachnospirales > Lachnospiraceae > AC2028. The sequence continues at coordinate 95,012 of JAEEOO010000057.1, read as the reverse complement.
CCAAACTTCTGCATGGTCTCATCAGAGAGTCCTCTGTCCCTGAAATACTTCATGCCCTTTTCACCGTGGGGCGAACGAAGGCATCTGTAAAAATAAGTTGCGGCTTCTTTATTTACTTCAAGGAGCCTTAACTTTTTGTTTGCTTTTCTTTTTTCCGCATCCGAGAGTTCAACTTCGGGGAGCTTGATGCCTGCTCTGTCAGCAAGGACTTTTACCGCTTCGACGAAGGTGATATTCTCATATTTCATTATAAAAGTGATCACGTTGCCGGCCTCGCCGCAGGCAAAGCATTTGTAGATCTGCTTGCTCCTGCTGACTGAAAAAGACGGCGTATGGTCATTGTGGAAAGGGCAAACACCCACGTAATTGGCACCTTTTTTCGTAAGAGAAATATAGGAGCCGATCACATCCACAATGTCGCTGGATGAGCGAACATTCGCGATCAAGTCGTCGCTGTAATACATTCTTTCTCCCCTAAACTAGTACTCCCACTTCCTGGGAACATAAATCTCGCTGAACATATCTATTGCATAGCGGTCGCTCATTGAAGCAACGTAGTCACACGCTACGCGCTCGAGTCTTTCACCGCTGTTCATTATCTCTTTATAAGGGCTGGGCAGCTTCTCGGGATGGTCACAAAAATATTCGTAAAGCCTCTCCACAAGTTCCTCTGCCTTTGACTCTTCCGACTTTGCCACCTTATTGGTATAGACGTTCTCGAACATGAACTTCCTGATGCCCTGCATTGCTTCATGGACTTCGTCGCTCATGACAATGTCGTTCTTGTCCATGCTGTGGGTAATAATATCGTGGATCAGTTTATCCAGTCTTTCGCCGGGTGTTGATCCAAGGACCTCTCTGATATCGGCGGGTACATCCATTTCCGTAAGGATACCTGCTCTTACCGCATCGTCCATATCATGATGGATATAAGCTATCTTATCGGAAAACCTTACAACTTTTCCCTCAAGAGTGGCGGGCATTCCACTGGTCTGGTGGTTTCTGATACCGTCCCTTGTCTCCCAGGTAAGATTGAGGCCTGCGCCGTCCTTTTCGAGGATTTCCACAGTCCTGACGCTCTGTTCGCTATGTTCAAATCCGAGGGGGCATATACGATTAAGAGCTCTTTCTCCTGCATGGCCGAAGGGCGTGTGTCCCAAGTCATGGCCAAGAGCGATGGCTTCCGTAAGGTCTTCGTTTAATCTAAGTGCTTTGGCTATTGTTCGTGCGTTCTGTGATACTTCGAGAGTGTGAGTAAGTCTTGTCCTGTAGTGGTCACCTTCCGGTGCCAAAAATACCTGTGTTTTATCCTTAAGCCTTCTGAAGGCTTTGCAGTGGATGATCCTGTCCCTGTCTCTTTGGTAAACAGGTCTGATGTCACATTGAGGCTCCGCTTTGTCCCTGCCCTTTGATTCGGCTGATAATGCCGCAAACGGGCTTAAATACTCTCTTTCTCTCTTTTCCAGGCTCTCTCTGATAGTCATCTGATATCTCCTTTGCACGCAAAAATACTCCAAAGGTCAGTCACATTAATAATATTCTACGGAAACAAGCTGTTTCCTTTTTTTAAACAATAAAAACTTTTTATTTTTTTTGCTCAATTCGCCGCTTGTTGACTATTATGATATCTGCGCTTCTTGACTTTTTTGGTTTAAACCGTTATGCTTTAAAGTGCTAAAGCGTAAACAGAGGGTATTCGGCTCTGAGTTTGCGCATCTAAACCAACATTCTTGGAGGAACATCATGGTTATCAAGATCTTAATGCTCGTTCTGTTTTTTGCAGTTATGCTGACCATCGGCTTTATCTGCAGAAAAAATGCAACCGACGTAAACGGCTTTGTCCTTGGAGGACGTTCCGTAGGTCCCTGGGTTACAGCTTTTGCTTACGGCACCTCTTACTTCTCAGCCGTTATCTTTGTAGGCTATGCCGGCCAGTTCGGTTGGAAATACGGTATCGCCGCTACATGGGTCGGAATCGGTAACGCTCTCATCGGTTCATTCCTCGCCTGGAGGATCCTGGGACGCCGTACCCGCATCATGACTCAGCACCTTGACTCAGCGACTATGCCTCAGTTTTTCCAGGCTAGATTTGGCAGTCCCGCATTAAAGATTGCCGCTTCTGTCATAACCTTCATTTTCCTTATTCCCTATACCGCATCTTTGTACAACGGTCTTTCAAGACTTTTCGGTATGGCATTTAACATCGACTACAGCATCTGTGTTATCGTAATGGCCGTTCTTACAGGAATCTACGTTATCGCAGGCGGATACATGGCAACCGCCATCAATGACTTCATTCAGGGTCTTATCATGCTTGGCGGAATCGTTGCTGTTATCGTTGCAGTCCTTAAGGGTCACGGTGGGTTCATCGGATCCCTTGATGAACTTGCAAGAGTTTCTGATGAGACAGTATCAACCACTCCCGGAATCTTCGCTTCCTTCTTTGGTCCCGACCCCTTGAACCTCCTTGGAGTAGTTATCCTTACTTCACTTGGAACCTGGGGACTTCCCCAGATGGTTCAGAAGTTCTACGCCATCAAGAGTGAGAAATCAATTTCAAGAGGAACTCTTATTTCAACAATATTTGCATTTATCGTAGCCGGCGGATGCTATTTCCTCGGCGGCTTCGGACGTCTTATCTCAGGTCAGATCGACGTTGCGAAGGAAGGCTTTGATGCCATCATTCCCACAATGCTTGGAAACCTTCCCGATGTACTTATTGCCATCGTTGTGGTACTTGTACTTTCCGCATCAATGTCAACTCTTTCATCACTTGTACTTACCAGTTCATCAACCCTTACCCTTGACCTTTTAAAGGGACATGTTATCAAAAAGATGGATGAAAAGAAGCAGCTTATCATCATGCGCGCACTGATCGTTGTGTTCATCGCAATCTCAGTTGTCATTGCTATCATTCAGTACAAGCAGAACGTAACTTTCATCGCTCAGCTCATGGGAGTTTCATGGGGCGCTTTGGCAGGCGCATTCCTTGCTCCTTTCCTCTACGGCCTCTACTGGAAAAAGACAACAAAGGCATCTGTATGGTGCTCCTTCCTTTTCTCCAGTATCGTAATGCTTGCGAATATGTTCTTCCGCGGACATTTCCCCAAGCTTTTGCAGTCACCCATCAACGCCGGTGCATTCTGCATGATAGCAGGTCTCATCATCGTGCCCGTCGTGTCTCTCTTTACCAAGAAGCCCGACAAGGCTCTTGTTGAGGATGCCTTCGCATGCTACACCGAAAAGGTAAGCGTACCTCAGTACGAAGCCCTTTCCGACGACGCAGAAGAAAGCAAATAAGCAGTCAAGATCTCCTTTTCATAGATAATCTTCTTTACGCAAGAATCCCCGCAGCCTATGCCGCGGGGATTTTTGTTAGTGCAAACATGTTGTTTTTATTATAACTATCCTTTTATTATTCTTCTTCCTGTTGCGTAGGTAAGAAGGAAATAGCCTCCGTATACGGCAACGATAATGATTGCGGTGATCAAAAGAGGAATTCCGAGGCTTCCCATTCCGAAGCTTTCAAAAATCTTCTTAACCATGTTGAGGCCAAAGACCGAATGAATGGCCGCAACGGTTATGGGGAAGAGGAAGAACATTCCAATCTGCTTAAAGAGCGCCATATCAATCATGTGCTCATCGGTTCCGATGCGTCTGAGTACTGCGAATCTCTCGATATTGTCGGTACTCTCCGAAACCTCCTTAAGGGAGATAATCGCTGCGCTGGCAATAAGAAAAACAATTCCGATGTAAAGGCTGATGAAGGTAAGGGTAGCTCCGAGACCTACGGAATCTCTCTTAAGTCCCTCCCTAGTGTCAACGCTTGTCGTGGTCGAAATATAATGAATCGAATTCATCTGCTCAACTATTTTTTCATCATAGTCCAAAAGCTCCTGTCTGCTCATGGCAGCATAGTCCACATAAAGGATTTCTTTTGTCTTGTTTACCCCTGAAACAGCCTCATCCGGAACAACGATAACGCCTTCATTGCTTCTTGTCTCAGACATAAATACACTTCCCTCAAGGCATCTGTCGTAAGCAGGCTTTAATGTAAATCCGTTATATTCAAGCTCACGTCCGCTTTCCATTACCTCACTTCTGATTTTGATCATAATTTCAAGGTTTGCTACCATGGCGTATTCATTCTTACCAAGGGTTACTTCCTCAGCTCCGAAAACGTGGGCTACCTTGTTGTAATCAGACTCCGTCATGATTCCTTCAAAGGAGTCGGGCGCAATAAACATATACATTCCAAGAGCAGGCTTTAAATTCTCCCCAAGGGTCTTGTCCATGTTGAGTCCGAGGCAGTCGTAGTAAAAAGCGGTTGTAGTCTCGTCAAATAAAGAACAATCCACTCCACCCTCGTTAAGTGACTGTATAATAGGCTTCTTTGCATCTTCCTTAAGGGCATCGGCATAAGGATTATCTCCACCATAAAGAGATCCTGTGATTCCTAAAGGCTTTACAAAAATCGCATCGCAGGGTGCTAGTTCCCTAATATTCTTATTCATCGATCTTGAAAGGCTGATGGAGCTTCCAAGCATGGTGATTGTCAAAAAGAGCATGAGGCAAATAAGGCTCATGGATATAACCATGGTGTTGGCCTTGGAGCTGAACTGTCTGAAGGTAAAGCTGTTGAGCTTTCTGTAATAAAGCTTTTTCATTGCCCTTGCAACAGTTAAAATACTTCCCGAAATCGACCAGAAAACAAGGAATGTAGCAATGCATCCCGCAACAATAATAATAGGCATATCTTTTCTTGGGCTTATCTCATTGATCTTTACATTTACGAGATAATAGCACACCCCCAGGATCACCCATGCTGCGATGAAAATAATAAGGCAAAGAATGGGATTTCTAAGCTTTAACTTCTCGCTCTTTTTGTTGGCATGAAGCAGGTCAATAAGCTTGCATCTGCTGATGCTGATAGCGTTAAAGAGCATTGAAACAAGGTACATGATTCCAAAGTAAATGCAGGTCTTTACGGCTGCTGCCATGGAAAAAACAAACCTGAATCCCGTCATGTCCGCCTCGAAAATATTTGATACAACAATACTCATAAACTGAGAAAGAACAACGCCGAGGCCAAGACCCAGTATCAGTGAAATCACGCCAACCAGTAAAGTCTCAACAAAAAGGATTGCGGACATTCTTCCCTTGCTCATTCCAAGGGTTAAATAAATGCCAAACTCCTTGTTCCTTCGCTTAATGAGGAAGTTGCTGGCGTAAACGATCAAGGCTCCGAGAACAATTGCAACAAAGACGCTGACGCCGCTAAGAAAGGAATTCATAAGCTGAATGATGTCATAAGTTGACTTCTGAACATTCATCATTGCAGTCTGGGTTTCAATGGCGTTAAAAACATAGAAAATAATAACGCCGATAAGCAAAGTCAAAAAGTAAATGGCATAATCCTTTATACTTTTCCTGATATTTTTAAAAGCTAACTTAAACAGCATCGCCCGCGTCACCTCCTAACAATGAAATAACGCTGATGATCTCGGTAAAGAATTCCTTTCTTGATCTGTCTCCCTTGATGATCTCGTTAAAGATCTTTCCGTCCTTGATAAAGATAACGCGCTTTGCATAGGATGCAGAAAAAGCATCGTGGGTTACCATAAGGATGGTAGCGGGGATCTCTTCGTTCAAATACTTGAAACTTTCAAGAAGCATCTTTGATGACTTTGAATCAAGAGCTCCGGTAGGCTCATCCGCAAGAACAAGCTTGGGCTCTGTAATGATGGCTCTCGCTGCGGCGATACGCTGTTTCTGGCCTCCTGACATCTGATAAGGATACTTGTTCAAAACCTCTGTAATGCCAAGGGACTCAGCGATCTCCTTGATCTTCTTATCAATGACCCATGCAGAAACTCCCTTAATGGAAAGTGCAAGGGCAATGTTTTCGTAAGCAGTCATGGTATCAAGAAGGTTGAAATCCTGGAAGATGAATCCAAGTTCATCACGCCTAAACTTGTTAAGTGCATTTCCTTTAAGCTTTGTAATGTCGGTTCCGTCAACGGTAATGTGTCCGGATGAAACCTTGTCAATCGTTGAGATGCAGTTAAGAAGGGTTGTCTTACCGCTTCCGCTGGCTCCCATGATGGCAACGAATTCGCCTTCGTAAACGTTAAATGAAACACCGTCCAGTGCCTTTGTCAAAGAAGACTTGCTTCCGTAATATTTTTCAATGTTATCAATCTTAAGTATTTCGCTCATAATCTCACCTGATTTAAAAACTACCTCTTTCTTATGGCTTTTGTTTCGGGACTGCGCAGATCCCGTTTACAATACAGATGATAAACCATAAAAAAGAGGTTGTCGTTTTTCCAATATTACTTAATATTACAGTTTTGTAATGTTACCGAAAGCCTTGTAAATTCGCCTTCCCGAGAGTCTACATTTATTTCATGCCCCAGTTTTTCGCAGAGTTCTTTCACGATATAAAGCCCCATTCCGGTAGAGCCTGTCCTAAGTTTTCCGTTTGACCCTGTAAAGGATTTTTCAAATATCCTTGTTTGATCCGCAGTGGGGATTCCTAGGCCGTTATCTTCTACGCAGAGCAAAACGTCCCTGCTGCCATCCTTCTTATCCGCATATACCCTGATAAAGGAGTCTTCTCCACTTTTCCTGTATTTAATACTGTTTGATATAAACTGGCCCATGATGAACAAAAGCCACTTTCTATCGGTATTAACAAAGACGTTCTCGGGATTCTCGATGCCGGCTTCATCCTTACCGATAACAAATTCTATTCCGTTATCCCGAACCGTATCACGGTAGGTCATGGCCGCATCATGAATGATATCAGAGACAGCCACGCTTGAAATGTGATAATCCTTTTCCGCATTCTCTGAGCGCACAAAATAAAGAACCTGATTTACATACTCTTCAATGCGCCTAGTCTCTGCCAGAAGCTTTTTGTATTCATCGGTATATTCGTTCCTAAGCTTCACAAGGTTATGAAGCTTAAGGCTGATGGCGGATAAAGGTAGCTTTACCTCATGGATCCACATCTCGATATATTCCGCGAATTCCTTACTTTGCTTTTTGTAGATACCCACATTGTCAGCCATGGATTTGTCTATGTCGTAAAGGGTATCGTAAATCAGCTTACCTTCATAAAAAGCCGGCTCCTGCAAGGTCTCGAGGACAAGATAGGCCTTGTCCATTCTTTCTACGTTTTTGGCAAGTGAATCGTAGAATCCTTTTTTCCTGAAATAGTCATATAAAAAGGACGCCACAAAAGCGATCACCATGAGTCCTGCCACAAGGCATAAAGCCACGGGGTTAAGGCGAAAGATCAGAAGGATCCCCACCACCGCAGCAAGAAGGAGTACGGCTATCAAAATATTTATAATTTTGTCTTTAATATACTTTCCGAAAGACATATGTATATCCTATCTGGGGTTTGGCACCCGGGTGCCAAATCTCACTGCATCAAGTACCCCTGTCCTTTGCGGGTTTCAATGGCGTCGCCGACGCCGGCCTCGGAAAGCTTTCCTCTGAGGCGGCTGATGTTCACCGTAAGGGCATTGTCGTTTAAATACTCACTATTGTTCCAAAGATCCGTCATAAGGTCATCACGGCTTACGATATTGCCTCTATGATGATACATATACGACAGGATCAGCATCTCGTTCTTTGAAAGCACTGTCTCATTCCCGCACCTGTCCACAATGACGCTTCGCCTGAAATCTATCTTTAAATCCCTATACTGTACCTCATCAGAGTTCCCACCAAGCCTCTTAAAGATATTTCCGATCCTCAGCAAAAGCAAAGTAGGATTGTATGGCTTTGTTATATAGTCATCCGCTCCGTAACCGATGGATATAAGTTCATCTCTTTCCGCATCGGAGCTTGTCACCATGATAACGGGGACATCGGACTTTTGCCTAAGCTCTTTTAAAACATCTTTACCGTTTTTAAAAGGCAGATTGATATCAAGAAGCACCATATCGGGAGCACACGACAATATAGCTGATGATACATTTTCAAATTCCTCAAGGCAAAGGGCCTCGTATCCCGAACTTGAAAGAAGTATCACCAGCTCATCACGTATTCCCGGTTCATCTTCAATTATAAATATTTTCTTCATGGCTGATAAGTTCCCCCTCATCATTGTACACAAGTTTAACAGAAAAGAAAGGGTTTTTTTCCTTATCTTCCATAAGCTTAAAGAAGATCTTATCCCCTTCCCAAATGGGAAGATCGCATACCTTTGAGATTTCCACCCACTCAAGGTCTCCCTCATCGCAGGTTTTCATCTCTCCCGAAAAATCCTCGGAAGTAAAAAGATGCATATACTCGGTAATGTCCTCGTAAACAAAGGTTACGATACCGCGATAGTCCATAGAATTCATTGTGAGCCCCGTTTCCTCCAAGGTCTCACGCTTTGCACATTCCTCAGGGGATTCCTGCGGTTCAAGCTTTCCTCCCACTCCTATCCATTTATCTTTGTTGTAATCTCCCTCTTTCTTGGTTCGGTGGAGCATGAGATACTTCCCGTCCTTAATAAGATGTACGAGGGTTGAATTAATGATCCTTGCCATAAAAACTAATTTCCTAACTTATTTCTCAAATATTCAAGAAGGGCTTCCTTTCCGGTGGTCTTTAAGATATAACCGCTGGGCTTAAGAGCCATGACCTTTGCAACTGCTTCCTTTGTTCCGTTACCGGTAAGAAAGACAACCGGAATATTCCTTGTGACCAGCTCCTGCCTTAAAAGCTGAAGTACCTGGGCACCATCCAAAACCGGCATTTCGTAGTCCAACAAAATAAGATCAACGGGATTGTCCTGGCCGTTCTTAAGAAGAAATGTCATGGCCTGTAATCCGGCGTTGACAATATCCACTCTGTAATCATCCTTGATCCATTCCCTGACGATCTTTGCATAGGAAGGGTCATCATCCACAATAAGAATACGCTTGCTGTGGCCGCCCACCAGTTCTCCGCTCAAAACTCCTTCTACTACAGCTCCCAGCTGGTCTAAGTTAAGAGGTCTGTTGAGCCATACATAATTCCTTATTTCAGGAACTTCCTTAAAATAATTTGACCTGAATTTCTCCTCACCAATGGATATCATTTTACACCCGGCTTCACCGATTGTGTTCATCATATCAAAAAGAAGTCTGGTTTTTTTGAAATCTCCTGTTATATCCTCGGAAAGATAGAACATGAAAAGTCCAATACTTGATACAAAGGTCTTCATCCTGTCAAAGCCGTCCGAGATGATATCTACATGATATCCCAGGTCTGTAAGCTTTTTCTCTATTCCTTTCGCAACGACGCTGTACTGAAACATTACAATAGCAATATTCTTATCAGCACTCATTTCCCTAACCCTCCGAGTCACAAATTATTATACTTTCATTTTTCATATAATTCATCACACAATGGTAGGATCCACACCAAGGATCTCCAAAATCGCATCATAGTCAAACTGATCCGACATTTCCTTTATGGCTTTCAGCTTAACCTCGTCCTCATCCGGGATCCTGTAATCCGCTATTTCCTTAAGGATGTCCTCTATGCCGTCGCAGCTCATGTTTTCCGCTGCTTCACGAAGACCTTCGTAGACACTTTCCAAAATATATTTATCTGCAACCGGCTTTTCCTTAGTTGTTATAACATTTTCAGGGATCTCACATCCGAATAATACGGAGAGTTCATCTGCAAAGTGCCTGTAATCAGAAAGGAAATCCCTTGCCTTATCTCTGATGATAGCAATATTGGCTTCTTTTCCCGCCATTTCAAGTTCAAGGGCGCGCTCAGAGAAATCCACCGCACCGATGAGCTTAGCAGAGCTCTTAAGTGCATGAACCTTGATGGTAAAGTTTTGCCAGTCGCCATCATTAAAGAACTCTTCAAGTTCATTGGCTTTTTCTTCAATGGACTCGTAGAAAATCTTAAGAACCGTCTTAAAGGACTCTTCCGATCCGCTGTTTCGAATCGCGACATCACCATCTATAAATCCGATCTTGCAGTACCAGGGACGATTTACATCCGCTTCCTCCTCAGCAAAATCAAAGTCGGCCTCGCTCATTCCTTCTGCCATGAGCTCATTTTCTTCCATTACATCATATTCAAGCTTCTCATCCTCAATAAAGGAACTGAGGTTATAGGACTTTTCGGATTTCTCCAGATACAAAATACCTATGGTTCCGGGACCGCAGTTTGAAGAGATAGCAGCAGAAGCCTGTTTATAAATAATATGCTCAAAATGGGAAACCTTCAGCATTTCTTCCCTGAACCACTTCAAGGTCTCTACCGGAACATCCGCGTATGTAACAAATACTACATCGGGATCCGGCGGAACATTAAAGGGAAGGGCATAGGATATGTATCTCTTATAAGCTCGCATAGTAGAGCCCAGCCACACTCCTCCGAGACCGGTATGGTCCTTCTTTACACGAACGCAGGGGTGCAGATTTAAGGTCTTGGTAAACCATGTTACAAAATGACTTACCAGGCCATGCTTTTCCATATATTCCGTAGTATCCATTACAAAGCTGCAACGGACACTCTTCTTTACCTTTTCAAGTTCCTCAACTATCTCGGGAACGGAAAGGTTCTGCTGAGCAAGCTTATGAGCTACCAGAACCATCAGTCCCGTAGCGGAAGACAAAGATCCGGAGTTAATAACAATAACATTATCAAAAGACTTTGCAGCCTCGGTTGCAATGCGGTACTCCTTACTTATATCGCCGGAAATGGAGATATGGATAAGGTTGTGAGCCTTTTTAAGTGAGCTTGCAAAGAACTCGGTAAAGGCCTCTTCATCCGGAGGGGATGAAATGGCTTTTTTACCTGAATCCATATAGCTCAAAAGCTCATGGGATGTCATCTGAAGACCGTCTTTAAATATACCTTCCTCTGTGCGAACACGGAAAGGAATGATTGGAATATTAAGCTTCTTGATAACCCTGTCGGGAAGGTCGCACATACTTGAGGATGTAATGACAACCTGAGCCTTTCCGGAATAACCATCGGATGTTTTTATATCCTCTCTCATGTTAGCGGTTCTTCCGCTCAAAGTAAGCTTGTCGGAAGAAATATGCTTAATAAGGGTCTCTTCAAGTCCATCACCGGAAACGGGCTTAACCAGATATCCGTCAAATCCCGAATGGTTGTAAAGCTCCCTGCTGTCACTTCCTGCATTTGCAGTAAGGGCGATGATGGGTGAGGTCCTGTTCATACCACCCGCCTGATTTCTTACGGCCTTAAGGCACTCAATTCCATCCATCTCGGGCATGAGATGGTCCATAAGGATAACGTCATATCTGTTCCTTACAGTCATATCAAGGGCTTCCCTGCCACTCTTAACGGTATCGATGGTCATGCCCGTATCCTTGAGAAGTCTTGCCTCAACCTTAAGGTTCATCTCGTTGTCGTCTACGATCAGTATCCTTGCCTCAGGTGCCTTGAATCCTGCCTCATAACGGCTTCTGTTTCCGGTGCTTGAACTATGGATATTAAGTTCACCGATCTCAGCGGTATTGGAAACACCCTGCCTGATAAGGACATTAAAAGTAGTACCCTCACCATATACACTGTTCACGGTTATGGTTCCGCCCATAAGATCAACCAGCTGCTTTACGATACTGAGGCCAAGTCCGCTTCCCTCAATATATCTGTTCTTCTCTTCATCAACACGCTTAAATGCATCAAAAAGATGGGGGATGTTTTCCTTCTTGATTCCCATTCCGGTATCAATGACCGAAATGCCAAGAATAACCTCATCGCCATCGGTGTCTTCTCTCTCGATATAGAGTTCAACGCTACCTTCCTGAGTGTATTTAACCGCATTGTTAAGAAGGTTTATTATGATCTGTTTTATCCTGACCTCGTCTCCGTACAGAATGGAAGGCACGGTAGGATCGATATTTACCTCAAACTTAAGTCCCTTGTCATTGGCACGAAGCCAGATCATGTTGACGATCTCGGAGATCATATCACCAACACGATAGTCAACGGGAACTATATCCATGCTTCCGGCTTCAATCTTTGAAAAGTCAAGGATATCATTGATAAGGGCAAGGAGCATCTTACCTGCACCCTGGATACCTGAAGCGTCCTTTGCTATCTCCTCGGTAGCATTGGGATCCCTTAAGATCAGCTCATTAAGTCCGAGAATGGAGTTAATGGGTGTCCTGATCTCATGGCTCATACTTGAGAAGAAACGGTTCTGGGAAAGTGAAAGTTCCTCGGCTCTCTCCGTCTCTTTCTTTGCGCGCTCGTTCTCTGCCTTCAGCAGATAACTCTGAAACCAGGACATGAAGAAACAAACAACTCCCACAAGAAGCAATGAGATAAAGGAGTCGATGATAAACATTTCATGAGTATGTACATTGATCAACTCGGGATGCAGGAACTCAAGAGTAAAGCATGCAGCGGCAACGATGTGTAAAAGCGCCAGCATGACGGTTCTCCACTTTCCGGACAAAACAAGACCGATATACATGAAAGCAAAGAAAAACCAAAGTACTCCGCCGCCATGAGTACCGCCGCCGAAAATAAATATTCCCGGCAATATAAGAGCCACAAGGCATACAACGATTATGCCTGTCGCCAGTTTCAATTTATCTTTAACAATGCATATCGTTGTAATAAAAGGTACGCATACCGCAGTGACGGCCAGGATGATGATCTCAATAAGGTTTTCACCTATGAGGATATCCCCGATAAGAGCTGCCAAAAGTGTGGCTTCGGAAATAAGCGTAAACACAACAAATACACGCTCGGTAAGGTCTCTGTTATAATCTCTTACAATATTGATGATGAGCCTGAAAAATCTTCTGATCACTCTGCCTTACCTCCTTCCTGTTCATTTACAAAACCGGGAAGGACTTTAAGCATGGTTCTCTCAAAATCCGGTATATAAATGGGCTTGGAAATAAATCCGTCGAAGCCCTCCTGCATAAACATTTCCTTTGCTCCGGAAACAACATTGGCGGTAAGAGCAACAACTACAGCCTTTTTGTGGAGTTCAACCGACATCTTCTTAAGGATATGCATGGCTTCAACGCCATCCATTTCGGGCATCATATGATCCATAAAAATAACGTCGTAATCATTGACCTGGAACTTAAGGATTGCTTCTTTTCCGCTTCCCGCAGTATCCACGATCATCTCATAATCCCTGAAGAGTCCGGAAGCTACAACAAGGTTCATGGGCTCATCGTCAACAACAAGAGCCCTGATTCCTCTAAATACAGGCCTTATATTGGTAACGGGTGACTCGATATTCTTAGCCTCAAGACCCTCGTTAAGGATCTTGATAACAGGATATGCGTACAAAGGCTTAGGCATGATCATGACACGGCTTCCGGGATTAGGCTTAAATCCGGGTAACGCAGACACACCGACAACGATATTTCCTTTGCTGACCTCGTCAAAGAATTTGGGATTGTCCTCGTACTCCTCCTGGCCCATGAATATATATCTAACGTTCAATTTCTTCTGAAGTCTCTCGATATCGCTGATGGTCTCAGCAGCATACAAAGACGCATGGATACCGGTTGCCAGATTGACGGCCATGGTCCTGTAGAATTCTCTTACAGCAGGTACTTTATACTTGTTGGATCTTACATGGAAAAGAAGATCTCCCTTTACTCCACCCGTTACTTCAAGACAAGCGGCATCATTTACAACCTTTTGGGGCAGAGTTACCCTGATGGTTGAACCGCTGTTCTTCCTGCTTTCGATCTTTACAAAGCCACCCATCCTGTGAGCAAATCCGTAAACGATAAAAAGACCCAGACCTATTCCGCCTGAATTACGATTTCTCTTTTTATTTGCCTGGTACATTCCCTCGGAAACAGACTCAATGGTCTTTCTGTCCATTCCGATTCCGGTGTCCGTTATCTCTATGCAAAGGTTAACCCCGTAATCTGTTTTTTCCGAGTACATCCTTACAAGGATACCGCCTTTGTATGTGAACTTCTGGGCATTCTCAAGAAGGTGCCTGAAGATCTTGCGAATCTTTTTGATATCTCCCCTGAGCATTGCGGGAACCCTGGGATCAAGGTCCACAACAAGTTCAAGTTCCCTTTCGTTTTCACCTCTCCTGAAACTCATGACCACGTCGGTGATAAGGGATGTGGTCATGTAATCCTCTTCTTCCAGAAGGATCTTTCCCCTCTTACATTCGGTATAATCCTGAATATCTTCTATCTGGCTGGCAAGCCTAATACCTGCCCTTTTAATAGCGTCTGCTTCGTAACCCACGTCTCTTTTCAGCAAAAGATCGGACATACCGTTAACCACGTTTACGGGTGTTCTTAATTCATGGGAAATATTTGAAAGGAAATCTTCCATATCCGTTTCATAACTCTCAAGACGGATATCCTTTTCTTCCTCGGATCTTTCTTTTGAAAGTCTGTCTGTGATCTTTCGAAGACAACAGAAATAAATGACTACAACTATAGCCACATGAAGCACAAGCCTTGATACCGCAAGGGTGTCAAACACGATATTCTTTGCTGTGATAGCAAAGTAGAACTGTATGAACATTATAAGGAAATACTCGGTGAATAAAAGATGAATGACGTATTTTTTGTAAAGAAAGGAATACACAACAAGGCCCAGAGTCGCCACGATGGACACATCAAAAAAGCCGGTCTCATGGACTCCGTGGAAAAAGAAGGTCAGCATTGCATACAAATAAAAGCAGACCACTCTTGTGTTAACATCCGGTTTCTCCCTCAGATTCATGATCCAAAGAGCGATGGTTCCTGCCGCTATAAGTGGAATAGCCCACCATTCCCAGTCCATAAGGACTGTTTCCAATGCCAGTCCCAGTCCTGCTATGGATGTTATAAAGACAACAAACTTTTCGTTCCTCGAGCGTTCCATAAATCCAAGTAACCTTTCAATTATTCCTTTTCTTCAAAGGTAATAGCAGAAAAGACATGCTTAATTCTTACACGATCCGCAAATTCGGTTTTCTCCCAGTTTTGCATAACTCTTTCCACAACAACATGTGTGTCGTCACCGGCAAGCCCCGGTAAAAGCAGGTAATACTGATTCGATTTGTTATGAAAAATAATGTCGCTTCTTCTGAGCGTACTCTGAAGTATTTTTCCAAAAGCATTAACCGCCTCAGCCAAACAGTCATCTTCCTTGTTTATCTCCTCGACGGAAAAGAGAAGCCTGTTGGCGCAGCCGTTATATCTTTGCATGAACCTTAATATAAAACGGTAATTAAAAGTAAATGCTTCCTGACCAAGGAGCAGCGCTCCTCTTGCACAACGTTCTTCCACAAGACGGGTTACCCTGTTGAGTTCCCTTGTAAGGTCATCCTCAGGGACGCTTTCCATCTTATCCGGAACATGGATAACAAATCCGTGCTTTCCGTTTTGTTTTGCCCTGTAAAGACAGTTGTCTGCGTTTTGGAAAAGCTCTGTGAAGTCCTTGCCGTGATCCGGTACAAAAACCGCACCAATGGATATTCCTATGGGGACATCAAAGAATTCACCCATAAGCTCCTTGCACTTTTCAAACAAAGATTCATTAAGTCTTTTAGTCAAAGATTCAACCGCATCCACTGCGCCTATATTCTCAAAGAATCCAAGGAATTCGTCGCCACCGATCCTTGATATAACATCTTCTTCCCTTGTGTTATGCCTTACGATCTCAGCAAAAGCTTCAAGTACTTTATCGCCCATATCATGTCCGAAAAGATCGTTGACAAGTTTGAAATTATCAAGGTCAAGAACAAGCATTGCTCCGCTCTTTGCAGCACAGAGATCCGCGATTCTCTTACTTCCGTTTGCCTTGTTCAAGAAGCCTGTGAGCTTATCGTACATAGCCTCTTCCGTCAGGCTTTCGATCTTCTTCTGGTTCTCAATGGCATTCCTTATTCGGCCAAGAAGAACATCCTGGTTAAAGGGCTTTCTTATAAAGTCAGATGCTCCGACCTTAAGGCCACGTCTCTCGGCGTAGGCATTGTTATCTCCTGTAAGGAAGATAACGGGGATATGACGGTGCATGCCCTGATCTTCCAGTTCCCTAAGGGCATGGAAGGTCTCAAAACCGTCCATTCCGGGCATATTAAGATCAAGAAGTATAAGGTCAGGTGTATTCTTCTCAATAAACTTAAGAAGATCCTGTCCCGATCTTAAGCAGCTGACCTTCATTCCCGCCGATGACAATATTTGTCTTACATTGGTAAGGCACATGGCCTCATCATCAACTGCCACTACCCAATAGTCCATACGCGTTCACCGCCTCCGAACAATTCCAAATGGAAAGCAAATTAAGCCTCCGTCAAACATTCTATGATCTTGTCATAGTCATAATTGTCGGATGCTGTCTTAATCTTTGAGAATACTTCTTTCTCCTCTTCGGGGATTCGGTATTCTCCCATCTTTTTGAATATTTCTTCCAGCCTGCCACAGTTCATATCCTGTGCCGCAGACTTGATCTCCATGTATACGATATCCATCAGTTCGGCATCAGCCTCAGGCTTACGCTTATCGTCTTCTTTCTCCTCGGGAAAGGCTTTGGAGAGTATTGCTCCAAATCCAAGGTATTCGCCGATAAAGGCCTCGTGATTTGCCTTGATATAATCGATGTCGCCACTCTTTCCTGCGTTTTCAAGAGCCTGTGCTTCTTCGCCCAAGCCCGCCGCACCGATTATCCTTGCCGAACTTTTTAATGCGTGTACCTTAATGGTATAGTTCTCATAATCCCCATTTTCAATATAGGAATCAAGTTCACTTACTTTGTCATTGATCGTATTGTAAAAAACTTTTAAAAGGGAAATATAACTCTTAACAGATCCACTGTTCTTGATACCGGCTTCCGAATCGATCATATCCCCCGGAACATTTGCAAGCATTTTGTTAAGATCTTCGCAGAACTTGGCACTATCGTCCTCCTCATGCAAAGTTCCCGATGCTTCATTTAAAAGCTCATCCGGAAGGTATTTGATTATGGTCGCTTCAAGTTCATCAGGGTTGACAGGTTTTGTAAGATACTCAATGAAGCCTGCCTCGATATAACTGTCCCTGACTCCGGATACGGCATTGGCTGTAATACAAACCACAGGAGTCTCAACATTGGGATTGTATTTATCCGCTCTTATCTCCTTAAGGGTTTCTATGCCATCCTTACCCGGCATCATATGATCCATATATATAATATCATATTTTTTCTTTCTTGACAGCCTTATACATTCATCTCCGCTGAGGGCAGTGTCGATCTCCATAAGGGTATGCCTAACAAGTGATTCAAATACTATGAGATTCATGCTGTTATCATCAACGGCAAGGATCTTTGCATCGGGCGCGGTAAAGCCGCCACGATACATTTCATACTTGATCTCAAAGTTTTCTGCCGGATCAGTCTTGATCTCCTCAGGCTCCGGCTCCTTGATATCAAAAGAGAAGTCCTCGATACCCACCTCTTTTTTGGAGAAATCCAGCATCTCGTTTATGATGTGAAGAAGTTTTTCTGAAGATGCCTTGATCTTTTTGGTATAAGAAAGGATCTCGATCTTTTCCGTCTTTCTGTGAATGAGCTCGTTCATTCCGAGGATAGCGTTTAAGGGCGTACGAAGTTCATGAGAAACATTGGAAAGAAAAGCGGTCTTTGCCATGTTTTCTGCCTCGGCAACTTTTGCTTTGGCCGACAATTCCTCAATCTCTCTGTTTTTCTTATCAACGCGATAGAGGACAAAACCATAGATCGCAATGGTCAGGATAAGGACTATCACGGTATATATAAGAGGTCTGTGAAGAGCATTATATTTCTCGGTTGCATCAATAACAGTTACGCAGCTCCACCCGTTGTCCAAGGGAACGACGTAAACAAGGCGGCGCCCCTCACT
The DNA here is from genome assembly GCA_016284315.1 of Lachnospiraceae bacterium. GTDB lineage: Bacteria > Bacillota > Clostridia > Lachnospirales > Lachnospiraceae > AC2028. The sequence continues at coordinate 77,179 of JAEEOO010000057.1, read as the reverse complement.
GTTTTCGAAGAAATAACCGCTTCCGTTGGTCTTTATTATCTCTGCTGCGGATTTAAATAGAGCTCTGTCGGAATCATAAATGTTGCTTCCGATATATTCGGGCAAAGAATGGGCAATGACCACCCCCAACTCATTAACCAAGAAATCTGAATATAGATCTTCATCTTCCGCAAGTTTTTCGATATTACGCTGCATATCCATAATGGGCGTATCGGTACCCATTACACTGACTCCGTCGCTTAAAGCAATATCAATACCGATCATCATGTTCCCGGTATTCATATCAAGATACGGGCCCACATATGCTATCTCACCCTTTTTTTCCAGCCCCTGAATATACCAGGGCCTGTTCATCGGGTCGTAACCCGGTTCAGGAACCCAGCCGGATCCGTCCATGAATTCACCGTTAATATATCCGTAAAAGCCGGTACTGTCCTTAACCAGTGTCTCCCTTATGGAATCTGTCTGTTTTGCTAAAAAGTCATAGATCTCCTCATTGGAGAATCCGTTCTCCATCATATTGTTGACGGAATGAGCCGCAAGGAGAAGGATCGTCTCTCCCGCATTAAGACGGGTATCAATGTAGTAAGCCGACTCCTCTGCAATAGACTTTCCTTCGTCAATTACCCTCTGTCTTGTTTCGGTATAAAGCCTTCTGTAATAAATAAAAACCACACATACGAAAAATGCCATTATAAGAGAATATAACAGCACTTTAAGTATGTATGGTTTTTTACTCTTTTTATTAGGGCCTTGTTTAATAAACATACAGATTACCTATTTTTAAACGTAGATCTGTTAAATGTCCATTACCTCATCCTGTGTAAGAATCTTCAAGCCTTTTGCCAATAACCTTGCTTCCGCAGCCTTGGTGTCTGCAACACGGAAGATCATACAAGCCTTTTTGGTGGTCCTGTGGGCGGATACGGCATACATATATTCAATATTTACTTCTGCTTCGGTAAAGATATTGATAAGCTTATCAAGTCCGCCGGTCTCATCGGGGATCTCAACTACAAGCACTGAATTAAGTTTTGAGATGAAATCCTCTTCCTTAAGGATATTAGCGGCGGTGAAGGGATCGTCAACAACGATCCTGGCAATACCGAAATCTCTGGTCTCGACCATAGATATTGCTCTCATATCTATTTTATGCTCTGCGAGAACGCCGGTCAACTTTTTTAATGATCCGGGCTTATTCTCCAGGAAAACTGAAATCTGTTTAACTGACATAACCCTTACCTCCTATATTTTTCTCTTATCAACAACTCTGACGGCTTTTCCTTCGCTACGTGCGATAGACTTGGGAGCAAGAAGTGAAACCTTAGCCTTGATACCAAGCATTGCCTTGAGATCGTCTGAAAGCTTTCTCTGATGTGCCTCGATCTCGCCGATGTTATCGGTAAACATCTCGGGAGTCATCTCAACCTGTACATCGAAGGTATCCGTATTGTTTACACGGTCTACGATGATCTGGTAGTTTGCTGCGTAACCATTGTTTAGAAGAACTGTCTCGATCTGGCTGGGGAATACGTTTACGCCACGGATAATGAGCATATCATCGCTTCTTCCCATGGGCTTAGCCATCTTAACATGGGTTCTTCCACAGGAGCACTTTTCACGGGTCAGCTTACATATATCTCTTGTCCTATATCTTATCATAGGAAAGGCCTCTTTATCTACTGCCGTGAACACAAGCTCACCGATGCTTCCTTCAGGAAGGACTTCCTCTGTATCAGGATCGATGATCTCTGCGATAAAGTGGTCTTCATTAATATGCATTCCGCTCTGGGCTGAGCATTCAAAGGCAACGCCGGGACCGGAAAGTTCGGTAAGACCATAGATATCATAAGCCTTGATACCGAGGGTCTCCTCGATGCTCTTTCTCATCTCTTCGCTCCATGCCTCCGCGCCGAAGATTCCGGCCTTAAGAGGAATGTCATCGGGACCGTAGCCCAGTTCCTTCATTCGCTCACCAAGATATGCCGCATAGCTGGGAGTGCAGCAAAGGATTGTTGCCGAAAGATCCATGGCAAACATGATCTGACGATCGGTGTTACCTGAGCTGATGGGAACGGTAAGGGATCCAACTTTATGAGATCCGCCGTGAAGTCCCGCACCGCCTGTAAAAAGGCCGTAACCGTATGCGACCTGAACCACGTCTTCATTGGTGGCGCCTGCTGCCATAAGGGCTCTTGCGCAGCAGTCCTCCCAAAGGTCTATATCATGCTGTGTGTAATAGGCAACCACGCGCTTACCGGTGGTTCCGGATGTGGAGTGGATACGTACGCACTCTGACAAGGGCTTACCAAGAAGTCCGTAGGGATATGCTTCGCGAAGGTCATATTTTGATAAAAAGGGAAGCTTGTGAAGATCGTCCACCGACTTAATGTCCTCGGGGGTCACGCCCTTCTCTTCCATTTTCTTGCGATAGTAGGGAACATTATCCCATACTCTCTTGACCTGCTGAACCAGTCTTTCGCTCTGAATCTGCCTTATCTTTTCATAAGGCGCACATTCGATTTCTTCCTGATAGTACCTTTCCATGGTGCCTAAAACCCCTTTCATAAGTAATAATATTATGCCTCTAAACCAAGTTAGTTATACATTTGATTTATGCGTTCTTGCCAAGTTCAAATGCTTTCTTGTTCATCTCCAAAAACTTTGCGGGGACATTTGCCTCAAGTGAAGCCATCCAGGCCTCCTCGGGAATATCAAAGTAATGAGAAAGCCTTCCGAGAAGGACAATATTTACAGCCTTAGCGCTTCCTGCCTCTTTTGCTTTCGCAAGACAGTCGATGGCATCGATCTTCGCACCTGCATTTTTAATCTTATCAGCAAGATCCTCAGGATACTTTGCAGCTCCTGTGATAACGGGCATGGGATCGATCTGCTGGGTATTGGTAACGATCTGACCTTCCTTCTTAAGGTAAGGAAGCCATCTTGCTGCCTCAAGGATCTCGAAAGAAACTATATAATCAGCCTCACCCTCATCGATGACAGGTGAATAAACCTTGTCACCGTATCTTACGTAAGTAACAACACTTCCGCCACGCTGGCTCATTCCGTGAACTTCCGAAACCTTTACATCATATCCCTGTGAAAGGAAAAGGTGTCCCAATATCTTGCTGGCAAGTAAGGAACCCTGACCGCCAACGCCTACTATCATGATATTCTTTGTTTCCATCTTATTTGTCCCCTCCTTCACATCCGGGGCAGAGCGCTCCCAATTTACAAAGCTGTGTGCAGACGTTACATCCGACGCAAAGGGTCTCATCAATGACTGCCTTGCCGTCTCTTATTGAGATCGCGGGACAACCGATCCTCATGCAGGACTTACATCCAACGCACTTATCCTTATCTACTTTAAGAGGAGCGTTGTGCTTTACATACTTAAGAAGAGCACAAGGACGTCTTGAAATAATAACCGATGGTGCTTCTACTTCAAGTTCTTCCTTGATCACTTTATCGCACTGCGCAAGATCATAGGGGTCAACAACTCTTACATGTTCAATACCCATTGCTCTGACAAGAGCTTCAAGATCGATCTTTCCTGCGGGATCTCCCTTGATATTGTAGCCGGTAGTGGGGTTCTGCTGGTGCCCCGTCATACCGGTGATGGAGTTATCAAGGATAATAACAGTGGAATTGGTCTGGTTGTATGCAACGTTTGCAAGACCGGTCATACCGGAGTGCATAAAGGTAGAATCTCCGATAACGGCAACGGTATGCTTCTCAGCCTCTCCTCCAAGGACTTTGTTGAATCCGTGAAGAGCACCGATGGATGCGCCCATGCAAAGAGTCATCTCGATGGTTGAAAGAGGAGGAACGGCGCCAAGAGTATAGCATCCTATGTCTCCGAGTACGGTACACTTATTCTGCTTTAATACATAGAAAAGACCTCTGTGAGGGCATCCTGCGCACATTACGGGAGGGCGTCCCGGGATCTCGTCGTCAATCTTTAATCCGCAGGGAGTTTCCTTTCCGAAGGCATCTGCAACCTTGGTCTGGGAGAATTCATCACAGATAGGAAGGATATCCTTTCCGGATACCTTAAGTCCCAGAGCCTTTACATGGTTCTCGATAATGGGATCAAGTTCCTCGACTACATATAGTTCCTCAACCTTTGCGGCGAAGTCCTTAATGAGCTTCTCGGGAAGAGGATTAACCATTCCAAGCTTAAGAACGCTTACGCTGTCTCCAAATACTTCACGTACATACTGATATGAAGTGGATGATGTAATGATACCTACCTTTGTTCCGCCCATGAATACTTTATTGATTGGAGCAGTCTCGGCATACTCGCGTAATTTAGCGGTTCTCTCCTCAACGAAGGGATGACGCTTCTTTGCGTTGCCGGGCATCATAACATATTTAGCGATGTCCTTTTCATATGTCTTAGAGGGAACATTTCTCTCTCCGGTTTCAACTACGGACTGAGAATGAGCCACTCTTGTGCACATCTTGATAAGAACGGGAGTATCATATTTTTCAGAAATCTCAAAGGCCTCTTTTGTAAACTCAAGAGCTTCCTCCGAATCAGCGGGCTCGAGCATGGGAACCTTCGATGCGATGGCATGATAACGGCTGTCCTGCTCATTCTGGGATGAGTGCATTCCGGGATCGTCTGCCACAAGAACTACCATTCCTGCGTTAACACCGGTATAAGACATGGTGTAAAGGGGATCCGCTGCCACATTAAGTCCAACATGCTTCTGAGCGCAGAAGGAACGCTTTCCTGCAAGGCACGCTCCGAATGCGGCTTCCATAGCCACCTTCTCATTTGGAGCCCACTCACAGTAGATCTCGTCATATTTAGCCGCTTCCTCGGTAACCTCCGTAGAGGGAGTTCCGGGATAACTGGAGATAAAACATACACCGGCTTCAAAAAGACCTCTTGCGATGGCCTTATTGCCCAGCATAAGCTGTTTTGAACTGTTTGCCATAAAAACCTCCGAACTTTTTCTTCTTATTTTTCAATGAATAAAAATTCATTCTTTAGCTCTTTAAACTGCTAAATCGCAGATACTAAGATAATAGCAAATTATTATCATTTATTCAAGTATTTACGCGGTATCATCATATTTTTACTTCTTACCTCAAAATCCTTACCTCTTACCGTAAAAGTATTTATTTTATATAACCATTGTGTATAATGTGATTATCAAGAAAGTTCGCGAACAATTTATATAGAAAAAGAAAGCGTATGAACAACTTAAAGGTAAAAATTGAGATCGATCCGGAACTTACCGGATGCGAAGTAACAATTAAATGTCCCGAAGTTGACGGGCGGGTACTGGAGATCCAACGGCTACTCACAGAAGCCGGCAGCCAAAAAAGTCAGCTGAACTTCTATAAAGAAGATTCGGAATACTTCTTCCCCGTGAGCAACATACTTTTCTTTGAAACGGACGAGGGCATTATACATGCCCACACGGCAAAGGACGTTTTCGAAGTAAAGTACAAGCTATACGAATTGGAAGAAATGCTTCCGCCCTACTTTATGAGAGTTTCAAAATCCACTATCCTTAACACCCACAAGGTTTACTCCATAACCAAGAACCTGACGGGAGCAAGCAAAGTGGAATTCGCAGGAACACACAAGATCGTTTACTGTTCAAGAAATTATTACAAGGCTCTTAAAGAGCATTTAGCACCGTAATATATGAGGAGAAAAAACATGAGAAACAGAATCAAAAACATTTTAACAGCAATACTTTTATTAGCATTGTCCGCTTCACTGATCCTTTGGAAGCTGGATGTATTCGCACTTCCCGAAGCCTTCGGACAGATCGCCATCTGGCAGCTTATCATCGCTGTCATTATGGTAGTTATAATATTCCACAGCATCATAGACATTAACTATGTGGGAATATTCTTCCCCCTGGCAATACTGGCCATCATATTTGACGAACCCCTTGGCATCACAGCCATCACTCCCTGGATCGTTCTTGTCGTAGCCCTTCTTCTTACCATTGCCTTTGAAAAACTCCTTCCTTCACACTGGATCAAGAGACATTTTAAGAGCAGTGCAAAAGAATTTAAGCAGGGTTTTAAGGACGGATTCAAAGACGACGGTCCCACCATCAACGTAGATTTCACCGAGAATAACGGAAATTCCGATTTTAGCGACGATAACGAATATATTTACCACTCCATCAAGATGGGATCAGGCACCAAGTACATTACTTCAAGAAATTTAAAGACCGCAGATCTTTCCAGCGAGTTTGGTGAACTCTCCGCTTACTTTGAAAGGGCTCAGGTTCCCGGCGGCGAAGTTTCTATCCATACCAAGGTTGCATTTGGAGAGATGAACCTCTACATTCCCAGAGAATGGAACGTAAATAACAAAGTAGCCGTTTCAATGGGTGACTGCACCGATAATGCTTCATCAATCCCCGGCGAAGAGGGCGGCGTGAAATGTGTTATCGACGGCTCCGTAAGCTTCGGAGATCTTAATATCATTAAAGTTTGATCATATAATTTCATAAACGATCCCAATAAAAAATCACTCACTTATTTAAGCGAGTGATTTTTTATATCTGTTGTTATAACTCTGTTATTGTTCTCTTATTTCTATTCGGAATCTTTATGTTTATTCTCATACATTCGCTCATCAGCTTTTCTAATGACCGAATCAATGTCCGTATGTTGATCGAGAGTCGTTATGTAATAACCGCAGCTGGCAGAGATCCTTATTCCGCACTCTTCGCTCTTCTCGATAAGCTTTGATTTTATATTTCTTATGATCTCCTCGCAGTCGCAATCTCCCACGATAAATGCCAGCATCTCGTCGCCACCGAAGCGTACGCAGATGGAACCCTCCGGGCATGAGTTTTTAAGGGCTTCCGCAACAGATGCGATAGCTTTGTCTCCTGCGCTGTGTCCAAGGGAATCGTTGATCTTCTTAAGTCCGTCAAGGTCCGACATGATAACTGTCAGAGGCTTTCCCTGAGCCTCGGGATCATTCTTTAGTTCCTCAAATGCTACATGGGATGCAAGTCTATTGCTGAGACCTGTCAAAGCATCGGTCTTATAGGTCTCTTCAAGTCTTCCCATAAGATAATGCTGATACTGCATATTTACGTATCCGCCAAGGCCGCTGTCTACGGTATGGGTAAGGCTTGTGGTCTTGGAATAATCTATTATGTCGTAGTTCTCAAAAAGATAGCATACATAACCAAAGGTTTTTCCCATGAAGTCAAGTGCGTTGAAAATAAGGGGATATCCGGTTTCCACGCGCTTCTCATATTCAGGGACCACATCCGCAAGATCAAAAGGATCGGGATAAGCAGAATAATGATAAGGATCGTAAAGGATACGGTACTTGTCGCTGTGCTCTTTCTCAAGGAAGAAGTTCCTGTCACTTTCAAAACAGTCAGCATTTACGATACAGCACATATTTCTCGTGAAATAGCTGTGAAGGCAGATCATCATCTGCTCTCTTGTCTGACTTACCTGCATGGCAACGGAGATTCCCTGGTACTCCCTGATATCATCCTGGAAGCGGTAGAAATTGTTGTTGAATCTGCGCATCAGCATGACTTCCGCAGAAGCATTATGATCGCATCCGCAGGATTCGTTTTCCATCAAAACAGGAAGAACACTGTACTCGTCCTTATTCTTTCCTTCGAAGCATTCAAATATAACATTGGTGACTGTATCTGCAAGTCCCTGTGTCTTACAGCTTACAGTAGTTACTCCCGGGTTTGCCAGGAGCGCTTCGTCATATCCGTCAAATCCTGTAACGATAACATCTTCGGGGATCTTATAGCCGTTTTCCTTAAAGACATCGCATACATTTATAGCCATGATATCGTTGGCACAAATGATAGCTTCCGGAATCCTCTTTTCATCAATAAGCTTCTGAGCTGCAGCTCTTGCGGGGATGGCCCAGAAATCGCCGTAGCTTACCATTGATTCATCAAAAGGTATACCATTTTCTTCGATGACTTTTTTAAATACTTCTTTTCTTTCTTCGGAGAATTTATTGTCCTTGAATCCGGCCATGTAATGAGGTTTCTTAACACCATGATGTTCCACAACATGGCGCACGATCTGTTCAAAGCCGGCGGCATAGTCATAATTAATGCTGACGGTACCTTCATATTTTCCGTCAACAACGATCACGGGCACATTGTGGCCGGAAGCATCCTTGATGATCTTCCGGGAAATACCACGGCTCTTGATCTTTTCGTCCATAATAATAACCACGTCGACATAATCGTATCTGATGAAATCAAATACGTGTGTCTCCGCGGGTAAATTATCTTCTTTCCAGTATATATCCGCATTTATGGCATAAATCCACAAACGGGCGTCTTGCTTTTTAAGACTCTCGTTGAGGATTTCCACATAGCCCTGTATTTGCGGGTCATAAATTCTTGACGTGCATAGTGCAACGATCTTTTTTCCGTTTTTCATTTCTGTTTCTCAAAGGATTCAGGCAAATCCCATCGGAAATATTTAATCGTTAATATTATATCAAAGTATTTCGATATAGAAAAGTACTTTGTTACTTAGCTCATGTTCTGCTTTTCTACAAGCCTCTCGCCACAGTACTTTTCGCGGAGTCTGGGCTTATCGATCTTGCCGGTGGGATTACGGAGTACCTCGGCAAAGATGTACTTTCTGGGACGCTTATATCTGGGAAGGTCTACGCAGAACTCTTCCATCTCGTCTTCTGTTAATGTCATGCCCTCACGAACCTGAATGATGGCCGCAGCGATCTCGCCCTGTCTTGCATCGGGAAGTCCGATGACAGCTGCATCAAGTACCTTGGGATTCTTAACAAGGAAGTTCTCGATCTGAACGGGATAAAGGTTCTCACCGCCGGAGATGATAACATCCTTCTTTCTGTCTACAAGGAAGATAAATCCATCCTCATCTTCTCTTGCCATATCACCTGTAAAGAGCCAGCCGTCCTTAAGGATCTCTGCTGTTGCTTCGGGATTCTTGTAATACTCGACCATGACGCCGGGGCCTTTAACGCAAAGCTCTCCGATCTCGCCCTTTTCAACCGGCTTGCCCTCTTCATCAACAATCTTGGTCTTCCAGCCAAAGCCTGCTTTTCCGATGGCTCCAACCTTGTGAACATTCTCCATTCCAAGGTGTACACAGCCGGGACCGGTGGACTCGGAAAGTCCGTAATTGGTGTCGTACTTATGGTGAGGGAAGTATTCAAGCCAGCGCTTAATAAGGCTGGGGGGAATGGGCTGAGCTCCGATGTGCATCAGTCTCCACTGGCTTAATTTGTAATCCTCTATCCTAAGCTTTCCTGCGTCAAGGGCAGCAAGGATATCCTGAGCCCAGGGTACAAGAAGCCATACGATGGTACAGTGCTCTTCGGAAACAGCCTTAAATACTGCTTCGGGAGAGTGTCCCTTTAAGAGTACAGCGCGGCTTCCGGTAAAGAGTGAACCGAACCAGTGCATCTTCGCTCCGGTATGATAAAGGGGAGGGATGCAAAGGAAATTGTCATCATGAGTGGTTTCATGATGCATAGCCTCCATCTTTGCAGACTGCATAAGAGCAGTGTGGATATGGAGGATCGCCTTGGGGAATCCCGTTGTTCCTGAGGAAAAGTAAATAGCTGCGTTGTCTGTATCTTCAACAAGGATCCTGGGTGCCGAGGATGAGGCGTTTGAAACCTGACGGAAGTAATCTTCCGCATATGAAGGACACTGATCTCCGACGAAATAGAGAAGTGTATTCTTTTTGATCTTTGCTGCGATATCTTCAATACGGCCGATGAATTCGGGACCGTAGAAAAGTACATCGGAATCGGAAGCCTTTAAGCAGTAATCAATCTCCTCAGCATCAAATCTGAAATTGAGAGGAACGGCTACCGCACCGGCTTTTAAGATACCGAAATAAATGGGAAGCCACTCAAGGCAGTTCATGAGAAGGATCGCACACTTCTGATTCTTCTTGATTCCCATTTCAATAAGCATATTTGCAACACGGTTTGCCTTTTCATCAAAGACAGACCATGTGATCTGACGTCTGTAATATGAGGGGGAAGTGGGCTGAATGAGTTCATACTCCTTCCAGGTAACGCGCTGCTCTTCGGTGATCTCCGGATTGATCTCAACCAAAGCAACCTCGTCGCCGTATAATTTACTGTTTCTTTCCAGCAAATCTGTAATGGGCATTGTTTTTCTCCTCTTATATGTTTTATGCGGCAAATCCATCAGCTCTTGAACGCGTTAAAGCGCTAAACCAAATAATACATAATATTCCTAAAAAAGTCAAATGATTATGAGCCCGTGATTTCAACGCTTTAAAGCGTTTTTTGTAACAGAATTGTTTAAGTTTTGGTTAAGTTGTATAACTTTTACTTGACTTGTTTGGTGATTAGTGATAATTTGGGAAAGGTTTTTTGTTTTGAGCCGGTCATCTCAAAACTTCAAAACCAAATAGTTCTAAAATATAGGAGATTATGAAAAGATGAAAAAGAATTTAGCTATTTCAGCACTTGTAATTGCATCTGTACTTGCATTTGCAGGATGCTCAAAGAACGTTGAAGAGAACGTTGACGTTAACGCAGAGGAGACCGTAGAAGCTGTAGAAGCTACCGAGAACACCGAAGCTGTTGTAGAAGAGACTGAGGCTGTAGCTGAGGAAGTTGCTGAGAGCACTGAAGCTACCGAGAACGTTGAGGCTACCGAGGCTGCCGCTACTCTTGAAGAGTATTTCGCTGCTCACGAGGATGAGCTTGCAGCATTAACCCAGATGGCAGAGGCTAACGAAGGCCTTGACATCGCTGTTGTTGAGAACACCATCAACTACACCTACACCATCGAAGTTGCTGAGGACGCTAAGGAAGCTACTGTAGCAGCTATCACCGAGCAGTTCAATACCGAGTCAACTGTTAACGCAACTGTTTCTTCTGTAAAGATGACCGAGTCAGGCGCAGGCATCGAAGGCGTTAACTTCGTATACACCTACGTTAATGCTGATGGTGAAGAGCTTTGCCACTTCACTTTCAACAACGAAGGTCTTGTTGTAGAAGAATAATAGCAAATCTGATCTGACCACAGAATATGCTAAATCCGCCACCGGAAATTCCGATGGCGGATTTTTTTTGTGATCATATCTCATGGCAATGTATTGTGCATTTTCAATTACGGCATCCCGAGTTCTTTCTTCATATAGTTTAATACACGTTTCTTATCGGCACACCAAAGTGGCGCAATGAGAAGTTTTTTTGGCCCGTCTCCCGTAATTCGGTGGATCACTGTCTCCTCAGGCAAAATCTCCAAAGCCTCTTTGGCAAGAGCAGTGTATTCTTCAAGGCTCATAAGATGAAATGGCTTTTTTTCATACTCTTCTGCCATCTTCGTTCCTTTTAATATCTGAAGCATCTGTATCTTGATTCCGTCAAGAGCAGGCTGCAAGTTCGATAGATAACCGATGGTTCTGAGCATATCTTCTTTTGTTTCCCCGGGGAGATTAAAGATGACGTGAACGATAACCTCGGCTCCGATTCCTTTTAGCATCTTATATGCTTTCTCAAAGGTTTCCAGTTTATAACCCCTGTTAAAGTTCTCAGCCGTTTTTTCATTGACTGTCTGAAGACCCAGTTCGATCCAGACAGGTTTTATCTTAATAAGGTCACGGATCATATCACAGACCTTTTCATCTATGCAGTCAGGCCTTGTTCCAAGTGATAAAGCCACAACGTCTTCTTTATTTACAGCTCTCGTATAAAGATTCCTTAATCTGTCTATATCGCCATAAGTATTGGTAAAGGACTGAAAGTAAGCAATGAATTTCCTTGCGTCCGTCTTTTGGCGGATCCTTTCCTTTGCCTCTTTCATCTGGGCATCAAGATCAGGATTAACCTGCCCCGCGCCAAACTCCCCGGAACCGCCTTCGGAGCAAAAACTGCAGCCTCCGAAAGAAACTTTTCCATCCCTGTTTGGGCAGGTGCATCCTGAGGACAATGACAGTCTGTATACCTTTTCACCATATATGCTTTTTAAATGTTCCGATAAAAAAACGGGCATGTGGTATATCTCCTATGTTTATCTCTGAGATATAATACCACAAGCCCGTATATATTTTCACCCCTCATCCGGTTCTGCGCATCGCATCCCACAGTGGGGGAAGGTAAATCCCTTAAAGTTTCTTTATCTGCTCTGATTCGATGATGAATTTAACGGTGCAGTCCTCATCTTCCCCTGCTCCCGCAAAGGTGTTGTAAGCCTTTCCCATATCGGAAATAGCCTTGATACGGTCCTTCATACCGTCCATGTCCGTATCAAACACCTTGGTCAGCTTGCTGATTCCTTCATCATTGAATTTGATCATACCGTCATTAAGCTTAACAGTACCGTTAAGGAGCTCGCTTGCTCCGTTTGAAAGCTGTGCGCTTCCGTCAGCCAAAGCCTTGGATCCGTTAACAAGAGTACCCGATGCTGAAGTAAGTTTATTTGCTCCTCCTGCAAGTTCTGCAGTTCCTGCTTTAAGAGAAGCAGCTCCATTCTGAAGAGCTGCCGCACCATCGGTTAATGATTTTATCTTTGCCTGCGACTCTTCAGAAGAAAGTTGTGCGTATGAGCCTGAAAGACTGCTTGCAAGGGCTGCAGCTCCGGCCTGAAGGCTTTGACCGCTTTCACCTGCGGTTGTAAGAGCTGCATTTATCTGACTCTTTGCCTGATTTGCTCCGTTTGCTGCCGCTGTGGCCGCTACCTGCTTAGCAGTAGCGTCCGTTGCCTGATCGACGATACCGGGAATTACCTGAGCTGATACCTGGGCTACCATACCCTGAACAAGCTGAACCTGCTCCTCGGTAAAGCCTGCCGCAAGAAGCTTATCTGCAGGCAGATACTGAAGCATTGCTGCAGATGCGGTCTCTCCGCTTACTGTTCCCGTAACGGTAATCTGGCTTACATCAATAGTTGAAGGATCTGTGGGAACCGAAGTAGCTGCGATAACCTGATCGATTCCTGCACTAATTTGACCGGCAGCGTTTGCTGCAGTACCGACTCCTGATGCAATGTTTCCGACCTGAGCCGCAAGTGTATCAACACCGGTTTTCAGTGCGGCTGCACCTTCACTTAATGAAGCCGCACCGGAATCAAGTTTTGAAATTCCGCCTGCAAGCTGTGATGCACCATTGGTGTACTCAACAACTCCATTGTAGAGGCTGTTACTTCCGCTTGCCAGAGAGTTGCTGCCATCTGCCAGTTTCTGAGCTCCATCCTTAAGAGCGCCGGTTCCGTCTGCAAGTTCTTTTCCTGCGCTGCTGAACTTGTCCATAGAATCCTTCATATCATTTACGGATGTGTTGGAATCAAGGTCAATTGAATCAAGTCCGATTGCACGGGTAATATCGGATGTAACCAAAGTGATGATCATTCCGGATTCAAAATCTGTTACATCTGCCTCGATTACAACCTTCTCAGGGATGCTGATCTCATCCTCGATGTTTTCGAGAAGTTCATTATCGATAGTCTTTCCACCGTTAAGGCTTTCTACAAGTCCGGGGAATGCCATGCCGACAATGATGTTTCTCTTTCCGTCTGCCACAGCAGCACCGTTGGTTACTTTGATATTCTTGAATCTTTCTTCATCAAGAGTAAGAGCACTGACAACAGCGAAAGGAGTGTAGATGGTCTCATCTTTTCCACTGATCTTTACTGTGTTAGCGGAATTGTTCTTATAGCTAAGAGTGATCTTTACATGTCCGCTCTTTCCGGCAAGATCTTTTGCAGCGATTTCTTTTGAATCGAGCTCGTATGTGATGTTTACATCGACGGGAAGTTTTTTATCCGTGGTTCCCTGATAATAGATATCGCTTCCGTTTGCGTCCCATGTAAGCTTGGTTCCGTCAGCCTTGTAGGTTTCCTTACCCTTTACATTAACGATGTCTGTAAGAAAAGTTTCATCCTCAAGCTGTGCTGTATTTTCTTCATTCTTAAGGTGATCGCTTACGATGACTGAATTAACGCTTCCGGTTGCATCTGTCTTAACGTAAACTGTTTCTTCTTTTCCTGCTTCGCTTGATCCTACACCTGCCACCTTGCTGACAACATCGGTAAGGATCTCTTCATCTGATGATGTTAAAACTTTTGTTACTGTAGTAGCATCAGATACCCCGATGGGTAAGCTGCATGAGCAAAAACTCATTGCCATCATTGCGCTACATAATATAACGGCTATTGCCTTCTTCTTTTTCATGATAATGCCTCCTTACATTTCTTATTTCTCTTTCCCAAAAATCCAATTGATGTATGACAAATTACTTTATCAAATATCATCAGCATGGTGGGAAGCATGGTAAGTACAATGACCATACTGATAAGGGCTCCTCTTGCCATAAGTGCGCAGAGGGAACTGATCATATCGATGTTACTGATAAGTCCTACACCGAAAGTCGCTGCGAAGAAGCTAAGCGCGCTGACCATTACGGATCTCATGCTTGCTTTGTGTGCGATGAGGACTGCCTCTTTTTTGTCTGCTCCTCTTGACCTTTCCTTCTTATATCTGGTGGTCATGAGGATCGCATAGTCAACAGTTGATCCAAGCTGAATGGTTCCGATAACGATGGAAGCCACAAAGGGAAGAACTGTTCCGGTGTAGTACGGGATTCCCATGTTAATGAATATCGCAAGTTCAATGACTCCAACCAGAATAATAGGAAGGCTCACTGACTTAAATACAAATGCAATGATAAGGAAGATGGCTCCGATGGATACTTCGCTAACCTTTGCAAAATCCTTGTCTGTGATCTCGATAAGATCCTTTGTACAAGGTGCCTCTCCTACAAGAAGTGCGTCCTTGTCATAGGACTTGATGATCTTGCTTATGCTGCTGCACTGAGCATTTACCTCATCGCTTGCGACTTTGTATTCGCTCATTACAAGAAGCAGTTTATAATCATCACTCTCAAGATCTCCCGTTAATTTCTGAGGTAGAAAATCTCTGGGGATGCCGGGGCCTACGATTGAATCAAGGCCAAGGACATTTTTAACTCCCTCAACATTCTTTAACTCTTCGATCATGCTCTCGGTATCTGCAAGAGGCATGTCTGTATCGTAAAGCACCATGTGAGTACTGTTCATTTCAAACAGATCATTAAGCTTTGTATTTGCCACAACGCTTGGAAGATCTTTAGGAAGGGATGTATCAAGGTTGTAATAAACCGATGTGTTCTTGTATCCGAATACTGCAGGGATCAAGAGAGCAACGAACAGTATCGCAAATATCCAATTGTGGTTAACGATGAACTCAGATACTTTCGGCATCTCAGGAAGGAGCGCTTTGTGCTTTGTCTTTCCGATGGCCTTATCAAAGATAAGGATCATTGAAGGCAAAATTGTTATGCAGGAGAGCACTCCTATGAGAACGCCCTTGGCCATCACAATTCCCAGATCCAGGCCAAGTGTAAAGCTCATGAAGCAAAGTGCAACGAATCCGGCTACAGTTGTGATTGAGCTTCCTATTACGGAAGTGATGGTGCCGGAAATGGCATGTGCCATGGCTCTTTCTTTGTCGTTATCAAATCTTACAAGGTTTTCTTCGTAACTGTGCCAGAGGAATATTGAATAGTCCATGGTAACGCCCAGCTGAAGCACCGCTGCAAGAGCTTTAGTGATGTATGATATCTCACCCAGGAGCACATTGGATCCAAGGTTATAAAGGATAGCCATTCCTATGCTTATTAAGAAGAATACAGGAGCAAGGAAAGAATCCATGGTAAGTGACAAAACCACAAGTGCAAGTACAACGGCAATGAGAACATATAAAGGAGTTTCTTTTTCGGAAAGATCCTTGGTGTCTGAAACCACCGCGCTCATACCGCTTAAGAAGCACTGCTCACCGGCAACCTTTCTGATATCTTTTATAGCATTCATGGTTCCGTCGGATGATGTGGTGTCGTCAAAGACAACTGCCATCATGGTGGCGTCACCGTTGTTGAAGGCTTCGTAGAGGTTGTCGGGTAACATCTCCATGGGGATTGAAAGGTCTGCGAAGGAATCGTACCAAATGACCTTAGCTACATGATCCACATTCTCAACCTTTTCTTTTATCTTCGCCGCATCCTGTTCCTCCATTCCTTCAACAATCAGGAAGGAAACAGCGCCGGTTCCGAATTCGTCCACAAGAATATCCTGTCCCACCATTGTCTCTATTTCCTTGGGAAGGTAATAGAGGATGTCGTAGTTTACTCTCGTCTTCATATAGCCCAGTGCCGAGGGTATCAGAAGCAGAAGTGACAGGATAAAGATCGGAACTTTGAATTTAACAATCTTTTTTCCTAAGTTAATCATTTTCATTCTCCTCTCAAAAATGACCGTTGTTCATTTTTCTAAAAGCGTTATATCAAATTTCTGACCATTGGTCAATATTTTTTTGAAAGTTTATTGATTTTTTATTTTTTATGTGTAAAAATCAGTATTAGAAAGATTCGGAAAGGTTTGCTTATGGGAAAGGCCGAGACTAATAAACAAAAGAAAAGAGAGTCGCTGCTGAATACGGCATTCGATCTTTTTACAACAAAAGGAATAAACAACACTTCCATCGCAGATATCGTGGAAGCGGCGGGTGTGGCAAAAGGAACGTTTTATCTTTATTTTAAGGATAAGTATGATATAAACAGTAAGCTTCTTGTTCACAAGGCTACTCTTCTGTTTGAATCAGCCCTGGAAAGGCTTCATAAAGAGGGGATAAACGATATTCGTGAGAAGATATTTTTTGTTCTGGATGATATCATAAGTGCCCTTACAAAAGATAAGGTGCTCCTTATGTTCATCTCTAAAAATCTTGGACTGGGATTTTCAAGATATATGATGGAAAGTCCGGCGGTCATGGAGGAAGAGCCAATCAAGGAAGCAACAAAGCAGTTCCTTGATGACATCGGAAATACCATTACGGATCCGAAGCTTATGATGTACATGATAATAGAATTGACGGGAAGCAGTATTTATTCAGCCATACTTTATGAGCAGCCCGTGACGATAGATGAATTGAAGCCCCATCTCTTTACGGCCATCGGATCGATTATCGATCAATTTACAAAAAAATAACTCCGTCCCCGGTGGACAAAAATGTCCTATGGGGACGGGGTCAGGTGGCCATTTTACAGGGAGAGGATAAGTAGATCATCCTCTCTTCTTTTTTTGTCCTGAAAGTTTCTTGATAAGATTAACGATCATCGTATAAACAAGTCCCATGCACACTACTGCGCATGCAAGAAGAAGGATCCACCATACAGGTCCCATCCAGGGAGAATCCTTGGTAAAGCCAATAGCTCCGGCGGGCGATCCCCAGTTTAAGAAGAAATAGGGATAATTGAGTTCTCCGACAAAGTGCCAATGGTTAATGTATCCGATTGCTGAAAAGATTACATAGTAGATGGGAGGGATCACGCTAAATAAAAAGTCTGTCTTTCTTAAATTCATCCTGTCAGCACATACAAACAGATCAAGCACAGCACACAAAGGAACTACCACATGGGTAAGAACATTATTTGTAGTGTAAGGATTAGGTAATGTAGGTGCAAGAACAACAACAAAAACGATACCTGTAAGAGAGATGGCTACCGTAAACATCAGCTTTAAGATATTCACGAGCCTTGAATCGTATTTGTCCTTTTTAAACATCACAATTCCTTCAACAATAAACCAGCAGGCTATCCAAAGATTAGACTGGATTGTGAAGAACAAAAGAGCATTCCAGTTGGACATAAATCCATTCTTTCCTAAGATAGAAAGATATGTCCCGTAACAAGCGGCAATAATGGTTATGCATTTGAGTAATAAAGATAAGATTTTTTTCATTGTTTCCACCTATATTGAGAATTAGTTAGTTTTGTGTTACTGACGTTAGGATTCTATCACCGGTCTAAAAAGAATTCCATAGGTAGAAAGTATATTTTAGAATTATTTAATTCAGATAATAATTTGTTTAGAATTTGACCACTTAACCCCGTCCCCGGTGGACAAAGTCAGGTGGTCATTCCTTGCATTAAAAAAAGGATTCATAAGAATCCTTTTTTTAATGCAGGAAATGAGACTCGAACTCACAAGGGATTGCTCCCACACGGACCTGAACCGTGCGCGTCTACCAATTCCGCCATTCCTGCGTATTAAATTGCATATCGCTTGCGATATGCACGCGCGAGCGCGGTGTCGCAAGGCGACAAATTACATCTCCGCGCGAGTCGCATCCTCGCGGAGCGGCGTTTAAATTTATATAAATTCTTTTATATAAATTTAAACGCACGGTACACATCGGTATACCGTGCGCAACAAAACGTATGATACACTAATTACATCAAACTGTCAAGCAAACTACCTGTTTGAGTGTTGTATCCGCCCTGTCCGTTATACATGGAAGTACGGGTTGCTTCATAGTTTGCGTTTGATGCCGCCATAGCCGCCGAAACGCTGACACTGTAGCCATAGCCGCCTCTGTCGGCAAAGGCAGAAACTACAGAATCTTTATCAGCCTTTGACAAGGTTTCCTTATCGAGGGAAAGCTTTCCATCCTTGCCAACGGTTATACCCATCTCGTTCAGTTTCTTGCTGTTATTTATGGACTGGTTAAGAATAGTGTTAATTCTCTTATCAACAGAGGTTGATTCCGCATTCGTTGATGCGTCAAGGAGATTATTGTAATCCTTAACGTACGAACTAACGGCGCTATATACCTCTTCTTCGGTAGCATCTTCACCAAGCTTAGCAATCTGTCCGACTGATCTCTGAAGAGAATCCGCAGTAGAAGAAACCTTATTGAACTTCTTCTCTTCTTCTGAAGCAGCATTCTTGATAATTGTCTTATTCTTTGTAGTATCAGCCACCTTTGAAATGCGCTCGGAGCCACCTTCGGAAAAATATGCTTTCATAAGTTTTCCGTACGCACCACTCTTTATGGTATTATATTCTCCAAGCATATTGGAAAGATTTCCGGTGGATGATGTATTATTAGTCTTTGCAGACGAATTAAATAATACAGAATAATCTGTTTTCGGATGAATATTAATAGCCATACTCATACCTCCTTGCACTGAATTTCAACGCTTTTAGTACTTGTAGATCTTAATATTCTCCTCCCCATAATCTCACCCTTATTTTATCACCCCAGTGAATTTAATGTAAGCGTTATGTAAACAATTAATAGATATTTAACAATTTGTTCACCAAGCATTGTTGAAACTACCAAAAATAATCGGAATATTTGGAGAATTATCTGATATTTTTATTCTATTGATTAGTGTAAAATTATTTTGTTGGTATAATAACATCAATAAGCTAAAAGGAGGCTTTTAAAATGAAGATATTTAAGTGTGATACCTGTGGAACCATTGTAGATGAGCTTTTCAAAGGGTCATGCGATCCTTCCTGTTGTGGGAAGCCCATGACAGAGCTTGTTCCCGGAACCAGCGACGGAGCACACGAAAAGCATGTTCCTGTCGTTACCTGCGAAGGCAACAAAGTCTGCGTTGCAGTCGGAAGCGTAGAACACCCTATGCTCGATAACCATTACATTCAGTGGATCGCCATTGAGACTACAAACGGCGTTCAGAGAAGATTCTTAAAGCCCGGCGAAGCTCCCAAAGCAGAATTCCTTCTTGCCGACGGCGAGAGTTTTGTAGCTGCTTATGAATACTGCAATCTTCACGGACTCTGGAAAAGCTGATAATAACTAACATAGACACGCAAATAGGAAGTGGCATTTAAACCACTTCCTTTTTATTATCATTAATTAGCTAAAAGCGTTGCAAAAAACATTTTACAGGCTGTCTCTTCCAAGAAGGTCCTGATAGCTTACTTCAACACAGATGAAGCCGGATGCATAGGGGCCAAGGGTGTAAGGAGAATACTCTACAGAGATTCCGTCTTCCATGAAATCAATAAGCACAGTATCAAGTCCGGTGTAGTCATAAACATCTTTGCAGATTTGCTCAATGTCATCAGTGTACATTCCATATATATACTCTTTTCCGGCTTCATAATCTTTCTTGACCTGCTCCACCAAAAGATTCTTAAAATCTTCTTCGGTACCTTCATAGAAGTCTTTGATAGTCTTCTCTTCGCCTGTTGTAAGATCAAAGAGCTGGTAATACATTTCAGGATATCCGTGAGCTCCGCCGCCATACCAATATCCATTCATCGTAACTTCAACGTATTTATCTCCGATAAACTTTACGTTTGAGAAGGTAACATCATTGGTCTCGGTATAAAACTCAGGAGTTTCCTTGTGGTATTCACACTCACTCTCTTCAACAGTTTTAAGAACAAAATAATCATTATCGGGATTTACCTTGTATCTCTCAAAAAGCACCTCGTTGATCTTGCCGGCATTTTCAAACTTTTCGGGATCAAACTGGAAGTACTCGATATATTCCTTGTAGAGAGGTGTTCCGCAATAGGGGCAGTTGTATACGTTGGAAACATAACTTACTGTGCCGTAATTAAAGCTATCAAGTTCCTTGAGGGTACAGTAGATGTCCGTATATGACGCACCGTTCTCGTCAAAGTTTACCCTTACCCATTTATATGCCTTTTCCATGGGATTTACGAAATAAACCTGACCATCGATAACGCTGAATCCCTGAATACCGATGTTGTAGCTGTCAATTCCGGGGACGCTTGCTATCTCGTAAACAAGGGAATTGGTTCCAAAAGCGGGCTCGTACTTAAAGATATGATGATTAACAACACCGTAGGTTTCGCTTAAGTCCTTGTAATAATACAGGCCTCCGTCTGAATATAAAAGATATACACCGCCTTCGGCAACCAGGATCTCAGATGTTACTCCGCCTTCCATAGAGTAGCAGTATAGTTTGTTCTCATCATCCTCATAACTGGTATATGTTACGAAAGCATCGTCATATCCGATAACATTTACATAATGATCACCGCAATCAACGAGCTGCTTAACGGTCTTGTCCGCACCGATCTTGTAAATCTTATGACCCTTTGTAGCTATAGCATATCCGTATTTGTCAAAGGTCTCGGTAAAACAATCACATCTCGTATACTCAATAGAAGCATCCCTGTTCAAAGCGAAAGAATAATCATTGAGCATGTTAAGAACATCCATGCAGGGGGCATCTTCTACAGTATATGCCAGTTCTCCCTCTGCTTTTGTGTAAAGATACTCTCTGTAAGAGATCTTTCCGGATGAAACATAATCGTAAAAAGTCATGTAGATATGTCCGGAGTATTCATCGATTGACTGGATGTATTCATCAGCAGCCTGCTCACGCATTACGATGGATTTACCGGCATTAACGTCTGTAGCCACAATATAATACTTGTATGTACTGCTACTTTGATCATAGAATGAAACGGCGGAATAAGCGATACCATCAGCGTACTCTATAAGATTACAATATGAAGCATCGCGAAGGAACTCGTCCTTTTTGCAGAGCTCGTCCATATCGAACTCGTCAACTTTGGTACCGTTATCATCAACAATAAAGACCTTACTTGTGTCGTAAGAAGATGCCTTAAGGATATGACGGCCCTCCGTCACTTTAACTTCTTCGGGCTCTGCAATATTCTCCTCTTTTTCCTCTTCTTTATTAGCCTCTTCATCACCGGTCTCTACGGTATTATTCTCTTCGATCTCATTCTCTGCTCCGCCTGTAGCACCTTTAAAAGCGCAACCGGCAACAACAGATGCTGTCATTACAAGTGCAAGCATTACGCTAACAATCTTTTTCTTCATCAATTTTCTCTCCCTAAAAAAATCAGAGGATGAATTAAATCATCCTCTGACTATTTTATCTTTTTATGCTTTTTGTTTCAACCTTATTTGGTAAGAAGAAGCATTATTTCATTGCTTCTTGCAACGAACTCTGCCATCTCTTCGGGTGTAAGAGGTGCCTGCTGGATCTTTGCAAGATCATAGAGCTGTTTGCAGATGGTGGAAGCATTCTCGCTATCCTTGTTTGCGGTAACATACTCAACAAGAGGATGATTTGCGTTGAGGACAAGGGTCTCGCCTTCAGCACCGAAATCTCCCATAGGCATGCCCTGAATAGCATACATCTTCATCATATCCTGCATACGGCGAGTCTGCTCTGAAAGAGTAAGAACGGATGCAACCTTCTTGTTCTTAAGCTTCTCGATCTTAACTGCAAGCTGCTCTTTCTTAAGAGCCTTCTTCATAACTTCGCCGATCTCTTTTGCCTGCTCCTCGAATTCCTTCTCAGCCTTCTTGGAGGTCTTTGACTTCATAGCCTCGCTTACGTCTGCATCGATACGCTGGAAGTGAACGCCCTCGTTCTTTGACTCAAGCTGCTGGATGAAGGGCTGGTCGATATTGTGGGTAAGGATGACAGCATCCATCTTAGCTGCCTTGAACATAGCAATGTATGAACCCTGCTGCTGTTCATCGGTAACGTAGTAGATGGTCTTTTCCTTCTTCTCTTCTTCCTCTGCATTCTCTTCAGAAGATTCACCGTCGGTTACTACTTCGGCATCTACCTTGTTGCCGTTTTCATCTACTGCTGCTTCCTCGTCTGTATCGGTAGGCTTAACCTCGAGGCACTCGGGAAGGGTTAAGTACTTTCCGTCAAGGTTCTTGAAGAGGATGTAGTCGTTCATCTTCTCGCAGAACTTGTCATCCTTTAAGCAGCCGTACTTGATAAAGGGAGCGATATCATCCCAGTACTTGTCGTACTCTTCCTTCTCGGTCTTGCACATTCCGGAAAGCTTATCGGCAACCTTCTTGCTGATGTAGTCAGAAATCTTAGTAACGAATCCATCGTTCTGAAGTGCGGAACGAGAAACGTTAAGAGGGATATCGGGGCAATCGATAACACCCTTAAGGAGCATAAGGAATTCGGGGATAACCTCCTTGATATTGTCCGCAACGAATACCTGGTTGTTGTAAAGCTTAATGGTTCCCTCGATGGACTCGTACTCCATGTTGATCTTAGGGAAGTAGAGAATACCCTTTAAGTTGAAAGGATAGTCCATGTTAAGGTGGATCCAGAAAAGGGGCTCCTTATAGTCCTTAAATACCTTGCGATAGAAATCGAGGTATTCTTCCTTGGTGCACTCGCTGGGAGTCTTTGTCCAAAGGGGCTGGGTCTCGTTAAGGAGCTCAGGACGCTTAACGATCTTTAATTTCTCTTCGCCGACAAGCTCTTCCTTTCCGTCCTTAACTTCCTTCTTGGGATGGATCTCCTCAAGAACAGTATCAGTATCAAGCTTCTCTTCAAGCTTGATTATTGAAGTCTCTTTTGTGTCCTTCTGTGAGAGATAGATCTCGAAGGGCATGAATGAACAATACTTCTTAAGTACTTCCTGTGCTCTGTAGTAGTTACAGAACTCAAGGCAATCTTCGTTGATAAAGAGGGTGATCTTTGTACCTACCTGATCGTAGTCGCCCTCCTCCATGGAATACTCTGTTCCGCCGTCGCACTCCCAGTGAACGGGCTTAGCATCCTTCTGATATGAAAGGGTGTCGATGTGAACTTCATCGGCTACCATGAATGCTGAGTAGAAACCAAGTCCGAAATGTCCGATGATCTGGTCAGCACTACTCTTGTCCTTGTACTTTGCGATGAAGTCGGTAGCACCTGAGAATGCGATCTGGTTG
Source organism: Lachnospiraceae bacterium (assembly GCA_016284315.1). Classification (GTDB taxonomy): domain Bacteria; phylum Bacillota; class Clostridia; order Lachnospirales; family Lachnospiraceae; genus AC2028. The sequence goes on along the minus strand of JAEEOO010000057.1, from coordinate 53,611 downwards.
ATATATTCGTCAACTTCGCTCTCGGTCATACCGAGTCCGTTATCGATAAAGGTAAGGGTCTTCTTCTCCGGGTCTGTAATTACCTGAATCTTTCCCTTGTAACCATCGGGTAACTGGTACTCACCCATCATATCGAGTTTTTTTAATTTTGTGATAGCATCGCAGCCGTTGGAAACGAGCTCACGATAGAAAATATCGTGGTCTGAATATAACCACTTTTTAATAACGGGAAAAATGTTCTCGCTTGTGATTGATAATGAACCGTTCTTTGCCATTTAAAAGTGCCTTCTTTCTACATTATTCATAAAATGATCTTACGTAGGAAATATAGACTTTTTGCCTACAAGAGCTATTTTAAATACCCCCAAATGAGAAGTCAAGAGAAAATTAGCACTCATTTGAGCAGAGTGCTAATAAATAGCATAAAAAATACACGTAACTGCGGTATTTACTGCATTTGCGTGTATTATTAAACTTTTATAAACTAGTCACGCTTGCTATTTGTCACATTCAGTTCCGGCACACGGCTCTCGCCTCATACCGCGCTTTTCGCAGCGGTACTAACTTCGAGCTACGCTCTCAGTAAGTGCCGGCGGCGCTACATGGTGCCGTCGCTGAACATAACAAATGCAAGCTGTTTATTATAATCTACTCAATATGGATAATAGGGCGAGGCGCCGTCGGCGGTTTCATTGCCGGATAAAAGGACGACGGGTTCGCGGGTAAGGATTGCTTTACAGTAGTCCTTGCTGTCCTCAAGCTTTCTCTGAAATGCAAGGCCGCCGTAAATGAAGTTGACAGTATGGATATCGGAGCCGGAGGTCTCGGGCTTGTTATGCTCCTTTGCATAAGCCTTAGCCTTTACATCAAACTCCGGATTGTTATGGGACTTACTAAGGATGCAGGTATGGGTTGCATTTACCGTCTCAACCGCGTCGCAGTAATCGGGAAAGAGCCTGATCTCGGGGATATAGAATTCCTCTCTGAAGGGATGGCAGTGAACCACCATTCCGCCGTCCTTGTGAACCAGTTCAAACTGCTCTTCTATTGTACAGTCCTTAATCTCGGGATGGTCAAGAAGCCACTGCTTAGACAAGCCGTTTATCAAAAACTCAGTAGCCTTGTAGCAGGCCTCCCATCCGAAGAATACCTGAAGGCCGATCTTGTCGCCTTCCTTCTTTGCATCTTCATAGCCTTTGCAGAAGCCTTCCACCCAGTCGCTCCAAGGAAGAGACCTGTCAACGCAGGTATTTCCGTAATAGAAATGATCCGTTACTATGATTCCGGTATATCCGGCGTCCTTTGCAGCCCTTGCCATCTCTGCCCCCGTATTGTGGGCGCAGGCAGAAGCCTGGTTGGTATGAAGGTGTGTTTCGTAGGCGTAAGGAAAGCCTTCCGGTAAATTCAGTTTAACTCCGTCTGACATGATAAACCTCTGATTAATTATTTTATATGTTTCTTAAAGAAATCGGTCTGAGCCTTGTTGGCTCTCTCTCCCTCTTCTAACCGAAGGTTACAATGGAAAACATGGCCTATCTCTTTTTCTTCTTTACTTCCGTAAATCTTGCTTCCTACGTCTACTCCTTTTGACTCAAGGAAATCCGCATAGGGTTTACATTCGGTAAAAAGGAAGTCGTTGTAGCAGGTAAAGATATATGTGGCGGGATACTTATCCGTAATATTCTCGTGAAGGATAGTTCTGGGATCACCGATGACATCCTTGCTTCCGAGATAATCCAACATGATGGTATCCATCTCTTCGCCCTTGCCCTTATCCGGGAATTTATACATTCCGCAGGCCAGGCCGATGGCTCTCAGTTTAACATCTTCCGGAGCCTTAAGACCGAATAACTTGGCATACTCAGGATTGGTAAATACGCAGGAAAACTGACTTGTAATCTGAGCTCCGGCAGAATCTCCGACGATAAATACGTTGTTCTTATCAAGATTATATTCCGCCGCATTCTTGCCGATCCAGTGCATGACTGCCATGGCATCCTCGATAGGTGAAGGGAACCTGAACTCGGGAGACAGTCTGTAATTGATATTGACCACAGCAAAGCCAAATCTTGCCAGCCTCATGCAGTAGAATCTGTAAAGTTCCTTGTCGCCGTAGAAATAGCCGCCGCCATGGATGTTCAGTATCGTCGGGAAGGGCTTGCCATCAGGATTATCCTTTGGAACATACACATCAAGCAAATTCCACTTATCATATGGCCCATAAGAAATATTCCTGAACTTCTCTATCTCTTCCGGCTCCGTCAGTCCCACGTCCCTCTTCGCGTCGCTCTCGGCCCAGGCCTCACGCATTTTCGTGACTCGTTCCGGGACCTCATTAATAGTATACCCCATAAAATACCTCCTAAAAAACAAAGTCCGGAATACTCCGGACTTTGCGCAGTTACATTATTAACCGAGAACAACAACGACTTCATTCTTATCCTTAAGCTTGGAAGCGGGGATAAGATCGCCGTCAAGTGCTTCTCCGTTAAGAGTAAGGCTCTTTACGCCGCTTGAAACGTGGTTAGGGTTCTCAACCTTGATAGAGATGTGGCTTCCGCGGAAGTTCTTCTCCATCTTCATGCCGTCCCACTCGTGAGGAATTGAAGGAGAAACAACAAGTCCTTCGGGAGTAGGTCTCATACCGCAGATACCCTCTACGCAACCAACCATAACAGTTGAGCCGGTTCCGGTAAGCCAATGTACATGAGCACGTCCGGCGAAAGGTGAACGTTTTGACTCAACGAACTGTCCGTGAACGTAAGGCTCGATCACACGGATTTCAGCCTTGTCGTTCATAGAAGCGGGTGAGCTCTCAAGGAAGTACTCGAAGGCTCTGTCACCGTCTCCCATAAGAGACTCTGCAAGGATAAGCCATCCCTGTGACTGGGAGAAGATACCGCCGTTTTCCTTTGTATCGGGGTTGAAGATGTGCATAAGCGCACCGTCAAAGTAGTGGTCAACATAAGGGGGCTCGAGAAGCTTTACGCCGTAAGGAGTATTGAGGATGTCATGTACGGAATCCATGGACTTCTTAGCCTGCTCATCGGAAGCGAATCCGGAGATGACAGCCCAGCTCTGAGGGTTGAGCCACATATTTGCCTCGGGATCCTTCTTTGCGCCGACGATAACACCGTTGTCTCTGATACCACGGATGAATCTGTCCTCATCCCAGCACTTTGAAAGGGTCTCGCCAAGCTTTGACTTGATATCTTCAAGATACTTGATGTACTCGGTATCCTTACGATCTCCGGCAATCTCAAGCATCATATTAAGAGCGTAGTAAAGCTGGAATGCAACGAAGGTTGATTCTCCCTTTGCTCCCATTCTTAAGCAGTCGTTCCAGTCAGCGTGGAGTCCTGCGGGCATATTGTGGTCGCCCATATGGTTCATAGAGAACTCGATAGCCTTCTTTAAGTGATCGTATACTGTATCCTCACCGCCGTTAGCGTAAAGGATCTTCTCATCGAGGAATGCAACGTTTCCGCTCTCTGCGATGTATTTGTATACAGTAGGGAAGAGCCAAAGTGCATCATCCGCACGGTATGAAGGATGTCCGGTCATCTTTACCCACTCAGGATCATCGGGTGTTCCGGAGTTTCCGGGTACGAAATCAAATACTACGAGAGGAAGTCCCGCACCGTTGTTAACCTGAGCAGAGATCATGAAGCGGATCTTCTCAAGTGCCATTTCGGGATCCATGTGGATGATACCCTGGATGTCCTGTACGGTGTCACGATATCCGTATCCGTTTCTCTCTCCACAGTAGATAAGGGATGCAGCTCTTGACCATGTAAAGGTGATGAAGCACTGATAAGCGTTCCATACGTTGATCATGTTGTTGAACTCTTCTGAAGGAGTCTCAACCATGAAGTTCTCAAGCTTTGCATGCCAGTATGCTTTAAGCTCTTCTACTTCCTTTTCTACAGTGCCGGCCTTCTCATACTTCTTAATAAGCTCATCCGCCTCGGCATTGTTCTTCTGTCCAAAGAGGTAGGTAAAGGTCTTGCTCTCACCGGGTGCAAGCTCGATATCGGACTGAAGCGCACCGCAGCAGTTTGCATTGTAGTTAAGAGTTCCGTCGCACTTTCCGCTCTCTACTGCGATAGGATTTGAGTAGGTTCTGTAAGGTCCGATAAAGCTGTCAAGGTTTCCGTTATACGCATCAACCTTAGCGCCCGCTAGTCCGAAGAAACGCTCCTTGTGGTTTGATCCGGTAGCGTCCTTTCCGGAGTTCTCATTGATATGCTCAATGATCTTGTTTCCCTCAAATGAAGTTCTTGAGATAAAGAGGGTGTACTGAAGGTTTACCTGATCCTGATTGTAATTGCTCTCGTTGGTAAACTCGATAAATCCGTAAACAGAAAGCTTTCTGGGCTTGTCGGAAGTATTGGTAACCTTGCAGTTCCAAACTTCGTAAGTAGCATCCTGAGGTACATAATATGTAGTCTCGGAATTGATACCTGCGTAATCGGTGGTGATCACGGTGTAGCCTGTGCCGTGACGGCATACATTCTTATACTGATCGAGGGGCTTGCCTACAGGCTGCCATGTTGCTGACCAATAATCATTATTATCATTGTCTCGGATGTAAATATAACGTCCGGGAAGAGCCATCTGGGAATTAAAGCGATATCTGGAAATACGTCCGTTAGCACCACTCTGAACGAAACTGTATCCTCCGGCGTTGTTAGAAATGATTGCACCATATGCCGGTGAACCAAGATAGTTACACCAGGGAGCCGGTGTATCGGGGCGAGTGATAACATACTCTTTTGCGGCAAGGTCAAAATGTCCGTACTGCATTTGAAAATCCTCCTCGTGATCAATTAAATTAAGCCCGCTTATGTCAGAATATACCATAAGCACATACAAGACTATTTTAACTTTTAACCGATGGTTTTACAAGGGAATATAATACGAAAATATATTTATTATTGGGATATTTTAAACAATTCTTTTTTCTTTGATTCCTAAAACGGTATAAAAAAATCCCACGTGAATCTCAAAATATTTCACGTGGGATCAAAAACCTTAAAATATTCAAAATATCCAATGGATATAATTGAAACTTAATCAACTGTCAAAGGGGCTCCGAATCTTACCTTTAAAAGATCGAGAAGTCTCTTTTCCCTTTCAGAGTATGTTTCGTTATTATCGGATGCAAATTCTGAACGTGATTCCTTAACAAGTTTCTCACCGCACTTCTTGCAGAAACGCATTCCGTTTTCATTTTCAACGCCGCACTTTGTACATTTCATAATAATATCTCCATAAAAATGATTTAATCAACTTCTTATACTTTTATAAACCCGGTGGTAACCCCCAGGTCAACGAGGAAACTAAATGTTAACAAATAGTTTACAATTATATTTCCGCATCACATAAAAATACCGTGAAATCGGGTATATGCCCCAAATTCACGGTGTTCTATAATCGGGGTGGCGGGAATCGAACCCACTGCCTCCACATCCCAAATGTGGCAGTCTACCAATGACCTACACCCCGAACTTTGACATTATGGCATCTTCTGCCAAAAAAGTCAACGATAAACTATTGATTAGGAAGACTGTCCCTCCAGTTGTATCCCAGCTTGACTACGGTGTAACGGGCACCGGCCTCCTCATCATAGACCTCTTTAATGTATCCATCCCAAGGATATGCAGGCATAGCGTCCACTTCTTCTCCGAATAATTCCTCAAAACGGTTACTTAAAATATATCTGGAATAATCTGAAACCCATGGAACACTTCCGATACTGTTTCCCGTTACCTCAAGGAAATTATAGATCCTTGTACGGGGGTACTGATCTATATCCCAATTCAATATGGGAGATCCGATAACTGCATATCCCGGTAAGCAAGTCTGATTGTAAGCAGGATTAGGCGCGCCGAGGAACACAATTCTGTCCCAGCCATCCCAATAATTGCCGGTGGAAACATAATACTCGTCCAGATCCTTTTTCAGAGTTGTGGCGATTTCCTTTTCCTTCCAGTAAATATAATCGTTGGTGTAATTCAGCCTTGTTGTATAATTAAAGCCCTTCATCGTATCAAGGAAAAAGATCAGGACGAAAAGTACTCCGGATACTACCTTGACAGCCTTTGTCTTCTTTCCCGGCTCCGCATATCTGAAGAGCTTTGTGATCTCGGAATATCCGATAAAGAATAGTGAAGCCTCCGCAATAGGGAAAACATATCTCATTCTGGGAGATACTTCGCATCCGTAAAAGAATGGAAATACAAAAGGCAATGCCACAAGGGCAGCCACCAATATAACGGATCCCACTTCCTTCTTGAACATCTTTCTTTTAGCACTGCCTACTATGCACAGTACAAAAGTAACGATGCTGACGGGCCAGTACAGATAACCGTACATGTCAAATCCCAAAGGTCTTGCCACGGTACGGATCAGATTACCTAAAACTTCCTTAGCTGAAATCTTTGAATACATGATCTGGCCTGTAAGATAAGCCTGTCCGTCTGCAGGTAAATAAAACAGCTTTGAGATTACGATATACACTGCCAATCCCAGGACAGCGCAAAGGGCATGAAAACCGATCCTCTTTAAAAGTCCGTTTCCTTCACCGATTTTATTCCTTTCGGTCAGAATAAATACCGTACATACAAACATCGTATATACAACAAGATTTACCTGATAGGTTCCGATAATGAGCTGTAAAAGAGCTACTCCAATAAGGATCTTAAGCGGGATAAGCTTTTTTGTTTTAAACGCAGATTCAAATATAGAAAAAGTTACCGGAGCAAGGATGACCGCAACCAAAACAGGTACGCTCTGGCTAAGGAAATAAACCTGACATGTCCAAAAAGGAGAAACAATAAACATTACTGAAAATGGAATAAAATCCCAATAATTCTCCTTATTTGTCAGTGTATGGTAAAAGATATAAAACACTACTGCAGCCAAAATAAGTAAGAAAAATGTTATGGCTTCCGTAAGATAAAGATTAAAATCAGACATTCTAAGAATGCTTCTTAACCAGAGTATTCCCTGCCTTCCTTGAACAGCATATCCGTCATGATCCAGGATTGAATTCTCGGTATCGATCCCGATGACCTGCGAAAACAGCATGGCGCCGTGAGCTATATAAGCGCACACAAACACACATCCCATCATCCATACGGGAATCTTTTTCATTCTGTCAAAATAATCTTTTACAAAATTCATACTTATTGTTTCTCCAAAAGATCAATATCTTTAATATGGATCTACATATTTCCCAATAGGGTATCCTTTACGACGCCGATGAATTCCCTGGTCATGTTATTGGGAAGATAGCGTGGATTGGATGGAGCCGAGATTCCATAGATATTCTCCCCTCCCTGTTTTCTTGCTATGGCACATCCTCTGAAAACATGGAAATTGTTGGTTATGATACCGATGGACATGTTCTCTTCATCAAGGAGTTCATAACTGAATAGAATATTTTCGATGGTATTCCTAGACTTGTCTTCGATAAGGATCCTGTCTTCGGAGATTCCCTTGTCAACAAGGTACTCTTTCATAACAATAGCCTCGGGAGCATGCTCGTTTGAGCCCTGTCCCCCGGAGCAGATACAAAGAGTATCGGGATTTTCAGTTAAATATGTGTATGCCTTATCAAGTCTGCACTTTAAAACGATGCTGGGGCCGGTGCTTCTTACCTGAGCTCCCAAAACAATAACAGCGTCAAGACCGGGCTCTCCCTTTTTGTTAAAGCCACTTATGATAAATGCTTCTACCACGATGAACAATGCGACAGCTGCGAAAAAAGCCGCCAGGACGATGGCCTTTATCGGCGTCGGAAGTTTGCTCCAAAGTTTTATCCTTCTGAAGATTTCCATAAGGATACAGCAAACCCCTGCTGCCAGCCATACCACATAGAATCCCGTTCCGCTGCCTACTTTGTATACCACAACGGCATACAGGAAAAACATAACTGCTGCCCCCAGCCAAAGAATGGTGGGCAGGATCTTTTTAAAACTCTTCAATTTAAATCTCCGATATCAGACAATAAAACTATCTGATATTATCTCCTTTTCTAGAGCGCTTGTTCTCATACATGTCTTCGTCAGCGCGCTCAGTCATTCCCTCAATATCGTAACATCCCTTTGAGATACAATAACCAACGGAGAACTTAACCGGAATGGACAGTTCATCTGCAATATCTACCTCAGGGATATCCTGTTTCTCATATAAAGTTTTGATATCTTCCTTAACCGCATCCTCTGAATTATATCCGTAGAGGAAAAGAACATATTCATCTCCTCCCAGTCTTGCACTGATGGATTCCTTGGTTCCGATACTGCTGATGGTGTCTGCGATCTTCTTAAGATACATGTCTCCGATGGCATGTCCGTACATGTCATTTGTCTCTTTGAGGCAATCCGCATCAACCATTATAAGAGCGCAGTACTTAACAACCTTGTCGTTGTTTCTAAGAGCTTCCAGTCTGTTTTCAAGACCGCGTCTGTTATAAAGTCCGGTGAGAAGGTCCATATCTCTCTCCATCTCGATACGTCTTCTCTCGAGGATCTGTTTCGTTACATCCGTGATAATGCCGAAGGTATCATCATCCCTGACATTCTCCTCGAAATGGATATATACGATCTTGGTCACATTATTCTCAACAGGGACCCTAACCTCGTATACATCGGGAGACTCCACAAGCGCACTCATCTTAAACCTGTCGATAGCTCTCATGAATTCGGCTTTCGGAACAACACTCTTACTTCCGTCAAGCTTAAGTACATCCTTAACATATGTGGTAAAACGTACAGTGGAAGAATTGTTTCCGTATTCGTAAACACCGATAGCTACATCACTCTTTTCAAGGATGTAGGAAAGCTTATCTATATTGTCGAGGAGGCTCTTGACCATAGAGTTGATATGATTGCTTATCTCAAAGAACTCCTGGCAGGAATGAACATTGACTACGGTCTCAAGTTCACCATCGGTTATCTTCTTCAGACCGTCATTAAGACTGTTTGCAGAATCCACCACATATTTCTTCATATGTCTTGATACTGAACGAACAAGTATCAGGGACATTATTATCTCGCCCAAAAGGAAGAGCATGATGCTGACAGCCATATCAAGGAAGATCTTCTTTACAGGAAAAGCATATACCATAACTTCATCATGGATCTTCTTGCAGCATACATAATAGAATCCGTTGCCGGCTCTTACTATCTCATCAATGACTCTGCCGTCTCCGAAGTACTCCCCTCTTATGCTCTTGCTGAAAGCCTTGCCGGTAGATCCTATTTCTGTCTCATCGGTGGTGGCAAGGAGTTCGCATGAATGTGAATCATAGGAATAAACATTTGCACTACCGTTGATAAGGAGCTGGGAGAAAATGTAGGATAGCTCGTTCTTCTTCATAAGATTTTCGAGCTTAACGGGATACATACCGATCTCAACGATAAACTCTCCGTCATCGCTCCAAACAGCGGAATACTGAACCATTTTTCCTTCTGCGGTATTGGGAAGTACTTCCTGAACAAGTCCAAGATTCTTATCAGAAAGCATGGGCTTAAAGAAATTCATCTGTTCACCGGAATCAAAGGAATAGCCATAGTATTCCTTATGGGTTCCATAAACGATAACACCGTCTGTATTGAAGATGTGAATCTCATCGACTCCCATAAGCGCAGCATACTTGATCAGCGCTTCCCTGTCGGAAATAATATCCGGCTTGTCCTTAAGACCAAAAGCAATGGCCTTGGCATTTCTTAAACAGGATTCTGAATAATCCTGCTTGATCTGTTCTATCTCTTCATCGTTTCGATCCAAAATAACTTCCAATTGAGCGAAAGTCATTTCAGCATCGGAACGAACCTTGTTAAAGGAACTGATAAGCTGAAGGCTTATAGACAATATAAGAATTACTGCCATGATTATTACTATGATCCTGCTTAGATGTTCAGCAAGGAGCTTTGGTAATCTCTTATATTTTTTCATTTCAACCTCATAAATCTGCTGTCAATAGTTACATACGGGCTTCAAGCCTTATTCAAGATAAGCTACAGTGAAGTGAACTTCACCAAATCTGTCGGTCTCCATAATGATATAGGAGGGTTTTCTTCCGTCCTGACGGGGATAGGAAAGGGAACCGGGATTAACTACATATATATCCCCTTCTCTTCTAACCTCCGGCTTATGAGTGTGGCCGCACATAACTATGTCAAAACCTCTCTCCCTCGCCTCTGCAAAAAGCATTTCAGGTCCCGTGGATATGCGATATCTGTGTCCGTGGGTAGCCATGCATTTATACTTTCCGACCGAAAACTCAAGTTCTGCGGGGAGTTCCGAGAAAAAGTCATTGTTTCCGCTGACCATATATACGGGACAACCCGCTCCCTCTGAAAGGGCATATTCACTGCCTTCAATGTCTCCGCAATGAACGATCAGGTCGGGCTTATGCATTTCTACCACTTTAAAATAATTTTCATTATAACGGTGGGTATCACTTACGATCAGTACTTTCATGCTCTAAAAGCTCTCTCCTCATAAGTTTCAGTGCCTTACCTCTGTGACTGATCTTGTTCTTCTCTGTTTCGGGAATTTCAGCTGTAGTACAGCCAAGTTCAGGCACATAAAAGATGGGATCGAATCCAAAACCATGCTCACCCTTTTCCTCGAAATCTATCTGTCCTTCGATGGTAGCGCGAACCACCTTTTCGGTTCCGTCGGGGAAAACTGCGGCTATGGCACATACGAATCTGGCACTTCTCTCGGCTCCAACCTTACCCTCAAGGCGTCTGATGATGTCAGCGTTCTTGACGCTGTAAGGTGTATCATGGCCAAGATATCTTGCGGAATAAATACCGGGCTCTTTGTTTAACGCATCAACTTCAAGTCCCGAGTCGTCCGCCAATATAAGATCATCCGGAAGAAGCTTTGAAACCTCTCTTGCCTTGATAAGAGCATTCTCCTCAAAGGTGGTTCCGTTTTCTTCGATATCAGGGCAGGCACCCGCTTCCTTCATGGAAACGATCTCGTATCCGGAATCTTCCATGATCTCGCGGATCTCTCTCATCTTTCCCTGATTTCCGGTTGCAAAAACAAGTCTCATTCCTGTGTTACCTCTTTTACTGCATTTACTATTCCTTCAGCAATATAGCGCTGATAGTTTTCTTTCTTAAGATAGGAGCTTTCCTTTTCGTTGCTGGCATATCCAATGGTTAGCTCAGCAGCCGGTATCGTAACCTTGTAAAGTATACTGCCTTCTTCCGCCTCTGTGATCTCTATGGCCTTGTTGCTGGCTGATATGGCGGTATTCCTTAAAAAGATCTCTGCCAAAGCAGCATTATCAAGTTCGGGAATAAAATACTCTCCGTTATAGGCTGCCTTCATTCCGTAGGTATCGGGACTAAGGCTCACATCGGTTTTTAAAAAGACCACCATGTCTGCTTCGCACTTGTCTATAAAATCAAGAACTTCTTCGTCGCTCCTGTACTCTGCCACATATATTCTGGCAGGATCCTTCTTTTCGCTCTTGTCGGTGACTCCGGCAATAATTGCAACTCCGGGGATCTTCTCTGCCGTGGCAAGCTCGTTTAAAAGCATTTTTGCTGCCAGGTCAGCCACTTCAGAAGTTATCTCAGCGGAATCGATCCTGCTGTTCTCCTTTGCGGAATCCGGCTTGTCAGCTACCAAAAGAACGGTCTTTTCATACTTTTCTTTTGCCTTGTATGGAGTTATCACAAGCTGGGTGTTGTCCTGGGAAATGTTGTAATCCCAGACTCCGTCCATTAAAAGACAGATCCTTATCTCGCCGCCATACTCTCTGAAGGCTGCGGTCAGCAGATGCTCTGTATCTCCGGTTATCTCTGCGGTTTCAAAACTTACCGAATGAACTCCCTCTACCCTTATAAAGAGCGAGGAGTCCTGGTAGTAGTTTTCCACCGAAATGTTCTCGGAACGGGCGGTCATGGGAAGGGGAACATAAATCTTTCCGTCATTTCCCGTATTCACCGTTTTCATTACAAACCAGTCGGTAACGATATCCTCCTCAAACATGCTTCCGGAGAGTTTGCTCCTGACGGTTTCACTGATGATAACGGACTTGGTTGATGCCCGAAGGGTAACTCCCGCAAGGACCACCATCAAAATAACAAGGAGCACCGCAAACTCCGCAATGGGCTTATACCATGTGCGGTCCACGTATTCTTCTTCTATTTCATTTATCTCATTACCGTATTTTACCATTACTGATCTCTATTACGCTTCGGAGGCTTGGGGCCCATAAACTGATAGAAATAAGTCTTCATCATACCGTTGTAGATCTTACGATTCTTGTCTGCTTTGCGACCTATGGCAAGTTCGGCATTCTCAAATGAAGTAATAAGGTACATGCTCCAAGAATCAAGTGCCGCATATCTTTCACCGATGACACGGTAAAGAGCGGGAAGTTCTTCCTTATCGGAAATACGCTCTCCGTAAGGAGGGTTTGTGATTATAAATCCATATTTCTTGGGATGTGAAAGATCTGCTACATCTCTCTTCTGGAAATGTATCATCTTGTCCACACCTGCAAGGCGGGCATTTTCACGGGAGATCTTGACCATCTCATCGTCAAGGTCATAGCCCTGGATGTCTGTCTCCACCTTTTTGTCTATAAGATCGTTTGCTTCGGTAACAGTCTCATACCACATCTTTTTCTGAATTAGATGCTTCCATTCCTCTGCAAGGAAATTCCTGTTCATTCCCGGTGCAATATTTGCCGCCATCATGGCTGCCTCGATGGGAATGGTTCCGCTTCCGCAGAAGGGATCCACGAGGATTCTGTCGTGATGCCAGGGAGTCAGCATGATGAGTCCCGCAGCAAGGTTCTCCGCTATGGGAGCCTTTGCGGTAAGCTTACGATAGCCTCTCTTGTGAAGGGATTCACCGGTGGTATCAAGGCCAACGGTTACCTCATCCTTTAAGAGAAATACTCGCAAAGGAAATGATGCTCCGCTTTCCTCAAACCAGTTCTTGTGATAAACCTCTTTAAGCCTGTCTACCATGGCTTTTTTCATAATAGACTGAATATCCGATGGTGAGAAAAGCTTGGACTTTACGCTGGCAGCCTTGGCAACCCAAAACTTTCCGTCAGCGGAGATCCACTCTTCCCAAGGGAGCTTTTTTGTTCCCTGAAAGAGATCCTCGAAGGTCTCTGCATGGAATGAGCCAATCTTAACAAGCACTCTCTCCGCGGTGCGAAGGAATACGTTGGCTCTGCAGATGGCATCATAGTCTCCCAGGAAGGTTACTCGGCCGTCCTGTACTTCCGTGATATCATATCCCAGATCGATTATCTCTTTTTTAAGCACTGATTCCATACCGAAATGGCAGGGTGCTATAAGTTCAAATGTTTTCATACATAAAATACCATTGCTCCGTGGGCAGGTACAGAAGCCGTGATGCTTTCAGTAAAGTCACCGGTCTGTCCGCTCCAAAGCTCCGTAGCGGCCACGGGCATATTGATCTCAAGTTCCTCTAAGGGAACGGTTATCTCGTTATCATCATCGCTAAGGTTAAACAAAGCGATATACATTCCGCCTTCGCAGTCCGCTGCTACCCATACGCAGGTCTCATGTCCGTTAATGTCACGTCTGAATACCTGGTGTGCGTGGCGGGAATTTCTGTGCATCTTAAGAATGCCTTCGTTGGTGATAAGTCCCATGGTGAAATCATCGAAGCCTGTCATCTCGCCGCCGATGATAAGGGGTGAACGCATAATGCTCCAAAGGCTCATCATGGTTATCTGCTCATCATGTGTAAAAGCAGTTTTGTTGTTCTTGTCATAGTCCTGTTTGATGGGACCGATGGGAAGCATGTCCGCATCGGGGTAGTGACCGGCCCCGGCGTGGATGCTCCACTTTTCTGCGCGCTCGAACATGGCATAAAGCAATTTCCAGTCATCCCAGAAATCGTCGGTTATTCGCCACATGTTTGCAACCTGTTTGTAAAGCTCGGATTTTTCAAGAAGTGCAGGTCCGGGAGAAAGGGAAAGCACCATATCTCTTCCGCAATTCTGAAGGCTTTCGGAGAGCATTACCATCTCCTCTTCCTCTCTGGGAAGTTCTCTGCAGATATCGTCGCACTTAATGAAATCAACGCCCCAGCTTGCATAGAGCTTAAAGATTGAATCGTAATATGCTCTTCCCGCTTCATCGGCCTTTACGCCGTACATATCGGGATTCCACCAGCAAATGCTGTTTGATCTTGCAATGTCCCTTGCTGTTTTGTCGCTTCCGAGGATGGGAAGATTTTTGTGAACAGCCTGACGGGGAATTCCTCTCATGATATGGATTCCGAATTTAAGTCCGAGAGAATGTACATATTCTGCAAGAGGCGCAAAACCCTTTCCACCTTCTGCAGAAGGGAATCTGCCGGGTGCCGGAAGAAGCCTTCCGTATTCATCCATGCAAAGATCCGCAAAGGGTCTGTACTCATGAGTTGTTGCTCCGGGCTCGTACCACTGGATATCAACAACCACATAATCCCAGCCGTACTCTTTTAAATTCTCTGCCATGAACTCGGCATTCTGTCTAACTTCTTTCTCAGTTACAGCTGCGCCGTAGCAGTCCCAGCTGTTCCATCCCATAGGGGCAACATTAGGTTTATACATTTCTCGTCCTCCTCAAATAATTCCTGCAATGTCTCCGTCATAAACAACCTGCATAGGATGTTCTGTCTTTGGCTCTATCTCTTTCACAAGACCGTTTATGTGCTTCGTGATCTTTGACTTTGACCAATCCCAAGTATTTAAAAGAATGTAATCAAGGTCATTCTTAAGAGCTACTGCCACGTCGCTGTCAGGGTCATTTCCGATCATGACTGTCTCGCTCTTTTTAAGTCCCTGTTCCTTTAAAAGTTTCTCCATGAATTCCTTCTGCGGCTTCATGATCTCGCAGTCGGAAGATATGTAGATAACATCAAGATAAGGTCTTACACCGCTCATCTCTATTTCAGGCATGGTAAAGACCGTCTGAGCGTTGGATAAAAGATAGATATTCTTTCCGCGCTTTTTCAGTTCCTTAAGAACCTTTACGGTATTCTTATAAGGTCTGCAAAATACAGTGGATTCGATCCTGAAGAAATTTGCCAGATTTACGATGAACTCGCTCTTTTCCACAAACTTTAAAGTCTTTTCTTTAGAGCTTTCGCTTTTGGCGTAAGCCTTTCTAAGCTCATCCACCGGCTTACCTTCTATCTTCATGTCGGTAGGGTGGAATTTTTCGCTTTCAAATAAAAGAGCGACAAAAACCTTTTTCAGCTCGATCTCGGCGTATTCCTTTTGAATCCTTGCTTTTAAGATCTCCTTCTCACGTTCAACATCCTCGTGATAGGCTTTCCGCAAAGAAGAGCCTTTCCACTCACATCCATAGGCATTGTAGAACATCGCCAGCTTCTTCCAGAGAGAAGGTTTGGCCTCATCGGTTTTAATATCAATAAGTGTTCCGTATAGATCGAAAATATAATTTTGATATTCTTTCATAAAATGCCTTCGACTACTTCCGACTGTTTTCAACTGCCTTCGTTAAACGATTAAGTCGGCATAAAACCGCCTTTTACACGCCATTTCTATTATACGAAAATATTGTCAACTCCACAAGTATTTATAAGATGATAAGTAGTTATAAAATAATGGAAACGCAATTACCTCATTTTCTTACTTAAATTCGGATATTGAGGTATCTTCACACATCTGGATACCTCATTATTGAGCAACTTTTCTGGAAATGAGGTGTCAGACTCATTCACGCTACCTCATTGCGTATGGTTTTTAAGATTATGAGGTACCGGTCTCGCATATGAAACATCATTTAGATGCATTTCTCAGAAAATGATGTTAAACCCTCCGCCAAGCAACCTCATTCTTGTATGTCTTTCAGGAAAATGCGGTAACGGTCCCATTCAAGGCACCTCATTATTGAACATTTTTTCAAAAAATGAGGTAAAACAGCATGATAAGGCAAAAAAATAACAGGATCTCTCGATCCTGTTACCTTATTATACGTGCGCGAGAAGATTCGAACTCCCGACCTTCTGATCCGTAGTCAGACGCTCTATCCAGCTGAGCTACGCGCACTTACCCGCGACTTTACCGCCGCAACGTATCGTATTATACAACGGGTTAATCTTTAATGTCAAGCACTTCTTTTATAGTTTCTACAACTCTGTTTGCATCGAAGGGTTTTGTAAGGAAATCCTCGGCTCCGCGCTTAAGTGCTTCCACCATTTTCTCTCTCTGGCCCGCAGCGGTGATCATGATAACCTTTGCATTCTCATCCACGTGTCTGATAAGTGAAAGGCTTTCGATACCGTCCATTTTAGGCATAGTGATATCCATGGTAACAAGGTCGGGATGAAGGGACTTGAACATCTGATATCCTTCTTCTCCGTCAACAGCTTCTCCCGCTATTTCAAACCCGTTTGTTTCCAAGAGTTCTCTTAAAAGCTTTCTTGAAGTTTTAGAATCATCTACTATTAAAATACTTGCCACTGTTTTTCCCTCCTGTTGTCCATATCAAAGTACGCCTATTGAAATACCCATCTTTGCATTTCCGGAACGTAAGTTGACTCTGCAGATCCTGTCCGCAATATAACCATTGTCAACTTCTCCGTACATTGGCGGTAAGAGTTCACACTTCTTTCCGCTCTCACTCATGCTCTTGGCAACGTTTCCAACGATATGGTTTAATAATTCTCCCACAGCATCCAAAGCATCTTCATTGTCTATGCTGTCAAAATCCTCTTTTGCAAATCCCGACGCTGCCTCGAGAAGACCGCCGTCTTCTTCAAACAAAGTACAGATAACCGTATCTTCGCCTTCAATAACCTGCCATGCCCCCGGTGCAGACGGGAAGTTACTGATAAGTTTTACACTCTCAACTTCAACTTCTTCATCCAGATAAGGGCTTAATGTTTTGGCTGCCTGGTCAGCTATGATGCTGTACTCGTCCATTCCCTGTGGCATAATAAAAATCTTCTTACCCATTAATGCTTCAGCGCCTCCTCTCTAAGTTTACCGATAAGGTTTCTTATAGAATCTGTATCCAGTGCTGCTACTGCCCCCAATAGCGCATCAATATCTTCTTTGCCGTCCCATGGAAGTCCGATCTCGGAAATAGCTTTTGCCTCCGGATCCATGCTGTCTATATCAAGAACTTCCGAACTGTCATTAAGTTTTGTAAGATGAGCCAGGAACTCGGCTTTATCAAATTCTGTTGTTGTGACTGTGTTTTCGGGGAAAAGAACCTTTAATTTATCCCCATAAGATCTCCATGCTTTTAGAAATACATTGGTGACAGCCGAAATAACTTCGACATCTTTTTCAATAGCTGCTTTTTCAAGGGTAAACGCCATTCCCGCAAGAGGAACTATACCTATAAGCGTTGCGGAACTCTTCATGCTGTGAACAAGAACTCTGTATTCAGAAAGAGCAAACTCGTTCATGATCTTTCCGCCATAAACATCAAGTTTATTAAAATACTCCCAAAGGCGGTCCGCATCTCTGGTGATCATCAGCCTGAAATTACTGATGGTCTCTTTGAGAATATCCATATCAGAGAAATGAATTCTCGCAAAGTCCCAATCAAGGCCTTCGATGACATAGTCTTCGGGTTTAAATCCTTCATCCGAATCTTCCGATGCCTTTCCAAGACCTTGGATCTTCTCTTCGGGAAGGAAGTCGGCAAGTACCTGCTCCAAGAGAGCAGGCTTGACCGGTTTCTTTAAATAGCAGGAAAATCCTGCTTTGTTGTATGTTTCGCGCGCATCCGTATCAGGATTCGCAGTCAGTACGATAACGGGAACATCCTTGCAGGGGCTCTCACCGAGACGAAGTCTTTTTAAGGTATCAATGCCATCCATTCCGGGCATCAAATGATCCATCAAAATAACATCAAAGGTGGTGGTCTCCGCCTTTGACAAACACTCCTGTCCACTGAATGCCTCGCTGACTTCAATACCCGTCTTCTTGAGCAAAGACTTAACAAGCTTGCAGTTCATGCTGTTGTCATCAACCACAAGTACCTTTGCTCCGGGAGCATACAGTCCATCGTATTTTTCGTCCTGACCTTGATTGCTCAATATCTTTCTCCTATTAAGGTTTAAGATGCGTCCTTCTGAATCCTACGTGCGTTTTCATTTAAGAATTCAAGTATTCCATCCATGACCTCGGTATTTACACCATCTTCGTCATAAAGAAGATCGGTGTGACCGTTGTGGTCTTCCCTGGTGGAAAGAATATAGCTTGCATTCTCTTCGTTTATTTCGTTTTTGTGAGAGTAAACAGAGTACTTCCCGGCAGGAGCTGTTTTGTCCTCGGATCCCTGAACGATCAAGGTAGGAACATCTCCGTTTGAAATTACCTCGTCTGCTTTAACTCCCATCATGGAAGGGCCGAAAAGCATTGCCTGATATGCCCAGAGGGAAGGGTAATTAAGGTTTGCAACCTGTCCCACATATCTGGTTGACAATCCGATGATGGCTTCCATTGCGCTGTTAAGACCTGATACGGAAATAACTGCGCCAATCTCATGATCTGAATCTATAAGGCTGCATACCGCGAAACCGCCTCTGCTGTGACCGAAAAGGCAAATCTCCTTATCGGGATAATTCTCTTCGGCAAAATCAAGAACTGCTTCTACGTCGTGCACTTCCTGTGAAAATCCCTTGGTGGATTTTCCTGTACTGTCAATGCATCCCAGGGGATCAAAGATCAGTACGTCATAACCTGCATTATAAAAACTGTGGATAACGGGGATGTAATCGTCCGCTCCGGAATGGAGTCCCGGAGCCATGACGATAAGTGTTCCGTCATCTTCTGCGTCGTAGTAGTAAGAAGCAAGAGTCTCCTTACCCTCCGAAATCTCAAGAGCCACTCTGTTAGAGATCAGCTCTGCATACTTTTCTGATATCAGATTCTCTACCGGCTCTTTTCTGTCATATCTGGAAAAGATACTGTCGTAGATTACTTTTGTGGCAATTGAATTCGATACAAAAAGGAAAACTGCCACAATGATCAAAACACGAATTACTTTTTTCTTTTTCATTAGAACTCCGATGCTACAGCAGCAACGATAATGAAAAAGATAATAACGCTCCAAACAATTCCAAGTACAAGTCCGCCGATGCTGAGACCTCTTCCGGCCTTAACCTTGCCGCTTACATTACCGAACTTGGAAATAAACTGACCGGACTTGGCAATTCCGATTGCACCGCAGATAATTCCACCGATTGAGAAGTAGAATGTGCATGAAAGTGCAAGAGCTACAATACCAAGTACAAGTGAAGTAGTTGCAAGTGAAGATGCTTCAGGTGGAAGAATAACAGGCTGTCCGGGCTGAGCATATGAAGTCTGAGGCTGCGCAAAAGCTGCCTGCTGGGGCTGTGCGTATGCTGCCTGCTGAGGCTGTGCATATGCTACCTGGGGCTGTGCATATACGGGCTGCTCTACTGCGGGCTGTGCAGGAGCATTAGCTACATCGTTAAAATATGCGCCCTGTGCTGCGGGTGCTGCTTCAGGTGCTGCTTCGGGAGCAGGTGAAGCTGTTACTTCGGGTACGGGTGTGATTTCCGGAACGGGTGAAGGAGCGGGTGCTGCCTGTGCCATAGACTCTACGGCTGTTCCACATGCCATGCAAAACTTATCTCCTTCTTTAATCTCTGATCCGCAAACGCTACAAATCATCTCAAAAACCTCCAAAATCCAATTTTGTAATCTAAGTAATAACGAATATTCAGACAAATATTCGTTATTACTTAGATTATACAACAATTGTCAGTACGTTGCAAAAAAACTTTTATTCCCATATAATAAGAAATGTTGTGTATTAAAATGATTTTCGAATTTTTAAGAGGTGTAAAATGATAAGTGCAAATAACGTGACCTACCGAGTAGGAAAGAAAGCCCTTTTCGAAGAAGTAAACATTAAGTTTACTGAGGGCAACTGCTACGGACTCATCGGTGCCAACGGTGCCGGTAAATCCACTTTCCTCAAGATCCTTTCCGGTGCTCTCGATACAACCAATGGTGAGATCGTGATCACTCCCGGTCAGAGACTTTCCGTTCTCGAGCAGGATCACTTCAAATACGATTCATACGTTGTTATGGACACCGTTATCATGGGTAACGAGCGTCTTTACCAGATCATGAAGGAAAAGGATGCCATCTACGCTAAGGAAGACTTCTCTGAGGAAGACGGAATCCGTGCCAGCGAACTTGAAGCAGAGTTTGCAGAGATGGACGGATGGGAAGCAGAAAGCAATGCTGCAATGCTCCTTAACGGACTTGGTATCGGAACCGAATTCCACTACAGCCAGATGTCAGAACTTGACGGTTCATTAAAGGTTAAAGTTCTCCTTGCAAAGGCTCTCTTCGGCAACCCCGATATCCTTCTTCTGGACGAGCCTACCAACCACCTTGATCTTGATGCTATCGCATGGCTTGAGGACTTCCTCATCGACTTCGACAACACCGTTATCGTTGTCAGCCACGACAGATATTTCCTCAACAAGGTCTGCACGCATATCGCTGACATCGACTACGGCAAGATCCAGCTCTACGCCGGAAACTACGATTTCTGGTACGAGTCCAGCCAGCTCATGATCCGTCAGATGAAGGAAGCAAACAAGAAGAAAGAGGAGCAGATCAAAGAGCTTCAGGAATTCATTTCCCGTTTCTCCGCAAATGCATCAAAGTCAAAGCAGGCTACATCACGTAAGCGTGCCCTTGAAAAGATCCAGCTTGATGAGATGCGTCCTTCAAGCCGTAAATATCCTTACATCGACTTCCGTCCCGAGAGAGAGATCGGTAACGAAGTCCTTACCGTTGAAGGCCTTACAAAGACTATCAACGGCGAGAAAGTTCTTGATAATGTTTCATTCATCATGGGACATGAAGACAAGATCGCATTTGTTGGCGGCAACGAGCTTGCAAAGACCACTCTTTTCCAGATCCTTGCAGGCGAACTTGAGCCCGATTCAGGAAGCTTCAAGTGGGGTGTTACAACTTCACAGGCATACTTCCCCAAGGACAACACCGCTGAGTTTGACAATGATCTTACCATTACCGATTGGCTTACCGGCTACTCTCCCGTTAAGGATGTAACCTATGTCCGCGGATACCTGGGACGTATGCTCTTCCCCGGCGAAGACGGCGTCAAGAAGGTAAAGATCCTCTCCGGAGGTGAGAAGGTAAGATGTCTTCTCTCCAAGATGATGATCCAGGGTGCTAACTGCCTCATCTTTGATGAGCCCACCAACCACCTTGATATGGAGTCAATCACCGCACTTAACAACGGACTTATCAAGTTCCCCGGTGTTGCCCTCTTCTCATGCCATGACCATCAGTTTGTTCAGACCACCGCAAACCGTATCATCGAGATTCTTCCCGACGGAAGCATCATCGACAAGATCACCACTTACGATGATTATCTTGCAAACGACGAGATGGCAAGAAAGCGTACTGTATTTACCGCAAATAAGGAAGATGATGAGGATTGATCCTCTGAAAAACATATGAAAGGAATGATTTAGGCCTTGATAGATTTACACAATCATTCAACTAAATCTGACGGTACTTTCACTCCTTCACAGCTTGTGACCCACGCCATGGACATTGGCCTTACAGCCTTTGCCCTTACGGATCACGACACAGTTGAAGGAATAGATGAAGCCATTTCCTTTGCACACAGTATTAATTCAGACAAAGTACCCGAAGTAATTCCCGGAATCGAATTTTCCACAGAGTGGAGTGGCAGGGATGTCCATGTTGTAGGGCTCGCCATCGACCACCATAATGAAAGTTTCTGCGGAAAGCTTAAATTCTTTATAGATTCAAGAGACGGACGTAACGAGAAGATGGCCAAGAAGCTTGCCTCTCTCGGGATAGGCATAACCTACGAAGGAATGCTTTCCATGTTTCCGAACTGCGTCCTTACAAGAGCTCACTTTGCTAGATATCTGCAGGAGTACGGATATGTTAAATCCTCAAAAGAGGCCTTTGAGAGATATTTGGGACCCGGATGTCCCGGATATGTTCCCCGAGAAAAGGTCACTCCGGTTCAGGCAGTAGAAATGGCTTTGGAAGCAGGTGGAATTCCCGTTCTGGCTCATCCCATGATCTATAATTTTGAGCCTGAGGAACTAGACAGGCTTATCGCAGAAATGAAAGCGGCCGGTCTTGTAGGAATCGAAGCGCTCTACTGCACACACACTCAGGCAGATGAGAGATACGTAAGGTCTCTCGCAGATAAATACGGACTTGCCATAAGCGGCGGATCCGATTTCCACGGAGAAAACAAACCCGGACTTGAAATGGGCACCGGTTACGGAAGTTTAAGTGTTCCGGATTTCATTTGGCCGGAACTTAAAAAAGCAGCCGGAAAAAATTAACAGTTATATCATCGCAATCAAAAAGCCGTAGGAACGATCCCTACGGCTTTTGTTATTTGTTGAATTTATTATCTTGTCTTTCTGTAAAGGATAAGTCCGCCTTCAATGAAGAGACCCGCTACAGCGATAAGGATCACTGCAAATGATCCTCTGCCGGTCTTGGGAACCTTGTCAAGCTGTCCGCCCTGATTGGATGACGCTGACGAATTTGAAGCAGGAGCGCTTGAAGGATCAAGGCTGTAATAATCAGCTTTTGTCACGAAATATCCATCATTGTCCAACTCAAATTTTCCTGCTGCTACATTGTACACAGTCTTCTGAGTCCATTTATCTGTTGAGAAAAGTACATTTGCACTTCCTACAGTACCGGTAACACCAACCTTGATGGGATCACCATCCTTATAGGTAGCATTTATCCTTCCGACATTACCGTTAACCTGGTTAACAGCACCATGATTGGCATTAAGAGTATCAACATCGCAGTTGATGATAAGTACATTGCCACCGGTTACCGCATATGCAAGAGTAGCTCCCTTAGCGGTAACATTTACCTGAGCTCCGCCTATAACAGCGATCTCTCCGATCTTTCCGGGAACTGAGAAAGTGATCATCTCAGTTGAAGAACTCTGACCATCTACTATGATCACATCTCCATCCTGAAAGTGCTCAGTAATATATGATGCACCTCCGGAATACCAGGTTACCCCATTATCTCCGCTGGAATACCACTCACCGGCATTGTAAGTCAGCTTGTATGTGGTAGCAGCATTTGAGTGGATGGGTTTCTGAAGAACTCCCACTACCAAAAGAGCGCCAAGCATCATGCCTACTATACTCACTATTTTTTTCATTTTTTGTCCTCCCAATGTTTACCTTTATTCAAACGGTTCATAAAAACCGCCGGGTTCAATTTCTTTTGCCACCACGACAAACCTTCCGTTGTCAACGTGGTAGGCGCAAGTTGAAAGAGTAATGAATCTGTCTCCGAAGGAAGCTGTAACTCCCGTATCATAAACAGACATTTCTTTTACGTTTTCATAAAAGTCATTAAACTCTTCTTCCGTCTGAGCATTAAAGAACTTGTAAAACTTGAAGCATGTATCGCCGGCATAGAAAACCTGCGAACGGAACACTGCCATTACCTCGTATACATGCTCATAATCTTTTCCGTAGAGATGAATATATTTGTGCTCCTCGTAATAGTCCTCTTTCTCGTATTTTAAGAGGGACCCAAACATGGAGCCGTCTTTCATGTTGTGACCGTGAATAATGAGATTGTCAGTCAAAGGATCCATGCAGGAATCAGTATCAAGTAAAAGGCATCCCGCAGCGCTACTCTTTTTATTAAAGTCACGTTTGAGATAATACTCTTCATCCTCGGGAGTCCACATCACAGGATAATCTATGACTGTACCCGGGACCACGATCCATGCCGCCATATCCTCATTCTCAAGAAAATAGTCTTTATAAGGATTGGGGATCAAAACTTTTTCTTCGACTTCCTCGGCAATTTCTTCTACAACTTCTTCGGATCCTTCCGAATCGTCAATATTGGATATATCAGAATTATCACCGTCGGTTACCGATGAATTCTCCTCGTCGTCTTGAAGTTCCTTATCTGCCTCAGATTTCGCACTGTCTTGCTGCGAAACATCATCGATAACCCTCGCTCCGCTTCTTGCCCGGCCGGTGTTTTCAAAATACATGGTAACAAATCCTGCTGCCAATAGAAGTACACCTACCGTCAAAAGAATTACGGTCCATATTTTCAGTTTTGTTTTGCTATCTTTCATACCATATAAAATTATATACAACACACTGAATATGTGTAAATAGTGTATACAATTAAATTTTCTTAATCTCTTGGTATAAACGTCCTATTGGAAGACCAACCACATTGTTGTAATCTCCACGGATCCCGCTTATATATCTTGCACAAAATCCCTGAATTCCGTAGCTTCCGGCTTTATCAAGAGGATCTCCGCTTTCGACATACTCTTTTATTTCTTCATCAGTCATCTCATAAAATGAAACTACAGTGCGCTCGTGGAATGTTTTCATTTTTCCATCATCGTAAACAACGGTTACTCCGGTAAATACATCATGGCTCTTTCCGCTGAGGCTTTTAAGCATGCCTACCGCCGCGTCTTTATCCTTGGGTTTTCCAAGGATCTTTCCCTCAAGTGCAACAACGGTATCCGCACCGATAACACGGAAGTCTTCCCGGCCTTCCTTCTTAAGTTCATCTACTACGGCAAAAGCCTTTCTTCTTGAGAGTTCCTCCACAAGTTTTGCAGGATCGGTGATGTCGCTCTTTTCGTCAGCATCACTGACCTTGATCTCAAATTCGATCCCTATCTGTGCAAGGAGTTCCTTTCTCCTTGGTGACGCAGAGGCTAAATAAGTCTTCATTGTTACAAAATCTCCAAACTATAAGATTCTCAAGGCACAAGTGCAGTTAGACTGTTCCTTAACTATTATTTTTTTGTTTTTTACGCTTATGCGCAAGCTTCACTGTGTCCTCGGGGACGGGGCTGCTCATAACAGGCACAAAACGCCGCTTAGTCTCCTTTTGCGCCGGGAATACAGCTTCATACTTTTCCTGTGCCTCGCGAACAAATATCTCCTGAGAGTTGACAGTCTTCTTTCCGCGCCTGTCGGGCTTAACGTATTGTATACTTTCGGGCTGAAGAATGGAAGCCCCAATGTTATCCTGCATTTCAACATCAAGGATGTGTTTAAGTTCTTCCTGAAGTCTCTTCTCCTTAATAGGGAATACTATCTCAACGCGACGCTCAAGATTTCTGGGCATCCAGTCCGCGCTTCCACAATAAACCTCACTCTTTCCGCCATTTTCAAAGTAAAAGATCCTGCTGTGTTCAAGGAAAGTACCGACGATTGAGCGAACCGTAATATTCTCGCTGACGCCGGGTATCCCAACCTTAAGGGAGCATATTCCGCGAACTATAAGGTCTATCTTAACTCCCGCAGTACTTGCGGCATATAGAGCTGCAATGATATCGGGATCGCAGAGAGAGTTCATCTTAGCTACAATGCGCGCCTTCTTTCCTGACTTTGCATTCCTTGTCTCTCTTGTAATAAGTTCAAGGAACCTGTCCTTCAACCAGATGGGTGCAAGGATAAGGTCATTCCATCCCTCGGGTTCAGAATACCCTGAGAGCATATTAAACACCGCTGTGGCATCTTCACCGATCTTTTCATCACAGGTAAAGAGACCTATATCAGTATAGAGCTTTGCGGTGGCATCATTATAGTTACCGGTTCCAAGGTGTACATAACGCCTTATTCCGGTGTCTTCCTTGCGGACCACCAGGGTTATCTTTGAATGGGTCTTTAAGCCAACCAGTCCATAGATAACATGAACTCCGGCTTTCTCAAGCTGCTTTGCCCACTCAATATTGTTTTCCTCGTCAAACCTTGCTTTAAGTTCTACCAGAACCGTAACCTGCTTGTCATTTGAAGCAGCCTGCTCAAGAGCTGCAATGATAGGGGAGTTACCGCTGACTCTGTAAAGAGTCTGCTTGATTGCGAGAACCTTGGGGTCGGATGCAGCTTCCCTAATAAAATCAACTACAGGCTTAAAACTCTGGTAAGGATGATGAAGCATGACATCACCTTTTCTTATGATGGAGAAAATGCTTCCCACATCTTCAAATTCCGGGGCAGGAACAGGCTGATGCTGCTGTTCTCTAAATTCATCATATCCTTCAAGACCGTATATCTTCATGCAGAGCGTAAGATCCAAAGGGCCGTCGATCTTAAAGACCGAATTGTCTCCTACCTTGAGTTCCTTTTTAAGGAACTTAAGAAGTCTCTTATCGATCTCATCCTCTACTTCAAGGCGGATCGCTTCACCTCTCTGACGCTTCTTGACCTGCTTTTCGATCTCCTTTAAAAGGTCTTCAGCCTCGTCCTCCTGAATGGTAAAGTCGCCGTTACGGGTGATCCTGTAAGGATGGGCGGTAACTATATCATAGTGGAGGAATAGCTTTGAAATATTTCTCTCGATAACTTCCTCCAAAAGGATAACTCTCTGAACCCTTGTCCTTCCGGGAAGAAGCACAAGTCTGTCAAGGACTGCGGGAACCTGAACCGTTGCAAATTCAAACTCCCCTTCCACACCTTTCTTCTTGACCATAGCTCCAATATTCAGAGTCTTGTTCCTGATAAGAGGGAAGGGTCTTGATGAATCCACTGCCATTGGGGTAAGAACCGGGTATACGGTCTCTCTGAAATACTTATCAACAAAGGTCTGCTCAGAGAGAGTAAGTTCCTCATGATGTCTTACTATTTCTATTCCTGCCTTTTCTTTAAGGGCGGGTAAAAGGGAGCGGTTGAAAGCATTGTACTGCTCGGTGGTAAGAAGCTGAATCTCCGCAAGCAGAGCTTCCAACTGCTTCTTGGGCTTCATTCCCGCAATGTCCTTTTTATCATAATCCGCGTGGATCATATCAATGAGGGATGCAACTCTGACCATGAAAAACTCATCAAGGTTGGAGGACACAATGCTCATGAATTTAAGCCTTTCAAACAAAGGCACTCTTTTATTCTTGGCTTCATTGAGCACTCTGTGGTCGAACTGAACCCAGCTGATCTCGCGATTTACGTAATATTTTGGATCGTAGAATGATGTTTTCATAATCCTCTTACCCCTTATCAAGAATCTGTTTTAACGATCTTTTCTTCAGGCAGGTATTTAGTCAAAAGTTCATTTAATGCCTTCATCTCGATGGGCTTTGACATATAGTCGTCAAAGGATTCCTCGAGATATTTTTCCTTTAAAATAACAAATAATCATGTAGACATATGTGCGCCGAGTAAATAATCTATGAATTGAGTTGCAGTCCTTCCCGATAAACCTCCGTGACTAAGTTCCCACTTTCCCGCTTCCGCTATTAAATCCTCCTCCGGAAGAAGTATTCCGTTTCTTGCAGCCAGTGCCTTTACGATCTCCGCAAACTGTTTTTTATCCGGGGAGCCGAAATAAATGGTAACGCCGAATCTGTATGCCAGGGACAATTTCTCCTGGATGGTATCCTGACTGTGAAGATCGCTGTTAGCGTTTTCATTGTCGGATACCGTCTCCTTGATCAAATGCCGCCTGTTTGATGTAGCATAGATAAGCACATTGGCAGGACGCTTTTCCAGGTCGCCCTCGATGATAGCCTTGAGATATTTATACTCGATCTCAAAATCCTCAAAACTTAAATCATCCATATAAATGATGAATTTATAATTTCTCTTTTTTATCTGAGCGATAACCTCGTTAAGATCCTGGAACTGATGCTTATAGACCTCGATGATCCTCAGTCCCCGCTCATAATACTCATTTGCAATGGCCTTGATACAACTTGATTTACCGGTTCCCGCATCTCCGTAGAGAAGACAGTTGTTGGCTTTAAGACCCATCACAAAGGATTCTGTATTGTTCTTTAATTTTTTCTTGGCGCTCTCATATCCCACAAGATCATCCAGCTTAACATGGGCGATATTCAGTATGGGAACAATATGAACGCCGTCTTCATCATGGGTTATCCTGAAGGATTTGTGTAGTCCGAATTTACCTACACCGTAATCTTTGTAGAACTGTGTAAGGACCGCCTTCATGGAAACGGCATCCTTGGCCCCCGCCAAACCTTTGGAAAGATCGCATATCCTTCCACAGATCCTGGTGTTATATACCTTGCTCTCTCTTGTACTAGCTTCATAGTCAAGTGCAAGGGCAAAGTCAGGCACATTAAGAGTCTCCATAACGGGAGTAAAATCAAAATTAAACAGTTCTTTAAAGATTTCTATATCGTGCAGAGCTGCACGGTTGATCGTTCCTGTGATCTCTCCTTTGATCTCGCAACCGCAACTGTAGCTGTTTTCGTTGTTCACAAGGAGATTGGTAAGATATGTATGCCAAAGGTTACCGTGGAAGCCGTAATTTCCGGCCTCCTCGATAAGTTCATGAAGACACTCATACATAAGATTTCTTAGATCGCCCTTTCCGAGACTTGCGTCGTCGTAATTGGACATAAGATAAGACATTTTTTCAAGAAGCTTTCCGTCTTCAAAATTTCTGTATACAATAAGCTCTTTTTCTCTCATAACATCCTCCCTTTTGAAAAGTTAGTAGTTACCGAGGATCCGCATGTTGATTGCTTCTTCCCTGAGACCTCTTAATGCATTTTTGACTGATTCATCCGACAGATTACCCTCAAAATCGATAAAGAAGCGGTACTCCCATGCTCTTTCTTTGATGGGGCGGCTCTCTATCTTGGTAAGGTTTATATTGTTATAAATAAAGTGACTCAGCATGTGATACAGTGATCCGCTCTCATGAGGGAGTTCAAAACATATGCTGATCTTTTTAGCATCTTTCTTAAATACTTTCTGGTTGGTGACAATGATAAATCTGGTGGAATTATCCTCGTTGTCATTGACACCTTCTTTAAGGACCTCAAGGCCATATATCTTTCCGGCAAGGCTGCTGGCAATTGCTGCCTGAGTCTTGTCCTTATCCTCGGAAACCTTTTTTGCAGCAAAGGCATTATTCTTCATACTGATCTGCTGCCATGCATGATCATTAAGAAAACCTGCGGACTGCATGAGAGACTGAGGATGTGAAAATACAGTCTTTATATCTGTAAGCTTTGCCCCGGGAGTTCCCAGGAGACAATGCCTGATCTTTATGATCTGTTCTCCAACAATGAACTGCTCAAACTCAACAAGGAGCTCGTAGATCTCATTAACGGTTCCGGCTGTTGAATTCTCCAGAGGAAGAACCGCAAAATCTGCACTGCCCTCATCGATGGCTGAAATAGCATCCCTGAAGGAATCCACATGGAAGGATCTTATCTTGTCGCCGAAATACTCTTCCATGGCTATCTGGGAATAGGCTCCCTCTGCTCCCTGAAATACTACTCTTGCAGTTGCGGTATCAAGGTCATCCATTCCGATAAAGGGAAGTTTTCCGCCTGCTCCATGCTCTGAGAGCATCCTGTATTGAAGCTTACGGCTCATGCTCATAAGCTGCTCAAAGAGTTCTCTTATGCCGTGCTTGTTAAAATCTCCGGAAACTAATGAGGATACTTTATCCAGCTTCTCAAGTTCTCTGGTCTTGTCATAAACCTTTTTTCCGGTTTCGATCTTGTACTCAGCAACCTTGGAGCACACGTCCATGCGCTGCTCATAAAGCTTTACGATATCCGAATCTATCTCATCGAGTTTGTTTCTTAAATCAAGTAAATCCATGTCAGAAAACCCTTTGCTCTTATTCTCGTTCTATCCTTTAAATATATCTTAAAATGCGCTTGATAGCAAGATTTCTATGCTTTATACTTGAGTTAAGAAGAGATTTTCTTTTATTCTTTGTTTTAATTCTTTAAGAGGGAAAAAGTTATGAAAAAAAATAACAAAAGAACCCTGATCATCATAATCATTTTAGCCGTACTTGCCGTTGCAGGCGGTGTATATACCATTGTCTTCAATACCAGGGACAAGAGCATAGGCGATTTTCCTTTGGGAACCGTAGGAAACTCGGGCGGAAACATAAATAACGGAGGCATGTTCTGCGAAGTTGGAGGAAAGGTTTATTTCGCCAACTCCTTCGACAATGATACTCTTTACAGCATGAATCCCGACGAGACCGAGATCCAAAAAGTTTCCGGTGCAGTCATCAGCAATATTCTCGGAGCCGAGGATTATCTCTTTTTCTTCCAGAGAAGCGAATCCGGAGAAGCCGGCCTCGGAAGCGTCCGCGTTCCCTATTCCTTTAACAGAGTAAAGACAAACGGTAAAGACGCCACCTCCCTTTTAAGAGGAGTCGTTATTACGGCCCAGCTCGTTGACAACACCATCTATATGCAGGTCACTACAGATGACGGGGTTGCTTTTGCCAGCATGAAAACAGACGGGGAAGATTACACAGAGATCGGCAGGTACGTCCTGGATCCCGCTTCGGCATACGACGGAAGCATTTATTACAACGAAACTGTAGGAAGCCACGACCTTAAAAAGTTCGATACAAGGACCGGCGGTGTCCAAACATTGCTTTCGGAGAATGTGTGGAATCCTGTATACTACAACGGATACATCTACTATATGGACCTTGGGAACGGATATCAGATCCGCCGCTACAATTTAAGCGGAGGTGAAATAGAGATCCTTTGCAAAGAAAGGGTACAGCATTTTAATGTTGGTAATGGATTTGTTTACTACCAGACCATGGGCAGTGATTCGGGATTGTATTTCATGAATACGGACGGAAGCGGTGCGACACTGCTGGCTTCCGGAGAATATTGCAAAATTAATATCACATCCAGATATGTGTATTTCAAGGACTTTTTCGAAGACGGTATCATTTATCACTCCTACCCGGGTTCCACCTCATACAGCGCATTTACTGCGGCAAACCCGGGATTAAAGGGATAAACAATAATTAATCTTCTTCGATATGCTCGATACCGGTGTTAAGGATCGTAATGATATGGGTATCGGCAGGTGAATAAAATATGGTTTTGCCTTCTCGGCGGTTTTTTACCAGATCCATTTGTTTAAGGACTCTAAGCTGGTGGGAAACCGCCGATTCGCTCATTCCAACAGCTTTTGCTATATCCTGAACGCAAAGTTCGGAAATAAGGAGCACGTTAAGGATCTTTAATCTTGTCATATCTCCAAAGACTTTAAAAAAGTCTGCAAGGAGAGCAAGTTCCTCATCAGGAGGAAGCTGCGCGTCTATTTTCTTCATGAGTTCTTCCTTCATGTCATGTCCTTTCAAGCTAAATCCTTTATTTTGTAATGTAGTCGGAACCATAAGAATCCTTACTTCCATCGGTTCCTATCGTTAAAACATATGCCTTATACTTATCAGCCAAAGCCTTTCCTTTTTCTTCTCCGAGAACAAAGATGGCTGTTGACAACGCATCCGAGATCAGTCCGCTGTTATCATCTTCTTTTAGAACAACAGTAACTGATGCAAGGCCGCTGTCTGCAGGGCGCCCCGTTCGAGGATCAAGGATATGATGGTATCTTACACCATCCTTCATGATAAATCTTTCATAATCTCCCGATGTTGAGATCACACATCCTCCGGGGAGGGGTAGCGCTACGACCGGTGTAGGATCATCTGAGCGAGGATCCTTTACACCAATGAACCAGTCTCCTCCACCGTTTTTAATTCCAAAGGTTTCAATACTTCCGCCGGCGGAAATAAAACCGTTTTTGATCTTTCCGGATTCTTTGGCAAATTCATCCAAAAGGATTCCTTTTCCCACCGCGCCAAGATCAAGTATCATTCCCTCGGGGATGTATATCCGATGGTTATCAATCTTTATCTTTTCATATCCGCAAAGTGCTTTTGCTTTATTTATTTCTTCCTCTGTGGGTACGACGAATTCATCACTGCCGACAGCTTCGTTTTTAGCTGCTTCGTCAATGTTCCAAAGCTGTATGAGAGCCCCAAGTGAAATGTCAAAAGCTCCTTCGGTTTCCTTTGATATTTCAAGGCATGCGGTTATATATTCTTCCATTTCCTCAGAAAGAAGGTAACCATCGGTGCTTCCCGCGGATTCGTTTATCTTTGATATCTCGGACTCTGCTTCATGTCTTGAAAGGAGATTCTTTTCAAGATTCTTTCCTTTGTCCGAAAGGCTGTCGCAAACCGTCTCGTATTTCTTACCGGAAGCCGGATCGATCTGATAGTTTACATACGTATCCATGATGATCTCAACCTTCGGTGTTACGCCGGATAATGCTCCCGCGGAAGCACATCCGCTCATGATCAGCGAAGCAGACGCCAGAACTACAGCCAGAGCGCCTTTGATCAATTCTTTTTTCATAAAACTCCCCCAATAAAGCCTACATTTCTTCTCTTGCTTTGAGCTCCTCATAAAGCTCAGCCACAGTCTTGTTTAAAACAGGATGTCTGTAATATCCGGCAATCTTTGAAAGGGGCTCAAGTACAAACAATCTGTTTTGCATATCGATATGTGGAATGATAAGATCACTCTCCGAAACTGTTATATCGTCGTAAAAAATAATATCAAGGTCAAGGGTTCTGGGACCCCAGTGAATTGTACGGACCCTCCCTTGTTCTTTTTCCACTTCATGTAAAAAGTCCAAAAGCTCGAAGGGAGAAAGGAAGGTTTCGATCATTACCGCACTGTTTACAAAATCATCCTGCTCCACTCCGCCATAGGGCTTTGTAACAAATCTCTCGGACTCACAGATAAATCTCGTGTGAGGAGATCTTCCGATCATCTCAAGTGCTCTGTCAAGGTATCCGTGCTTGTCTCCCATATTTGAACCAATGGATAAGAATGCAGTATGTCTTGACAGCTTCCTCTCTACAGAAACCGACTCAAAAGGAAGACCTATGGGTGCCTCAGGCTTTCTTATCTCGAGGACCACCTCGTTGATGAGTGGATATCTGATAAGGATCTCCCTGCAAAGGAGCTCTGCGATCTTTTCTATGAGCTTGCAGGTGTTCTCCTTCATGAACTTTGTCATGAACTGACATACTTCCGCATAGTTCACCGTACAGTTAAGATCATCGGTGGTAACATCCTGCTTTCTGGTCTCCAGTTTCAGCTCTGCATTGATATAGAATTTTTGACCGTTTTTCGTCTCGTCTTCGAACACACCGTGGTAGGCAAATACTTCCAGCTCACGGATGCGTATCACTCTGTAATCACTGTTTTTCATAGGTCTCCATAATCGCGTTGTAAAAATCCGGATAGGATACTCTGAGCATCATGGGCTTTCCTTCACTTGTTAAAAAACAGTGTTCGGAAGTTCCCTCAAATACGGCTTCACCATTCTGATTGGTCATGGTGTAGAACAGTTTAAGCTTAACGCCTTTAAACTCTGTGATCTTAACGTCAATGGTCACAAGATCATCAAAGGTAGTGCTCTTTTTATATTTTCCTCCAACGGAGATTACCGGGGAAATGATCCCGAGTTCTTCAAGCTTTGTATAGGGCCATCCCATTTTATCGAGGAAATCAACTCTTGCCTCTTCCATCCATCTGATGTAATTGGAGTGGTGAGTTACAAGCATTTTGTCTGTTTCATAATACTGAACTTTGTGCTGATACATTTAAGCAAACCTCCAAAAGTATTGACCGCAGTGCAGTCATCCTCTTCATTATAGCGTAGATCAAGCCTTCTTGTCATGAGCCTCACAGATTTTATTATAGATGAACCATCCCGCAAGGCTTATGAGCAGGGTGATCCCGAAAACTATCACCGCAAAAAGGATCCTGTTTTCTCCAAGAGCCGAAGCTCCGACGCAGGATGTTATAACAGAAGGAAGCCTTGCGAAAGTCGCTATAAGGATCCATTTTAAAAGTGAGATATCCGTCAGTCCCGCAACATAGCTCAGAGCATCCTTTGGCGTTCCCGGAATGAACATGATCATAAACATCCAAAAATCTCTCTTTTTTGATGCCTTAAGAAATTTCAGCTTTCCTATCTGCTCATCGGAAAAGAAGACCTTTACTATCTTCATTCCAAAAAGCTTTACGATCATAAAATCTATGGTGCTTCCGATCATGGCTCCGATAAGACAAAGTACGGTTCCTTCAAAAGCCCCGAAAGCATATCCCGCAGCCAGTTCCACCGGTTCCCCGGGGATAAAAGCCAGGATTATCTGGGTTATGGTTATAGCCAAAAAGATTAGCCTTGTTTTAAAAGGATATTTGTCCACCAGATTTCTTACAGCCTCTGCATTGGTGACAAAAGCGATTATCTTTTCTCCGAGACAAATGCTTAAAACTACGGATGCAGTAATGATCAGTGTAATGATGGTGATCACCAATATTCTCTTTTTAATGATCTTCCTGTTGTCCATCAGATCAATTCTTCTCTCATCTTATCCATTAATCTTTCATTAAAGCCTTTATTAATGCTGAGAAGCCTCTCTGTTTTCTCTATGAGCCCTATAAGAGCATCCGGATCAAGATCATTCTTCTCACAATATGTTACCAGGAGCAGGATCAAAACCTGGTTTGCAAACATTGAGGCGAAAACAGGTTCCAAAACATAATAGTCAACGGCCGCTCCCGGATAAAGGACCTGAAGCTTGAACGAAAAATATTTCTTTATGTTTTCGAATAGGAAATCATACTTTTCTGTAAGTCCTGTAAATCTATCCATAAAGAAATCATCGGCTTTGTTCTCATAGATCTTTCCGAAATACTTTCTGTATTTCCTGATAAGCCCCGATATATCTCTGTGGTGAATAAAAAGCGAAAGATCGGAAAAGCCGTTATATATGACATCATTGACAAAGCTCATGGGAAGCAGAAATAGTCCGTCGTAGATCTCCTTACAGCGCTCTGTCACAAGCCATGGCATACGTGACCTGTCTTCTTCACTCATTTCATCAAGATCAAAGGGGACATGGCCTGCGCCCTCAACATCGGCCTTAACCAGTTTTAAATGCATGGCATAAACATGCTTAAATACCGTTTTTTGCGCCTCTGTAAAAGCTCTGGAATCAGCAGCCTTGTCTACAATATCAATGATCTTTTCAATATCCTTTTTTAGGATACCCGTAAAGAATTCGTCTGCATTTTCAAGGTCCCAAGTTGGCGTGGGCAGCTCTTTGCAATTATTCTCAAAAAAAGAAATTACTTCCTGCTTCATATTTGGTATACTTTTCTTATGTCAGATTTAAACAACGAAACAAAAAAATCAAATAAAAGGATCATTGTATTATCTGTCGTCATCGGACTGATATTTCTTATAAGTCTCTGCGCCATTTTGCTAAAGAGAACCAATAATTCCGGCAACATTGCTTATATCTATAAAGACGGCGAATTAATACAGACCATTGACCTGTCTACAACATCCAACGGTTCTTTTGATATAACCGGCGGTTACGATGACGATTTCGAATATAACACTGTCACCATCAAAGACGGTGACATTTGCGTCTCTGACTCAAATTGTAAGAACAAGCTTTGCGTAAAAGAGGGCTATGCCATAAAGGCACATATTCCCATTGTCTGCCTGCCCCATAAGCTTGTAATTGTGGTAAAAAATGAAAACGAGGAGGATTCCATAGATGCGATCACGTACTAAGCAGATAACTCTCCTCGCCCTTTTTGCTGCCCTCTCTGTCGGCATCTACGCCCTTGAGAGCCTTATTCCGCCCCTTATTCCCATACCCGGCGTCAAGCTTGGTCTTGCCAATATCATCACCCTGGTAGTCCTTAAAAAATATGGGATTAAGGATGCCGCTCTCGTCCTTATAGTAAGGATCCTCATCACATCCCTTCTATTCGGTCAAATGATGAGTTTTCTCTATTCCTTTACGGGAGGCGTTTTCTGCATCCTGATAGAGTTCCTTATAAATAAACTACTGAGAGACAGAGCTCTGTTTATAACGGCTATATTCGGTGCAATATTCCACAATATTGGGCAGCTTCTTGTTGCGGTCATCATCACTTCCGTTCCCGGAGTTGTTATCTATGCACCCTATTTAATGATCGCTGCCATTGCCACCGGCTTTGTCACCGGCTTCGCAGCTCATTTTACACTTAAGCTTTTGCCTCGCGAATTATAGCATCCGTCATAAGAAGAGCCCTCTTGTTTTCCTTTACGTCGTGGACTCTGAAGATGCTTGCGCCCTTCATTCTTCCAATGACCGTAGTGGCTATGGTTCCTTCCAATCTTTCACTGGAGGGTAGGTCAAGGGTTAATCCCACAACGGATTTCCTGCTGGTTCCAAGAAGCACGGGGTAGCCCAGTTCCTTCAGTCTTTCCAGCTTATTGATCACTTCAAGATTCTGCTCATAACTCTTGGCAAATCCAACACCGGGATCCGTCACTATCTTGTCCTTAGGTACTCCGGCTTTCTCCGCAATATCCAGTGACTCTCTTAAATCAGCCAAAACATCTTCCATATAGTTGCCGTAATCGGTGTTCTTTCTGTTATGCATAAGGCAGGCAGCTACACCCGTCTCTGCCACAAGTTTTGCCATATCGGGAGAATACTTAAAGCCCCAGATATCGTTTACCATATCTGCTCCGGCTTCAATGCCTGCCCTTGCAACTCTTGATTTGTATGTATCAAGAGAAATAGGCACATCAAATCTTTTCTTCACCGCTTCGATCACAGGAGCTGTCCTTGCGATCTCCTCTTCGTCGGAGATCATGACATATCCCGGTCTTGTGGACTCTCCTCCGACATCAAGGATATCCATTCCATCAGCGATCATCTGCTCCACGGTCTTAAGGACCTTGTCTGTAATGATGGATTTCCCGATAATAAAACGCCCCCCGTCCGAAAATGAATCGGGGGTAACGTTTAATATTCCCATAATGTAACTTTTGTTTTCTAAGTCGAACTCTTTCTTGCCAATAAGCATCCCCTAATCCCTCTTTAGCTCAAAAAACTGTCTTCTTAATTCTTCGTTCTCCGCAAAACATCCTCTGGTGGCGATGGTCACGGTCTTGCTGCCGGGCTTCTTTATGCCGCGCATGGTCATGCACATGTGCTCAGCCTCAAGAACAACCATTGCTCCCTCGGAATCAAGATTCTCCATGATGGAATCTGCGATCTGACCCGTCATACGCTCCTGGATCTGAAGTCTTCTTGCGTATACTTCAACGGTCCTCGCCAGTTTACTGATGCCCACTACTTTATTCTTGGGGATATATGCGATGGTTGCCTTTCCATAGAAGGGCATCATGTGATGCTCACACATGGAATAAAAAGTGATGTCCTTCTCAAGGACCATCTCCTTGCTGCCCACGGTAAACACCTTGGAAAGAACCTCTGCAGGGTCCTTGTCATATCCCTCAAAGATCTCCTCGTACATCCTTGCGATGCGGTCGGGAGTCTCCTTTAAGCCTTCTCTGTCTTTATCCTCGCCGATGGCCTCGATCAAAAGGCTAACGGCCTGTTTTATTTTTTCCTGATCCATTTTCTGCAAGCTCCATTATTCTGCCCAAGATAGCTGTCGAAAAATACTCCACTAATGCGAAGAATGCTTGCCTGAGAGTATGACCGCAAAAACGTAAGCGTAGCGGGCTACGCTGAGGATTTTGAGGTCGTGCTATCAGGTTAAGCAGGCAAGCATTTGTGCGAGTTATTTTTTGACCAGGTATCGCAGGAATGAAAGTGATCCAAATACTATAACTACTCCCCCGGTGCCCGCTACCATTTTCGCCATTTCAAAGGCTTCATCTATAGAATCTGCAGCGGTGACATTTTTGTTGAAATGCCTAACCGTCTCCGCCAATTCTATGGCGTTTAGGGCTCTGGGATTATTTGGGGTTGTCACCGTGAAGATGCAATTTGCTTTTTCTGCGGTGATCCTGCTGACTTTCTCGTATTCTTTATCTTTCAGCATACCCATTATATATACGATGTTTCGATTTGTAAAATAATAATCTATGGACTCTGCCAGTCTCTCAGCGGCTTCCTCGTTGTGAGCACCGTCCACGATGACGCAGGGCTTATCGGAAACCTTCTGGAATCTTCCGGGCCATACTGCGTTTTCAAGCCCCTTTAAAAGGGCGCTGTCTGTGATCTTAAGTCCTTTGTCTCTGAGGGCCTGCGCCGCCTCTATGGCAAGAGCTGCGTTCTTCAACTGATATTTGCCCACAAGACCGATCTTGATCTTTTTATAGTCTTTATAATCAAAGAGCTGATACAGAGCCCCTTTAGCCACCTTACGGTCCTTTATGGCGCCTTCATCAACTTCGTAATATTCCGTCTTTGCCTGCTCTGCGGCCTTTTTTATGACTGACCCTGCTTCCTCGTGTTGCTTCGCACTTACAACCGCGCTTCCGGGCTTAATGATTCCGGCTTTTTCACCTGCTATTTTTTCAAGGGTATCCCCCAAAAAGTTCATGTGATCATAGCTTACGGAGGCGATCACGGCAGCCATGGGTGCCGGGATAACATTGGTGGCATCCAGTCTTCCGCCCATTCCGGTCTCAAGAAGGACTATGTCACAAGCCTTCTCCTTAAAATACCAAAATGCCAGAGCCGTCTCAGCCTCGAATGCAGAAGGAGTATCTTTTCCTTTCTCTGCCATCTCTTCAGCTGCCGCTCTGACAATCTCTGTTCCCTTAACAAAATCCTTTTCGGATATCATCCTTTTTCCCACCGTGAATCTCTCACGATAGTTAAATACGGCGGGAGAAGTATATCTTCCCACACGGTATCCGGCTTCGGTTAAAACAGAATAAAGAAATGCCAGCGTAGATCCCTTGCCGTTTGTACCGGCCAAATGGATAAATCTAAGGTCCTTTTCAGGATTTCCCATTGTCTCAAGAAGATCTGCTATCCTCTCAAGCCCCGGATTAATACTTCCGCCTTTAAGGGTTGTTATATATTCTATTGCTGCATCACATTCGGCGGAGGACATTTCCTTATCCCACTTTCATATTTTACTTAGTTTAAATTGTCCAGATCGGACATATCACCGCTTCCAATGTCGAGCATGTTCACGGTTCTTCTCTTAAGTCTTGCTTCCTCCGAAGCATGAAGGATGAATTCCTTAACATCCTTAGACTTCTTGATATGCTTTATCACAAGCTGAGGATCGGTGGAATCACCGGTATAACAGGTGATGGTTCCAACGCCAACCATTTTCTCTGCAAGAGTCCTGGTAAGCTTAACATCCTGAACCTTGTACATGTAGCAGTCATCTTCGGTTGTCTTTAAGAAACCGGTATTTATTGTGATCATATCCTCACGGATGTGATACTTGGTAAATGTAAAAGGTAGTCCCAAAAAGAGCCAACGTTTTCTCTCATGATATTCCATATCTGTTTCCTCCCTACTGACGAAGTCTTGTTCCCTCATATTTACTTCTTAAAGCAAGAGAACTCTTAAGTCCCTCATACTTCTCTATCATATCTCCCTTGGGGAGAACGATGTCACAGGTGCATGCAAGAAGAGAAAGCTTCTCGGATGTAAGCCTGTTCTTCATGTTAACAAGGCAAGAAAGCTTTTCTGTATATGTCTCGCATCTCATGAACTCG
This sequence comes from Lachnospiraceae bacterium, assembly GCA_016284315.1. GTDB lineage: Bacteria > Bacillota > Clostridia > Lachnospirales > Lachnospiraceae > AC2028. The sequence continues at coordinate 14,206 of JAEEOO010000057.1, read as the reverse complement.
TCGATATCAGGATCTTCCATTTCATCTTCCCCTGCAAGTTCAAATCTCATAAGCTGGGTTGCATCGGGATACTTTTCCTTGTCCACTGCGCTCACGAACATTTCAAGAGGTCTTGCATATACATCACTTTCATTTTCGAGGGACTGATATACCACAAGCCTTTCTCCGGTTTCGGAATGCTTGGCGACGGCCAGGACACGATAAAGATTCCCTTTAAAATGCCTGTACACTTCCTGGGGTTTGGGTATATTCATATGTTTCTCTCCTTTGAGTTAAAGTGTGGGCTTTCTTTCGCCCGCAACATATATTATAACTCTTTTGGCCCTTGTCTGTCATAAAATTATTATAAATTCAGTGGTCCGTTCCTATTCATAAACGGTTATTTTATGGTTACTTCAAAGAAACATTCATTGTCTCCGAAAGAAAGGGAAGCAATATCCTTTTTAAATTCATCTGCCTCAGCCTCGGTCAATGCATCAAGTCTCTTGTGATGAACGGAAACAAAATAGGTTCTGCTTCCGTCGGACTCGGTAACATATGTGAGCATCAGACCTGCATTGTTATATCCCTCTTCATCAAGATAGTCTCTGATGATCTCCTTGTACTCTTCTCCGCGAGCCTTTAAGTATTCGTTTCTCTGGCTCTCTGCTATGTTGCTTGTTCCGTGTACGGAAAGGGTAAATCCGATGATAAGTCCGATGGCAAAAACAATAGCTGCTGCGCTGTAAATGATATTTCTGATCTTCATAATAAAACTCCTCCTGCAGAAAAGCATGTTTTCTTTACAAGAGGAGTATACAAAATTTCAAGGGAAATAAATTGCCCTTAACCAAGCCATACTTTTGAAAGATTCAGAAGTGCATCATAATCCTTCATGCACATGGTCTCCTTTGCGGAATGCATTCCAAGCATAGCAACGCCAAGATCGGCTGCTGGAATAGGTAAATAAGAAGATACGATGGGTCCGAGGGTCTGTCCTCCGGGTGCTCCGGAACGATTTGCCTGGAACTGATAAGGGATCTTATTCTTGTCACAAACGCCAACAAGAACCGCACTCATCTCGGGATCGGTAACATATCTCTGGCTGGCGCTGGTCTTGAACACTACGCCCTTTCCGAGAAGAGACTGGGTGGTAACGTCAGCCTTTTCGGGATAATTGGGATGAACCGCATGGGCTCCGTCAACAGAAAGCATTTTGCTCTGAGCAATGGCTCCGGACTTTGACTTTCCTTTATAAAGAGAAGAATCAAAGATCTTGTCGATGATCATATTTAAGATATATGAATCGGCGCCCTGCTTTGTACGGCTTCCGATCTCCTCATTATCATAGAGAGCAATAAGAGAAATATCGTTTGTATCCTTACTCTTGCTCTTGCCCTTCTTTTCATCGGTAATAGCCTCACAGAGGGCCGCGCAGGATGCAATGTTGTCAATCCTTGCAGCAAGAAGAAGATCGCCGTTAACGCCGCAAAGAGCAGGCTCCTCATAAATATAGAAGGTAAGGTCGAAGGAAAGGATATCCTCTGCCTTTACTTTAAGCTTATCAGCCACAGCCTTGATAAAGGACTTTTCATATCCCTCTTCTTTTTCATCTATGGCAAAGATGGGCATAAGCTCTTTCTGGGCATCAAGCTTCTTCTCTTCGATTTCCCTGTCCATATGGGGTGCAAGAGAAGGAATGATGAACCAGGGGCTCTCACTGTCAAAAAGCTTCTTCTCGGGCTCATAGGGGTTGGCAGATCTAACCATAACTTCTCCGGCTACAGCAAGAGGTCTGTCGAACCAGGTCTTCTTAAGCATTCCGCCATAGGGCTCAACATTAACCTTATAAACTCCTGCGGTAACATTCATCTCGGGAGCAGGCTTGATCCTGAAGGTAGGTGAGTCGGTATGAGCACATGCAATATGGATACCTGTACCGGTAGCCTTTTCTCCTATCTTAAAAGCAAAAAGAGAAGTGGGATAAGGGGAAACAAAATACTTCTCTCCTTCTTTAAGCTTAAATTCCTTTTTAAAATCCAGTTTCTTAAAACCACATGCCTTAAGTCTTTTCTCAGCATATTTAACTGCGTGATAGGGGCTCTTGGCTTCTTTAAGGTAATTAATAAGTTCAGACATTTTTATACCTCGTCGTTAAAAAATAATTAGTATAAGTTTACCACTAATATGTTAAAATAGCCATAAAACCCGTCAAAAATACCAAAGATGAAAAAGATGATAATTTTTTTAAAAAAGTCCTTGCATTAATTTGAACGGTATGGTAATATCTCTATTGTTGTTTCGGGGTGTGGCTCAGCTTGGTTAGAGCGCCGTCTTAGGGAGGCGGAGGTCGCGAGTTCGAATCCCGCCACTCCGACACTTATAAAAAAACACTGTAAGTCGAAAGATTTACAGTGTTTTTTGTTTTGTGTTTTTTTGCTTTGTGTTTTTTTGCTTTGTTTTTTTTATGATGTAATCTATACACCGCAAATACATCATTTACCTCTTTCTTTAATGAGATTGAGGTAGTCCTTGGATACTAATTACATCACTTATAACCGTCTTTAGCGAAAATGAGGTAGGCCTTGGATACTAATTACATCATAGAATACCATTTTTAATGAAAATGAGGTTCTCCTTCACGTGGATGAACATCATATTTAAGGAATTCTTTCAATAATGATGTTCCGCTATCTTCTATGCTACATCATTTCTATATGAAGATAGAAAAAATGATGTATTTCTCTGAATTAACCTACCTCATTTCTTTAAGCAACAATAAAAAATGATGACTCACTATAAATACTATGCAAATGCGTCAAACTCAAAATACTATGCAAATGCGTCAAAAGCAAAGTGGGGGCGCCCGCCTGCCACATTTTTCAAAAACGTAACAGGGTGCGTCCCCGAAAAAAAATCGGGAAGCCCAAACGGACTTCCCGATAATTATTTAATCGTAGAAGAGAATTACTTCTCTGCTCTTGCAAGTGCCTCGTTGTAATCCTTTGTACCAACGAATACTTCGTGTGAATAAGGATTGTGGCCGAGTTTGATAGCATTTCTGATGATAACAGCGATGCAAAGAACGTTAGCTCCAAGAGCAAGCATTGCTACAAATCCCTGCATTGAAGGATCTGCTGTTATACCCATCTTGGCAATAGCCTCACCTGCTGCAGCTGTCTTACCCTGGTTCTGGTTGTAGATCTCGATAGCCTTAGCATAAAGATCCATGGTGCTGACACCGTTTGCTACTGCTCCACCGTATACGCGGGGAAGAACTGCTGCAAAGATTCCGTCAAGCTGGAAGAGAGGAACAACCTGTGCCCACATGCACCAGATTGCAAGGGTATTTGCACGGTTCTGGATCCATGCACCCTTGTTCCAAAGTGCATTAGCAAATGTAGGAGCAAGAAGAAGTGCAACACCGCAATACCAGGTGTGAGTAGGAAGGTTGAGGTAAGTATACTCAAAGTTCCAAATATCGTAAGCAACGATGAACCAGATGGTCATGTCAGGCCAAAGCATATCTGACTTGTTCTTGTCGCTTGAAGAATAAAGGTGAATGCATCCGGTCATGCAGAAGATGTTGATAAGTCCCGCGATAGCGTTGACTACGTTCCACCATCCGCCGTAGATGAATACACCTTCGTTTGAACACCACCATGCACCCTTAAGGTTTCCGCTGATATTGAATGCAGCAAGAGCTGATTCCATATCGGAAACGTTAGCGATCATGATGTTTGCGGCAACGATGAACCAAGGCCACCATTTGAACCACTGCTGCTTTCCAATACCCCATTTATACTTGATCATCATGAAGCCTACGCATCCGATGTCTGCAGCATAAAGCTTGAAGTAATGGAACCAACCATCCATGTAAGCCACGGTAGGGTTGTTGGGTCCTCCGAAGAGGTTAAAATGAGCGAGGATAAAGTAAACTGTAAGGATCGCGGGAATGATCACGAAGATAATGATTCCGCCGACTTTAGTGCGTCTTCCGATCTCGTTCATCAGGATAAGTCCGGCAAATACAAGACACCAGCCAAGGATCTGCCATAAATTTGTGATCTGAAAAATCATAAATTTCCTCCTATATTTTTTATGATACTTGCAGAAAAATATTAAAGCTTTTTCTGCATTTCCATTTATTATTTTACTCTTTTTACACTTATATAACAATGATGAATTCAAAAAAACTTAATAGATTGTTTATAATTTTTTTAGATTTAGTCATACAAAAAAAGCGGGCTTTAAATGCCCGCTTTAAATCATTTCTTTATGATGCGCAGTTACAGCTTCTTGCATCCACGCCGGATACCTTTCTTCCTTTAAGATAACCGCATTTTTCAAGGCCTTCTCGAATGACCTTGTTCCAGTCAGCCCCGGAGAGTTCTGTGAAGGTACCGTCATCATAACTTACGGTACAAGCCATTTCCTCACAGGAAGTCGTTCCGCAAGCTATCCTGTACATATTTTTGCGGCTTATGGCCCCTATATCTTCAAGGGTGTTTATCATTCGATAAACCGTTGCGCTTCCGATGGATTTATCTATCTTTGAGGCTTTGTAAAAAATCTCCTTGCAGCTTGAGCAATCTTCCTCAAGGATGACATCAAGAAGCATGAGACGCTGCTTTGTTATCCTGCAGCCTTTCTCCTTTAACCTCTGAACAATGATATCTTTCTGCATGTTGGTGACCATCTTAGCCATATCAATTCCCTCTCATCGTTTACGCAAAATCAAAGGTAAAACTATAACTACCAGCAAAGGACTTCGTGTCCGTCCTCAGTAACAAGCACCATGATCTCCCACTGTGCGGAAGGCATTCCGTCAGCGGTTGAAACCTCCCAACCGTTTTCTTTGTTGGTCTTGATCTTTTCTTTACCCATGTTAACCATCGGTTCGATCGTGAAGATCATTCCGGGAACAAGGAGCATATCGGTTCCGGCTTTGGTATGGTATCCAACCCATGGATCTTCGTGGAATTCAAGGCCCACGCCGTGTCCGCCGATCTCACGTACTACTGTGTAACCTCTGTCGTAGCAGTAGTCATGAACAGCCTGACCCATATCTCCTAAAAAGCCCCAGGGCTGAACCTTTTCAAGTCCTGCATAAACAGATTCCTTGGTAACCTCTACAAGTCTTCTCTTTTCTTCACTTACATTTCCGATGCAGTACATTCTTGAAGAATCTGAGAAATATCCGTCAAGGATGGTTGAACAGTCAATGTTAACTATATCCCCGTCCTTTAAATACTTTCCTTTATGAGGATATCCGTGACATACCTGCTCGTTTACGGAAGTGCATACGCTGTAGGGATAGCCCTCGTAATTAAGGGGAGCGGGGATCGCTCCTGCACCGTATGTGATCTCGTTTACGATATCGTCTATCTTAGAAAGCTCCATGCCCTCGCATACTTCTTTATCAAGGGTATCAAGGATCTGAATGTTAATCTTGCAGCTTTCCTTGATCTTCTCGATCTGCTCGGGAGTCTTTATTATCTCGTGGTCCGGAACATAAGCTCCTGCAAGAGCGTATTTTTTAATTTTCGCATCGAATGCTTCGTGACACTGCTTGTATTTCTTCCCGCTGCCACACCAGCAGGGATCGTTTCTGCTTATTTTGATCATGTTTTAAAACACCTCTTATATGATAACGGTTCTCAATAACGCCATGCGTTAGTTTACACTAACAGCGTTGCATTGTCAATATATACTTGAAAATAGTACTGTAAAAGTTATAATTATTTTATATCTTAATGATCAAAGGATGAATCAATGTATTACGGAGTTATCAAGAAAAACGATATAGCAAACGGCCCCGGAGTCCGTATCAATCTCTTCGTCAGCGGATGCACCCACAGATGCGAAGAGTGTTTTAACGCAGACACCTGGGACTTTAATTACGGATCCGAATACACCGAGAAGCAGACCAAAGAGATCCTTGATGCCCTTGCTCCCGATTATATAGCGGGAATGACCTTCCTCGGCGGTGAACCCATGGAGCCTGCCAACAGAGGAACAGTTCTTGAGATTGCAAAGCAGATCAAGACTCTCTATCCCTACAAAACAATCTGGATCTACAGCGGTTACCTGGCCGAAGAGCTTCTGGCAAGAGCCGGGCTCTGGTCTTCCGATAAAGTTCCTCCCTGTGAAGAAGTCCCCAGGAACCGCGTCCTTCCCGATTACAGCCCCGCCAATGATGCCGAAAACCTGGCTGAACTGTTAAAGCTCACGGATGTGCTTGTAGACGGCGAATACATGAAAGAAAAAAAGAACCTCAGACTAAAATTCCGAGGTTCCGAAAATCAAAGAATAATCGATATGAAAGAGACCATTAAGCAGGGTAACATCGTCCTTGCGGACTATAAGGACCGTACCTGACTTCTCCTCTTTTTGACATATATTCTTTGCACCATATTTTTTACAGCGGTCTTTAGGGCCGCTTTTTTATTCATGCAACCTGTGGATCATTCGAAAGGCTGTCTCATACTGGTCGATAAGAGGCGTATTGTGGGCAAAGAAAACTATACCGTCGGTAGAAGCCACAATTTCCTCCCTTACGGTTCCGTCAAAGGGATCTAATATCTCCGCCATCTTTGCTCCATATTTTACGTCTTCTCCAACTTCCACAATAGGCTTAAAGATTCCGGCACGCTGTGCAAATACATCAGCCAGATCCTCCTCATGAAGAACATGGGAAATATAACCGGCGTGGCACTCATACTTCATTACACCCATTCTGGTAAGGAATCTGAGCACTCCCGAGATGGCATTCTTCATGCACTTATCGTCAAGTTTCTCCCTTGCCTTTGTATAAATGGTAAATGCACTGTTCTCTTCTGTCTGAAGATTGTAGTTAAGAGTGGCTGTATCCGTCGGTACAGGCTTTCTTACAACAACATAAGGAAGGCCAAACAGGTTTGCCAGTGATACATTCTCAGAACCATTTTCGATCATTCTTACATGGGGCACGCACTCAGCCCTCTCGTAGAAGGATGAGAACTGGATCATGTAGGAGTACTCTTTGATCTGATTAAACAGTTCTCCCGTCATTCTTGATATGGGCTCACCACTGTCATTTCCGGGAAAATAAAAGTTCAGATCCTGATCCTTAACTCCGAAGAAATCCTTAGTGAGATTGAAAGCATAATGGTTGATGCATGGAATGACCATGATCTGCTTATCATTGGCGATAACTCCAAGCTTTTCAAGTTCCTGAAGTTTCTTTACAAGCTGGCTGCAGATATAGAGCTGCTGGTACTCGTTACCCCTTGTGGGACCCACGATGCACGCAGTCTTCTGACCTGTGCCGAAAACATACCCCTTTACCGTCAGTTCTGTACGGTATATGGACTTATATGTATATAAATCAACGCTCTGCATCTTTAAAACGCTCCTGTAAGGATTCTGGCCAAAAGGTCACCCGCATGTACAATGGGGAAGATCCTCTGAGTAAATAAAAGTCCTGACTGTTCGGCAACGATCTCTTCCAATTTTTCTCCGCTGAAGGGATCAAGTATCTCTCCGATGGTCTCTCCTGCCTTGACGAAATGATTGTGCTCGGTAAGGGGCATAAAAATTCCGGCCACTTCCGTTCTTATAAACTCAACGGAACCATCGCTGGAAATGGCGGGAAGCTGTGTTCTGGGTCTCGGTCCCGTCCACATTCCAAGTTCACACATAATGTTGAAGATTCCGTCAACGATCTGGTCACCATAGGGTCTGTAGATCTGATGTCCCTGTCCCATCTCAATAACAAGAGTGGGAATACCAAGGGCATTAAGAGAATGTGCAAGAGTTGACTCATGTACCGTTGCGGTGGCATTCATCCATATCATGTCCGCGTTGGTAAGTTTTGCAAAAGGAAGAAGGCTTTCCGCAAAGTCCTCGCTGAGTCTTACCTGGGGGATTTCTCTGACAAAAATATCGCTGGCATGAATATCAAGACAAAGATCCGATCCAAGGATGCTTTCAACAAGGTTGTTTGCCACACGCTCTATAAGATTTCCTTCGGAATTACCCGGGAAGGAACGGTTCATATCATTTTTGAAAAGTGGATTGGTCTTGCTTGCCATGGTAATGGCGAAAGGATTGACTGCAGGATATATGTCCACGATACCCATAAGATACTCGGGATGTTCCTTAATGCGTCTTGCTACCTCATAACAGATGTACTGACCTTCAAGTTCGTCTCCGTGAATACCGCTGACAATGGAAATTCTTCCGGGGGAATTGATCTCCGCCTCGGGCATGATCCTGTTTCTATAGACCTTATATGACTCCCCAACGGGAAGTTCATACTCAAATACTGTTTCCTTCATGTATTCTCCAATAAAAAAGCAGAAGGGTCTCCTTCTGCTTGGTTTTTTATATAAAGCTAAATAAAACTATGCATTGTCGGACTCGTCCTCAACTCCAAGCGTGCTGAGGATATAGATGAATTGTTTGTCTATAAGTTCTGCCGAAATACCGATAGTAACGGACTGTACCTTAAGTCCTTCCAAAGTCAGCATGATATTCGTTGCTGCTTCTTCAGGCTTATCGCAGGTAAGTTCACCGTTTGCCACGCCCATCTCGATGACCTTCTGAAGGATCTTTACCGCAGAATCATAATCCTGTCTGTAAATATCTTCTTTCTTTTCAGGTCTCTCCTGGAAATAAAATTCATAGATAGCTTTGGTAAGGGAGTTTCTTTTACGGATGATCTCTTTTTTCTGCTCTACAAGGAAAAGAACCAATATCTCTGCTGCTGTTGAATTTTCGGATATTTTACCACTGAAGATGTCGTCCCCTTCCTGCTCTTTCTGCAGGATCTCCATGAACAACTGTCTGGTGCTTTCAAAATATAAATAAAGACCGCCACGGCTAATATCACATGCATCTACGATGTCTTTCATGGTTACGTCCTTGTAACCCTTCTGTGAAAAAACTTCGCGAGCCTTTTCTAAAATGTACTGCTTCTTTCTGACTGATTTGTCACCCATTGCGGAAAAATCCCTTCTAAAACTATTAAAACCAAATCTCTCTCAAAATCCGATAAAGCAAATTATCTGCCGTAACAAGATTATCTGATGTTTCTCTCAGCGTTCCACTCCGTTACGATCTGCAGCATTTTTGAAATACACAGGAAGAAGATTTTTTCAGATACTCCCTGACTCCATAAAACTGCTCTCGTACGTCCGCCCAGAACATACTTGGATAAAATACCGCAAAGAATGTCCCAGTTGCGATAATCTGCCTGCTCAATGAGTTTCCTCTCATCTTCCGGACTCTTTATGCTCTTACGGGTATATACGTATGGATAATTACGATCCATGAATGTGGAGTTTGTCGCTTCTTTGATAAACGACATCAGCGTCGAATCGTATACCGGAACAGCAAGAGACTGAGGTGTATCTAGTCCATTGCCCTTGTATAATGACGATGCTGTCTTTTCCGTAGCCTGCTCCAGCCAGGGCAAATACCTGACAAGAGGTTCAAGGCCGGAACGATACTCCGCCATCTTTTGTCTCATATATTCGATATCATTATCCTGCATAGTTATCACCTGCTTTGTGGGATGTACTTTACTATAATAACACGAAAAGTGACACAAGTGTTGTCATTTTAACACAAAATATTACAAAAGTACATAAATTTTTAATATTTACGAAACTTATGACTCCTGCGCAATAATATCTGCTACGTAAACACCACTTGCTGATGCGTGTGACAGTGAGTGGGTAACTCCGCTACCGTCTCCGATGATGAAGAGTCCGGGATAGTTACACTCAAGGCGCTCGTTAAGCTTAACTTCCATGTTGTAGAACTTAACCTCAACACCGTAAAGGAGAGTATCGTCATTTGCGGTACCGGGAGCAATACGATCAAGTGCATAGATCATCTCGATGATACCGTCAAGGATTCTCTTGGGAAGAACAAGTGAAAGATCACCGGGTGTTGCATTAAGTGTGGGCTGTATGGTACCCTCGTCAATTCTCTTCTGGTTACTGCGTCTTCCTCTCTCAAGGTCGCCGAAACGCTGAACGATTACGCCGCCTCCAAGCATGTTGGAAAGTCTTGCGATGGACTCGCCGTATCCGTTGGAATCCTTGAAGGGCTCTGAGAAGTGCTTAGCCACAAGGAGTGCGAAGTTGGTGTTGTTGGTCTTTTTGGAAGGATCCTCGAAACTATGTCCGTTAACGGTAACGATTCCGTTGGTATTCTCGTTAACAACGATACCGTTGGGGTTCATACAGAAGGTTCTTACTGCGTCCTCAAACTTAGCGGTACGGTAAACGATCTTACTCTCATAGAGCTTGTCGGTAAGGTGTGAGAAGATCTCTGCGGGAATCTCGACACGTACACCGATATCTACACGGTTGGAGCTGGTGGGAATGCCCATCTTCTGGCAAACGCTCTCCATCCACTTACTTCCGCTACGTCCGACGGATACGATACACTTCTTACACTCAGCGGTCTCGCCCTCACCGTAGGTGATTCTGTAGCCGCCGTCGATCTGCTCGATGTCGCTTACGGGTGTTCTGAAGTGGAAATCAACCTTATCCTTGAGCTCGTCGTAAAGCTGTCCGAGAACCACATAGTTGATATCGGTTCCGAGATGTCTTACGGATGCATCAAGAAGGGTAAGCTTATTCTGCATGCAAAGCTTCTTGAACTCACTTCCTGCGGTTGAGAACATATGGGTATTCTCTCCACCGTGAGAAACATTGATCTCGTCAACATAGTTCATAAGCTCAAGAGCCTTGGTCTTTCCGATGTACTCATGAAGAGTTCCGCCGAAATCGTTGGTAATATTGTACTTACCATCGGAGAATGCCCCTGCTCCGCCGAATCCGTTCATGATGGCGCAAGTCTTGCACTTGATGCAGGACTTAACCTTATCTCCGTCGATGGGACAGTGACGCTCGCTGAGCTGATTACCTGTCTCAAATACTCCTACCTTTAACTGAGGCGCTTTCTTTGTAAGCTCATATGCGGAGAAGATTCCTCCGGGGCCTGCGCCGATGATTATAACGTCATAATTCATAATAGTTCTCCCTATATTTAAAATGATTAGCGGCTTTCCAATGCCTGTTTAATGTCTTCTTTCATTGCAAGAACCGCTGCTCTTGATGCATCCGCATAACCGGTCTCGCCGTATGATGCATACTGTTCCTGCTGATAAGCTGCGATGATTCCTCTTGAGGAATTGATGATGGCTCCAAGTCCGTCCTCGTTAAAGAAATGAACAAGGTCTGCGCCCTTTCCGCCCTGTGCTCCGTATCCGGGAACAAGGATGAAGGACTTGGGCATTACCTTTCTGAGGATCTTGCCCTGCTCGGGATAAGTAGCTCCCACAACAGCTCCGACGTAGCTGTATTTATCTCCCATGCACTCAGCGCCCCACTCAGCAACCTTTTCGCCCACAAGCTCATAAAGAGGCTTGCCGTCAACGGTTCTGTCCTGGAACTCTCCGCTGGAAGGATTGGATGTCTTAACAAGAACAAATATGCCCTTCTTCTCTTCATTACAGATTTTTACGAAGGGCTTAACACCGTCGGAACCAAGGTAAGGGTTAACGGTAACGAAGTCTTCGTCAAATCCGTAATATGCCTTTGAACCAACGGTTACTTTTCCAAGATGTCCCACAGCATATGCTTCGGAAGTTGATCCGATGTCGCCACGCTTGATATCTCCAATCACTACAAGACCTTTTTCCTTGCAGTAATCAACTGTCTTCTTAAATGCGATCATTCCGGGGATACCGAACTGCTCATACATTGCAACCTGGGGTTTTACCGCAGGAACAAGATCATAGATCGCATCAACGATGCCTTTGTTGTACTGCCAGATAGCTTCCGCAGCACCTTCAAGAGTTTCTCCGAACTCATCAAAGGCCTTTTTCTGTATATATCCCGGCACGAATTTCATCATGGGATCAAGTCCTACAACAATGGGTGCCTGTGTTTTCTCGATTTTTTCAATAAGTTTGTTGATCATGTTTTTCCTTTTCAGATTGGTTATCTGGTCTCTAAGAATTTCTGTTCTCTCAGGGCATCCTTGTCATTGGGATATCCTGCAAGATATGCGTTCATAAGTGCCTGAGCCTTTTTAAATTCACCCAGATACTCATAAATAACGATCTCATTAAATGAGAGGTATCTCATGTAATCCGTGTCACCGGTCTGCATTCCGGCCTGAATATTTTCAAGGGCGCTCTCATAGTCCCCCATGGACATCTTGCAGAGAGCAAGCTGGTTATAAACCGCTGCTGCCTTGGGATTACGGGCAAGGTAGCTTTCATAAACATTTGATGCGTAATTGTACTCTCCTACGGCTTCGTAGGCTTTTCCCAAATAGAGGGAAGCATCCGCATCGTTTCCGTCCGCGTTTCTTGCTTCTTCAAGAGAAGCTGCGGCGGTCTGGTACTCACCAAGGTAATAATAGATCTTTCCCTTGTTTAAGGATGTCAGGCTCTTATCTCCGGATTCCAGAGCGGCCCTTAAATATTCCTCTCCGGCTTCACGATAGCCCATTTCAGCAAGTTCAAGATAGATGTCCGTCACCATCTTGATATCTTTAGGTGCTAAAGTAACGGCTTTGTCAAAGTCCTCTTTTGCAATGGTATAAGAGCCGCTTTGTAAGCGAACCTTTCCCCTCAGGAAATAAGCCTTTGCCTCTTCCCGCAGATCAATGATGGCAGAATAGGTTTCTTCCGCTTCGGAATACTTTTCCTGTCCGATATATGCATCTGCAAGGTAGTAGTTGATATCATAGTCGATATCGCCGATAAAACCGTTGCTTTCGGAAAGGGCAAGGAGGAACTGTTCCTCGGCAGCCGCGTAATTTATCTGTCCGAGATAAGCGATACCGCGGCCTCTGGCAATAAGCCTTGGATTTTCTCCCAGTCCCTCTGCCTCTTCAAAAAGCACCAGCGCATCACTATATTGCAATGCGCTGATCTGCTGCATTCCTTCTTCAGTTTTTGTACTTGTGCTGCTGCAGCCTGTAAGAATGCATATCAGCAGTACAGCCTGCAGAAGGAAAAATGTTTTTTTCATAAAAGAAATGTCAGATTAATAAAAACCTTCTCGCATTGATTATAACTGGCTTGTGCAGTGAGGGCAGCGTGTAGCTTCGATGTTGATCTCGCTGCGGCAATAAGGGCACATCTTTGTGGTAGGTGCCTCTTCCTCTTCGCCTTCTGCCTTTTTCTTTGTTGCGAGTTTCTTAAGAGCATTGATTCCCTTGATAAGGAAGAAAAGTGCTACTGCGGTAACAAGGAATGCGATGATGGCACTTATGAAATTACCGAATGCAAATACGGGATAATCAACGTTCATACCCATGTTGCGCATTACAGTTACCCAAGGGAACTTAACAACAAGGTTCATTCCGTCAAATCCGAATCCACCGAAGATGGTGTTGATGAAAGGATTTAAGATATCATTGACAAGTGAATTTACGATTGTAGTAAATGCACCACCGATGATGATACCTACTGCCATGTCAAGGACGTTGCCTCTTGTGATGAACTCCTTGAATTCTTTGAAAATTGCGGGTTTCTTTCCACTCATAACTCTAAACCTCCCGAAATAGAATTTGTATTTCTTGCCTATATGTACGGCAACCCACACCTTCTACAATTTTAGCAATTTACGCCAGTTCTTTCAAGGGTTTTCAAGGATTTTTCGATGTTTGTTATCCTAGTGACGGCGCCTAGCGCAAGCAGACGTTAGCAGCGTACTTTGCTGCAACGTAAATTTGCGTTATGAATTAAAACGCAAATTTATACGGAGTATCTGCTTAGGAAATTTTGAAATTCAAAATTTCCGTATTTGCCGACGTCGCTACATGGTTCGTTCATGACCTGTCAACGCTCTCGCCTGTATACATAGCAGAATGCGAGTGCGGTTGGATATCTACTGAGCGAGTAGATGGAGCACTTAGCCGGAGATGCTTTGCGGAAAACGTTCCCTACGATAATGTTCGAGCAGCTCGCCCTGATGAGGCGAGCGTCGCGAGTTGTAGTAGGGCGTTTTTGAACTTAGCAAAGCATCGTAGGTTAAGTTCTTGCGGAATCGTGCGAAGGAGATAACAACCGTACTCCCATTCGCAAAAGTACAGACAAGAAAAACCTCAGTCATCCATAGATGACTGAGGTTACATTCTAACTTCCCGATATTTCTTTGATCAAGAATTCGTTACCCTGCAAGAGGTAAGTATGGACGCTGCCGCACTTGGG
>JAEEOO010000007.1 GCA_016284315.1 Lachnospiraceae bacterium | reverse complement strand
CATGAGCCCGACTCTGAACAGTCTGTGGAGTTTTATCTTACATCTGTCCAAAACGCACATCAGGATAAAGAAAACCAGGAAGCATCCGCCTATGTAAATGACCTTTATCGACATCATCAGTTCGCCGAGGGTCTCTGATCTTGCGTACATCAAATAGCCCATATTTGCGACGGGAATGAAAGCAAATATGAGCGAGAAATGTGTATCGAAATGCTTATGCCAAATAAAGATGTAGACAAGTGTCAATATAAGGGATATGTCAAAACAGATGCTATAATATGTACTCATGTTTTAAGAATACTATTTTTAAAACAAAATATAAAGAATAATTTAACTTTTTATGAATACTATTGACTTGGTGGTTGCCACCGGGTTTTTAATTGAGAACGGTTTTGGGACAGGTCTGTTTACAGACGGGCCTTAATTGTAACTGTATCAATGTTTTTATATAGGGTGAATGAAAATGGATTTACGTGAAATTATGGTTAATGAAAACGACGAAGAAAACAGCAGTGCCCTCATCGCAGGTATTGGAGAAGAGCTTTTTGCAATTCCTCTTTCTTCCATCTTAACAATAGAAGATGTGGCTGTATCCGAGATCTGCACTGTCGGTGGAGAGGATGTTATCCATCTCAGAGGAAGCGTTATTTCTTTGGTATATCTTGGAAAGCTTTTCGAATCAGTAGAAGGTGAGAACAAAAACAATATCACCGTTGTGGTATGTGACTATAACGGTTCTTGCTTCGGACTTGTGGTAGAAACTCTCTACGGTCAGAAAGAGATAAACAAGCAGTCCCTTGGTGTTCTCGATGATGTCAATTTCTTCAGCGGAGCAACTATCCTTGATGAAGAAAAGATCGCAATGATCCTTAACATGGAATCATTTGTTGCTTAAGGAGGTCCACATGTCAGAGTTAGCAGTATTAAATCAGTTGGAAGCAAAAGAAGAAACAAAGACTTATATAATATTTAATGTTGGAAGAGGAACCTACGGAATTGACGTGGCTTCTGTAAATACCATTATTCAGATGCCTAAGATAACAAGAGTTCCCAACGCACCCATAAACTACAAAGGTGTTATCAATCTTCGCGGTGATATTGTTCCCGTTATGAGCCTTCCGGGAAGACTCGATGCGAGAGAGGACGTCATGTCCGATGAAACAAGGATCATCATCCTTGACCTTGAAGATCTTGGACTTGTTGGCGTTACAGTTGATGAAGTAAAGGAAGTTCTCAACATCTCCGATAAAGAGCTTTATGATTCAACTCCTTTTGAAAAAGAAGATTCAACTCTCGTTAAAGGCGTTGCAAAAAGAGGGGATGACCTTATTTCAATCCTCGATATCAAAGCACTTATCAATAAATAAAAGGAAAGATGTCCACCGGGGTTAAGTGGACATCTTTCTGTTTAATGGCCACCTAACCCCGTCCCCGGGTGTCGTTTTTTTATTTTGAGGCCTTCTGCTTTTTGAAGGAGATGGTCTCATTTGACTGAGCCATCTTTACGATGTTTGCGATAGCTTTCTTAACGGGAACAATCTGGAGAACAGCGATGGTAACGATCATTTCGGTTAAGATGTAGCTGTAGTTGTAAGCGATTGAATATAAATTGGTTATTGACTTGGGGAACCACTCGGGCATGTAATCCATCCAGTACATATATCCGCCGATGGTGTGAAAAACGCCACGCATAAGGCATGCAACGATATATCCGATGAGAAGTCCGTTCTTTTTCTTATACCAAAAACCTGAAATACCGAGAGCGGTAAATGCAAGGAAGTAGTCGCAGCAGGTCTGGAAAGGAGTCAGGAAATAGGTTCCACCGGACTGAATGAACTGCAAGAGACTGTAAGCAAAGGCGGTGATAAGACCAACATTGATGCCGTAGGCATATCCGATAAAGGTAATGAAGAACATGGAGAAAAGAGTTACGGATCCGCCCATAGGCATCTCAATCTTTACGAATGATGTGGCAAAAGCAAGGGCAAGCGCGATTCCTGCAAATGCAAGAGTCCTTGAGGATAAGCCTTCAGCTTTCTGCCTGCGGCCAACAATGATGGCTGCAATAGCAATGGCAACGACAAGAAGGGCTATGACTGCGATATAGCCTGGTTTTGTTAGAGCGTAATAATCTCCGTCTGTGATGTAGGTGATAAAAAATGACATTTAAATGCCTCCTTCCGCCGGTACTAACCGGATCAAGTAATAAGGGTTTTAGGGCTATTGTATGTAGATTTACAAAGCCCGGTTCTCAGCGTCTCGGAAAATTCTTTCCTTTGCACCCCTGGCAAACGCTATGAAATTTAGAAAAATGCAATTGCATTTTACGATTAGTAATATTAATCTGTTATGTGTAGATGTGTCAAGTACCATTTACAACCAATGGATATTTTTAATCAATGACCAATAAACGAAAGGAATTAATATATGAGCAAGTTTGACAACAGCGAAGTAATTCAGAGATTTTTAAAATATGTAAAGATAGATACCCAGTCCAGCGAGGAGACCGGAACAAGCCCCAGCACCGAGAAGCAGAAGGAACTTGGTAGGATCCTTACCGCAGAATTAAAGGAGATCGGCGCAAGTGATGTTTTCTTTGATGAGGAGCATTGCTATGTTTACGGACGCATTCCTGCAAGCGAATCTAAGAAGGGTGGCAAGACTCTTGCACTTATCGCACACATGGATACTTCTCCCGAGAGTTCAGGCAAGGACGTTAAGCCCCGCATCATAGAAAACTATGACGGAGGAGACGTATACCTCGGAGATGCCAGCGGACTTACTTTAAGCCCCTCACAGTATCCCGAACTTAAGGATTATGTTGGTCAGAGCCTTATTGTTACCGACGGAACCACACTCCTTGGTGCAGATGACAAAGCCGGCGTAGCAGAGATCATGGCTACCGCATCTTATCTTCTTAAGCATCCCGAGGTAGAGCACGGCGAGATCTCTATCTGCTTTACTCCCGATGAGGAGATCGGAAGCGGCGTAGATAATATCGACATGAACAGAGTAAAGGCTGACTATGGATATACCGTAGACGGCGGCGCCATCGGAGAGCTTGAGTATGAGAATTTCAATGCTGCAGGCGCTACCGTTAAGGTTAAGGGTGTAACTGTTCATCCCGGAGAGGCAAAGAACAAGATGAAGCATGCCGCAAGGATCGCTATGGAACTTGACGCAATGCTTCCTGCACAGGCTAAGCCCCAGTTCACCGAAGGTTATGAAGGATTCTTTTATCTCACCGAGATGGAGGGCTCAACCGAGGAGGCTACCTTCCACTACATCATCAGAGACCATGATATGGCTAAGTTTGAGGAGAAGAAGGAGATCTTAAGAAGCGCTGTTACCTACATGAACGCCAAGTACGGCGAGGGCACCGCCCAGCTTACTTTAAAGGATCAGTACTACAACATGCGAGAGAAGATCGAGGAAGGCAACATGTTCCTCATAGACAATGCCAAGGCTTGCATGGAAAAGGTTGGAGTTGTTCCCAAGGTTCAGCCTATCCGCGGCGGTACTGACGGAGCAAGACTTTCATTCATGGGACTTCCCTGCCCCAATATCTGCACCGGTGGCCACAATTACCACGGAAGATATGAGTATGTATGTGCTGAGTCAATGGAAAAAGTTGTACAGATTTTGCTCGAAATAGTTAAGATATCGTAGCATTTTGATATTGAATAATCAATAAAGTATGTTAAAATATTGTCGACAATAGAATAATGAGAGGCGTAGTTTTTCGAAGAAGTCGAGGAGTTAACTATGAAAAAGTTATTTACCACTTTTTTTGCGACAATTCTGGCAATGACTGCACTGTGCGGATGCGCAGGCGGTACAGGAGCGTCTTCGGAGGCTAAAACCTCTAACAAAGCCACCTACGGGGGAACCGTAGTTGTCGGCATTCAGCAGGATATTGATGGTCTTGACCCCCACAAGGTAACGGCGGCAGGAACTAAAGAAATCCTCTTTAACATTTTTGAAGGTCTTGTAAAGTGCGATTCAAACGGAGACCTCGTTGGCGCAGTAGCCGAGGAGTATTCTCTTTCTGATGACGGACTTGTATATACATTCACCTTAAGACCCGGAGTAAAGTTCCACAACGGAAACGAAGTTACTGCCGAAGACGTTAAATATTCACTGGAAAGAGCAGCAGGTTTGCTTGATGGCACTCCCCTTGTATCACCTTTGAAGATTGTAACGGCAGTTGATATTGTTGATGAAAAAACGGTTCGTGTTACCGCAGACAGCGTCAATCCTGAGCTTATTTACAGCTTCACCACCGCCATCATTCCTTATGGCAGCGGAGAGGACGAAAACGCTGATCCCATCGGTACCGGACCGTTTCGTTTTGTCTCTTACACCCCTCAGGAGGGAATCGTAATTGCCAAGAACGAAGATTACTGGCAGAAGGGACTTCCTTATCTTGATGAGGTTGATTTCAAGATCATCACCAGCGCAGAGACCGCACTTGTTGAATTAAAGGCAGGAACCGTACAGGTTTATCCTTACCTTACCGATGCAATGGCTACCGAGATTGAGTCTTCAATGCAGGTACTTGTTGCACCTTCAGTAAACGTACAGGCTCTTTTCTTCAACAATGCAGTTGAACCCCTTAACAATCCCACTGTAAGACAGGCTATCTGCTATGCACTTAACCGTGAAGCTATCAGTGATTTTGTTGCCGGCGGCGACGCTACCATCATCAGCTCTGCAATGCTTCCCACTCTTGAGTCCTACTATGTTGATCTTAACGACACATACGGAACTCAGGGAAATGTTGAGAAGGCTAAGGAGCTTCTTGCTGAAGCAGGATACCCTGACGGATTTGATCTTACCATCACCGTTCCTTCAAACTATGAGTTCCACATGGATACCGCACAGGTTGTAGTTGAGCAGCTCAAGGCAGCAGGCATCAACGCTACCATCGATGCAGTAGAGTGGGAGACCTGGCTTTCTGACGTTTATACCGACAGAAATTATCAGTCAACCATTTGCGCTATTACCAGCGACATGACCCCCGGATACCTTCTTAACCGCTTTGAATCTACTTCAAAGAAGAACTTCATCAACTACAGCAATGCTGATTATGATGCAGTTTACGCTAACGTTGTAGAAGCAAAGTCACTCGGTGAGAGAGGAATCCTTTACAAGGAACTCCAGAAGATCCTTGCTGAGGACGCAGGAAGTGCATTTCTTCAGGTACCTGCAAACAAGGTGGCATTTTCAAATCAGCTTGGCGGATACAAGTTCTACCCTGTATACGTTCAGGACATGTCAACCGTTTACTACGTAAAGTAAGCGGAAATTCAGTACTAAAAACAATTCATCTGAAAGGAGGAAAACAGTATGACATATTTTATTAAGAAAACAGCGACTCTCATTATTACATTGTTTATGATGTCCGTACTTGTTTTTGTCTCCTTTCAGATAATTCCCGGGGATGTGGTGACCGCTATCTTAGGAACGGAAGCCACCCCGGAACGGGAAGAAGCCCTTAGAGCGGAGCTTGGACTGGACAAGCCTCCGGTTGAGAGATATTTCAGATGGGCTTCCGGTGTGTTACGAGGAGACCTTGGAGAAAGCTATCGCTACTCCAAAAACATGAACGAGATGATGCCTGTGGCAGAGCTTATCGGCGATAAATTGCCCGTGACTCTCTGGCTTGCATTTTTCTCACTTATGCTGACCATTCTTTTGGCCATCCCCATAGGAGTCCTGTGGGCGGGTACAAAGAATAAAGCCCTGGATGCGATCTTAAACGTCCTTACCCAAACATCCATGGCCATCCCTGCATTTTTCCTGGGTATCCTGGTAACATACCTTTTCGGTATCGTGTTAAAAGTATTTACCCCCGGCGGATATGTAAGCTATAAAAAGGACTTTGGCGCCTTTATCTCATATATGATATTCCCCGCCATTGCCATTGCCATTCCAAAGATCGGAATGACTGCAAGATTTTTAAGGAATTCAACCCTTACAGAACTTCGCTCCGATTACGTAAGAACCGCAAAGAGTAAGGGAGTAGATGAAAAGAGCATTCTTTTTAAGCATGTCTTGAGGAATGCAATGCTCCCTGTCGTAACCTTTCTCGGTATGATCATTGCAGAGGTGGTTGCAGGTTCCATCGTGGTTGAGCAGGTGTTCTCAATCCCCGGAATAGGAAGGCTTCTTATCAGCTCTATTTCCACCAGAGATTTCCCGGTTGTGGAGATCCTTATTTTGTACATTACAATGGTTGTTATCATTGTTTACTTTATCGTTGACGTTATCTACAGAATTCTTGACCCCAGGATCCGCGTAGAATAAAGATTTGGTAGAATTTGGATATTTAATGAAAAAAGACAGTACTAAAAACCCAAATATTTATCTGCTTGTAGGCGGCATCATGTGCGGTCTCATTTTGCTTTTGTCAATTGTTTCCCTTTTCTGGACGCCTTACAGTCCTACGGAAATGTCCGCGGCTTTAAGGTTTAAGGCACCAAGCTTTGCACATATCTTCGGAACGGACAACTTCGGAAGAGATATTTTTTCCCGCGTAATGAAAGCCATCGGAAGCAGCTTCGTAATAAGCCTTTTTGTTGTGGGAATCTCCGGAATCCTTGGAATCCTTATCGGTTCCGTTACGGGATACTTTGGTGGCATTGTAGACACTCTTGTTATGAGAGTTGTTGATGCAATCAATGGTTTCCCCAGTATCCTTTTGGCTCTTGTTGTTATCAGCCTTTTGGGAAAAGGAAAGCAGAACGTTGTTATCGCTCTTGGAATCGCTTTTACCCCCAGCTTTGTCCGTATCGTGAGAGGCGAGTTCATAAGGCTTAGGGACTCCGATTACATTATCAGAGCACGTTTAATGGGAACGAAAAAGATAAGGATCCTTTTCCTTCATATCCTTCCCAATATTTTTTCTACATTCTGGGTCAGCGTAATGATCGGATTTAACAATGCGATCCTTGCGGAATCGGGCCTTAGTTATCTCGGCATCGGTGTTCAGGCGCCGGATGCCACCCTTGGAAGCATGCTTAGCGATGCGCAAGGGTACTTAAACAGTTCGCCCTGGTACGCCCTTGCACCGGGCTTAACAATAGTCTGGATGGTGCTTAGCGCGGCAATGCTGAGCGAAGGAATCTCAAGGGCTAAGAAGTAGTTTTTGTTTTGAAGTATTATTATTTGAGGAATCGTAATTGATCAGAATAGATAACCTGACAATTTCATTTTTAGGGATCGAAGCAGTCTCAAATGTCTCTCTGGAGATCGCACCGGGAGAGATCTTGGGACTTGTTGGCGAGTCCGGCTCCGGTAAGTCCGTTACTGCCCTTACTCTTATGGGTCTTTTCTCCGATGAGGCTGAGGTCAAAAGCGGAACTGTAACCTTTGGTGATAAGGTTCTCATGGAGGCGGGAAAGCCTCTTGATGATTCGCTTTTAAGGTCTTATCGCGGAAGTCATATGAGCATGATCTTCCAGGAGCCCATGACCAGCCTTAACCCCACTATGAAGGTGGGAATGCAGGTTTCCGAGCAGCTTCTTTTGCATGCTAAGGAAAAGTATCCGACGGTTGCAGCAAGAAGAGAATGTGTTATTGAGGCATTTAAGAGCGTAGGACTTCATGATGCGGAGGCACTTTACGATAAGTACCCCCATCAGCTTTCCGGCGGTATGAGACAGCGTGTTATGATCGCCATGGCTGTTATCCTTCATCCTGAGCTTATCATTGCGG
Organism: Lachnospiraceae bacterium; assembly: GCA_016284315.1. GTDB lineage: Bacteria > Bacillota > Clostridia > Lachnospirales > Lachnospiraceae > AC2028. Next base: position 7,738 of record JAEEOO010000007.1, on the reverse strand, counting down.
ATGAGCCCACCACAGCCCTTGACGTAACTATTCAGAACCAGATCGTAAGGCTACTTAAAGAGATCAATGAGCGTGAGAACAACAGCATGATCTTCATCACTCATGATCTTAACCTTGCAAGAAGGATCTGTGACAGACTTATTGTCATGAAAGACGGTCATATCGCTGAGCAGGGAAAGACGGAAGATATCTTTACCAACCCTCAGACCGATTATGCCAAGAAACTTATTGCCGCTGTTCCCGGAAGAAAGTCAAAGCCGAGTATCATGTTCGAGGTCGGCTCCGAGACGGTAAACAACATCCTTTCTGTCAAGGATCTTAATGTATATTACAAAGAGCGCAGCAAGAAAATGTTCGGAAAGAGCATACACAGAATGGTGGTTGAAGGCGCTACATTTGATATTCGTGAGGGTGAGACCCTTGGACTCGTTGGAGAGAGCGGTTGCGGAAAGAGCTCTCTTTGCAAAGCGATACTCGGAATAAATAAAGATATCAAGGGCTCTGTAGTCAGCAAAACCGTTAGGCCTCAGATGGTCTTCCAGGATCCCTACAGTTCCCTCAATCCTTCAAGAACCATTGGTTGGCAGCTTGAGGAGCCTCTTTGGGCAATGGATGTTCTTGAAAAAGATATCAAGACCAACAAGGCCTGGAGAAAGCAGCAGGCTATCGAGATGCTTGAAAAGGTTGGACTTGATGCAAGCTATTACGATCGTATGCCCAGCCAGCTTTCAGGTGGACAGAGACAGCGTGTTAGCATAGGTCAGGCGCTTATCACAAGACCTAAGCTTATCTTTGCGGATGAGCCCGTATCTGCTCTTGATGTAACGATCCAGGATCAGGTACTTGACCTACTTAAGAACCTGCAGAAGGAATTTGGAATCGCATATTTGTTTATATCCCATGATATAAATGTTATTTACAGAGTAAGTGACCGTATCATGGTCATGAAGGACGGAAAGATCCTTGAGATCGGGGACAAGGAAGAGATCTTCAATAACCCGAAGGATCCGTATACCAGGGAACTGTTGGCGGAGTCATAACAGCTTCATTTTGAGGTGGAACATGTCAGTATACTTCATTGCAGACCTTCATTTTGATGACGAAAATATTAGAGTGTACGAGAATCGCCCCTTCGAAAACGTGGAGGAGATGAACCGGGCTATCATTGACAACTGGAATAGTACTGTTTCAGAGGATGATGAGGTTTATCTTGTTGGGGATATAGGAAATGAGAAGCATATCTCTGAACTTAAAGGAAAGAAGTATCTTGTTAAGGGCAATCATGACAGGCTCTCAAACGAGGAATACCGCAGGATTGGCTTTGCAGAAGTCTATGATAAACCTATCATCTTTAATGATTTTTGGATGGTTTCCCATGAGCCTTTGTATGTGAACAAGAATATGCCATATGCCAATATCTTTGGACATGTTCACGCAAATCCGGCGTATAAGACGGTCAGCATAAGGAGCTACTGTGTAAGCGCTGAGAGGATTGGATATACACCTGTTTCCTTCGAAGAGATAGCAGTGGCGGTTCAGGAAGAAGATAATAAAAAAGAGAATTAAACAGATAATAAAAAGCGTAGCAGAGAGGTGAATTCTCAAAGGCTACGCTTTTGTTGTTTCATGATATTCAGTTCAGTTATCTCAAAAGTACTTTTGTCAGTTCGCCGACGTAGATTATGTGATAGTCGCCGTCTTTATAGAACTCGGCGGGGATACTGTCATCAAGGAATCCTTCTTCGCTCATTACGCCGCGGTAGAGAGCTTTGCAGATAAGCACATTGCTTGCTTCCTCAATGAGGGGAACTCCTTCGTAATAGGTTACGTTTAGCCTTGCCCCCTTGATCTTGTCCTCGTCCTTTCCGGAAACCATTTCTAGATACTTAAGGGCTCCCCTGTATTTTTCATTGTCCAGGAAACTAATGGAAAACTCTTTGGAAGCATCTATAAGTTCTCTGGTAAAACGGTTTTTGCGAACACAGGCATAAACTATTTTCTTGCCCCACATCTGTCCGACACCGCCATAGGCAGCAGCGGTAGTGTTGACTCTTGTACCGTCTCCGGCAGTTATCAGCATTTTTTTGCCTTCAAACTTGTAAGGCCCACTCTCGATATCTTTCGGTTCAACAGGCTGAAATACACGCATAGACACCTCCATAAATATTTATTGTTTTCTTTATAATATCACGCAGAAAACCATGTGTCCAAAGAAAAGTTCCAAAGAAAAGTTTACTGCAAACAAAATTATGCTAACGATAAGAACTTTTTTAAAAACAGTTAAGAAATATCGATAAACGATAAAAATATATTGACATTTGTTTCCAGCGGTGTTAATGTATCCGTGGACGAAGCGAGAAGACTTCAAATAAAACGGGGAGAAAATGGCCCCATAACCCCGTCCCTGGGGGACAAAAGAGGAGGATTTATGAAACACGATCTATTTTCTAAATGTATCAAGATAGTAATCGCGGGAACGACACTGATCGGAATTGTTTGCTGTATATATTTGATTCCGGAGCTGGCAAGGGTATTCAGAATGTGGTATCCGGAGCAGGCATATTGGGCAACTCCATGGATGATATTCCTTTATGTATGTGCGGTTCCCTGTTTTGCGGCAATGGTGGTTGCGTGGATGATCGCAACGAATGTTGGCAAGGACCAGAGCTTTACGAAAAAGAATTCGAATCTGTTTAAGATCTTTTCAATCCTTGCTTTGGCAGACACCGGCGTATTTGGAGTGGGAAGCGTAGTTTTCCTTCTTCTTGAAATGAATCATCCGGGACTTCTGCTTGCGGATTTCCTGATAGTCTTTGCGGGACTTGCAATATTCATCTGTACTGCGGCGCTCTCGTACTTTACCGGAAAAGCCGCCAGCCTGCAGGAAGATTCGGATCTTACCATATAAGGAGGGCCATGATGAAGATAATCGTAAATGTGGACGTCATGATGGCCAAACGGAAGATTTCGTCTAACGAATTGGCCGAAAAGATCGGTATCACCCCGGCTAACCTTTCAGTCTTAAAAACGGGAAAGGCGAAGGCAATAAGGTTCTCAACCCTGATGGCGCTGTGCCATGAGCTTAACTGCCAGCCCGGAGACATACTGGAATTTATAGATGATTAACCTTTGAGGGGATTAAAGAGAGGAAAAGGAAAGAAAGATTATGAACGAATTTGAACAGAATCAGATACCTGCGCAGGAGCAGCAGGTATATACTCAAACAGTCAATGTAGCTCCTGTAGCTCAGCCTGTTTATCGGGTAAATGCAGAACCGATAGTCGAAAGGAAACCTTTTACAACAAGCCTTGTGGAAAAAATCGTATGTATTCTCATATGGCCTGTTTGTTACGTTTATTCCTGCATGTTTTGGGAGGGGACAAAAACCGGAAGTATCCTGTTTGGAGTATTCACCTTGCTATTCCTGATAATGGGCGAAGCCCTTTATTGGGAAAGAAAACGCAGTTTTGAAAGCTGGGCTTTTATGATCATGACGATCATGGGTGGAGTCAGCGCCACATTCAGATTTAGCGCCGTTTGGGAGCCCTACCAGATAGCATTCTTTACTCATCTTTTTGCGGTATATTGGATCCTTTGCCGTTCCGGAAGACTGGCTGAAGGAAAGACATCTCACCTGTTTATTTGGGACGGTATCACCGGATTTTTTGTAATGCCTTTTAAGAACTGGCCTCTTGATATAAGAACCTTTATTTCAATCTTTAAAGCTAAGGATAAAGAAGGTAAGTCAAAAAAGACCGGACTTATTGTTTTCCTTGCGGTGATCGTTGGATTGATTCTTTTGCTTGCAGCCATTGGCTTCCTTAGAAATGCCGACGACACCTTTGATGACATGATCTGTTATGTTGAAGATTTGCTTAGAATTGACTGGAGCTTTATCCCTAAGATCATCCTTACGATTCATATTGTATGTTACCTGTATGGTCTTATGGGTGGATGTAAGCGAGAGTCCTTTGAGCAGGTTTCTCACAGGGGAGATAACATCAAGAAGGTTATCGGAAAGCTTAATAAGGTACCCGGCGCCGTATGGGCAACCTTTATCGGAATCTTCTCCGTATTTTACATCATCTTCTTTGTGATGCAAGGTAATTACTTGTTTGATGCTTTTGTAATGAAGCTTCCTATGGAGTTTACTTATTCACAGTACGCCCGCAAAGGCTTCAGTGATATGCTTGGCATCATGGTTGTCAACTTTATCCTTCTTTGGCTTTCAACAAGGACATCATCAAACGCTCTTAAGGTGGTTAAAGTATTTTCAACGATCCTTAACCTTGAAAGTATGCTCTTTGCCCTTATTGCATTCCTGAAGATTGCAATGTATATTGATGCATATGGATATACTCCTTTGAGACTTCAGTCAATCTGGGGAACTTCAGTACTTTTCTTTGCATGTGTCTGCGCAATGATCAGCATGCTTTCAGGAAAGAAGACTTCAAGGGTATGGTTCATAGTAAGCGCTGCAAGCCTTGCGATCATTTGCGTATATCCTTGGATCAGTATTGCAGCATAGTTATAGGTTTAATGGGGAGTTAAAGAGATGATACTTACAGTAGATGTAGGCAACACAAACATAGTTATCGGATGCGCGGAGCCCGAGAATAAGAAGATCATATTTGAGGAGAGGCTTTACACCGACAGGCACAAGTCCGGCATGGAATTTGCCATTGCAGTGAAGTCAATCCTTGATATATACGGGATCAATGTAAAGGATTTGGAGGGAGGAATTATCTCTTCCTCGGTTCCTCCCGTAACGGAGCCCATCAGAGAGGGCGTTGAAAGACTTCTTGGAAAAAAGATCATAGAAGTAGGCCCCGGTATCAAGACCGGAGTTGATATTAAGCTTGACGATCCCTCACAGCTGGGTGCTGACCTTCTTGTTGGAGCTGTAGCGGGAATCTCCGAGTACGGAGCCCCCCTTATCCTTATCGATATGGGAACCGCAACTACCATCTCTGTTATAAATGTGGAAAAGAGATTCATGGGTGGAATGATCATTCCCGGAATCGAGGTTGCTCTTTCGGGGCTTGCCAAGAGATGCGCCCATCTTCCCGAAGTCGCCATCAAGAAGCCCGCAAAGCTTATTTCAGGCAATACCGTAGGAGCAATGCAGAGCGGAAGCGTATACGGTCATGCAGCCTGCATAGACGGTATGATCGACAGAATCTGGGAACAGCTTGGATACAAGACGACGGTTGTTGCAACAGGCGGATTTGCAGATGATGTTCTCCCTTGCTGCAAGCATACAGATATTAAACTGGATGACAGACTCCTTATCAAAGGACTTACCATTCTTTATGAGAAGAATGCAAAGAAAAAGAAATAAATAAAGAAATATTTTTGCAGGTTGAGTTTGCAAAATAGATAAAAACAACGAAACGGCGGGTCAATTTGATCCGCCGTTTGCCATATACTTTATAAGCTCGCCCATGAGTTCTGTATTATCTGTATTTCTTATTATTCCGATGACCACGTGACTTTCGTCCACGCCTTCGTTTACATACGCAAAATTCTTATTAAAGAGTTCGCTGTTTTCGAGGCATATGCCGCATGCCACTGATTCGCCCTCTATTTCAGTGTAATAAACCTTGTCTGAAAGAGCATTTATCTCATCTTCTGTAAGGTACTCGGAAAGGGGATAAAAGAAATCCTTCTCTGCATATACATTAAACCATTCCTCGCTTCCGCAGATGGCATCAACATCACCTGCCGCGATGTAAATGGCGAGGTTTTCACGGCTCTGGAAGCCCTGAGTTGCTGAAGAGGAGGGAGAACCCTCGCTTTCAGTATTTGCAGCTTCAAGATCTTTCTGACTGAACATGAAATTGGTATTAAAGTTGATCGTGTTTTTATTGAGGTTATATCCGTGTTCGCTTAAAAAAGGTTCTGTTATGGTTCCTTCTATGTCTTCGCCCACTGTGGGTACGGCATCAAGGACTGCCACATAAAGGACTTCGTTCTTGGATTTAACTAAGTGAACGATGGTGGAAATGATAAGGGCTATGGCGACTATTCCGCCGATGACCCACCATTTATAATAGGTCCAGAAATATTCCAGCTTTTTCTTGAAAGACTGATTTTTAATGCTTTCGCGTTCTTCTTTGAATTCATCCATAAGGGGCATGGTAAATTCCTCCTAAAACTGTATTTACAACAATGACAGTTTAGTGTTTTTGCAGGGTAAAAGTCAATTAATAATGTCTAAATTTTTGTGACAGTGAGATATTGCAATTAATTGTTTTACACTTTAAAATAATAAAGTCGGCAAACTATATTTTGTTAACGTGTATCGCCGAGAGCCGCCGGCATGCCGACATGCGGCTGAGGAGGAAAATTATGAAAAATGTTGTTCTTAAGAAGCTGATGGCAGCAGCCCTCAGCGCAGTAATGATGCTTTCTGTTTGTGCTTGCTCAGCCGGTTCAGCCGACAAGGGAAACACCTACAAAGTTGCAGTTATCAAGCAGCTTGACCATGCTTCCCTCGACGAGATCGCTAACGCAATTACCGCAGAGCTTGATGCTATCGCAGCGGAAAAAGGCGTAAAGATCGAGTATAACGTATACTCAGGTCAGAACGATCAGACAAACCTTATGCAGCTTTCAAATCAGGCTGTAGGTGATCAGGTTGACGCCATCATCCCCATTGCAACCATGGCAGCTCAGGTAGCTACCACAGCAGCTGAGGACACCAAGACTCCCGTTGTATATGCAGCTATTTCAGATCCTACCATTGCAGAGCTTACAGGAATCGATTATGTTACAGGTACCAGCGACGGACTCAACACAGAGTTCATCATGGACATGATCTTTGCACAGAATCCCGACATTACAAGCGTCGGACTTTTATATTCACTTTCAGAAGTTAACTCTGTAACTCCCATCGCAGAGGCAAAGGCTTATCTTGATAAGAAGGGAATCTCTTATGTAGAGGCTACCGGAAATACCAACGATGAGATCGTTGCAGCAGCTTCAAGCCTTGTAGCATCAGGCGTACAGGCTGTATTTACTCCCACCGATAATGTGGTAATGGCAGCTGAGCTTGCTATCTACGAGACCTTCGCAAATGCAGGAATCCTTCACTACGCAGGTGCTGACTCATTCGTTAGAAACGGTGCATTCGCTACCTGTGGTGTTAACTACACCGACCTTGGAACCAGAACCGCTGACATCGCGTTTCAGGCTATGACAGAGGGTATGGACGGACTTGAGGATTACTACCTTATGGATGGCGGTATCATCACCGTTAACACTGATACTGCAGCAGCTGCAGGTGCTGACTACAGCGCCTTCGCAGGAATGGGCGAGCTTGTTGAGGTTGTTACCAGCGAAGAGTAATTTGTAATTAACAATTTAGATTTTCTCAATTGGGGCAGTAGAGATATTGCCCCAATTTATAAGGGTTTTAGGAAAACGTTTTATAAGGGGGAACCGAAGTGCTTTTTATCATAAAGACGGCTTTAGAGCTTGGATTATTATACTGTCTTGTACCTATGGCTCTTTTTATGAGCTACAGAGTGCTTGATATTGCGGATCTTACCACCGACGGATGCTTTGTCCTGGGAGCGGCGGTATCCATTCAGATGGCTGCAATAGGTCATCCGATCATAGGAATACCGGTAGCCATGCTGGCGGGAGCCTGCGCGGGATTTATTACCGCATTTCTTCATACAAGACTCAAGATACCTTCAATCCTTGCCGGAATCATAACCAACACCGGCCTCTA
>JAEEOO010000006.1 GCA_016284315.1 Lachnospiraceae bacterium | reverse complement strand
GGACTGGGGCGTTTCAAGAAACCGTTACTGGGGTACTCCTTTAAATATCTGGGAGTGTGCTGAGTGCAACCACCAGGAAGCAATCGGATCAAGAGAGCAGCTTGAGCAGATGTCAGGCAACCCTGCAGCTAAGACTGTAGAGCTTCACCGTCCTTACATCGACGAGATCACCTGCAAGTGCCCTAAGTGTGGTGGCACCATGAAGCGTGTTCCCGAAGTTATCGACTGCTGGTTCGATTCAGGCGCAATGCCTTTCGCACAGCATCACTATCCTTTTGAGAATAAGGAAAAGTTTGAGAAGCAGTTCCCCGCAGCTTTCATTTCAGAAGCTGTTGACCAGACCAGAGGTTGGTTCTACTCCCTCATGGCAGAGAGCACACTTCTCTTCAATAAAGCTCCTTATGAGAATGTCATCGTCCTCGGACTTGTTCTTGATGAGAACGGTGAGAAGATGAGTAAGTCAAAGGGCAACGCAGTTGATCCTTTCGATGCACTCCAGACCTACGGTGCAGACGCCATCAGATGGTACTTCTACACCAGCGCAGCTCCCTGGCTTCCCAAGAGATTCTCAGGCGAGACCGTTAGAGAAGGTCAGCGTAAGTTCATGGGAACTTTATGGAACACCTACGCATTCTTCGTACTTTATGCAAACATCGACAACTTCGATGCAACCAAGTACACCCTTGATTATGACAAGCTTTCAGTAATGGATAAGTGGGTTCTTTCAAGACTCAATTCCACTGTTGAAGCAGTTGATAATTACCTTGACAGCTACAAGATCCCCGAGGCAGGTGCAGTTCTTGAAAAGTTCGTAGACGACCTTTCAAACTGGTACGTAAGAAGAAGCCGCGAGAGATTCTGGGCAAAGGGCATGGAGCAGGACAAGATCAATGCTTACATGACTCTTTATACAGCACTTGTTACGATCTCAAAGGCAGCAGCACCCATGATCCCCTTCATGACCGAGGATATCTACCAGAACCTGGTAAGAAGCATCGATCAGAGCGCTCCCGAGTCAATCCACCTTTGCGATTTCCCTGTTGTAAACAAGGCATTCATCGACACCGAGCTTGAGAAGTCAATGGACGAAGTTCTTGACGCAGTAGTTATGGGACGTGCCGCAAGAAATGCAGCAACCATCAAGAACCGTCAGCCCATCAGCCGTATGTACATCAAGACTGTTGATGGCGACGCAAAGCCTCTTGAGAGCTACTACACCGAGATCATCCGCGACGAGCTCAATGTTAAGGAAGTTGTTTACGCAGATGACGTAAGAGAGTTCACTTCATACACCTTCAAGCCTCAGCTTCGTACCGTAGGTCCTAAGTACGGCAAGCAGCTTGGCGGAATCAAAAACTACCTTGCAAACCTTGACGGCAACGCAGCAATGGACGAGCTTAACGCTAAAGGACAGCTTTCCTTTGATGTTGACGGAACTACCGTAGAACTTACCAAGGAAGATCTCCTTATTGAGATGACCCAGAAGGAAGGCTATGTATCACAGGAAGACAACAAGCTTATCGTTGTTCTTGATGCAAACCTTACCGAGGAACTCATCGAGGAAGGATACGCAGCAGAGCTCGTTTCCAAGATTCAGACCATGCGTAAGGAATCAGACTTCCAAGTAACCGACCACATCCGCGTATCCCTTAACGGCAACGCAAAGCTCTCCGAGATCGCAACCAAGAACTCTGCCGCAATCTCCGGCAAAGTCCTCGCCGACGAGCTTGTTTCCGAGAGTACGTTCAAAGTATCTAAGGAATGGGATGTTAACGGTGAGAAGGTTGTTATTTCAATCGAGGTAATTTAGTTCTTTTAACCAATAGGAATAAAAAAGAATAACTTTAGGAGGGACCCATTGTGAAAAGTACGACCACTACTAAAAAGATCAAGTTCGACAAAGAGCTCTTTAAAAGAAGTGTTTTGTATAATGTAACGACCTTGTACAGAAAAACCCTGGACGAGGCTACTCCCCAGCAGATTTTCCAGGCTGTATCCTACGCCATCAAAGATCAGATCGTAATGAACTGGATGAAAACCCAGAAGGCATACGAGGAAGAAGATCCCAAGATGGTTTACTACATGTCCATGGAGTTCTTAATGGGACGTGCAATGGGTAATAACCTCATCAATATGCAGGCTTACAAGCCTGTACAGGAAGCATGTAAAGAACTTGGCCTTGACCTTAACGTGATTGAGGACCAGGAGCCCGATGCTGCGCTTGGAAACGGCGGTCTCGGACGACTTGCTGCATGCTTCCTTGATTCCCTTGCTACCTTGGGATATGCGGCATACGGCTGCGGTATCAGATACCGTTACGGTATGTTCAAACAGAAGATCGAGGACGGCTATCAGGTAGAAGTTCCCGATAACTGGCTTGCAGACGGCAACCCCTTCGAGCTTCGCCGCCCCGAGTATGCAAAAGAGATCAAGTTCGGCGGATATGTTTCCGTCAAAACAGACCCTAGCGGACGCACTGTCTTTACACAGGAAGGCTATCAGTCCGTAAGAGCGATTCCCTTTGATCTTCCTGTAGTCGGATACGGAAACGGAATCGTTAATACCCTTAGAATATGGGACGCTGAACCCGTTGAGTGCTTCCAGCTTGATGCATTTGACCAGGGCGATTATCAGAGAAGCGTCGAGCAGTCAAACCTTGCGAGAAATATCGTCGAGGTACTTTATCCCAATGACAACCACTATGCAGGTAAGGAACTTCGCTTAAAGCAGCAGTACTTCTTTATCTCCGCTTCAGTACAGGAAGCAGTTGAGAAGTACATGAGAAAGCATACCGACATCAGAAAGTTCCACGAAAAGGTTACATTCCAGCTCAACGATACCCATCCTACCGTTGCGGTTGCTGAGCTTATGCGTGTTCTCATGGACGACTATTGCCTTTCATGGGAAGAGGCTTGGGATGTTACCACCAAGACCTGCGCATATACAAACCACACCATCATGAGCGAGGCTCTTGAGAAATGGCCCATTGAGCTCTTCTCAAGACTCCTTCCCAGAATTTATCAGATCGTGGAAGAGATTAACCGTCGGTTCATCGAGGACATCAAGGCTAAATACGGAAATATCCCCGGAATCGATGTTAACGAGAAGATCCGTAAGATGGCAATCGTTTATGACGGACAGGTGAAGATGGCTCACCTTGCTATCTGCGCCGGTTACTCCGTAAACGGTGTTGCAAGACTCCATACCGAGATCTTAAAGAATCAGGAACTCAAAGACTTTTACGAGATGTTCCCTGAGAAGTTTAATAATAAGACCAACGGAATTACCCAGAGAAGATTCCTCCTTCACGGAAACCCGCTCCTTGCCGACTGGGTAACCGATCATGTAGGAGATGAGTGGATCACCGACCTTCCCAAGATCGCTAAGCTTAAGGTTTATGCCGACGACGAGAAGGCTCAGCAGGAGTTCATGAACATCAAGTACAAGAACAAGGTTCGCCTTGCAAAGTACATTCTTGATCATAACGGAGTTGAAGTTGATCCCAGATCCATCTTTGACGTACAGGTTAAGAGGCTTCACGAGTACAAGAGACAGCTCCTTAATATCCTGCACGTAATGTACCTTTACAATGAATTAAAAGAACATCCCGCAATGAAGTTCACTCCCCGTACCTTCATCTTTGGTGCGAAGGCAGCGGCAGGATACAGAAACGCAAAGCTTACCATCAAGCTCATCAACTCTGTTGCGGATGTTATCAATAACGACGATTCCATCGGCGGCAAGATCAAGGTTGTATTCATCGAGAACTACAACGTATCAAATGCAGAGATCATCTTTGCTGCAGCCGATGTTTCAGAGCAGATCTCAACCGCATCCAAGGAAGCATCCGGAACCGGTAACATGAAGTTCATGTTAAACGGAGCCCTTACCCTTGGAACCATGGACGGTGCAAACGTAGAGATCGTTGAAGAAGTAGGCGAAGAGAATGCATTCATCTTCGGACTTTCATCAGACGAAGTCATTAACTACGAACAGCACGGCGGATACGATCCCATGCAGATCTTTAACACCGATCCCGACATCAGAAAGGTACTGACCCAGCTCATCAACGGCACCTACAACCGTGACACCGAGCTCTTCAGACCTCTCTACAACAGCCTTCTCAATACCCTCTCTACCTCAAAGGCAGACACCTACTTCATCCTCAAGGATTTCAAGTCCTACGCCGAGGCTCAGAAGAAGGTAGAGGAAGCCTACAAGAACGAGGCAGGCTGGGCAAGAAGCGCCATCCTCAACGTGGCATGCTCCGGTAAGTTTACCTCGGATCGTACTATTCAGCAGTATGTCGATGAGATATGGCACCTCGATAGAGTTGTCCTCAAAGAGGAAAAGGTTGCTTCGAAGAAATGATAGAGCTTATTTAGTCAGGCGAGAGTGTTGATAGGTTCTGAGTGAACCGTGTAGCGTCCCGGCACTTACTGAGAGCAAGCTATAAGCGACGCTCGAAGTTAGTACCGCTGGGTTACGCGTTACGAGCCGCGAGGCGTGTGAACGAAGAACCCTATCAACGCTAGGCGCCGTGACTAGGAATAATATTTACGAAAAAGGAACAAGGCAAAATGAAAATGATCGAACTTTACGAAGGAGGAGGATACCTTCTTAACGGCACCCAGTTAATCCCTGACAACGGCGAAGCCCAGGCCGCCATCAAGGCCAAGACAGGCAAAGACGTTTCCAAAGATGAAGCTAAGAAAGCAACTATTGCTTACAGTATCCTTCAGGCTCACAACACCTCAGGTAACCCTGATAAGCTAAAGATCAGATTTGACAAGCTTACCAGCCACGACATCACCTTCGTCGGCATCATCCAGACCGCAAGAGCATCAGGACTTACAAAGTTCCCCATGCCCTACGTTTTGACCAACTGCCATAACTCACTTTGCGCAGTCGGTGGAACCATCAACGAGGATGACCATGTATTCGGTCTCTCAGCTGCCAAGAAATACGGCGGAATCTATGTTCCCCCTCATCAGGCTGTTATCCACCAGTTTGCAAGAGAAATGCTTGCAGGCGGCGGAAAAATGATCCTTGGATCCGATTCCCACACCCGCTACGGTGCTCTCGGTACCATGGCTGTAGGTGAAGGCGGACCCGAGCTTGTAAAGCAGCTCCTTAACCAGACCTACGATATCAATATGCCCGGTGTAGTCGGCATTTACCTCAAGGGCGAACCTGTAAAGGGTGTCGGACCTCAGGACGTTGCACTTGCCATCATCGGTGCTGTATTCAAAAACGGATATGTTAAGAACAAAGTAATGGAATTTGTGGGCCCGGGCGTTGCAAGCCTTTCCGCAGATTTCAGGATCGGTGTTGACGTTATGACCACCGAGACTACCTGTCTTTCTTCCATTTGGAAGACTGATGATAGGATCAAGGAGTTCTTCGAGATCCACGAAAGACCTGAGGATTACAAAGAGCTTAATCCCGGCGATGTAGCTTACTATGACGGAATCGTTGAAGTTGACCTTTCCGCTATCAGACCTATGATCGCAATGCCCTTCCATCCCAGCAACACCTACACAATCGAGGAGCTCAATGCAAACCTTCTTGACATCCTTGATGAAACCGAGAAGCGTGCACTTGTTTCTCTTGACGGCGCTGTTGAGTATGACCTTAAGAGCAAGGTTAAGAACGGTAAGTTCATGGTTGACCAGGGTATCATCGCAGGATGTGCCGGCGGCGGATTTGAAAATATCTGCGCTGCAGCTGACATCTTAAAGGGACGTTACATCGGATCCGACGCATTTACTCTTAGCGTATATCCCGCATCAATGCCCATATACATGGAGCTTATTAAGAACGGATGCGCAGCAACCATCCTTGAGACAGGTTCTGTACTTAAGACTGCATTCTGCGGACCCTGCTTCGGCGCAGGCGACACCCCCGCAAACAATGCATTCAGTATCCGTCACTCAACAAGAAACTTCCCCAACAGAGAAGGTTCAAAGCTTCAGAACGGCCAGATCTCTTCAGTTGCTCTTATGGATGCCCGTTCCATCGCAGCAACCGCAGCAAACGGAGGAGTTCTTACTCCCGCAACCGAGTTTGACGGCGAGTTTACAAATTACAAGTATCATTACGATTCAAACATTTACAAGAATCGTGTATTTGATTCAAAGGGCATAGCAGATCCCAATGCCGAGCTTGTTCTCGGTCCCAATATCAAGGACTGGCCCAAGATGAGCGCACTTCCCGAGAATCTCATCCTTAAGGTCGTTTCAGAGATTCATGATCCCGTTACCACCACCGATGAGCTTATTCCTTCGGGAGAGACCTCTTCCTACAGATCAAATCCTTTGGGACTTGCAGAGTTTGCACTCTCAAGAAAGGATCCTCAGTATGTAGGCCGCGCAAAGGAGATCAAAAAGATCGAAGATGCAAGAGTTGAAAATCCCGAGCATCTCTGTCAGAAAGCCGATTGGGTTCACGGCGTAATGCACACCGTTAAGGATAACGGATTTGCTGATGCAAGCCCTAAGAACACAGGCTTTGGTTCAACTATCTTTGCTGTTAAGCCCGGCGACGGTTCAGCAAGAGAGCAGGCAGCAAGCTGTCAGAAGGTACTTGGCGGATGGGCAAACATCGCCAATGAATATGCCACCAAGAGATATCGTTCAAACCTTATCAACTGGGGCATGCTTCCCTTCCTCATCCCTGAAGGAGAGCTTCCTTTCAAGAACCTTGACTTCCTCTTCATCCCCGAGATCAAGAAGGCAGTTACAGAAAAGTGGGATGTGATCAAGGCATACAAGATCGACGCAGAGAGCCATAAGCTTTCAGAGCCCTTCGAGATGAAGCTTGGTGAGCTTACCGACGAGGAGCGCGAGATCATCCTTAAGGGATGCCTTATCAATTACAACAGAGTGGATTAAAGGAATTATTTGTACTATGAGATTTAACGAAGAAGCATCAAATCCTATGCTTGTAGGAGCACTTAATCTTTACATGGCAGAGGACACTGATGAGCACAGAAAACTTTTAACGGAAGAGCTTGTTAAGGCTACTTTTCTTGCGCCTGCATTAGTGGAACCCGCGCCTACCAAGGACGCGGAGGGAAGGACTATTGTAGCCAATGGTTCAAGGATCCAGCTCCCCATGCTGACCACCATGGAAGGTAAAAGATATTTCATCCTTTACACCGATAAGAAATGTCTTGATGAAGCTACCACCGTTGAAGGAAAGGCTACTCCCGAAAAGTACAGGGACAATTTTGTAGCAGTTACTTTATCCGAGATCGGCGGAATGCTTACAAATCTTCCTCCCGAAAACGGCGAGGAGAATCCTCTTATGGGCGTTATCATCAATCCTTTCAACGAGAAATTTGTTGTAAACAAGGAGATGCCCATCGGACTTTTCAAGACCAAGATGGAGGCCATGAGAGCAAAGGCCGAGAAGGAAAGAGCGGAAGCGATAGAATCCGGCAAAGTGATTCCTTTCCCCGGAACAAGAACGACTTAAGATTTCGTCTTAAGATCCGATATAAAATGTGTAACCGTATGGCACTGTAGTTTATGGCTACAGTGCCTTTTCTTAAGCATATTGTTAGCTGTATGCTTTGTAACACGTTAACAGATTTCAGGGAGAGAAAGACATGGGCGAATTATTAGATGAAGATCGCTTCTGCATCAGTAGGAATGGAATCCGCCCGCAGTTTTACAACTGCAAAGTTTAGTTACAGACGTTATGAGGAAACGGAATTTTCTAACGTGCTATCGGGGAAAACGCCTGAGGGAGAAGGGCGTAACCTTGAAGATGGGCTGAAGGAGAACAATAAGGGAAAAGAACTTGAAGAAAAAAACTCCGGAAGCGCAAAGATGGCTACACTTGACCAGATCTTTGAAATGCAACAGAAGATGGACAAAGTGAGGCCGAACTACACCACAAGAAACAGCGAGTGTACAACAAGGGACACCATCCGTTACAACTCCATCATGTATATTTTGGAGCTGCTTTTCGGAGATTCAAGGGAAAAGCTTCGCAAGTGGCTTGATGAAAACAGCGGAGAAGTGGACTTGTCGGGAAATAGCAATACCGCTGATTACGGCAATGAACTTCTTAACTTTGATCCAGCAGCGGCAATGCAGCAGAAAATGGTGGAATTCAGGTACACCGCAGTTGATGCTTACGTTGAGACCGAGGACACCACATTTTCAACCAAAGGTATTGTAAAGACCGCTGATGGACGTGAGATCAGCTTTAACATTGATGTAGCCATGAGCCGCCGATTTGTGCAGGAAACAAGAATGGATCTTGGGCTTTCATTTGTACAGACATGCGATCCATTGGTTATCAATCTGGACAATAATGTAGCTGAGGTCTCTGACCAGAAGATCCGCTTTGACATTGACGGAGATGGAGAACTTGATACCATCAATCAGCTTACATCAAGAAGCGGATATCTTGCTCTTGATAAGAACGGTGATGGCGAGATCAACGACGGTAACGAACTCTTCGGAGCAAAGTCGGGGGATGGCTTTGCTGATCTTGCACAGTACGACGAGGACGGAAACGGCTGGATCGATGAGAATGATGAGATCTGGAACAAGCTGAAGATATGGGTTATGGATGAGAAAGGCAGATCACAGCTCTATTCATTATCTAAAGCCGGCATCGGAGCCATTTGCTTACAGAAGGCAGCCACAGACTTTGCACATACCGACAATAACAACGATGCCAAGGCATTTATCAGGAGCACCGGAGTATTCCTTTATGAAAACGGAATGGCGGGAACAGTTCAGCATCTTGATCTTGTGAACTACAGTAAAGAGGCCTAAGGGCGAATCTGCTGACGAACATAAGCCGGCAGATCAATTAATTTGGATTTATTGAGGAATTTGTGATAAAATCATCTCTGTATGGACACGTGCAGGGATGATTTTTATGTTTAGAGAAACAGGCAGACATTTGATTAAAAACAGAATATTGTCCGCGGCCAAGATGGGAGTTGTTTCGCTTGTGCTGGCGGCTTCTTTGACTGTCAGTGCCTGCGGATTTGCCGGAGGCGAAGAGAACTTCGGCGGCATTGGACTTGCGGGAACTGAAGGGTCAAAGAATTTCATGGAAAAAGAGGCTGTTTTGGAATACACCGTGCCCACCATGATCCCCGCCATCCTGGTTGACAGGAACGGCTACAGCCGCAATGAAGTAATGTACGCCATTATCTATGCGGAAGAGATCCCCGATGAATACCAGATCAGGGATGCTGAGACCGGCGAGGTGGTTTACATCGGAAAGCCTGAAGATCTGAAGTTTGATGAGAAGATCCAAAAGAATACTGCAAGGCTTCCTTTAAACGATATCTCCAAGGATGGCAGTTACTATGTATACGCCGAGGGTGTGGGAAGCTCCTATGCTTTCACAGCCGACTCTACTTTTTATCAGGACATTTACTGGGAACTTGTTTCCGAAGAGTGCGAGAAGGTAAAGGACCCCGAGACTTCCTTATGGGAGGTATATACACTTCTCTATTCCTACGAGAGATATAAGGAAGTTCTCTATTCCGAGAGAAGAGCGGCTCCCGATGTTTTGGACGCTGTTAAGACAAGGATAGGAACCATCGATTTTGAAAGCCTTACAGGCGCAGATAAATACGTTGCCATCGCTCTTTTGGCAAAGTTTGGATACAACTACAAGGAGACGGATCAGACTCTTGCAACAGAGTGCATCCAGAAAGCTTCGGCTCTTTACAAGGAGCATATGAAGGAGACTGATGCCGCGGAAGCGAGAAAAGCTTCATTCCTTGCACTGGCTGAGCTTTATCGTACATCAGCTACCGGAAGCTACGCCAAAGAGATCACTTCCATGAGAGATTACCTTGACGGACTTGCGGACCTTCATGATTCAAGGTATATCCTTTACGGTTCCATGGGTTATATGACCACAAGACATCAGGTGAACAGGGAACTCTGCGATATGCTTATGGAGAAGCTTCTCTATAAGTGCAGGGATATCAATGACAATAGAAATCTCATGGACTTAAACGGCGCGACCTACGCAGATTATGATATTCTACTTGGTTACGCCCAGCAGTTTGCGGCAATGAACTATATCCTTGACGGATATGAATATAATGAGCAGATCCTGAACATTGTTCACTATATGTCCGGCAGAAATGCCTCTGCTTTTGTTTTTGATTTTAAGAATGACAGAACCTCTGATGCAATAGCAATATATGCCTGGCTGGCCTGGCTTGAGAACAACGGAAAGCTTGACCCGGCCGCACCGGTAGTTTGGAATTATTCTTGGTAAATATATTTTTGAAAGAAGGATTGAAATGAAGATTGTAGTTTTATGTGGTGGAATAAGCACAGAGAGAGACGTATCCCTTATCTCCGGAAGTATGGTTTACAAGGCACTGAAGAAAAAGGGACATGATGTTATCATGCTTGATGTATATCTCGGAATCGAAGGCGATGTCACCGGAATTTTTGAGAAGGATAAGGATTGGGCAGCATCCGTTAAGGGAATCAGCGAGATCAATCCCGATATCGCAGCTGTTAAGGCAATGAGACCTGACGGAGACAAGAATTTCTTCGGTCCCAACGTTATCAAACTTTGCCAGGAGGCAGACGTTGTATTCATGGCTCTTCACGGAATCGGCGGTGAGGACGGAAAGGTTCAGTCAACCTTCGAACTCATGGGAATCAAGTACACCGGAACCGATTTTACCAGCGCTGCAATGGCAATGGACAAGGCCATCACTAAGGACCTCTTTAAGGCTTGGGGCGTTAACACTCCCAAGGGAATCGTTATTTATAAAAAGGACAATGTTCCCGCATGCGCATCTGTTTCAGGCAATGTTTACGACAAGTATGTTGCTGAGAACGGATCTGAAGCAGATATCGTTTATCCCTGCATCGTTAAAGCAACCAATGGCGGTTCTTCCGTAGGTGTTTCCATCGCCAACGACAGATCCGAGTTTGACAAGGCTTGTGACGAAGCATTTAAGTATGATACCAAAGCGATCGTAGAGCAGTACATAAAGGGCCGTGAGTTTGCAGTCGGCGTTATCGAAGGAAAAGCACTTCCCGTTATCGAGATCGCTCCCAAGCAGGGCTTCTATGATTACAAGAACAAGTACCAGGCAGGAAGCACTGTTGAGACCTGTCCCGCAGATCTTACAGCTGAGCAGACTGAGACTGTTCAGAGAATGGCAGAGAGAGCATTTGCAGCATTAAGATACAAGAGCTATGCACGTATGGACTTCATGCTCAGCGAAAGCGGAGAGTTCTATTGCCTTGAGTGCAATACTCTTCCCGGAATGACTCCCACTTCACTTCTTCCCCAGGAAGCAGCTGCAGTAGGAATCAGCTACGAAGATCTCTGCGAGAAGCTTATCAAGTTAGCACTGTAAGAAAAAAAAGTCGCAGTGAAAAGTGCGATTATAACCAAAGGATATATTATTCAGTCATGAAACTTTCTATTGATGATATAGTAAAAGCACTTGGGGGAGAGGCTCATATTAAAGAAGACACCGATGCAAGTCAGTTTGTTACAAGTGTTGTTCTTGACTCAAGACTTGTGACAGAAGGCGGCGTCTTCGTAGCCCAGAAGGGTGAAAGGGTAGACGGCCATTCCTTCATCGGACAGGTTTTTGAAAAAGGTGTGAGCCTAGTAATATGCGAAATGGATCCCGAGCAGGTTAAGATCTGCTTCGGAACCGAAGAATCCTTCTGGGGAAGCTATATTGTTGTAAAGGATTCCCTTGTTGCTTTAAAGAAGATCGCAGAGGCATACAGGAAGAATCTTAACATTCCTTTCGTAGGAATCACAGGAAGTGTTGGAAAGACCAGCACCAAGGAGTTTATCGCCGGTGTTCTTTCCGAGAAATACAATGTTCTTAAGACAGAAGGAAATTACAATAACGAGATTGGAGTTCCTCTTACTCTTTTAAAGATAAGAGAGGAACACGAGGCGGCTGTCATCGAAATGGGAATCAGCGATTTCGGCGAGATGACAAGACTTACTGAGATTGTTCAGCCCGATATCGCGGTTATAACAAACATCGGACAGTGCCATCTTGAGAATCTTAAGACCCGCGACGGAATCCTTAAGGCTAAGACCGAGATCTTCAAGTGCCTCAGTAAAGAAGGAAGAGCAGTTCTCTTTGGCGGAGATGACAAGCTTGTAACCGTTGGTTTGGTTAATGACAAAGAGCCTCTCTACTTCGGAGAGACCGGTTCTCCCAAGGCTCTTATGACTGAGATCAAGGAAACCGAAGGAAAAGGTCTTCTCGGAACTCAGGCAAAGATAGTTTTAAATTATGAAGGAAAGACAGTATTTACCGGAGAAAATGTCAGCGTACACGATGAAATGATCGACGTTCGCGTCCCTCTTCCCGGATATCATATGGTAATAAATGCGGCAGCAGCATCAAGCGTTGCGCTTCTTCTTGGACTTACTCCCGCTGAGATAAAATCCGGGATCGAAAACATGGGTGCCATCGCCGGAAGAAACAATATCATAACCGTTGGTGATATAACTCTTATCGATGACTGCTATAATGCAAACCCTGTTTCAATGAAGTCTTCCATCGATCTTCTCGGACTTGCGGATGGAGTTAAGGTAACTATCCTCGGAGATATGTTTGAACTCGGCTCCAACGAAAAGAACTTCCACAAGGAAGTTGGAGAGTACGCTGTAAGAAAAGGCGTAGAGAAAGTATATTGCATCGGATCTCTTTCCGAAAATATGAGAGAGGGTGCTAGAGAGGCTTTTGAGGAGATGAGAAAAGCCGGCGAAGCTTCCGCTACCGATTACATCGGATACTTCGAGACAAGGGATAAATTCATCGAAGCCCTTAAGGAAGATGTAAACAAGAGAGAACTTATTCCCGCAGGAAGCGCAGTACTTG
Source organism: Lachnospiraceae bacterium (assembly GCA_016284315.1). Lineage (GTDB taxonomy): Bacteria > Bacillota > Clostridia > Lachnospirales > Lachnospiraceae > AC2028. The sequence goes on along the minus strand of JAEEOO010000006.1, from coordinate 13,003 downwards.
TAAAGGCTTCCCACGGAATGCATTTCGAAGAGATCGTAAAGACATTTAAGGAATTGTTTTAGAATAGCAGATATTTAAAATCCCCTATATCCATTGGATACAGGGGATTTTTGATAATATCATTTATGAAATTGCATATTACCTATCTTGCATTCAGGAAATCCGCATATTCTGCTTTGTTCTTGATATAGGTTTTCTGGATGATATCTCTGGTCATTTCGGAAACATTCTTAAGCTCTTCCTTTGAAAGATCTCTGGTCATAATGGGCTCGCCATATTCAATGACCATGTTCTTACCATGCATCCAGGGGAAGTGGTCCTCCCAAACTTTTCCCGCGTTAATGAGAGTAACGGGTACGATGGGGCAGCCTGTCTTGGTAGCGATCTTAAAGGAACCTGCGTGGAAGGGAAGAAGCTCATCGCTTTCAGCGTCACGGTTTCTTGTTCCCTCGGGGAAGATACAGATTGAAACTCCCTTTTTAACGAGTTCGATGGATTTAAGAAGCATGTCCATTCCGGAACGGGGCTTCTTACGATCAAGGAACTGGCAATTCATAAGGATCATCCAGACATTAAGAAGAGGGGCGTAAAGGATCTCTTTCTTTGCTACATAACCTGTGGGACCCTTAACCAGCTGATAGGAAGTGATAGTGTCGAAGAAACCTCTGTGGTTGCAGATATATAAAACGGGTTCATCGGGGATCTTGTCATGACCGATGACCTTAACTTTAACGCCTGCAAGGAACTGAACGGATCTGAATCCGATCTTGTTGACTACGAACATTGCGATGCGGTCCCCGGCGTTCTTATTGAACTTGCCGACAATAAAGCTAACCAACATGGCGGGTGTGGTCAAAACCAAAAACAGGATCAAAAAGATACTTACAAGAATTAATCTAAACATGCCTTACTCACTTTCGTAAATCTTTTATGGACGTAAACTGCGGATCTAAGCACCTTGGCCACGTCCTTCCCATTATAACATCTTTGACCCCGTCGGACAAAGCAAAACGGTGCATTTGGCTCAAATATTACGAAATATTTACAAAAAGGGGGAATTGTGGTATAAAATATATTAAGTGCGTGATCAGACGCGCTTAATACTTGTGGCTTTTTGAGACGATAAAAGCTATAAATTGAGGTGTGTAATGGAGCAGTATGCTATCAAAGGCGGCACACCGCTGGTCGGAGAAGTTGAGATCGGAGGAGCTAAGAATGCAGCACTTCCCATCCTTGCAGCAGCGGTGATGACTGACGAGACTGTTCATATAGATAATATTCCGGATGTAAGAGATATAAACGTACTTCTGGAGGCGATGAAATCAATCGGAGTTGTCGTTAAGCGCGACAGCAGGCATCGCGTTACCATTAATGGAGCAAATATCAGTAGTCTTGTAGTCGATGACGAGAATATCAGAAAGATCAGAGCATCCTATTATTTGATCGGAGCTCTTCTTGGAAAATATAAAAATGCTGAAGTAACCCTTCCCGGCGGATGTGACATCGGATGCCGTGGTATCGATCAGCACATTAAAGGATTTAAAGCACTGGGAGCTGAAGTTACCCTTGATCACGGAATGATCCGTACTCATTGTGACAAGCTTTCCGGTAACCATATTTATATGGACCTTGTCAGCGTAGGAGCGACCATCAATGTCATGATGGCGGCATCAATGGCTGAAGGCAAGACCATTATCGAGAACGCTGCAAAGGAGCCTCATGTCGTTGACGTGGCTAACTTCCTTAACAGCATGGGCGCAAACATCAAGGGCGCAGGAACCGACGTCATCCGCATCAAGGGTGTCAGCAAGTTCCACGGCAGCGATTACACCATCATCCCCGACCAGATCGAGGCGGGAACATTTATGTTTGGTGCTGCGATAACCCATGGTGATGTTACCGTTAAGAATGTTATTCCCAAGCACCTTGAGTCCATCTCCGCAAAACTTTTGGAGATTGGCTGTGAGGTTATGGAGGAAGATGACTGTGTAAGAGTTGTGGCTTCCAAGCCCCTTCAGCATACACATGTTAAGACCCTTCCTTATCCCGGTTTCCCGACTGACATGCAGCCCCAGATCACTGTGGCTCTTGGCCTTTCACATGGAACCAGTATTGTTACAGAAAGTATCTTCGAAAACAGATTTAAATATGTTGATGAGCTCACCAGAATGGGCGCAAGCATCAAGGTAGAAAACAGCACCGCGATCATCGAAGGTGTTCAGAAGTATACCGGAGCAGACATCAGCGCCCCCGACCTTCGTGCCGGAGCAGCTCTTGTCCTTGCATGTCTCTCTGCTGACGGATTCAGTACCGTGGATGAGATCAAGTACATCCAGAGAGGATACGAGGATTTCCACCTTAAGCTTAAAAAGCTTGGCGCGGACATCGAACTTGTTGAGACGGAGAAAGATATTAAGCGTTTCAAGATTAAAGCAGTCTGACCGTATTGACATAGATTTACCTTAGTGGTATTTTATTTTTAACAAGTAAATAAAGTTCTCTTATTCAGAGCTGGTGGAGGTACATAGGACCTGAGAAGCCACGGCAACCCCTTTCATGGAAGGTGCCAACCTGAGCGAATCATTAAGATTTCGATCAATAAGATGAGTTGATAAAACAAAGTTAATCCGCTTCTTGACCGAAATTTCAAGGAGCGGTTTTTTTACCTCAATTTTTGTTTCTGAGTAGGAGCGTTTTAACAGTGCTATAGCACAGAAAAGAGGAAATATGGAGAAAAGATTATTTACATCGGAGTCCGTTACCGAAGGACATCCCGACAAAGTTTGCGATGCCATCTCAGATGCCATCCTTGATGCCTGCATGGCGCAGGATCCCATGAGCCGTGTTGCTTGTGAGACCGCAGCCTGCACAGGATTCGTTCTTGTAACAGGTGAGCTTACCACCAATGCTTACGTTGACATTCAGAGCATTGTTCGTGACACCGTTAAGGAGATTGGTTACACCAAGTCTGAGTACGGTTTCGACGGCAACACCTGCGCGGTTCTTGTTGCTCTTGATGAGCAGTCAGCAGATATCGCAATGGGCGTTGACAAGGCTCTTGAAGCTAAGGAAGGAAGCCTTAAGGACGACCTTGATACCGGTGCCGGCGACCAGGGTATGATGTTCGGTTATGCTACCGACGAGACTCCCGAGCTTATGCCTTATCCCATCAGCCTTGCTCACAAGCTTGCATTCCAGCTTACCAAGGTTCGTAAGGACGGAACTCTTAAGTACCTTCGTCCCGATGGAAAGACCCAGGTTTCTGTTGAGTATGATGAAGAGGGCAAGCCTGTAAGACTTGAGGCTGTTGTTTGCTCAACTCAACACGATGAGGATGTTACTCAGGAGCAGATCCATGCTGATATCAAGAAGTATGTATTCGATCCCATCCTTCCCAAGGAGCTTGTTGATGAGAACACCAAGTTCTTCATCAATCCTACCGGACGTTTCGTAATCGGTGGACCTCACGGCGATGCAGGTCTTACCGGACGTAAGATCATCGTTGACACCTACGGTGGATACGCTCGTCACGGCGGCGGAGCTTTTTCAGGAAAGGACTGCACCAAGGTTGACAGAAGCGCAGCTTACGCAGCAAGATACGTTGCAAAGAACATCGTTGCAGCAGGCCTTGCAAAGAAGTGCGAGATCCAGCTTTCATACGCTATCGGTGTTGCACAGCCTACCTCGATCATGGTAGACACCTTCGGAACCGGTAAGGTTTCTGATGAGAAGCTTGTAGAGATCGTAAGAGAGAACTTCGACCTTAGACCTGCAGGAATCATCAAGATGCTCGACCTTAGAAGACCTATCTACAAGGCAACCGCAGCATACGGCCACTTCGGAAGAACCGATGTTGAGCTTCCTTGGGAGAAGACCGACAAGGTTGCGGATCTTAAGAAGTATCTGTAATTTAATTAATGAGAAATATAAAGGGCGCATCCATAGTAGGTGCGCTCTTTTTTTGCAACAAAAAACCGTCTGCACTTATCTTTGCAAACGGTTTTTAACAGAAGAAGTTGAACATCATTCCGGAATATGAACTTGTGGTATAAGGACTTACGAAGTTGTGTCCCGGATTCTTGTAAGCAACTACGGTTTTCTGTACGTACTCCATGGGGTTAAGAGCGACCTGGTTACTCTTACGTAACAGGGAGTTGGAGAAATCCTTCAGTGCCGAGAAGGTGGAAGACAAGTCTCCCGATTCTTCGGCGGATGCTTTCAGTTTATCCTCGTCTACGGAAAGGGTTCCGTCTTCGTCAATGGAAATACCTACATTTTCAAGAAGACGTCCGTAGTAGGAACCGATTCCCCTTACCTCACCGGCCAGCTGTTTACTCTTGGCCTGGGAATTGGTATAGGTGCTTACTGCTTTAAGGAAGTTATTGTAACTTCCGATGAGCTTCGAAACATTGTCCGTAACCGTCTCGGTGTTGGTCTTAAGACCGACGGTAGTGGGCTTTCCTTCTTCGCTGACGCCGTTAAGCATAAGCTCGTAGGTCTTGCCGACTGTAAAGTGGTTGGAGTTTGTTTCTCTCTCTTCGCCGTTAAGTATAAAGTGAGCGTTTGAAGGCTCAACTGCTATATTTCCAAGTCCGAAGTAATCGACGGCACCCTTTTCCTTACTGGTCCTTTCGTCAGAGATCCTAAAGATCTCTTCACGGCCGTTGGGAATTCCGGTGGCCTCCGATGCGATAAGAAGAGCGGTCTTGCCGTTCTTTTCTTCAACATGGGCACTGAGACCGATACCTGAGTTGTTCATCAGTCTCGCAAGTCTTTCCTGTACGTCTTTATTTGTCTCGCCTTCAGTAATGGAGAACTGGAACTCGTAGTTCATTCCGTTGATGCTGACATCGAAGGAATAGGTAGCTTCCGGGAGAGAAAGCTCATCTGCGGGAAGGTAATTACCTTCATTCTCCTGGGCTGTAGCGATTGACTTTACTTCTATATCAAATGAAGGATACTGATCGGCGTTGTTTTCATCACCGACAAAGAGAGCGGTAACAACCGAATTATCGGAAGAATATGCGCTCTTACCACTGATAAGGCCGTCCTCTTCAAGACCGCCGAGCTCAGCGATATCATTCTTAAGCTCTCTTGCATCCTCTTTTAAGTTCACAGCAAAAGCTTGGGTATCCTTACTCGTTACAGGAAGATACCAAGGAGATTCTTTATTTAATTTGACAATGGAATTATAAGTATTGCGCAGATCGCTCTTCTTATGAGAGTCATAACGCGAAATACTCGGCTGATATGTTTGTAGATAGTTATTTAGAACTGTATCACGAACAGCACTCATTGCCACAACCTCCTTTCTTCCTTGAAATGGGTGACGCCTGAGCGGGCATCTGATGGGCTGACGAAAAATCCGTTTTCTCGTTTTACCAGCCATCAAAAAATCAATTAAAAGTAACACTAAAGAGATTTATCCACCTTTAGTTACTATGAGAATAACATATAAAAGTAAAATACACAAGCAAAAAACAATGAATTTAAAATTTATTTACATAGAATTAATAATTTGTCCTTTTCAACATAACGGAAATTGTGATAAAATTCACGACGTAGGGTGATGAAAATCAATTTGGTTCTTTTTCTTTTTGTGTTTGAAAAGATGAAAGAAAATTGGTTTGAGGTTTTAAAAAATATAATATCGGGGCGAAAACTTGTATCGCATAAGGTTAAACTTGAGGGCGTAACTATAGGAATTACAGTAGTACATGCCGTCATGTTTCTTTTGTTTGTACATTTTGATGTTTGGCCCATGATCATCTACAACGGAATTGTAGTGGCGTATTATCTCTATGTTTTGCGTACGGTACATGTTGGCAATATAGCCGGCGCGTACGTTATGACTTTCATTGAGATCGCGATACAGGTTTTGTTCGGATCGTTTATGCTTGGATGGAATATCGGCTTCTTCCTGTATCTGTTTGCGATAATCCCGTTGTTTTTCTATCTCGGGCTCATTGACGATGATGTCAACAGATCACAGGCCCCTTCCTGGTGGCTTACATTGGCCGCTGTGGTCATATTCTTTGGAAGTTATGCCATAAGTTATCATTTTGATCCGCTGTTTGAACTTGACGTGGATCAGATAGAGTTTATGTTTATGTATAACTCCGTTTTCTCGATGATCATGCTTGCGGCAATGTCCCGTTTCTTCGTGATTGAGAGAAGACATTCTCTTATTAAGATGGCAGAGGAAAATCGTATGCTTGATATTGAAGCCAGCGAGGATCCACTTACCGGACTGACCAACAGAAGAAGCATGGAGAAATATCTTGAGAAAGCCATGACTGAGGCAAGAAGGTTTGATAAGCCTTTTTCACTTATCATGGGAGATATCGATTCATTTAAACAGATCAACGACACCTACGGACATGATATGGGTGATGTTGCCCTTAAGAGCGTAACCGCAATTTTCAGGCAGAGTATCGGAAATGATGATGTTATCTGCAGATGGGGCGGCGAGGAATTCCTTCTTCTTATTAACGGAGACGGAGCAAGAGCTACGCTCATCGCAGAGACGGTTCGCAAAAAAGTAGAAGAGAACCTTATAGTATTTAAGGGTACAGAACTTAAGTTTACAATGACTCTGGGCGTTACTTATTACAAGCCCGGATATGATCTCGATTCCCTGATCAAACAGGCGGACAACAATATGTACTACGGTAAGCGCCACGGAAAGAATCAGGTTGTATCTAAAGAGTTGGTATATTAATTTACCGGAAGGAACTGTTATGAACAAAGAAAAAGTATTGGTCATAGACTTCGGCGGACAGTACAATCAGCTTGTTGCAAGACGAGTTCGTGAATGTAATGTTTACTGCGAGATCTATTCTTACAAGACCCCTCTTGAGAAGATCAAAGAGATGAATCCCAAGGGAATCATTTTAACCGGAGGTCCATCAAGCTGTTATGAGGAAGGTGCTGCAACATGCTCACCCGACCTTTTCAATCTTGGAGTTCCCGTTCTCGGACTTTGCTACGGAGCACAGCTCATGAGCCATGTACTTGGCGGAAAGGTTGAGCGAGCAGCTAACAGAGAGTACGGCAAGACTGAGATCGATGTGGATACCGCATCCGAGCTTTTCAAGAACGTACCTGCTCACACCACTTGCTGGATGAGCCACTTTGACTATATTTCAAAACTTGCACCCGGATTCAAGTCCGTTGCTCACACTTCATCAACACCCGTTGCAGCAATGGAAAATGTAGAGAGAAACCTCTACGGAATCCAGTTCCATCCCGAGGTTCTTCACACACCCGAAGGATCAAAGATGCTTTACAACTTTGTTCGTAACATCTGCGGATGTGCAGGCGATTGGAGAATGGATACCTTCGTTGAGGATTCGATCAAGCGTATCCGCGAGAAGGTTGGAGACGGTAAAGTTCTCCTCGCTCTTTCAGGTGGTGTTGATTCATCTGTTGCAGCCGGCCTTCTTTCAAGAGCCATCGGAAAGCAGCTTACCTGCGTATTCGTAGACCACGGTCTTCTTCGTAAGAACGAGGGCGACGAGGTAGAGGCTGTATTTGGAAAGGGCGGACAGTTCGACCTTAACTTTATCCGTGTTAACGCACAGGAAAGATATTATGCAAAGCTTGCAGGTGTAACAGAGCCTGAGCGCAAGAGAAAGATCATCGGAGAAGAGTTCATCCGTGTATTTGAGGAAGAGGCAAAGAAGATCGGTGCCGTTGACTTCCTTGCACAGGGAACTATCTATCCCGATGTAGTAGAATCAGGACTCGGCGGAGAATCCGCTGTTATCAAGTCCCACCACAATGTTGGCGGACTTCCTGATTTCGTAGATTTCAAGGAGATCATTGAGCCTCTTCGCGATTTGTTCAAGGACGAGGTTAGAAAAGCGGGACTTCAGCTTGGAATACCTGAGAGACTTGTATTCCGTCAGCCCTTCCCCGGCCCCGGACTCGGTATCCGTATCATCGGCGACATCACCGCTGAGAAGGTTAAGATGGTTCAGGAAGCAGACGCCATCTACCGCGAGGAAGTTGCCAAGGCAGCAGAGGAGTGGAAGAAAGCAAATCTGTCCGATCGTTTCGGCGAGAGCAAGGAAGGCCTTTCAGTTGACGAGATCTTCAGCCGTGAGAGAGAATTCAATCCCGACTGGATGCCGGATCAGTATTTCGCAGCTCTTACCAATGTTCGCAGCGTTGGTGTTATGGGCGATGAGAGAACTTACGATTATGCAGTTGCCCTTCGCGCAGTCAGAACCGTAGACTTCATGACCGCCGAGGCCGCAAACCTTCCTTTCGAAGTCCTCCAGACCGTAATGAGCCGCATTATCAACGAAGTACGTGGCATCAACCGCGTATTCTATGACCTGACCTCAAAGCCCCCGGGAACTATTGAGATGGAGTAGTACCTAGTGGTTTACAAGGACAATATAAGCCAAATTAAATAAATGTGAATATTAAGTGCAGTATGGGATAATTATTTATTATTCATACTGCACTTTTTATGTTGTGATAACAATAAAATGATAACAATTTGATAACAGTATGGTTTACTTTTGGAATGGCAGAGTACTGTTTCCAGCTTTTACTTATCATTGTACTATCACTGCTGATGCTCAAATTCAAAAAGAAGTTTATCTTCTCTTTTGTAACTGCATTTATCTATGGAAATATTCTTGATCTGGTGATGTGGATTATGGCATTTCCAGGGAGTAAACATTGGAACTGTGATATGTGCACTCCTAAATGGATTTATAATCGGAAGATGCACACATTTCTTTGAGATGCATTTCGAGTTTGTGGATTAACTAACTAGGTTTTCAAGACTAATTATTATTTACAGCACTAATTCCAGGAATTTTTCCATGGCTGGCGTCATGATACGATTAGCCTTCCTATACAGAAAAATATCACGATGAACGTCCCCATTTTCTAGCCTAAAAAATGCAATATTATTTCCTGTCGGTATATTTTTCACTAACGTATCAGTTAAAAAAGTGACTCCTAATCCTCTTTCCACTAGATGAAAAGCTGTCATTAATTGATCTACGGACAGTTGTGCACTAGGCATAAACCCACATGATTCCATAATTTTATCAGCTCTCAATCGAATATCATTTCCTTCTCTTAGCAAAATAAAAGGTGCGCCTTCTAGCAGTTCTAGCGGTACTGGTGGAAGTTTTTTGTGCAAATGTCTATTTTCAATTATGTCCTCTAAACTTATCTCATGGCTTTTAACAACATCATAGCAATCTATATTTTTGGAAACTGCCAATAAAAGATGCTCATGATGTATTTTTTTCTTAGCATATATTTGCTCGTCAAAATGATTTGCCTCTATCACAAAATCAAGCTCGCCTGTTGCCAGATGCTTTTCAAGCTCTATAATATTTCCTTCTATTAGTTTTAACGAAACCTTAGGATATTTTGATGAGTACTTTTCTAATATAGGTGGCAACAAAACTGAGGACAAAAATGTCGTTGAACCTATTGATAAAGTCCCTGCAGTAATATTCTTCAAAGAATCCACATACTCTCCAAAATCTTCTTCCAGGTGATGAATTTTTAGAGCTGTCTCAACATATTTTTCACCAAACTCTGTAAGCTTTATTGGTGTCGTGCTACGATCAAATATCTGCATACCAGCTTTATCTTCAACTTTTTTCACCATTACACTAAGCGATGGTTGAGATACATACAGATTCTGTGCCGCTTTGGAAAAACTTTTCTCTTTATTAACTTCTAATACATATTCTTTATTCTTAAACATAAATAAAATCTTATACCAATTATCACAAAATAAATATTTGATTATATCTTCCTTATAAATTATACTTCCATTGATTATAAAAATAAATCCTTTTATTGAAAAAGGAAAGAAGGATATATATGGAAAAAATAAAATCTATCATTCATGATTATATAATACTTACAGCCGGAGCATTTTTGTTAGTTATCGGAAACTATTTCTTCAAATTTCCCAATCACTACAACTTTGGTGGCGTTACTGGTATCTCTGATTTACTTTCAAGTGTATTGCCATTTACTGCTGCAAATATGACTCTAATGCTTAACATTGGCTCATTAATTCTCGGCTTTATTTTTCTTGGAAAATCCTTTGGCATAAAAACGATTTATGTTACTAGCCTTTATTCCTTCGGCCTATCAATTACTGAATGGTTATGTCCTATGTCCAAACCACTTACCAATCAGCCTATGTTAGAGCTGTTCTTTGCAATATTGCTAGCTGGTATTGCTGCTGCATTATTATTTAATCAAAATGCATCCAGCGGCGGAACTGATATAATTGCGCTTATGCTAAAGAAATATTGTAAGCTGGAAACAAATAAGGCGTTGCTTGCAGCTGATGCATCTATTGTATTTATATCTTTTTTCATGTATGGAACAACGGTTGGCCTCTTTTCAACAGTAGGTTGGCTGGTAAAATCCTTAATAGCGGAATACGTCTTATCGGATCTTAATCTGAACAAATGTCTTACCATTGTATGCGACGATGCCAATCCTATATGTGAATATATTGAGGATGAACTTAATAAAACTGCAACCATCTATCATGCGATGGGCTCTCATACTCATTCTGATAAGGAAGTAATTATAACTGTTATGAGTCCTGCAAAGGCTCAAAAGCTCATGGACCATCTAAAAGTCATTCAGCCTAGCTCTTTTGTTATGGTCACTAAGAGTAGTGAGATACATGGGAAGGGATTTATGGTTCTGTAAATAATCCTGCTAAATTTTTTTCATTTAAAAATTCAATTAAAGTTTGATGACTATTGGCGACTGCCCTTTTTAAGGTATGTAAAATAAGGGTAAATGAGATGGAATAGAGATTGAAAATGTTTTCAGGCAACCCAATTTTCCCTCAAAGGGCAAAAAAAATTACCTGAAAAAAACAAAAAAGAGAACAAAAATCTTTTAGAAAAATAACTGAAAGAGCTTTGTTAGTGATAGCAAGGTTCTTCTTTTTTTGCCTATCTTTTCATCCTTTTTTATAAAAAAGAGAATGCGAAATCAGGCAGAAGATAAGGGCCGCTTTCGCTACATCATTATCATTTAATAGCGAAAGCGGCCACACATATTTGAATCTGGTGAACTAGATGAAAATTCAACTTGTGCAAATTTTGCACAAGTTGCCGATAATGGAAAATATATCAGTATAAGTTCTATTCTTTGGCTGCAATTATAGCAGTTGGATATGTTCTGGATAAGAGTCGTTTGATAAATGGACAAACCTTTGATGAAGATTATTTTGACCATTTGATTTCTGAAATTCAAGAAATCCGAGCAAGTGAGCGCCGTTTTTATCAACAGATTACAGATATCTATGCAACAGCAGTTGATTATTCTTTGGATAGCCAGGTGACAAAGGAGACCGAAAGTCTAAAGAAACTTCTCACAAAATCAGAAAATTCTGTTATAAAAATACAAAAAGCATATTCGGAATGTCCTACAGAAGTCAAAGAACTAATAGTTCCCATAGATGTTTCGGACGAAGACTATGCCCAAAACTGGATGAATACTTCGTTTGAAGGAAAGGCAATATCGGATAATCTTCCCTTTTTTGAAACTAAACGAAAAGAAAGAGTCAGATCAAAGTCTGAGCTTAATATAGCGAATATGCTTGCAGACAAAGGAATTCCTTATAAATATGAATGCCCATTACAGCTGAGAAATGGGGCGACCATCTATCCTGATTTTACTGTTTTAAATGTCAAAAGAAGAAAAGTATTCTATTGGGAACATCGTGGAATGATGGATGATAAGGATTACGCAAGGAATGCTGTTCAGAGGATTAAAACGCTGATGAAGGAAGGCTTATTTATAGGAGAGGATTTGATAATTACGGAAGAAACATCGACAAATCCTCTGGGGACTAATGAAATCGATGCCGTAATAAAGAGATTTTTGTTATAAGCATGGCGTGGTATTTTAAGCCGGTCACTTCACATATAATGATACTAATAAATTCTATATTGCTTTTTATTATACAGGGAATTGTTGTTGGAGTTTGCTTATTGGCAAAGCGAAGGAAATGAACTGGTGACAAATTGTCACCGGTTGAAAATGAGGGTGCAGGATTGAAAAATGCGATAAATTTATGATAAAGCAAGGCGATTCGTGGTTTACTGCGAGTTGCCTTTTTTGATACAATGGTTATTAGTTGAAAAATGAGGGGGAAAGCCATGAAAGATTACAGTTTACAACACAAGAAAGCCTGGGAGTTTGATGCGTACGATTTCTGGGTCAGAACAGCCGGAACGCTGCAGGAAAGAGCGTTGAAAGATAAAGAGAATCCGAAGAAGATGCTGAAGCAGTTTGCAAACTACTTTGATTCATTTGAAGGAGTTAAGGTAGCAAATATCTGTGGATCTTGCGGAAAGAAGGCAATCCCGCTGGCTCTTTTGGGAGCAGAGGTTACTGTCTTTGATATTTCAGAAGCCAATAAGAAATATGCAGTTGAAACAGCGGAGGCAGCAGGTGTAACCGTTGGATACGAAGTCTGCGACATCATGGAAATCGATATGGAAAAGTATGAAGGATACTTTGACGTAGTATTCATGGAAGGCGGCATTCTTCATTATTTTCACGATATAGATGAGTTCATGAATGTGATGAACAGATTGCTTAAGAAGGGCGGCAAAATGATCTGCAGCGACTTCCATCCCTTCAGCAAGATATCTGATATCTTAGGACTTCAGCAGCCCACCATGAGTTATTTCTCAACAGATATTTTTGAGGGAGAAATGGCACATGCAAGATTTTACGATGACGAGATCCGTAAGCAGATCCCGGAGTGCCAATACAGAAAATATACGATCAGCGAGATCATCAATTCTATAATCGGAAATGGATTTACATTGGAAAGATTTGATGAACATCCTTCTTGGGAGAATGATAAGCTTCCCGGAGAATTCACTGCGATAGGAAGAAAGAACTGAGGGACGGAGATAGTACTTATATGTTAGAACTAAAGAAAAGCAACACAGATATTGAGAAAGAATGGGCA
>JAEEOO010000056.1 GCA_016284315.1 Lachnospiraceae bacterium | reverse complement strand
AAGAACATTGAATACGTCGGGATGAGCCTTCTCAATCTCATCAAAGAGAACAACGCTGTAAGGTTTTCTTCTGACAGCCTCGGTAAGCTGACCGCCTTCCTCGTATCCAACATATCCGGGAGGCGCTCCGATGAGTCTTGATACGGAGTATTTCTCCATGTACTCCGACATATCTATCCTTACGATATTGTTCTCATCATCAAAGAGGGATGCAGCAAGGGACTTGGCAAGCTCCGTCTTACCAACACCTGTAGGACCAAGGAACAGGAATGATCCAATGGGCTTTCTGGGATCCTTGATGCCGGCCTTTGACCTTAATATAGCTTCGCTGACCCTTGTAACAGCCTCATCCTGGCCCATGACTCTCTTGTGGAGTTCATCGTCAAGATGAAGAGTCTTGCTTCTTTCGCTTTCAGTCAGTTTGGTAACAGGAATTCCCGTCCATCTTGAGATGATCTTGGCAATCTCATCCTCCTCAACTCTTTCATGAACAAGTTTTTCTCCCTCGTTTGCTTTATCCTGACGCTCCTCTTCAGCGGCAAGTTCCTTCTGAAGATTAGGAAGCTTAGAATACTGAAGTTCCGAAGCCTTCTCATAATCACCGTCACGCTGTGCAATGGCAATGGCATCCTTTACTTCTTCTATCTCTTTTCGAATTGCAGACAGTTTTTCTGCGGCACCTTTTTCATTGTCCCACTGAGCTTTCTGGGCCTCAAAAGTCTCACGAAGCTCGGATAATTCCTTCTGAAGAGCAGCTAACCTATCGCGACTAAGCTGGTCGTCTTCCTTCTTAAGAGCGGTCTCCTCAATCTCTAACTGCATAATATGACGGTTCATCTCATCAAGCTCTGCAGGAAGAGAATCCATCTCTGTTTTTATAAGAGCACAGGCCTCATCCACAAGGTCAATAGCCTTGTCGGGAAGGAAACGATCCGAGATATATCTGTTTGACAAAACCGCTGCGGATACAAGGGCGCTGTCTAAGATCTTAACGCCGTGATAGTTCTCATATCTTTCCTTAAGGCCACGAAGGATCGAAATAGTATCCTCAACCGTAGGTTCATCCACCATAACGGGCTGGAAACGTCTTTCGAGAGCCGCATCCTTCTCAATATACATTCTGTACTCATCAAGAGTTGTTGCACCGATGCAGTGAAGTTCGCCTCTTGCAAGCATGGGCTTAAGCATATTGCCTGCATCAAGAGCACCGTCGGTCTTACCTGCGCCGACTATAGTATGAAGCTCATCGATAAAGAGAATGATCTGACCATTGCTCTTTCTGACTTCTTCAAGAACTGCTTTAAGCCTCTCCTCAAACTCTCCACGGTATTTAGCACCGGCTACGAGAGCTCCCATATCAAGAGCAAAGATCTTTTTATCCTTAAGGTTACCGGGAACATCTCCTCTGACAATACGCTGAGCAAGTCCTTCAACAACCGCAGTTTTACCAACACCGGGCTCACCGATGAGAACGGGATTGTTCTTGGTCTTACGGGAAAGGATACGGATAACGTTCCTTATCTCACTGTCTCTTCCGATGACGGGATCAAGTTTCTGGTTTCTTGCCTTTTCAACAAGATCCTGGCCGTACTTTTCAAGAGTATCATATGTAGCTTCGGGATTATCGCTAACAACCTTCTGATTTCCTCTGACTGTTGAAAGAGTCTGAAGAAAACGTTCTACGGTTATTCCATACTCCTTAAAGATATTTTTGATCTCGGGATTGGGGTTCTTGATCATTGCAAGGAATAAATGCTCAACGGAGACATATTCATCTCCCATTGCATGAGCCTCATCCTCTGCATTGACAAGAACTTTATTGAGGGCCTGACCGATGCGAAGATCACCGCCGGACACCTTAACCCTCTTCTCTATTCCCTGAATGACCCTGGCATTAAAATGCTCTGAGTCTATTCCCATCTTTTCAATTAATTTTTTAATTAAGCTGTCATCAAGATTTAACAAGCTTAAAAGTAAGTGTTCCTGTTCTATCTCCTGGTTTCCGTATTCGTATGCTAACTTCTCTAGATTATTTACGGCTTCCATGGATTTTTGTGTAAACTTTCCTACATTCATAGTTTCCACCTCCATAAACATTGGTGCTTTTTTTATAACCATTTGCTTTGTTCTATTACAACTATAACACTCTCAATTCAAATAACAAGGGGCTTTTCTAAAAAAAATCTAAATATTTAATAAATAAAAAAAAATAAACTTATTGACACTTTATCGTAGTGATGTTACAATTCCCTTGTAGTTCTCGATAATGCTTTGGTCTCACATTTTTTGTAAGTCACTTGCTTTTTCGGTGAATGTACAAAAAGTGTGTTTTTTTTGTATTAGAGAGAGTTATAGGGAAAAAACAGGGCGAAAGCCCAAAACAAGGAGGCACCAAAAATGAATAAGGGAACTGTAAGGTGGTTTAATGCGCAGAAGGGCTACGGATTTATCACCAACGAAGACGGATCTGATGTGTTTGTACACTTCAGCGGCATCGTCGGAGAGGGTTACAAGACTCTCGAGGAAAATGCAAACGTTACTTTTGATATCCAGGATGATGAAAAAGGTAAGCGTGCAGTAAACGTTACTGTTGTTAAATAAATAATAGAAATGTTTATATCCAAGGAAATCGGAGTAGATAACTACTCCGATTTTTTTTGTACTCTTTTATAAAACTGTTTATTAACCGTTGGTTTCCTCAGAGCGAAATACATTTTCAATCAGTTCATATATCTCATCTCTGCCCTGCTTTGTCTCAGCTGAAAAAGGAACTATGGTAGTCTCTTTTCCACATCCCAAGGTATCACGAATAAGCTTAACCTGCTTCTGGATCTGGCTTCTCTTGATCTTATCAAGCTTTGTTGCTATGATCGTAGGCTCATATCCCTGACTGCAGATCCACTCGTACATCATCTTGTCATTTGCGGAAGGCTCATGACGGATGTCGATCAAAAGGAAAACCTGCTTAAGCTGTACCGAGCTGTGAAGATATCTCTCGATCATCTTACCCCAGGCTTCTCTTATCTCCTTCGCTGCGGATGCATACCCGTATCCCGGAAGGTCAACAAAGTAGATATTCTTATTTACATTATAAAAGTTAATGGTCTGAGTCTTACCGGGCTGTGAACTGGTCCTTGCCAAAGACTTTCTGCAAACCAGTGCATTGATAAGGGATGACTTACCAACATTACTTTTTCCGGCAAAAGCAACTTCCGGAAGTGTATTTTCCGGAAGCTTACTCTTAATACCACATACAGTTTCTAATTCAACCGATTTAATAACCATAAATTAGCTACTCTTCTTTTCAAGCTCTTCGTTTCTTACAACCTCAGGTTCCTCGGTGCCTTCGATGGCTTCCTTGGTGATCCTGCATGCTGTTATCTCGTCGTCTGAAGGAATCTCATACATAACGTTCATCATGGATTTTTCCATAATAGAACGAAGTCCTCTTGCACCGGTCTTTTTCTCAAAAGCTTTCTCTGCAATAAGCTCTATCGCATCATCGTCGAATGTAAGATCTACACCGTCCATCTCAAATAGCTTACGGTACTGCTTGATAAGAGCGTTCTTGGGCTCGCGAAGGATGCGAACAAGAGCATCTTTGTCAAGTCCCTGAAGACATACATTAATGGGCACACGTCCGATAAACTCGGGAATAAGACCAAATTTAATGAAGTCCTGGGTGCTTACTTCCTTAAGGATCTCGTCCATCTCCATGGTGTTCTTCTTGGTGATCTCGGTATTGAATCCGATAGCCTTTCTGTCAAGACGGCTCTCGATGATCTTTTCAAGTCCGTCGAAAGCACCACCGCAGATGAAGAGAATATTGCTGGTATCGATCTGGATAAGCTCCTGATGAGGATGCTTACGTCCGCCTTGAGGGGGAACGCTGGCAACAGTACCCTCGATGATCTTAAGGAGAGCCTGCTGAACACCTTCACCGGATACGTCTCTGGTAATAGATACATTCTCGCTCTTCTTGGTGATCTTATCGATCTCGTCGATGTAGATCATACCGTACTGAGCGCGCTCAACATCATAATCCGCTGCCTGGATAAGCTTAAGAAGAATGTTCTCTACATCTTCACCTACATACCCTGCCTCGGTAAGAGTGGTCGCATCTGCAATAGCGAAAGGCACATTGATGATCTTTGCCAAAGTCTGAGCAAGATAGGTTTTACCTGAACCGGTGGGTCCTACCATAAGGATGTTACTCTTCTGGAGTTCAACATCGTCCATATTTCTTTTGTACATAACTCGCTTGTAATGGTTATATACAGCTACGGACAATACCTTTTTTGCCTCATCCTGTCCGATAACATAATCATCCAAAAAATCGCGGATCTGCTTTGGCTTAAGGAGCTTGATATCTCCGGCATAGTCAATGTTTCTGTCGTCATCATCGAACTCATCGTCAATGATGCCGCGGCAAATGTCTACGCACTCATCACAGATATAGATTCCGGAAGGTCCGGATATAAGTTTTCTAGCCTGTCTCTGGCTTTTTCCGCAGAATGAGCAATGTACTCCGTCTCCGCCCATCTTCTTTCCTGCCATCTTAACTCAACCTCATTTTCTCTCTAAGATACTATTTTAGGGGTTATCAATCTTTCTTCTCTGAATCGTGTAAGGTAATAACCTTATCAACAAGTCCGTACTCTGCAGCTTCCTCAGCTGAAAGCCAGTTGTCACGCTCGGTATCGGCACATACGGTCTCGTAAGGCTTACCGGTGTTTTCTGAAAGGATTTTGTTTAACTTTTCCTTGGTTCTCAAGATGTGCTTTGCAGCAATCTCAATCTCGGTAGCCTGACCCTGTGCTCCGCCGAGAGGCTGATGGATCATGATCTCAGCATTGGGAAGTGCATAACGCTTTCCCTTAGCTCCGCCTGAAAGAAGGAATGCTCCCATGCTTGCTGCCATACCGATACATACGGTAGAAACATCGCACTTGATGTACTGCATTGTATCATAGATTGCCATACCTGCAGTTACGCTTCCTCCGGGGCTGTTGATATAAAGGTGAATATCCTTCTCGGGATCCTCTGCCTCAAGGAAAAGAAGCTGTGCAACAACAATACTTGCAGATGCATCATTTACTTCTTCGCCGAGGAAAATGATCCTGTCTTTAAGAAGTCTTGAATAAATATCGTAAGATCTTTCTCCCTTGCTGGTTTGTTCAATGACGTAAGGAACCAAACTCATTTTAAAATCCTCCTCTGATAATAAAGTGCTAAGGTCGCGATGTTACGAGAACTTAGCACTTATATTGTATAACATATTAATTCTTTTGTGGTTAAACTTCAGATTAAAAATATATTAAATATACTTAAACTGAGAGAGAGGAATTATTCTGCATCTTCTGCAGGGGTCTCTTCCTTCTTCTTGCGAGGAGCACGCTTCTTGGTTTCCTTAGCATTGTCTGCTGCAAACTCAAGAGCCTTCTTGATAAGGATATCCTTCTCAATCTGCTTCTTGCCTTCTTCGCCAACCATTTCCTTAACCTTGTCAAGCTCAAGTGCATATGCCTCAGCCATGGTCTTAAGCTCTGCATCGTAATCCTCTTCGGTTACGGTGATGTTCTCAGCCTTAGCGATCTCTTCAAGAACAAGTCTCGACTGAATTCTTGAAAGAGCCTGGGGCTTAACCTGCTCCATGAACTTATCCATGGTAAGTCCTGAGAACTGCATGTACTGCTGGAAGGTAAGTCCCTGTGCCTGCATTCTCTGAGCGAAGTCATTGATCATGCTCTTCTGCTCGGTCTCAAGCATAGCATCGGGAATATCCATCTTTGATCCCTCGATGATCTTGTCGATAACTGCATCCTGCTTAGCAGCCTTAGCGTCTGAAAGCTTCTTAGCTTCAAGATCAGCCTTAAGGCTCTCTTTGTACTCAGCAAGAGTATCAAACTCAGAAACTTCTGATGCGAACTCGTCGTTAAGCTCGGGAAGTTCCTTTACGCTGATTGACTTAACGGTGCACTTGAATACTGCGGGCTTTCCTGCGAGCTCAGCTGCCTGATACTCCTCAGGGAAAGTAACGTTAACGTCAGTCTCTTTTCCGATCTCTGCTCCGATAAGAGCATCTTCAAATCCGGGGATGAATGCACCTGAACCGATGGTGAGGGGATAATTCTCGCCCTTTCCGCCTTCGAAAGCAACGCCGTCAACGAATCCTTCGAAATCGATAACGGTATCATCGCCTGCCTTTACAGCACGGTCGGTAACCTCTACCTTACGAGCCTGCTTCTCCTGCTCTGCCTTGAGAGCTGCCTCAACGTCCTCATCCTTAACTGTAACGTCGATAGCATCGATCTTAACTCCCTTGTACTCGCCAAGAGTAACTTCGGGTCTTAATGCTACGGTAGCGGTGAATACGAAAGGCTCGCCCTTGCCCATTGATACTACATCGATAGTAGGCTGTGAGCAGATCTCCTCTTCGCACTCGTCGTATGCTTTCTCGTATGCTTCGGGAATGCAGATGTTTGCAGCATCCTCAAAGAATACGTCCTCGCCGTACATCTTCTCGATCATCTTTCTGGGAGCCTTTCCTTTTCTGAATCCCTGAACGTTGATCCTTGATCTGTTCTTCTGATATGCACTCTCAACAGCTTTCTCAAATACATCGGCATCAACAGTGATGGTGAGTTTAGCCATGTTTTTTTCTAACTTTTCTACCTGTACGCTCATCTTCGCGTCGTCCTCCTTAAAGTCCGGCTATACATAATTAGCCACAATCAGTTGTTCATTATACCATACGCAAGTTTTATAAGCAAGAATTTTTGTCAAATAATGTTGGCTGTGGCCGCGTAGTACCTTGCTATAGGAAGGAATCCCTGGGCAAAATTCTTGGGAGAAACATTTCCGATGAGCACCGCATCTTCTACTTTGACTTTCTTGTTGCTGACAGCGGGTGGATTTGCCATGATCCTTTCAAGTGTCCGCTTTCCGGCTTCAAGATACTTCCTGTCGCCGGTGTATTTGTAGGCAACCGCCAAGGCCTCAAGGACCAGAGGATTGTGACCGTTCTTTCGAAGGCTGGGAAGTTCCTTGTAATAGAAGAGACCCTGCTCCGTCATTCCGTTTTCAATAAGATCATCCACTGCCTCGACCATCATGGCTCTCACGCTTCCGTCACCGGTTGCGGAATAATATCTTTCAAGGCTGATGACTGCAACGGATATCATAAAAGGCACTCTGATAAGAGTGTTGTCCGTATATCTTTGAAGCCATGCGCCGTACTCATTTCTCCAGGCCTTAAACTGATTGATTATCATATCGCACTTCGAAAGCCATTTGGGATCGTGGGTCTCTTCATATAAAGAAGCAAAAGCCCTTAATGCCCAACCGGTCTCCCTTGCACCCACTTCTCCGACAGTTTGATACTTGGGAAGCTCGAGGAGCTTAAGCACATTTTCTCCGATTTTCAGCGCAGCCTCGTAAGCCCTCTCATCACAGGTAAAGTGGTAACAGTCCAAAAGTCCTTCCACCCACTCGTGGCTTGGAGTTACTTCTCCGAAGTGCTCATCGCCGTTCAATCCGCCGTTGTGACCGCAGATGTGCATGTACTGGCCGCCGGTCTTTAGCTCGTCCTTTCCAAAGTGGCAAATATCAACATCCATCTGATGCCATGTAGCCACATTGCCGTAGTCAAGGAATCTTCTGATACCGGTCCTTGCAAACTGGAGATATTGAGCATGTCCGTAGTCATACTCATTGTTGACCCAGACCTGCGCTCCGCCACCGCGGCCCTGAGCCGTATAGTTGGGATCCGGAGCATCGCCCCAGTTCATCATACCGTAGCCCCTTGCATGGGCATCCGCCATATCGATAAGAAAGATCTCTTTATCCTGATCCTGTTTTCTCTTTGAAACAAAGATCTCAGGCATTACTCCCGCTCTTTCAAAAACTTCCGGATCAAGGGTCGGTGTGTCCGGCATCTGATAAATAAGAGCCCTGTTTATTATCTCGTCGGTAGTAGTAGCTCCGCTGTGGAAATGAAGCAGGAACTTTTGCTCCCTTGCCATGCCCGCACCGATCTTAACTTTCTCTTCTCCCTCTGGGATGATATGAACTTCAAGGCCGTTCTTTGAAGCTGTCACAGCCTTGGGGAAATTCTGGTAGGGCTGGAACACAGTCGCTGAAATACCGTAGTTCTCTGCGGTATAGTCCGCAAAAAGACATCCGTGAAGAACCTCTCCGAAATGTTCGAAGTTTTCTTCCATGATGATATCGGCTGTGGTCCTTGCGGAAACGTTCTCCCCCTCCTCCGAAGTATAGAGGGACGTTCTGTAGGCGCTTCTTCCGACGCTTGTTCTGGGATTCTTATTCGCGTCCTCCGGCGTTCCGACAAAGGACTCATTAAATCTAAAGATCATGGACTCGGGGACAATATCTTTAAAACTTCTGTTGATGATCCTCCATCCGATCTCAAAGTATGGACTTCCTGCGCTGATCTTGATCATGCATTCAAAATCAAGGCTCTCCTTTTCAGAAAAGCGAAGCCCGGCCTCCTCAGGAACAATTATCTTTCCTTTTCCAAGGACCTTGGCAAATACAGGTCCTTCTTCGGGAACTGTCCACTCTTCCACATCAAGTTCACAGGCAGTTCCACCAATGGTTATAACCGGTCCTTCAAAGGCATTCTCCGTATAAACAATATCTTCGGAATATGCTATCTGTTCAAAAAGCCTGCTGCCATATCCGAAGTCGATGACCAGCTTACCGTTAGAAACGGACAACTTTTCATCATCTTTTGAAACTAAAACAACATTCTTGGGGACATGGTAATTCTTCTCACTGACAACATCAAAATCCTTTGACGCATTACCGGGAAGATCCGCAAGAAACCTTACAAAGGCATACTTCACGGAACCGTCATCCCATGTGGACGTAACTTTTGTCTGGGAAGGCAGGATGGTCCCAGCATCCGAAATCTTTATGAGCGACGCTTCCTTAAGCTCGCCCTTCGCAAATGGGATTGCCACTCCGCAGCACTCACCGTTTCGGTCTTCCCTGTATAATTTTTCGAAGTGAAGTTTAATCTTGTCCATTTTTAAGCCTCACCTTTCTTGTTTTTATAAAACGATTTTTTCAAGTTCGCTTGTAAATACCTTGGGTTCTTTTAACATGATGACTTTAGCCTCGGGATAAAGCTTTTTAACATAGCGTTCAGCTTTGGGTCCCTCTCCACTGCCGGCATAGAGAATAAAGGTAAGCTTCTTTCCTGAAAAATCAATATCTCTCAATACGGTATTGAGAGGGCTTGCCAATTTTCCTGCCCAGATGGGAGCTCCAACAACAACTTCATCATGCCCATCAAGACTTTTATCGTAGTCCTTAAGCTTGTCCTTATATCCCACAGAAGCTTTAAATCCGCCCTGCATGATCCTTGAAAACATGGATTCAGGCATTTTCTTTACGGTCTCAATCTTCCTGATCTCGTAGCCTTTTTCCTTCATGGCCTCTGCCACAACATCACCGTTTCCGGACAAACTATAATAAATAAAAAGCATCACTAAACCTCCCTTATTTTCAAAAACCTCATACATAATGATTTTACCACATAGACGGCCTTAGGCATATTAAAATCAAACACAAAAAATCTCTGCCTTTTTCAGACAGAGATTTAATGACACTAAACAAACAGTTTAAGGTCTATCCGCATAATAAAAGAGAGATTTGACAAATATCAAACCTCTCTTTTATTATGCGGAAGAAGGGACTTGAACCCTCACGATGTTGCCATCACAAGATCCTTAGTCTTGCTCGTCTACCAGTTCCGACACTTCCGCGCGCAACAATGGTATATTACCATTAGGACCTTAAAATGTCAACACATTAATTACCAAAATTTTTATGTTTTTAATTCAGCTAAATCCCATACTTCAAAGTCAGCGGGAAATTGCCCTCGATCCAGTTTTTAACAAGATTGACCCAGGTATTTACCTCGGGGTAAATCTCCTTGCCCACGTTACCTGCTGTAAGGGGAGTAGCCAGTCCAAGGCCGTGGCAGCCATGAGCATAAACATGAAGTTCCGTAGAAACTCCTGCTTGTCTCAAAGCGCTTGCCATTAGGAAGGAATTCTCTACAGGCACAGTCTGGTCCTCAAATGTTGCCCAGATAAAGCAAGGCGGAACATTTTCAGTTACCTGCTTTTCAAGAGATAAGAATTCATCAATGGGAACGCCTTTTACCTCTGAGAAAGAATCTGCGGTTTCAAGCTTTCCCATGATCTTTTCCATTGATCTTGCATGGCCAAAGGTTCCGGCGGAAATAACCGGATAATTAAGGATCATTCCGTTAGGCTTAATATCCTCTTTTGTGATTTCCTTACCCACCGTTTCCGTAAGAAGTTTTGCAAGAAAACTCTTGTCCCAGAAGCATCCGAGGCAACCTGCCAAATGTCCGCCGGCGGATGAGCCCTGAACAAGGATCCTGTCCTTATCTACATGCCATTCTTCTGCGTTCTCCCTAACGATTGAAACGGCATAAGCAAGCTCCGATAATGCGATGGGAAACTCAGAAGGGCCAACTGAATATCTTAAAACAGCAGCGTTTAATCCCATAGCACAGAAAGTCAACGCAAGGGGCTCTGCTTCTCTGTCAGATGTATGGTCATAACCTCCACCGGGGCAGATGATAACCATTGGTCTTTTCTCCACTCCGAGGTTCACCGAGTAGTCCTGAATATATGTATAAAGAGCTGCGTACTCCTCAGAGCCCTTCATCTTAATGCTTATCTTTTCATGTATCATCTTATTTCCTCTACATTCAAAACCAGCTAAACAAAATTATTTCATGTAAGATACAGGGATCTTAACTACTACTTTTTTAACTTCCTGCGCCTTATCGCTGATAACTCCGGGCATATGTCCTGTTTCGGGAAGAAGAAGTACGGGCTTCATGGGCTCTAAAAGGATATTGTCGCCAACTACCTCGTTTGAAAAGAACATAACATCCTTTTCATCTGAGTATTCCTTTGTAACCTTAAGATCAGCAACGGGAGCAACCTCGATGTACTCGCTTCCTGCGATCAGCATCTGAACGTCAAGATACTTGATATGGCTTTCAAACTCTTTAGCGGTTCTTTCCACGGTGGTGTAACTTGAAAAGATTGCGTAGCACTCATCGGTAATATCCACTCTGCCATTCTCGGCGTTAACATTGCACTTTGAAGCATCAGTTATAAATGCATAAACCTCTGGTGAAATTTCCTTTACTTTTTCTAGATCGTTAATGTTTAATACTTTAGACATTCTAATTTCTCCTTTAAGTCTGATACAGCATATTATAACATCAAACTCCACCTAAAAATACAATAAAAATGCAGTTATCAGAGATGTTTTCTCCAACA
Source organism: Lachnospiraceae bacterium (assembly GCA_016284315.1). Lineage (GTDB taxonomy): Bacteria > Bacillota > Clostridia > Lachnospirales > Lachnospiraceae > AC2028. The sequence continues at coordinate 988 of JAEEOO010000056.1, read as the reverse complement.
ACTGCATTAAGTCGTTTCGTTTTATTTATCTCTTCACTTCACGGCACTGCCAGAACTGTGATTTGATCTCTACAACAATCTCGCCATCCTTTTCAATCTTCTCATCGAAATAAGCTTTGATCACATCTTTCTTGGACTCAAGAAATTTCTCCTGCTCCTCAAAAGTCTCCTTAAATCTGTTATAGAGTTCCTCGGAATCCGTATAGTGCCAGTTGTTCTGAAGAAGAACAGAATCAACCTTTCCGTAATACTTGCCAAGCATCTCCTTGCAGGCATCACGTCCTTCAGTCTGCTCAGCAATTCTCTTTTCGATAAAATCAGTCTTTAATCCAAGTTCATCAAGAACGCCTTTAAAGAAAAGATTCCAGTAGCTTACAGCCGCACCGTTAAAGCAGAAAACACCGTCCTTTGAAACCACCTTGCTGGCTTTTTCAACAAGGGCTTCGGGGTCCTTAAGCTCATAATTGATGTAATGAGCAACGACCATTGAGTACTCTTTGTCCTCATCAATCATGTCCCAAGCGGTCTGCTCTTCAAGGTCTTCAAACTTTAAGCTGATATCTACGCCTTCAGGGAGTTCAGCCTTGTTCTCCGAAACAAATCCCTCGAAATTATCTGCCCAGCTTCCGTGAATATCATATCCAAAGATCTTTGTATTCTTGGGAATATCCTTCCAGTTGTTTCTCCAAAGCTTAGCAAATCCGCATCCAAGGTCAAGAACCTTTTCATTTTCCTTGATGTTAAGGGATTTAAATATCTTAACGTACCAGTCCTCTTCCTGATTGGTGTGCTTCAAAGCATCCCAGTGGCGCTCATCTGCGCTCTGATCGAGGCTGATGTTCTGGACCATATCCGCAACATCGTCCCAATCCAGTTTCTCGCCCTTGCGGTCAAGAGTTCTGTTAATAGCAGCGATGACCTTCTCGATCTGATACTTCTTACTCTCCATCTCCCTAAGCTGGATCCTAAGAGCCTCTTCAACGTCTAC
>JAEEOO010000055.1 GCA_016284315.1 Lachnospiraceae bacterium | reverse complement strand
CATTCTTCACTAACCTCATTTTCCACAAACTTTTTTGTTTTTGAGGTTCCACCGCTCCGCGGCAGACCTCATTTTCCACAAGCTTTCTGTTTTTGAGGTGCCACCGCTCCGCGGCAGACCTCATTTTCCACAAATTCCCTGTTTTTGAGGTTCCGGGGTAAAAAAATATAGGTTGCAAATCCACAGCCGTCAATTACAGCATTTTTGTCTTCTCAATTACTGCATCGATTGCGTCCATGATGGCGCCGCGGAAGCCTGCTTCCTCGAGGGCGCGAACGCCTTCGATGGTGGTTCCGCCGGGACTGCAAACCATATCCTTGAGTTCACCGGGATGCTTGCCTGTCTCAAGAACAAGCTTTGCGCTTCCAAGAACTGCCTGAGCTGCAAACTCATAAGCCTGAGCGCGAGGCATTCCTCCTGCAACAGCTCCGTCAGCCATAGCTTCGATGAACATGAAGACAAATGCAGGTGAACTTCCGCTGACTGCTCCGACTGTATCCATAAGTTTCTCGGATACAACATGCGCCTGACCGAAGGATGAAAGGATCTTTAATACCTTATCAAGCTCAGTCTTGGTCACATTCTCGTTGGGGCAAACGCCGGTGCATCCCTCTCCTACAAGAGCGGGAGTGTTAGGCATTGTGCGTACGATCTTAAGCTTGCTGCTCTTTCCTGTGCTAAGACCTTCCTCGAGATAACCGATGGTCTTACCTGCAACAATGCTTACGATAACTGTATTCTTCTTGATTGAAGATTTGATCTCGGTCAAAACATCGGGTAAGAACTGGGGCTTAACTGCGAAGAAGAGAATGTCGCTTTCCTCTACAACCTTGATGTTTGAATCTACAACGGTGATGCCGAACTGTTTCTTTGCACCGTCTCTCATATCAGCTGATTTATCAGAACCGATGATGTCCTTTGCGGGGATGATCTTGTCCTTTAAAATACCGCCGATGATTGCCTTTGCCATGTTGCCAAGTCCGATAAATCCAATTTTCATTTTAGTTTACCTCTCATAAATATATTCACTCATCTGTCGCCGCGCGGCGCTTCCCCTCGGGGCGCACTAATGAGTTCAATTAACGTAGTTTTATTTCATCTTTCAGTGACGTTGCCTGTGAGCCTCATAGGAAAGTACTGCTGCCGCGATGCCTGCGTTCAGCGATTCCACGCTTCCCTCCATGGGGATAAAAAGCCTTTTGTCCGCTAGAGCCGTGATCTCGTCGGAAAGTCCGTTACCTTCGTTTCCGATAAAGAAGGCTGTGGGCTTCTTGTAATCGTAGTCCGTAAAGATGGCCGAGCCCTGAAGGTGGGCAGCGTAGGTCTCGATGCCCTTTGCTTTTATTGTCTTTACCGCCTCGAGGATATCGGGAACGGTAACAAACTTCATTCTGTAGATTGAGCCCATGGTGGAGCGGATAACCTTTGGATTGTAGATATCGACGCATCCCTTGCTCATAACAAATCCGGTGACGCCTGCTGCCTCGCCAACTCTAAAGATGGTTCCGAGATTTCCGGGGTCTTGAAGGTTCTCGAGTACAAGCAGGAGTGGAGCTTCGGTTCTTTCGGGATTGCCGGCGTTTGATCCGCCCGCATCCGGTCCGTTCACGTCTGCTCCGGTCTTTCCTTCTCCAATGACTTCCTCAAAAGAATGCTCCGGCCTCTTTAGAACGCTTAAAACTCCCTGGGGAGTCTGAGTATCCGAGATCTTTGCAAAGACACTTGGCTCTAAAACATAATAAGGAACCGATGGTTCGCCCACTTCCTTAAGAGCATCTTCCGTAAGGTAGACTTCCCGGAGAAGTTCTGCAGGAGCCTCGCGGTACATCTTGATACCTTCCGCAATAAAGACGCCTTCTTCTCTTCTATCCTTGGAGGACTTTTGGAGTCCCATGATACGCTTTATTTTCTTGTTATTCGCGCTTAAATATTCCAATATTTTCTCCGAATAATATTTGTCTTTGAACTGTCCTGTTTATTTATGATAAATGAGTTACCTCAAAAACAAATAAAATAACCGCCAAGCATGTGCCTGACGGTTATTAGTATACCATATTTACTATGTTTAGGAATTAAGATTGTATTAAAAAACCCTTTATATTTCCTAATTTTTCTGAACTTTCTCTTATCAAAACGATTAAAGAAGGTTTGCAACCTCGAACTCGTAGGGATCGATGTCCTTCTTCATGTTAAGAGCATCTTCGATGTCGAAGTCAACGAACTCGCCGTGCTGATGTCCGACTACGCGGTTGGTCTTGCCTGCGATAAGGATATCAACTGCCTTTGCACCCATGATGGAAGCATAGTAACGGTCGATTGCGGTAGGGTTACCACCACGCTGCATGTATCCGAGGATGGTAGCTCTTGTCTCGATACCGGTAGCAGCCTCGATACGCTTTGCCATAGACATTGAATGTCCGATACCCTCTGCGTTGATGATGATGTGGTGAGTCTTACCTCTCTTACGGTTCTCAATGATGTTGTTGATGATGTTCTGCTCATTGAAATCGTACTTCTCGGGGATGAGGATATCCTCTGCGCCGTTTGCGATACCGCACCAAAGGGCGATGTAACCTGCGTTACGTCCCATAACCTCGATGATCGAGCATCTCTCGTGAGATGAAGAGGTATCCTTTACCTTATCGATAGCCTGCATTGCAGTGTTAACTGCTGTATCAAATCCGATGGTGTAATCGGTGCATGAGATATCAAGGTCAATTGTTCCGGGAAGACCGATGGTGTTGATACCGTTTCTTGAAAGAGCCTGAGCTCCGCGGTATGAACCGTCTCCTCCGATAACTACGATGCCGTCGATGCCGTGCTTGCGGCAGATATCAGCGCCACGCTTCTGAACCTCGGGCTGTTTAAACTCAAGGCAACGAGCTGTACCAAGAATGGTACCACCGCGCTGGATAATATCTGATACGTCTCTTGCCTTCATGTCGAAGATCTCTTCAGCAAGAAGTCCTGCGTATCCTTTCTTGATTCCTTTTACTTTAAGTCCTCTTGCAAGTGCTGTACGAACAACGCTACGAATTGCCGCGTTCATTCCGGGTGCATCGCCGCCGCTGGTAAGTACTGCTATTGTTTCCATCTTGTCTGCCATACTAAACCTCCGAACCTACGTCCGTTAAAATTATCACAAAATCTTAATTATTATATATCTATTTTAAAGGATTATCAAGTAAATCTCTTACTTTCTATTGGCAAATCTTATCAAGGACTTCGAAGTATTCTTCAAAGGTTTTTCTGCAGCATAACGGGTCTTTGATAACGATGCCGTCGCTGCGAAGTCCCGCAAGTGAAAAGCCCATGGCCATGCGGTGGTCCTCATAGGTCTCGATCTCAGCAGGCTTTGGAGTTCCGGGGTAGATCTTGATGAAGTCCTCGCCGTGCTCCGTTTTTATTCCCATGCGGTTTAATTCGGTTACGATGGCGGTCAGCCTGTCGCTTTCCTGCAGTTTTATATGGCCAATGCCACGAATGGTTGTAGGTGAGTTTGCGAATATTGCAACTACCGCCATGGTAATGGCCTGGTCGGAGCAGGCGGACATGTCTACGTCGATGCCGTAGTAGGAGCCGGTTGACGGAGGAAGGAGGACGATGTCCTCTTTATTAAGTCCATCAAGTCCGGTGACGTTGGTATTAGGCATGTCATGTTCGGTGGCATTCGTTAAAGTTGCTACCTTTACCGCCTTGCATCCCATCTTCTCAAGGAGTCTTATGAATTCCACGTCTCCCTGCAAAGAATCAAATCTTACTCCGGGGACGCAAACAGGAATTCCAAGAATGGGTGCCATTGCGTAGAAGTAGGCTGCCGCGGAGGCATCGGGCTCGATGGGGTAATCCTGAGATTTGAAGTTTTGGTCTGCGCTTATGAGGTAAGAAAGTCTTCTCTTGCATGAAGCATCGCTGCAGGCGTCTTCATTCTCACAGTCTTTGCCATCTATAGCGTTGTTCTCTTCCTTAGAAACCTTCGCCCCAAACTGCTCCATCATCTTTACAGTCATGTCGATATATGCCATGCCGTGGCTTCCAAGGACGTTCACCTTGAAATCCTTATCCGATAATACGGAAGCAATGAGTAATGCGCTTAAGAACTGGGAGCTGGAATCAATGTTGACCGAGATCTCATCCTTGCCGAATCCGTGTCCCTTAATTATAAAAGGAAAGTGTCCTTCCTCTCCCAGGAACTCAACTTCGCATCCAAGATCTTTTAATGAATTAAGAAGAGGTGCCATCGGTCTCTTCTTCATCTGGTCAGAAGAGTCCATATGGTACTCGCCTTGGCTTACTCCAAGGGTGGCAGCAAGGAATCTTGCCGCAGTTCCGGCACTTCCGACGTTTATTGATGCTTTATCAAGAGGCAGTCGTCCGTCACATCCGTGCAAAATAACTTCTCTTTTTGCCTCATCAACCTCGGTTTTTATACCCAGTTTTTGGACGCAGTCAAGGAAGTGTCTTGAGTCATCGGAGAAAAGTACTCCGCTAAGCTTTGTCACTCCTTCCGCCAATGTGGCGATCAAAAGAGCCCTGTTTGTAATGCTCTTTGATCCCGGAACCCGGACTTTCAGCACTTCATTCTGCTTTCCGGCTCCCATTTTTCCATATATGTTCTTTACCGCGTATCTTTCCACGTACTTCCCCTTCTCAAATCTGAAAGAATTGTCTTTTATTTTCCGCTATTATATAATCATTTTGTGCATTTGCTTGCCTTTACTATAATAGCATAATAATAGCAATAGCATAATATTTTTAAAAGAGATACAAAAATATGACATATAAAAAGTCCTATGAAAAACCTTTTAAATCAATTAAAAAGAAATCCGGATCCTTTTTCGTATTCGCCCTTATCCTTGCGGCACTTCCCTTTTTGGCCTGCCTTGTAAGGCTTCTGGCAACCGGCAATTCCTTTAATGACATCTGGCCCATCGCCTCAACCTGGAACGATGAAGCTATGTACTATAAACAGATTGAGGGCATGGTCAAATTCGGGATTCCTCAAGGTTATTTCGGATACAACGAAAGCACAGCGCCTTCCCTCACCTTTGGAGCCTGGATCCCCTCGATCCTTCTCCCCTTTTCCCTTTGGGGCAAGGTTTTCGGCTGGTCCTTCCTTTCACCCTATTTCTTCAACATGGTATTTTTCGCTATCTCCCTCTTCATCTTCGCGCTTCTTGTAAAGCCCGATCTCAGGGAGACATGCCTTATTTTCCTTACTTTGTTTGCATTTACGCCCCTTTCAAGGCTTGCTTTTTCATACATGCCTGAGATCCTGATCACCGGACTTGTGGTAATCCTTTTTGGCCTGTACATTTCAGCTGACAGAACTCCCCGGTACATCAGTTTCCTTTTAATGTGTCTTATTCTAGTTTATCTGACAACGATCCGCCCTTATTTTGCGGTTTTGTTTGTACTGCCATTTTTGCTTTCTTTCAAATATGACAAAAAGCAGCGTATATTCCTGATAGCCTTGACTATCGTCCTTGGGCTTCTGTCGGTTTATCTTTATTCCTATTTGACTGACAAATACACCGCCGCCTATATCGGGGATGTTTACACCGACTATTTCGGCAAGATCTTTACCCACGGCCCCAGGCTTGTGTTCAACGAGGCCACCGAAAGCCTGAAATACAATTTT
>JAEEOO010000054.1 GCA_016284315.1 Lachnospiraceae bacterium | reverse complement strand
ATGCTGGCTGTGTATGAACTTCAGGAGAGGCTTGTTACGGAGTTTCCGAATCTTCTTCTTGAGAATTGCTCCGGAGGCGGTGCGAGATTTGATCCCGGCATGCTTTACTACGGACCACAGATCTGGTGCTCCGATGATACGGACGCCATAGAAAGGCTGGGAATTCAGGAGGGTACAGCTCTTATCTATCCTCTTTCATCCATGGGAGCCCATGTTTCGGACTGCCCCAACCATACAGTGGGCAGGGTAACACCTTTTGAGACAAGAGGCCATGTTGCTCTTGCGGGAACCTTTGGTTATGAGCTTGATATAACAAAGATCCCGGAAGAGGATCGGAACATGATCCCTCAGCAGACTGCCATGTATCACAAGTACCACAGCCTTGTTAGAAGCGGGGATTACTACCGCATCGCATCATATAGGGAAACCAGATTCTATGATTGCTACGGCGTCGTAAGCAAGGATAAATCTGAGGCGTTGTTTACTTTTGTACAGGTAGTCGGAAGACCCAATTATCACAGCAGGCTCATAAAACTTGCAGGTCTTGATCCGGAGGCAAAATACAGGATAGAGGACAGCGGGGATGATGCAACTGAACTCTACGGACGTACCATTATGGAAGCGGGTATTCTTATCCAAAATCTTTGGGGCGACTATAAGTCAAAGCTTATTCATTTGGTCAGAGTTTAAAGGAAGGTTTATAAATGGCTAAAAGCGTAAAATTAGCGGACATCGCAAAAGAAATCGGCGTCAGCGTTGTGACGGTTTCAAAGGCTCTCTCGGGACAGAAGGGTGTCAGCGAGGAGATGCGTGAAAAGATCATAAAACTGGCTGATGAACTTGGATATGTCCAACCCTCTGTAGCAAGACAGCGTGCTGTCAGGGCTAACTACAATATCGGCGTCCTTATAAAAGAGGGATATTTAGGCGACTATTCTTCATTCTATTGGCAGATGTATCAGCAGGTGGCGAGATTCGCAGTTGAGAGCGGATGCTTTTCAATGCTGGAGGTTGTCACAGCACAGATGGAAACAGGAGGACTGAGACCCAAGATCATTTCCGAGAACAAGGTGGACGGTATCATTATCATCGGTAGCCTTGAGGAGAGGTATATTGCCAAGCTACAAAGAGAACTGACGGTTCCGCTTATCCTTCTTGATTTCGTGGACAAGAAGCAGAAATCGGATTGTGTCGTTTCCGACAATTTCTATGGCGGATATTACATGACGGATTATCTTATCGGCATGGGACATTCAAGGATCGCATACGTGGGAACCCTTGGCAGCACGGATTCCATATCCGACAGATACTTAGGATACCTGAAGGCGCTGATGGAACACGGAATTCCCTATCGTGAGGACTACCTTGTGGACGACCGTGACGGATCCTGGGGACTTATTGATGAGGATAAAAAGCTTAAGCTTCCCAAGGATATGCCAACAGCTTTCTTCTGTAACTGTGACCTTACCGCCGGAGTCTTGATAAAGAAGCTGGAAAAGGCGGGATACAGGGTCCCCAGAGATATCTCTGTTGTTGGTTATGACGACTTTATCTACCCCGGAATGTGCGATGTAGATATCACAACCTATGCGGTTGATACAGAAGAAATGGCTTCTGTAGCGGTTCGGACTCTTATCAAAAAGATAGGAGGGGAGAGATACCGCCGTGGAACCTGCGTGGTTGAAGGTAAGCTTGTGGTAAAGGACAGCGTAAGAAAGATAAGATAAAAGCGGCAGATTTAGAGCTGAACGATAAGAAAAAAGTTAATAAAGGCTAAATTTAGCTAAATTCGCAAGTAAAATTAAGTAAAAGCAACTAAAAAGATTTTGTTTCTTTAGCCAAAATTACAATTGTTTAAAAAACTATCCAAATATATGATTGAGGCATAAAGAAAACAAGTAACCGGCAGTTTAAAGAAACTTACAGACAAGTCACAAAGGAGATTTAAAATGAGCGAAATTAAGATGATTGCACCCGCAGTACCCAATGTTCCCTGGCAGGATAAGCCCGCTGACCTTAAGCCCGGAGCTCCCATCTGGAGATACACCGAGAACCCTATTATCAATCGTAACCCCATCGAGGGCGTTGCGCGTATCTTCAACAGCGCAGTTGTTCCTTATGAAGGAGAATATGTGGGCGTGTTCCGCGGTGAGCAGACCAACGGTATTTCTTTCATCTATTTTGGAAGAAGTAAGGACGGACTTCACTGGGATTTTGATAAAGAGAAGATCCACTTTAAGGATGAGAACGGCGAAGACTTCATGCCCAAATATGCTTACGATCCCCGCCTTGTAAAGATCGAGGATACCTACTATGCGATCTGGTGTCAGGACTTCTACGGAGCAGCCATCGGAATGGCAAAGACCAAGGATTTCAAGACTTGGACAAAGATGGAGTGCCCCTTCATTCCTTTCAACAGAAATGCAGTACTCTTCCCCAGAAAGGTAAACGGAATGTACAAGATGCTCAGCCGTCCTTCAGATTCCGGACATACTCCTTTCGGAGATATCTTCATTTCAGAGAGCCCCGACCTTGAGTATTGGGGACATCACCGTCACGTTATGGGACGTAACGGAATGTGGTGGGAGTCCCTTAAGATCGGCGGAGGCGCTGCACCTATCGAGACCAGCGAAGGTTGGCTGATCTTCTACCACGGCGTAAGCGGAACCTGCAACGGATATGTTTACTCCATCGGAGGAGCGATCCTTGATCTTGACGAGCCTTCAAAGGTTAAATACAGATGCGAGAACTTCCTTCTTACCCCCGAAGAGTGGTACGAGGAGAGAGGCTTCGTTCCCAACGTTTGCTTCCCTTGTGCTACCGTTCACGATCCCGACAGCGGAAAGATCGCACTTTACTACGGATGCGCTGACAGCTATGTAGGAGTTGCATTCTGCTACTTCGATGAGATCGTTCAGTACATCAAAGATCATTCAGACACCGATTGGAACGACACAGATCTTGGCAGATGCTAATTTAAAACAGATCTTAATGAAGTCCGGGGCGTCATTTCGTCCCGGACAGAGTTGTTTATAAAAGGCTTTAGAATTTTGGAAGGGAAAGGGAATCTTTATGGATATTCAAAACATGGCTCTGGAAATGAAAAACCATCTGCTGGAGACCATCATTCCTTTTTGGAAGGGCATCAGAGATGACCAGTACGGAGGATATTACGGCTGGCTTTCCTACGACCTTGAACTCAACCGCAAGGCTGAAAAAGGCTGTATTTTAAACAGCAGGATCACCTGGTTTTTCAGTAATGTATTCCTTCTTTACAAGAAGGGGATACTAACCGACGGTGATTTTATTAAATACGGATATACTGCTCTTGATATAAAGGACGAGGCAAAGCATGCCTTCAACTTCCTTTATAACAAGTGCATAGATAAAAAGTATGGCGGAATCTATTGGTCATTAAACTATGACGGAACTCCCGCCGATACCACCAAGCACTGCTATAATCAAGCCTTCTGCGTTTATGCATTGGCTTCTTACTATGATGCCATCGGAGACAGACAGGCCCTGGAACTTGCAAAGAGGCTTGTGGCTCTCATTGAGGACAATTTCACCGATGAAGTTGGTTATCTTGAGGCAAAGACTGTAGACTTTCAGCCCGAGACCAATGAGCATCTTTCCGAAAACGGAGTCATGGCGGACAAGACCATGAACACACTTCTCCATGTTTTCGAGGCCTACAGCGAGCTTTACAGGGTTTCAAAGGACCCTTATGTGGGCGAGAGGCTTAAGCAGATCATGGATATCTACGCCGAGAAGATCTACAACCCTGAGCTTCACCGTCTGGATGTATTCTTTGATGCCAATTATAAGCCTATCATCGATCTTTATTCCTATGGTCATGATATAGAAGCTGCATGGCTCATAGAGAGAGGCGCCAATATCCTTGGAGAAAAAGCATACGAAGATATGGTGGGTAGGATCTCAAAGGATCTTACCGAGAGCATTTACAAGGTAGCCTTCGACGGAAACAGCCTTGCCTGCGAATGCGATAAAGGTGTGGTAAATGAAGGCAGAGTATGGTGGGTTCAGGCGGAAGGAATCCTTGGATTCTTGAGCGGATTTAACGATGACCCTTCAAAAACTGAGTATGCCGATGCTGCTGAAAAGATCTGGGAGTTCATCAAGAAATACATATTTGATAAGCGCGGCGGAAGCGAATGGTTTGCCATCGTTGATAAGAACGGCGAGCCCGATAAGAAAGCGCCCATCGTTGAGCCTTGGAAGTGCCCTTACCACAATGGCAGGCTTTGCATTGAAGTAATGAAGATGGCAGCAGGACAGGAGTAAATATGGTACACGAAAAGTATTACAAGCTTCAGAAGGAAGTAGATAAATTAACAGCAAGAAAAAACAAGAAGACTTCATTTTATAACGGGATCTATGAAAGATATGAGTACCCTGTACTCACAAGAGAGATGATCCCCATTACCTGGAAATATGATATAAATCAGGAGACAAATCCCCATTTTATGGAGAGACTTGGAGTTAACGCAACCTTTAACTCAGGTGCCATCTATTTAAACGGAAAGTACTATCTTGTTGCCAGAGTAGAAGGAAACGATCGTAAGTCTTTCTTTGCGGTTGCAGAGTCCGATAACGGCGTTGACGGATTTAAATTTTGGGATTATCCTGTGGTACTTCCCGATACCTGCCCTGAGGAGACCAATGTTTATGATATGAGACTGACTCAGCATGAGGATGGCTATATCTACGGTGTTTTCTGCTCCGAGAGCAAGGATACCTCGGTGAACGATCTTTCAGCAGCTACTGCGGCAGCAGGCATTGTAAGAACAAAGGATTTAAAGACCTGGGAGAGACTTGATAATCTCACCACCCTTCGTTCCCCTCAGCAGAGAAACGTGGTTCTTCATCCTGAGTTCGTTAAAGGAAAATATGCTTTCTATACCCGTCCCATGGATGACTTTATCGAGACCGGAAGTGGCGGAGGAGTAGGCTTTGGACTTTGCGATGATATCAAGCATGCGGTCATTGATGAGGAGGTCATGACTTCCCTCAGAAAGTACCACACCATTACCGAGGCCAAGAACGGAGCCGGCGCGGTGCCTATCAAGACTGAAAAGGGCTGGATACATATCGCTCACGGCGTAAGAAATACGGCAGCAGGCCTTAGATACGTTATCTACGCTTTTGCTACCGACCTTAAGGATCCTTCAAAAGTTATCGCAGAGCCTTCGGGAATGCTCATCGGCCCCAGAGAAGGGGAGAGAGTGGGCGACGTATCAAACGTTGTATTCACCAATGGTGCTATCGTAAACGAGAAGAATGAAGTGTTTATTTACTACGCTTCATCCGATACAAGGCTTCACGTTGCAACAACAACAATCGAGAAGCTGGTGGATTATGTATTTAATACTCCCGAAGATCCCGGAAGAAGCGTGGACTGCGTGGCTCAGCGCTGCGAGCTCATCAAGAAAAACCTTGAATTATTAAACAAATAGATATGAATATCATTTCACCAAATTCAAAAGAAATACAATACAGCGGAAGAATCGACTTCGAGAATTCCTCGGAGCCGGTTCTTGTTTATGCTGCAAGCTTCTTTAAGGTTAGATTTACCGGAAAAGTTTGCAGGCTGACATTTAGAAATCATCACTCTTGGGCTGAGAATGCCATGGGAATCATCCTTGACGGAGTTCAGGGCAAGATCATTCTTTCAGATGATAGAGAACCCCATACCTACGATCTTTCAAAGAACTGCATAAGGACGGAGGACGGAAAGGTCCTAAACGAAGACAAGTTCTTTGCAGAAATAGGAGAAGGCGAGCACGAACTCACTGTCTTTAAACGTCAGGACGGTGGCCAGCACTACGTTTCGTTTCTTGGAATGGAGCTCGGGGAAGGAGAAAAGATACTTGCTCCCGAACCTCTTCCTTCAAAGAAACTGGAAGTCATCGGAGACAGCGTATCCTGCGGAGAGGTATGTGAAGCCATAGATTGCGTGGCGTCACCGGACCCCGAAAACAATGAGGGCAGATTCTCCAACAGCTGGTATTCCTATTCATGGCAGGTGGCAAGGAACCTTAACTTGGAACTTCACGACACCTCTCAGGGCGGAATCTCTCTTATTGACGGAACCGGATGGTTTAATATGCCGGATCTTCGAGGAGTAGAATCCAGCTATGACAAACTAAAATATAATCCACCTCTCGGAGAGAACGTTTGGGACCATACAAAGTGGATACCTGACGTTATAGTCCTTGCTTTTGGCCAGAATGACGCCAATCCCGAGGACATTATGAAGGATGACTATAACGGTGAAAAGGCACGGACGTGGCGGATGAGATACGAAGGATTCATACGCAAATTGCAGGGATATTACCCTGATGTAACCATTATCTGCACCACCACTCTTTTGATGCATGACCCCGCCTGGGACAAGGCCATTGACGATGTGGTAAAAAGAATTGATTCACCTAAAGTACATCACTTCATGTACAAGAGAAACGGAGCCGCCACACCGGGACATCCAAGGATCCCCGAGCATGATGAGATGGCTCACGAGCTTACTGAATTTATTAGGCAAATCTCATTTGAATAAGATTTGTAAAGAGGAAGAATATGAACATCGATTACGAATCCGGAATTAAGAATATTGGAAACACCGACAGATTAAAGAAAGTCTTTGAACGCGCGGAAAAAGGCGATAACCTAACAATTGCATTCCTTGGCGGCTCCATCACCCAGGGCTCACTGGCTTCAAAGCCAGAGCTTTGCTATGCTGCAAGAGTTTTTGCGTGGTGGGAGAAAACCTTCCCCAAGGCAAAGTTCACATTTATTAACGCAGGCATCGGAGCCACGGATTCGCAGTTCGGCTGTGCAAGAGCGGCAGAGGATGTTCTTAGCTTTAAGCCGGATGTTATAAGCATCGAATATGCTGTTAACGATGATAATAATGAGCATTTTAAAGAGACATACGAAGGGGCTGTAAGAAAGCTGCTTTCTGCCAAGAATAAGCCCGCAGTGTACACCTTCTTTAACGTGTGCTATGATACGGGAGCCAGTGCCGAGGAAAAGCATTTGGAGATAGCAAAGTACTATGATATCCCCGCTTTTTCCATAAAGAGCACCATCTATCCCCTGTTAACCAAGGGAGAACTGGCTCATGGTGACATAACACCGGATGAACTGCATCCCAACGATAAAGGCCATGAACTTGTGGCAAGCGTCATCACCTATGGGCTTGAAAAGATCAGAAAAGGTGATTGCGAAACAGTGAATAACAATAACGAAACATTCCCTACTCCCGTAACAACCAATGGTTACGAGGACTCTGTAAGATACAGAAACAATAATGCAGATTTAGCTTTCTGCACCGGCTGGACTGCGGACAAAGAGCCCCAGGACCACATTACAGATATCTTTAAAAACGGCTGGACTGCCACAGAAAAAGGAGCAAAGATCGCATTCAAGGTAAGCGGATCATGTATCGGAGTTCAGTACAGAAAGACCATGCAGCTTCCCGCACCTGTTGCTGTTGCTAAGGTGGATGGTAAAGTAGTGGCTACCCTTGATGCAAACTTTGATGAGACCTGGGGAGATAAGCTTGTGCTTGATACTCTTCTTGATCACGGCGAGGCCGGGGAGCATGTGGTAGAGATTGAGATCACAGAGGCTCACAAGGAAGACAAGCTTCCCTTTTATCTTGTCAGCGTGATAGCTTCGGGAAATCCCGAGCCTTTATTCTTAAAGCCTGCATTTGCCCATACCATCTGGGGCGGAACAAGACTTCGCGAGGATTACGGATATGAAGAACCCGGCGATGACATCGGTGAATGCTGGGGAATCTCCGCTCATCCAAACGGAGAAGGAATTGTTAAAAACGGAAAATATGCCGGAGAGAAATTAAGCACTCTTTGGAATGAACATCCCGAACTTTTCGGAAATAAAGGTGAGGATGGAAAGGCAAAGCTTCCCTACGACAGATTCCCTCTTTTAACCAAGATAATCGACGCAAAAGCAGACCTCAGCATTCAGGTTCATCCCGATGATGAATACGCTAAGGTTCACGAAAACGGATCCTTTGGAAAGACCGAGTGCTGGTATGTCCTTGACTGTCCTGAAAACGGAACTCTTGTTATCGGCCATAATGCAAAGGATAAGGCAGAACTTGAGTCCATGATAAGAGAGGGAAGATGGAACGAATTCATTCGTGAAGTCCCTGTAAAGAAGGGTGACTTTATCCAAATCAATCCCGGGACTGTTCATGCAATTAAGGGAGGCATCCTGCTTCTTGAGACTCAGCAGAACAGCGACATTACCTATAGAGTCTATGACTATGACAGGCTTCAGAACGGAAAGCCCCGCCAGCTCCATGTAGATCAGAGTATTGATGTAATAACTGTTCCTGCGCTCCCTGCAAAGGATAGTGTTAAGAACTTTGCCGATACACCGGTAAATACTCTTGCCGAAATGTACTCCTGCAAGTACTATACCGTTTTAAAGGCAAATGTAGAGGGCAAGATGAGCTTTGAAAACAATGCTCCCTTTATGTGCATTAGCATAATTTCCGGAGAAGGAACCCTTAACGGATACGAGGTTAAAAAAGGAGATCACCTTATCATGCCTGAGGCTGTTAAAAAAATAAATGCCAATGGCACTATGAATATGATATTATCATACATATAGACTTAAAGAAAAAGCTATGAAAGCGGCAAGGGTGTAATGGGAGAAAGTGTTCTAAAGTTTGGTAGACCGGCAGCGGATTTTAACGAGGCAATGCCTATTGGAAACGGCAGGATCGGTGGCATGGTTTACGGAGGGGTCAGCAAGGATCTTGTCGGATTAAACGAGGATTCAATATGGTCGGGAGGATTGCGTCACCGTGTAAATCCCGATGCAAAGGAAGGACTTAAAGAGGTTCGTGAACTGCTTTTTAAGGGCGATATTCCCGCAGCGGAAAAAGTGGCCTTTGAAAAGATGCAGGGTGTTAATCCTAACAGCAGGCATTACATGCCCTTGGGAGACCTTAGGCTTTCTTTTGATCCAAATGAAAATATGAGCTTCGGAAGATTTGGAGAGACAGATTCTTCCGAAGCTATTAGTGTGTCCGATTATAGGAGGACACTTGATATTTCTAAGGCTTTGGCAAAGGTTAGTTTTACCGTCGGTGATGTGACTTTTGAAAGGGAATACTTTGCATCTGCCCCTGACAATGCTCTTATTGTAAGGATCAGCGCATCAAAACCGGGAATGGTAAGCTTTGATGCCGAGATCGACGGCCGCGACGACTATTATGACGACAACCGCCCCTGTGACAGGAACATGATCCTTTATACCGGTGGAACAGGTTCCAAGGACGGAATCTTCTTTGCTGCGGTACTTGCAGGAAAATGCGTTGGCGGAAATATACGAACCGTTGGCAATGTGCTTAGAGTCACAGGGGCTGACGAGGCTTTTATCGCTGTTACAGCAAGAACAAGTTTTTATGAAAAAGAAAGCTTTGAAGCCAAGGCAATAGGGGATGCAAAACTTGTTATCTCAAAGGAGATTGATGAGATAAAAGAGGCTCATATAGCGGATTACAAAAAGCTTTATGAGAGAGTCAGCTTAGAGCTAAAGGACAATGCGCCCGAGGCATCTGAGATGAATACGGACGAAAGGCTTGTAAGGATCCGGGAAAAGGACGACAACAAGCTGATGGAGATGTACTTCAATTTCGGAAGATATCTTATGATCTCAGGAAGCCGTCCCGGTACCCAGCCCCTTAACCTTCAGGGAATCTGGAACAAGGATATGTGGCCCGCGTGGGGAAGTAAGTTCACCGTTAACATCAATACCGAGATGAACTATTGGCCTGCAGAGAGTTGTAATCTGTCCGAATGCCATACACCACTTTTTGAACTCCTTGAGAGAGTACGCGTTAACGGACACAGTACTGCAAGGGAAATGTATGGTATCACCAAAGGTTATGTATGCCATCACAATACAGATATTTGGGGAGATACCGCGCCACAGGATAAATGGATCCCCGCCACTCTTTGGCCCATGAGCGGAGCATGGTTGGCGCTACATGTATTTGAGCATTATGAATATACCGGTGATATAAGATTCCTTAAGGAAAAGTATCACCTGATAAAAGAGGCCGCGGAGTTCTTTACCGAGTTTTTGATCGAGGATTCTGAGGAAAGGCTTGTTACCTGTCCTTCAGTGTCTCCGGAAAATACATATATGACCGAAGCGGGAGTCAAAGGATGCATGTGCATCGGCCCCTCCATGGATTCTCAGATCATCACTGCTTTATTTACGGATGTAATAAAGTGCAGTGAGCTCCTTGGTACCGATAAAGAATTTGCCGAAAGTTTAAAGCCTTTGCTTGAGAAGCTTCCCAAGCCCGAGATAGGAAAATACGGTCAGATCAAAGAGTGGGCAGTTGACTACGATGAGGTGGAGATAGGCCACAGACATATTTCACACTTGTTTGCTCTTCATCCTGCGGATCTTATTACGCCTAATAAGACACCGGAGCTTGCCAAAGCAGCAAAGGCTACTTTAGAGAGAAGACTTTCTCATGGAGGAGGTCACACCGGTTGGAGCAGGGCATGGATCGCCAATATGTGGGCAAGGCTTTACGAGAGCGAGAAGGTTTATGAGAATCTTCAAAAGCTCCTTGGAAATTCCACCAATCCAAATATGTTTGACAATCATCCTCCTTTCCAGATCGACGGAAACTTCGGCGGAACCGCAGCAATGGTAGAGGCGCTTCTTCAGTGTACCGCAGGAGAGATCATCCTTCTTCCGGCGCTTCCCGAAAAGTGGAGCGAAGGAAGCGTAAAAGGACTTCGTGCAAAGGGCGGATATACCGTAGATATTTCTTGGAAGGACGGAAAGCTTGTAAGGGCGGAACTTAGGGCTGATCATGAGGGCACCTGCAGAGTCAGATATGCCGGAGAAGTTAAGGATATTTCTCATAAACAAGGTGAGGTATTGACGATAGAGTAACTTTAATGTATTATGTCATAAGAAAATGATTTGCCACTTTAAAGCGACAAAGTAATATAAACAAATACATAATAAAGTTTACTCGAAGGGAGTTATGAAAAAATGTTAAAGCAGGTTTCAATATATGCTGAGAATAAAAAGGGTATGATGCTTGAGATCACAAGCATTCTTGCCAAGGAGAACATCAATATCCTTGGTTCCGTAACCAACGATTCAGCAGAGTATGGTATCGTAAGAATGGTTGTATCCGATCCTAACAAGGCTATCGAGGTTCTTCAGGCAGCAGGCATCATCTGCAAGCTTACCGATGTTATCGCAGTTGAAGTAAAGGACGAAGTCGGAAACTTGAACAAACTTCTTGAGGCACTTAACAATTCAAACATCAATGTTGACTACCTCTACCTTTCATACAACCGTGAGTCCGGTTGCCCCATTATGATTATGCATACAGGGGATGCAAAGGAAGTTGAAAACAGTTTGAAGAGCAAGGGATTTTCTCTCTGCTAATTGGGAAACTGATATTCATTTTAGACCGAAAATATGGTAAAATAATTACTGTCTGAAGGCGCTTGCTTTTGGGCAGTAATTTTTTGCGCCTAAAGAATATTTAATAGAATATTTAATATAAAAGAAACTGTTGATTTCTATACTTTCTGTTTATTATCTGTTGTAACCATTGGTTTTCTGTACTTGATGTGAGAGAGGTATCTTGGGATGAACACTAAGCTTAATCTTGCGGGTGAATGGCAGTTTATTCTTGACGGGGAAAAGAGAGGAATCTCGGAAGGGTTTGAAAAGAAGCCTTTCGATGATCATATTACTTTGCCCGGAACCACGGCTTATGCCAAAAAAGGAGCTCCCAACAAGGAAAGAGAAGCCGGCCATCTTACCGAGGTTCACAAATTCGAAGGCTTCGCCTGGTACAGAAAAAAAGTCAAACTTCCCATAAAGAAAAATACCGAATTAGAGAATAAACATTTTTTCCTGACCCTTGAGAGAACAAGGATTTCTACTGTTTGGGTGGATGGAAAAATGGTTGGGGTCCAGAACAGCTTTATCGCAAAGCATGTTTATGACCTGACTAAATATATTAAAAACCTTGAACCCGAGATAACCATTATGGTCTCGAATGTGGATTACATCATTGCCGGCGGCCACATGACATCTCCCGATACCCAGACCAACTGGAACGGTATCCTTGGCGAGATCTCTCTTGAGATATGCGATAAGGCATGTATCGAAGGGGCAAACACCACCTGCGATTTTGAGGGAAAGAAAGCCATCGTAAACGTAGAGGCTCCGGGTTTTGAAGCCTTTGAAGGAAAGATTGAGGTCAGCGGAGACCTTTGCAGCCTTAAGAAGAAATATTTTGAGTATGACTCCGACTGCTCTGCTTGGGAGATGAGAGCAACCACGGAACAGGCATATACAACGGATCTTGAAATTCTTGATAAATATCTTGATATAAAGCCTGAAGCTGTTAAGCCTGTATCTAAAAGTAAGAAGTTTAAAAAGGGCAGGAATGAGATCGAAATCTCTGTAAAGCTTCCGGATGACGCAAAAGTTTGGGACGAGGAAGAGCCCTATGTTTACAGATTAAAGGTAAAGCTTTGCGATGAGGCCGGAGATGTGATCGCCGAAAAGGTCCTTTGGTTCGGACTTCGTCAGTTCAAGGCGGCAGGCAGGAACTTTACTATTAACGGAAGAAGAACCTTCCTCAGGGGAAGACATCAGGGACTTCTTTTCCCTCTTTCCGGATTTGCTCCCATGAATGCAGTGGGCTGGCTTAAGGATATGAAGATCGCCAGGGACTTCGGTATCAACCATGAGAGGTGTCATACCTGTGTTCCGCCGGAAGCTGCCTTTATTGCCGCAGACCTTCTCGGAATCTATCTTGAGCCTGAACTTCCTTTCTGGGGAAATTGGTACGGAAAAGAGGACAAGGAATATAACGATGTTAAGCTTGCTCAGGAATTCCTTACGGAAGAGGGCTTTAATACATTAAAAGAATTTGCCGGACACCCTTCCTTTGTCATGATGAGCATGGGAAATGAGCTTTGGGGAAATCCGGGAGCATTGAATGAACTTGAGGGCGGATACAAGGCAATACACCCTGATATCTGTTACACTCAGGGTTCAAACAATTTCCAGTGGAATCCAAACATTCAACCCAATGATGACTTCTTTACCGGAGTACGCTTTACAAAAGAGCGTCAGATCCGCGGTTCCTATGCTATGTGCGATGCGCCTCAGGGACCGGTTCAGAAGGGAAAGCCTTCCACCAATTGGAACTACGATAGGGCTATCAAGCCTCCTTATGCTGAGGAAGCAAAGAAGGGGAAAAACACCGATGATATCATAGAGATTCAGTACGGAACCGGGGTTAAGTCCGTAAGGCTTTCCGAGGTTTCAAAGGAACTTATTCCCGAAATTCCTGTTGTTTCCCACGAGATCGGACAGTATTTCATCTATCCCGACTACGACGAGATAACAAAGTACACGGGAGCACTTCAGGCAAGAAATCTTGAGATCTTCCAGGAGCGCCTTGAGGACAAGAGCCTTTCAGAGAGAGCTGATGATTATTTCAAAGCATCCGGCGTTCTTGCCATGCAGTGCTACAAGAGCGAGATTGAGGCGGCTCTAAGGAGTAACCTTCTTGCAGGTTTCCAGATGCTTGATCTTCAGGACTATTCCGGACAGGGAACAGCCCTTGTGGGACCTTTGAATGCTCTTATGCAGAACAAGGGACTTATTACCGCTAAAAAGTGGAGAGAGTTCTGCTCTTCTGCAGTTGTTCTCGGAAAATTTGATTCTTATGTGCTGACATGCGGAGAAAAGTTTGACTTTAATGCAAAACTTGCGTATTTTAGTAAGTGCTGTGTTAAAAAGCCGAAGTTCAGGATAACCCTTACGGGCGACTCGGGAACGGGATGTATTTTTGATAAGACAATTGATATAGATCAGGAATTCGGATGCTCCGGAAAAGCGGGAGATAGCGGTAATTGCGGTCTCTTTGACCTTGGATCCTACAGCATAGATATTCCGGACAGCACCGACATCGTAAAGTATGTATTAAGGCTGATGGTTCTTGACGGAAAAAGATGCGTTTGCGAAAACTTCTATTTTCTATGGGCTTATGAGCGCGTAGATAAGGTCAAGACTGAGACGGATGTTTGTGTTGTTGAAGAAGAGGACGGTTCAGAGATCAGCTTTGAAACTTCAAAGTCCGGTAAGGTGGCTATCTGCTCCGATATGGTGGAGACCGATGCAGCGGTGGACGAAGGAAAGTCTGTACTGTTTTATCTTTCACCTTCCGAGGGAAGAAGCCTTCCCGGCGCTTATTGCACGGATTTCTGGAACTATACCATGTTTAAGAATATCTCGGAGTCCATGGGAAAGCCTATTCCCGTTGGAACTTTGGGACTTCTCATAGACAATGATCATCCTGCCCTAGGACATTTTAAGAGCGAGTATTTCACCACGCCCCAGTGGTACGAGATCATTGAAAGAAGCCGCTCCAGTCTTCTTAACTGGCTTGGATTCAACCCAATTGTCACGGTCATCGATAACTGCGAGTCAAATGACAATCTGGGACTTGTTTACGAGCTTATGGTTATGGATGGAAAGAAAGGCCCCAGCCATGTACTTGTCTGCACCAGCCCTTTGAGAAAACTGGCCCAGGAGGGAAATGCTCCCGCAGCGGCTCTTGAAAGAAGTTTACTTGAATATCTTGAAAAGGATTCGGATATTCCCGGAAATATCTTGAGAACAAATATGCAGCAGCTTAGAAGACTGGCGTATTAAAGGTATCAAGTCGGAGAAAAATGTCTCCGGCATCATATATATTAGAAAAGGTTTAATTATGTGGATCGCAAGTAATTGGAAAGATTATGAAGTAATAGACACTTCAGACGGTGAGAAGCTGGAAAGATGGGGTGAGTACAACCTCGTCAGACCCGATCCCCAGGTTATCTGGAGCACCGGACATGATGATAAGAGATGGAAGAAAAAGAATGGACATTACCACCGCTCAAGCAAGGGCGGCGGAGAATGGGAATTCTTCAACCTTCCGGAGGAGTGGGAGATCAAATATCCCCTTGCAAACGGTATTGTTTCAAAGGAACTGACCTTCCATTTAAAGCCCTTTGCTTTCAAGCACACCGGCGTATTTCCGGAGCAGGCTGTTAACTGGGAGTGGACCAGCGGCATCATCAACAAAAAGGTTTCCGAAGGAAAGCAGTTCAAGGTCCTTAACCTTTTTGCATACACAGGTGGTGCAACAATTGCCGCAGCAGCAGCAGGTGCACAGGTGACTCATGTGGATGCGGCTAAGGGAATGGTTGCATGGGCAAAAGAAAATGCTGCTTCATCAGGTCTTGCAGACGCACCCATCAGATGGCTTGTTGATGATTGCACCAAGTTTGTAGAGCGCGAGATCAGACGCGGAAATACCTACGACGGAATCATCATGGATCCCCCTTCATACGGAAGAGGACCCAAGGGTGAGATCTGGAAGATCGAGGAGAGCATCTGGCCTTTCGTAAAACTGGCAGCACAGTTATTAAGCAAGGATGCGTCGTTTTTCCTTATTAACTCCTACACCACAGGACTCCAGCCCGCAGTGCTTTCCTATATGATCGAGAGCGCAGTAAGAGCTGAGCGCGGAGGAAAAGTTGAGAGCGCGGAGATCGGACTTCCCGTAAGCTCAAACGGACTTGTGCTTCCTTGCGGAGCATCCGGCAGATGGTCAGCAGAAAGCTAAAAAGGCTGCTGCGTAGGTTCCTCGCAGAATTAAGAAATTAAGGATTTTTGATATAGATGAGTATTTTAAACGTAGAGCACCTGACTCACGGATTCGGTGACAGGGCTATCTTTGATGATGTGTCTTTCAGACTTTTAAAGGGAGAACACATCGGACTTATCGGCGCAAACGGCGAAGGTAAGTCAACCTTTATGAACATTATCACCAACAAGCTCATGCCCGATGAGGGAAAGATCGAGTGGGCAAAAAACGTTCGCGTTGGATATTTGGACCAGCACACCGTCCTTGAAAAGGGTATGTCCATTGAGACAGTTTTAAAGAGTGCTTTTGATTTCCTTTTTGATATGGAAAAGCAGATGAACGAGATCTACGAAAGTCTCGGCGATGCAGATCCCGATAAGATGGATGAGCTTATGGAAGAGGCCGGAACTATCTCCGACCTTCTAACTATGCATGATTTTTACATGATCGATGCCAAGGTGGAGGAAGTGGCAAGAGCTCTCGGTATCCTTGACCTCGGTCTTGACAGGGATGTTACGGAACTTTCCGGCGGTCAGAGAACCAAGGTGCTTATGGCAAAGCTTCTTCTTGAAAAGCCCGACATCCTTCTTCTCGACGAGCCCACCAACTATTTGGATGCGGAGCATATTGAGTGGCTCAAGAGATATTTGAATGAGTACGAAAATGCATTCATCCTGATCTCTCACGACATTCCTTTCCTTAACAGCGTTATCAATCTTATCTATCACATGGATAATAAAAAGCTTGAGCGCTATGTGGGAGATTATGATAAATTCCAAGAAGTCTATGAGATGAAGAAATCCCAGCTGGAGGCGGCTTACAACAAGCAGCAGCAGGAAATCAAGGATCTTAAGGACTTCGTTGCAAGAAACAAGGCCAGAGTTGCCACAAGAAATATGGCCATGTCCCGCCAGAAGAAGCTGGATAAGATGGATGTCATCGAGCTTGCGGCGGAGAAACCGAAGCCTGAGTTTAACTTTAAGGAGGCAAGGACTCCCGGAAAGTATATCTTTCAGACCAAGGATCTTGTCATTGGATACGACGAGCCTCTTTCGAGCCCTCTTAATCTTGAGATGGAGCGGGGAAGCAAGATCGTCCTTACCGGTGCCAATGGTATCGGAAAGACCACTCTTTTAAAGAGTATTTTGGGACTTATCAACCCCCTTTCCGGAAGCGCAGAGCTTGGAGATTACCTTGAGGTCGGTTATTTCGAGCAGGAGATGGATCAGTCCGTGACCACCACCTGTATCGAGGAGATCTGGCAGACCTTCCCCGGCTTTACCCAGTATGAGGTAAGAAGCGCTCTTGCAAAGTGCGGACTTACAACTAAGCACATTGAGAGCCA
>JAEEOO010000053.1 GCA_016284315.1 Lachnospiraceae bacterium | reverse complement strand
TACTCCTTGGCAAACTTGAAAGGAGGATGCGTAAGAGTGATAAGCGTTAATAATCTCTATAAAGAATTTAAAAATACCGACGGATCCATAACAAAGGTCTTAAACGGTATTACATATGAAGTCAGCAAGGGTGAAAAGATCGTTATCGTCGGCCCTTCAGGATCAGGAAAGAGTACCTTCCTTAGGTGCCTTAACCTCCTTGAAAGACCTACATCCGGCGAGATTTACTTTGACGCTCAGGAGATCACCGATCCCAAGATCAACATCAATAAGATCAGACAGCGCATGGGAATGGTTTTCCAGAACTTCAACCTTTTCAACAATCTCACTGTTATGGATAACATCATCCTCGCTCCTGTAAAGCTCAAGGTAATGAGTGAAAAAGAGGCAAGGGAGAAGGCAACAGAGCTCCTTAAGAGAGTTAATCTTCTCGACAAGGCCGATGTTTATCCCGTTTCCTTATCAGGCGGCCAGAAACAGAGAATCGCCATCGTACGCTCACTGTGCATGAACCCTGAGATGATGCTCTTTGATGAGCCGACATCAGCTCTTGATCCCGAGATGGTAGGCGAAGTTCTCGATGTTATGAAACAGCTTGCCGACGAAGGAATGACCATGGTGGTTGTAACTCACGAGATGGGATTTGCAAGAGAGGTTGCCACAAAGGTCCTCTTCATGGATGAAGGAAATATCTTAGAGGAGAACACCCCCAAGGAATTCTTCGAAAATCCTCAGAGCCAGAGACTTAAGGACTTCTTATCGAAAGTATTATAATTTAGGCAAGACAAAGCCGCCGGAGATCACAAATCTCCGACGGCTGTTTTTATATCCTTTTTCTTATCTTCTTACCTCTTTGCTGCCAGCGCCAGTGCTCGCTTGTAGCTAATAAGCGCCAGCACTCCGGCAATCGCAGTAAATATCAGAGCCAATATCTTATGGTCTATACGCATTCCAAGAAATACTATAAGCACCACAAGGATCATGACCACAAACATATTCGGAAGCATATACCATGCCACGCCCGGTCCCTGTTTGATGACCTCAACTTCATTCTCCCAGTCGAGCTTCATGTGCTTTATTCCGCAAACGCAGCCCCAGGCTGTAGAGAATGCACACAAGGCGGTTCCAAGGATGATATACAAAAGCGTATTGATCACAGGAACTCTTGCCGAGATGCATAGGCACAGCACCGTAAATACCATGAAAGGTACTGTCAGGCACATATTAAAGAGCATCTTGCCCTGATAAAGGGTCTTCTTTTCTATGGGCATGCTCTGCACTATCCAGTAGTTCTTGCCCTCAAGGGACGGTGAGCAGGATGTGGTAGACATCATTCCCACCATGAAGTAAGAAATAAGCGGAATCGCCGGCTGTATTATCGTCGCATCAATAGGTGCACCGGAAGTCACCTTTGACACAATTACATCGAATCCGAAAATCAGTGTCGCAATTCCCAAAACCACTGCCAGCACTTCGCCTACAGCCGCGTTGGTGATGTAAGTCGTTGAGCCGAGCATTCTCCTGAATTCTTTGTAGGCAATGGCGGTAACGAGACTTCTCTTTTTCTGAGTGGTCATCTTGAATTTGCCGCCTGCTGCGTGGGTCTTAAGTGCAGAATTGATATTTCTGTAAGACCTTCCCACTATGCGGAACAGGATCAGGAAAAGAGCTGCCGACACCACTATAAGCAGTAGTCCGCTTATAATGCTTCCCTTTGTAACTGCGTCAGAAAACCATCCCATGGGAAGGTAAATCCCCGATGCTTTTTCTGTAGCCTGCGACATATTCTCAAGTGTCTGCTCTGCCCTTCCGTTTTCAAAGAAATGCTCAATTATGTAGCGAAGAGAAAAGCTGAAAATGATAAATACAAAGGCAAGTATTGTCTGGATCAAATTCGTCTTCTTAAATCCGGAACTGATCTTTGCTATGATAAATCCCACAAAGGATGCAGCCAGCATCGGGATCAGGGGAATAAAGAGCGATAGCAGTATCCAATAAAGCCAGATTATTGGACCAGCGCCTGCGAATATCG
>JAEEOO010000052.1 GCA_016284315.1 Lachnospiraceae bacterium | reverse complement strand
CTTTGTAACAAGGTCATCAACCAAGACACCAATGTAGCCTTCTGATCTGTCTATTGAAAGATAAGGTTTTCCAAGGATTTGCATACAGGCATTTATACTTGCGTATAATCCTTGAGCTGCAGCTTCTTCATAACCACTGCTACCATTAAACTGTCCGGCACTAAAAAGGCCTCTTACTTTTTTTATCTCAAGTGTAGGATGAAGTTCACCAGAACATAAGCAGTCATATTCAATAGCATACGCATTTTTAACGATCACACAATTTTCAAGTCCGGGAACAGTTCTATACATCTGAAGCTGTACATCTTCAGGCATTGAAGAACTCATTCCATCAACATACATTTCATTTGTATGAGTTCCTTCGGGCTCGATGAAAACCTGATGTCTTATCTTATCAGGGAACTTTATTACTTTATCCTCAATTGAAGGACAATATCTCGGTCCTATTCCTTCAATTACTCCTGCATATATCGGAGATCTATCTATGTTATTTCGTATAATTTCATGTGTTTTTTCATTTGTATAAGTCAGGTAGCAATTATGCTGTACCTTCTGAATTGAATCAGGATCTGTATCAAATGAAAAAGGTATTACAGGTGTATCTCCTGTCTGAACTTCCATCTTAGAATAATCAATGGTATTTCCATCCATTCTTGCGGGAGTTCCAGTTTTAAATCTTCTTAAATTTATTCCGGCTTTTATAAGTGAATCTGATAAAAGGTTTGAAGGCGGTAAACCGTTAGGTCCTGTATACTGAATTGATTCACCGCAAAGACATCTGCTTTTAAGATAAGTTCCTGTACAAAGAATTACAGACTTACCTAAATATTCAAGACCGGTAACTGTCTTAACACCTTTAATGATTTTCTCATAGCCTTCTTTTTTAAGTTCATCTACTTCTATGTCTTCAAAAAGAATCTCTGAAATTTCAGATTGCTTTATTGTAAGGTTTTCCTGGTTTTCCAAAATTCTTCTCATGGTCTTGGAATACTCAAGTTTATCTGCCTGGGCACGAAGAGAATGGATAGCAGGTCCTTTAGATTTGTTCAGCATCTTGGATTGAAGAAATGTCTTATCAATATTTTTACCCATCTCTCCGCCAAGAGCATCAATCTCTCTAACAAGATGTCCTTTTGATGATCCACCGATATTTGGATTACAGGGCATTAGTGCAATACTGTCTACACTAACAGTAAAAATGATAGTTTTAAGTCCAAGTCTTGCGCATGCTAAAGAAGCCTCGCATCCGGCATGTCCTGCTCCGATTACGACGACATCATATTCTTGTGTTAATTTGTTGTTATAAATAGTGTTATTCATTTTATTCTCAATCTAAAATATTTATTTACCCAAACAGAATTTAGAAAAGATCTCGGTAGCAAGATCATCTTCAATTTCTTCACCGATGATCTTTCCAAGTGAAGAATATGCATCCATAAGATCTATACTTAGAAAATCTTCTTCCATTCCGTTATCCAGACTTTGAACAACATTAAGAAGACTATTCTTACATTCTTCAAGGCAATTTCTGTGACGAATATTAGTTATGACAACCTCGTCAGAATTTTTGTTAATGCCTTTATAGAATAAATCTTCTATAGTATTTTTAAGTCCTTCAAATCCTTCTCCTGAAACGGCAGAGAAATATAAATATTTATATCCAAACTCTTCTACCATCTCTATGATCCTTTTAACAGAAGAAAGTTCTTCTTTAGATTCAAGGGTATCTATTTTATTTAAAAGCACGATTCCTTTTTTGTCAGAATATGTCTTCATCAAGAATTCATATTGATTAAAATCATCGTCACTTATATTTTCCGAAATATCAATTACAAACAAAATAAGATCAGCATTACCGGCAGCTTTTTTCGCCCTGTCGACACCAATCTGTTCAACTGTATTATCAGCTTCTCTTATTCCTGCGGTATCTACGAGATTAAGTCCAATCTCTCCAAGTTTAATATATTCTTCAAGTGTGTCTCTGGTAGTTCCGGCAATATCTGTTACAATAGCACGATCTTCACCAAGTAAAAGATTCATAACAGAAGACTTACCTGCATTAGGTTTTCCAAGAAGAACCGTATTGATTCCTTCTCGTAAAAATCTTCCGCTGTCATTGGAACGGATGAGCTTATCAATCTCTTTTATCCAGTCATTTAAAAGTCCATATAATTTATCAGAAAATCCATCAAGCGAAATATGCTCGGGATCATCAAGTGCTGATTCAATAAAAGCAATATTATAAAGCACTTCTTCTCTAAGTTTTCTAATCTTAGAAGAAACCGATCCAGATAACTGATTCAAAGAAGCTTTTAATGAAGAATCATTTTTAGATGAGATAACATCCATAACAGCTTCTGCCTCAGCCAAGTCAATTCTTCCATTTAAAAATGCTCTTTTTGAAAAGTCTCCGGGCTCAGCAAGTTTTGCTCCTGCTTTTAAAACCTCAGATAAAACTTTTTTCACGACAAAAATGCCGCCGTGACAATTTATCTCGACAACATCTTCTCCTGTGAATGACTTTGGCCCCTTCATAACAGACACAAGGCATTCATCAATTTCTTCATTAATGCCGTTTTCAAGCGAAACAACAAATCCATAATGTATCGTATGCGTAGGTACATCACAGAGAAAATGTCTGCCTGAGGGCTTAACGAATATTTTGTTTACAATTGAAACGGCTTCGTCGCCGCTCACTCTGATTATTCCGATACCGGATTCAGAGAGAGCGGTGGAAATTGCCGCAATGGTAGAACCATTATTATTCATAATCTTCCTATCTTTTATCTTTTAAGATCACTCACCGTAAAGAATACGAGCAAACTCAGAATTCTTGTCAAGGATGATAGTCTTATTTGTTCCTCTTAATGAAGTAAGAGCATCAAGACCTCTGATATAATTATAAAACTCGGCTTTTCCGGCATCATTATATGCATCGGAAAGAATTCTCATATATTCTGCTTCGCCTTCAGCGATAGTCTTTGCAGCTTCCTTTTCAGCATTTGCAGTAAGAATTGAAACTCTCTTATCTGTTTCATTCTTGATCTTCTGCGCATCTGCTTCACCCTTAGCAGCATAGCTTGCAGCAATATTATTTCTCTCAGAGATCATACGCTCATAAACTGCTTCCTTATTATCATCGGGAAGATCAAGTGCTTTGATCTCAGCAATCTCAATATTGATTCCGTACTGAGAAATATCTGAATTGGAAGCGGTAGTGATCATTTCAGTAAGCATATTTCCTCTGGCTGCAATGATCTGATCCTGAGTCATTGATGAAATAGTATTCTTGGTTGCGTTGTAAACAGCAGCTTCAATTCTTTCTTCTGCTCTTCCTCTTACTGCACCAAGAGTCTGATAATACTTGGTAGCATCCTGAACTTTCCAAACAACATAGTTGTCAGCGATCATAGATTTCTTATCTGAAGTAATGACATCAGATACGGGAATATCGTAAAGAATATCTCCGGTATAAACATAGGTTACACTCTCAATAAAAGGAGTGTGAAAATGAAATCCCGGATTATCCTCAATGTAAGCAATCTTACCAAGTCTAATGATAAGTGCGGACTGGTTAACTTCTACGGTATAAAATGTAGAATTAAAAAGTATGATTCCAAAAATAAATGTAACAACGGCAATAACAATTCCTGTAATTATCTTTTTCATACTCTCACCCCCTTACTGATTGCTTCCGTCGGTTACGGAAGGAATGGTATAACTACTGCTTGATCCTGTAAAACTCTCAATAGGGAGCATGGTCTCAGTAGTGCCATCGGTTATGATAACCTTAACACCGGGAAGAAGTTCTTCCATCTTTTCGTAGAAAAGTCTCTTCTTTGTGATAAGGGGATATTTTTCATATTCAGTGTAAATCTCGTTAAATCTTGCAACCTGACCTTCAGCTTCAGCGATTCTTGATTCTTTCTGAGCTTCAGCTGACTGAATGATAGCATCGGCATTTGCTTCTGCCTCGGGAATCTTTTCATTCTGATACTGATAAGCATTGTTCATAGCAGTATCTGCTCCCTGCTTTGCAGTTTCAACAGCTTTAAATGCTGCAATGATCTCAGCTGTGGGAGGTTCTGAATCCTGAATTGTAATATTAAGTACAGTAAGTCCGACATTTCTACTGTTAAGTTCAGCAATCATAGCTTCCTTAACATCAGCCTGGATCTGGCTCTTACCGGTAGTCATTGCTTCATCAACTGTGTAGTTTGAAACAACGGTTCTGATATTAGCAAGAGCAATATTTGCAAGAATGCTTTCGGGACTTTCTGAATTATAAAGGTATGCAACAGGGTCTGAAACCTTATATTCCATATAAAAGTCAATGTTTAAAAGGTTGAAATCAGAAGTGATCATGATTCCGTTATCGGTATCTGTGATATTCTGACCTGTTTTTGAAACAGTATATCCAATACCGGTACCATGAGTTGTCATATCAACCATATGTACTTTCTGCCAAGGTGCTTTAAAATAAAATCCTGCGGAATTAACCTTTACTATCTTTCCGAACTGTGTAACAACAGCATTTCTCTGCTCATTTACAGAATAAAAACATCTGAATATATTGATGAGCAGGAATAAAGCTACAATACCAATGATTATAAACTTTATTACTTTTTTTGCGGTTTTTACACCGGGTTCTTCATATTTTTCAACTTTAGCCATAAAACCTCATCCTTTCATAAAAAAATATGATAATTCACTGTATAGTCTAACATTTAGGAATGCTAACTTCAATAAATTAAGAATAAAAAGAAAGAGACAAGCTTATTAACTTGTCTCTTTGAAAGTCTTATTTAGAAATTAATATCTGTTTCTTGAGAAGCTGTTCTTAACTTCATCCTTAAGACTGATAACTACTTTACGATTAGGCTCTTCACCTTCGCTGTGAGTAGTAACATATTTATCATTCTGAAGAGCTGCGTGAATGATTCTACGCTCATAAGGATTCATGGGCTCAAGTGAAAGGGTTCTTCTTGTCTTCTTTACCTTGAATGCTACATTCTTAGCAAGATTCTCAAGAGTTTCCTTTCTTCTTTCTCTGTAGTTCTCGGTATCTACCTTAACTCTTACATAATCCTCGCGACCTTTGTTTACTACCAGAGATACGAGATACTGAAGCGAATCAAGTGTTGCTCCTCTCTTACCGATAAGTACACCCATCTCATCTCCGGTAAGTTCGATATCAAGAGCATTCTCAGCCTCATCAAAGCTGAGGTCGATTACTACTTCCAAATTCATTGCAGAAAAAACATCATGTAAGAAGTCTTTTGCAATATCTACTACAGAATCGTTCTTAACAGCAGCCTTGATAACAGCAGCCTTAGAACCGATTCCTAAAAATCCTGTTGAACCCTCTTCAACAACTTCGTAAATAAGTTTGTCACTGGTGACTCCAAAAGCCTGGCAAGCATCAGTAATAGCATCATTTACAGTTTTCGCTGAAAACTCTCTATACTCCATTACTAAAACCTCTCTCTATTTATTGTTTTTCTCATTAAAATTCTTTACAGCATTTGCTTTTGCCAACATTCCTCCGCCATTACCGGAAGTAACAGGTGATTCCTTGGAAGAAGTATTTGTGGCCTTCTGAGCAATATCACTGGTTCTCTTCTGATACTGAGTTCTATTATCAGTATTTGAATTTGAACCTGAGTTTGAACTGATTGACTTGGTCTTCATTCCTGCATATGCAGCGAACTTTTCTTGCTGAGCCTGACGCTTTGCCATCTTCTTAGCATTTTTCTTGCTGTTCTTGGCAACAAGCTGTTCAAAATCGATCTTATCGATGCGCTTGTTCATGATAACCATGATAATACCTCTGACTACAGCACCTGCGATCCAGTAAAGTCCCATACCTGCAGGAAGTGTAAAGCAGAACCAGATTGACATGAGAGGCATGAAGTAGTTCATCATCTTCATAGAAGATGCCATTGAACCTGCCTGCTCATTAGGATCATTCTGAGGCTGAGGTGAAAGCTTAACAACAAGGAACTGGGTAAGTCCTGCAAGAAGAGGAATCATGATAGCGCCGATTCCTAAAAGGATCATACCGTTTGAAAAAGCGTCCTTCATGGTATACCAAGGGGTATTACCGATGTTAAGTCCAAGGAAACTGTTGTAGTGACTTAAAAGTCCCTGTGTGCTTTCAACATCTGCAGCAAGTTCGGGGAATTTTTCTCCAATGCTTGCAAAATCAGCGGTTGAAGCTCTGTTCAAGCAATCGATAACGGTGTTTTCAAGAGTGAATTTCTCGTTACCGAACTGCTTAGCGAACATAGCAGAATTCTTAAATCCTTTAATAAGCTCAACTGCTTCATCATTTGCTGCAAGATTGGTAACCAAAGGATAAAAAGCTTCTTTTACTTTTGCAACATATCCGGGAATCTTGTAGATAACCTGATAAAGTGCAATAAGAATAGGCATTTGGATAAATAAGAAGAGACAGCTTCCGGTAGGTGAAATACCATACTTACCGTAAACAGCCTGAATCTCATTGTTCATAGCCATCTGAGAATCCTGATCTTTTTTGCCCTGATATTTTTTCTGAATGGCTTTGATCTCAGGATTTACCTTCTGTGAAAGCTTGGAAAATTTCTGCTGCTTATATGTCAGAGGAATAAGACAAAGATTCACAACAATAGTAAAGATAATGATTGCAAGACCAATGTTAGGGATTCCAATCTTATCAAGAACAAAGAAAATACCCTCCATGATCTTACCAAGAACCCATACGATATATTTAAATACCGGTACCTGGTTCTGGCTTAAAATAATACCGAAGTTCATTTAGCCTCCATTTGCAAGAATCGTCCGTGACCCATCATCTTCTTTTCAGGTACCGGATCGTACCCCCCACGAGAAAAAGGATTACAACGTAAAATTCTCCATACAGCAAGACCAAAGCCCTTAAAAGACCCATGTGTTTCGATAGCTTCAACAGCATAACAAGAACAACTGGGAATATAAGGACATTTGAAGCCTTTATATGGAGAAATTAACCTTTGATATATTCTGATTCCTGCGATTAGTATTTTTTTCATAATATAAGCATTTCCGAATAAAATGCTCACAACAAACACGGAAATATCTTCTATATATAATAAGAAAAAATTATTTCTTTATTATATTGAGACCATTTCCAAGAAACATCAGTGCTCTCTCCACCTCGACAAACGATGCGGTGGCAGCACCCGGTCGCGCAATGACTACAATGTCTAAACCACTATTAAACATTTTTTCCTGTAGCCTGTAATTTTCCAGCACCAGTCTCTTTACGCGATGTCTTACGATACTGTTGCCTACTTTTTTACTTACACTGATACCTATACGATTTCTGTCCGTGCCGTTCTCAAGGACATACATAACAAAAAGTTTGCTGCCGTAGGATTTTCCATTTTTATAACAGATCTGAAATTGTTGATTTTTTCTCAGTGATTCCGTAAATATCATTTTTCTTTTTAGTTTTCCTAAAGAAACTAATAGGCCACATCACTGTGACCTATAGGATTAAGCTGATAATACTTTTCTTCCCTTTGCACGTCTTGCTGCAAGAACTTTTCTTCCGCCGGGAGTAGCCATTCTTGCTCTGAATCCGTGAACTTTAGAATGTGAACGCTTTTTAGGCTGAAATGTCATTTTCATAATATATATTACCTCCTTTTCAAAGATAAAATCCAAATTGTTTTATAAGAACAGCAACAATGATTTTAAAAGAAAAATACAAATGTGTCAAGCAAAAAGCCTTAAAAACATAGAAAAATAAGGATTTTTTTATATTTTTACGCTTTAAATCATTAGAGAAAAAAAGCCTAAAAAAAACTTTTCCACCCACTTATCCACCACATGGGGATATTTTTTTAATTATCCACAAGTAATCAACAAAATGTGGATAAGATTATGTAAATCATAAGAATTAGTGGTATATTTTATTAAAAATTTCTAAAAACACTATATATGGGTGAGAATTCTGGGTATAACTTATACACTGTTTCCAATATGTTATCCACATATATATGCGAATAACCTACTTATACACATGTTGTGTATAACTCATTATACACATGGGGTTATAAGTATTCTTTGAATTTTACTTTCCTTTATATTAAAATTAGTAATGCAGGATTATAAATGGGGTAAAATCCTTTAAATCACGCAAATCAGTAACTATATCAACGGAGCATAAATATGGATCCTATAAAACTAAATTGGACTCAGATCTGTGAAAATCTTAAAAAGGAATTTACTCTTACCGATACTTCTTATGATACCTGGATCAAACCCCTTGAGTATTACAAAACAATCGATAATGTAGTTTATATCATTATTCAATCCGATCAGACTCTTCAATTTGATTACATTACAAATAAATTCACCAATTGTTTTAAAGTAATAATCAGTGAGATCACCGGACAAAGCTATGATGTAAAGTTTGTTCTTAAAAATGATATTGAAGAAAATATCGTTGAAGAAAAACCTTCATATGTAAATGAACCTACTATAAATAAGGTAATTAATTCCGGAAATCTTAATCCTAAATATAAATTTGAAGACTTTGTCGTTGGAAGTAATAACAAGCTTGCTTATTCTGCTTGTCTTGCTGTAGCTGAAACTCCCGGTGAAGTTTATAACCCTCTTTATATTTACGGTGATCCCGGACTTGGTAAAACTCACCTTATGCATTCAATCGGTCATATGATCCTTGAAGCTAATCCTAATAAAAAAGTTATCTATGTAACCAGTGAAGAATTTACCAATGAAGTTATTGAATCCATCAGAAGTGGTGATGCTTCTTCAATGTCAAAACTTCGTGATAAATATCGTACAGTTGATGTCCTCATGGTAGACGATATTCAGTTTATTATAGGAAAAGATTCAACACAGGAAGAATTCTTCCATACTTTTAATGCTTTACATGAAGCTCATAAACAGATCGTTATTTCATCGGATAAACCACCTAAGGAAATCCAGAACCTTGAAGAAAGATTCATGACAAGATTCCTTTGGGGATTAACCGTTGATATTAAGAATCCTGATTATGAGACAAGAATGGCAATCTTAAGAAAGAATGCCGAAAAGCTTGAGTTTGATGTAAGTGATGAAATCATACAGTACATTGCTGAAAACATTGTTTCAAATATCAGAGAACTTGAAGGTGCATTAAATAAAGTAGCTGCTTACGTTAAACTTACAAGAGTTTCAACTCCTACTTTAGAGATAGCTCAGGAAGCTTTAAAGGATATCATCAATCCTGAAAAGAATATCATTAATTCAAAAGATATCATTGATACTGTAGCAGAAGTATTTGATATTAAAGCTAACGATATTCTTTCTCCCAAGAGAAATGCTGAATTTGTTGTTCCCAGACAGGTTGTTATGTACTTATGTGCAGACATGCTTTCAATGTCATACACAAGTATTGCAAAAATGCTTAATAAAAAAGACCATACAACCATCATGCACGGCTGCAAGAAAATGAAAGACGATCTTATTACAGATGAAGATCTTAAAAAGAGAGTCGATCTTATTAAAAAGAAGCTTTCTTAGTTTTATATATTTTTATTTGTTTATATATAATAAGAAGAAACACATATTTATATATACTTATTGATCAACTTTTTTCATTAAGTATATTCATAAGTCGTGGATAAATAAAATATAAAATCAGTAAAACATGTGGATTAGCCTTTATAAGCCTTTTTAAGGGGTTTTAAGCGTTTTAAGGTATAGTGGATTACCCTCCACTTATTCTTTAAAAATTTGGGGCAAATCCACGTGTTTTTCATTTATTTTTTCCCAGAAAAATAGTATAATATAAAAGGTTTTTCGCAGTATAAACATGCCCTATTAATAATTAGACTATATCTTTTTATATTTATATATATTATTAGGCATTTTTTGTGGTGTGGAAATCAAAAAAGTTCTATATGTTTATAATTTATATTTCTTCCAAGGAGCATACTCATGAAATTCAAATGTAGTAAATCTAATCTTCTTAATGGAGTAAACATTGTATCTAAAGCTGTACCCAACAGAAGTACAATGTCTATTCTTGAATGTATTCTTATCAATACTACAAGAGATGTTATTTCTCTTACCGGTAATGATACAGAACTTGGTATAGAAACAATCATTGAAGGTGAGATAATTGAAAGAGGTATTGTTGCTCTGGAAGCAAAGATCTTTTCAGAAATAGTAAGAAAGCTCCCTGATGATGAGATCACTATTGATGTAGATTCAAATTACAAAACTCTTATTACCTGTGGTAAAGCTAAATTTACTATTATCGGTAAATCAGGAGAAGATTATACATATCTTCCCGATATCGAAAAAACAAATTCTATTATATTAAGTCAGATCAATTTCAGAGATATTGTTAAACAGACAATCTTTTCAGTTGCTGATGGTGGAGAAGGATCTTCAGTTCAGCAGACCACAAAGGGAGAACTTTTTGAAGTATTCGGTGATTATATGAGACTTACCTCTCTTGATGGTCACAGAATTTCAATCAGAAGATTACAGCTTCGTGATGAATATGAACATGTTAAAGTTATCGTTCCCGGAAAGAGTCTTAATGAAATAAGCAAGATCGTTACCGGTGGAGCTGAAGATGATATTGAGATTTCCTTCAGTTCAAATCACATCATGTTTGAATTTGGAAATACAAAAGTAGTTTCAAGACTTATCGAAGGTGAATTCTTTGATATCGATAAGATGAGCTACTCAAATTATGAGACCAAGATCACTGTTAACAGAAAAGATCTTGTTGATTGTATCGACAGAGCATGCCTTCTTGTAAAAGAAGGAGATAAGAAACCTATTGTTTTAAATGTTCAGGATAATATTGTAACCATGAGCATTAATTCAATAGTTGGTAGCATGAACGAAGATCTTGATATTGAAAAAGTAGGAAAAGAGCTTATGATCGCATTCAATCCTAAGTTCTTACTGGATGCTTTAAGAGTTATCGAAGATGATAATATCGATATTTATATGGTAAATGCTAAAGCTCCCTGCTTTATCAAGAATGATGAAGAAAGCTATATCTATGTAGTTCTTCCCGTAAACTTCACTACAGTTTCTTAAGTTTAAAGTGAAGATTGCCAAAGGCAATTAATATAGATTTTGGAGTACTACTATGACAACAGTAAATATTAAAGATGAATTTATAAAACTCGGGCAGGCCTTAAAGCTTGCCGGAGTAACTATGTCCGGAGTTGAGGCTAAGTTTATGATCCAGGATGGTCTTGTGAAAGTAAACGGAAGCGTTGAGACCCAGCGCGGAAAAAAGCTTTATGACGGCGATAAGTTTGAATATGACGGAAAAGAATTTGTGATTAAAGCGGTGAACTAATGATAATCAAAAGAATTGAGCTTACTGATTACAGAAATTATGAGGCTCTTGAATTAGATTTTGATAAAGGGACGAATATTTTATTCGGAGACAATGCTCAGGGAAAAACAAATATCCTTGAAGCTATTTATGTAGCCGCAACCACAAAATCTCATAAGGGCAGTAAAGATAGTGAGATAGTAAGATTCGGATGTAACGAAGCCCATATAAGAACTTATCTTGAAAAGAATGACATTGAGACAAAAGTCGATATGCATCTTCGCAGTTCAAAATCAAAAGGAATTGCGATTGACGGACAAAAAATAAAAAAAGCCACAGACCTTATGGGTCTTTGTAATGTGGTATTTTTCTCACCTGAAGATTTAAATATTATCAAAAACGGACCTGCATACAGAAGAAAATTCATAGATATGGAGCTCTGTCAGCTTGATAATTTCTATCTATACAATCTAAATAATTATAACAAGATCGTAAATCAGAGAAATCAACTTCTTAAAGATTTGTATTTTAATCCCGGACTAAGAGAAACTCTTCCGATTTGGGATGATCAGCTTATCAGTTACGGCAGTAAGATAATCGAAAGAAGACGCCAGTTTGTAGGACAGTTAAATGACATCATTTATGAGATACATAAAAAACTGTCCGGCGGATTGGAAGAAATAAAGATAATCTATGAACCTGATGTCATAGAGAGTGATTTTGGTGAGAAATTAAGGAATAATCATGAGAGAGACATTAAGTCAAAAATGACTTCGGTAGGTCCTCACAGAGATGATTTTTCTTTTGAAACCGGAAATATCGATATCAGAAAATTCGGATCCCAGGGACAGCAAAGAACTGCAGCTTTATCACTTAAATTATCCGAGATTGAGATAGTAAAGAATATTACAAAAGATACTCCCATACTTTTACTTGATGACGTTTTATCTGAACTGGACAGTAAGAGACAAAGATTCCTACTTGATAGTATCGGAGATATTCAGACCATCATTTCATGTACCGGTCTTGAAGAATTTGTAAACGACAGATTTGAATTAAACAGAGTATACGAAGTTAAGAGTGGAGTTGTGACTTTAAGATCATAAATTCCCTGTGTTTAAAGAAAAGGATTAGAAAATGAGCGAAGAGAGTCTTAACAATACTTCCGTTGAAAATGAATACGGAGCGGACCAGATTCAGATCCTCGAAGGTCTCGAGGCTGTAAGAAAACGTCCGGGAATGTATATCGGAACGACTGCAAGCCGTGGTCTTCATCACCTTGTTTACGAGATTGTAGATAACTCTGTTGATGAAGCTTTGGCAGGATATTGTAATACCATAAAGGTTACACTTAACAATGATAACTCATGTACAGTAACCGATAACGGACGTGGTATTCCCGTAGGAATCAACCACAAAGCAGGACTTCCCGCAGTAGAAGTTGTATTTACCATTCTTCATGCCGGCGGAAAATTCGGCGGTGGCGGTTATAAGGTTTCCGGTGGACTTCACGGTGTTGGTGCATCGGTTGTTAATGCACTTTCAGAATGGCTCGAAGTTGAGATCAAGAGTGAGGGAAAGATTTATAAGCAGCGCTACGAAAGAGGAAAGAAGAGCTATGACCTTAAGGTTATCGGTGAGTGCAATCCCGAAGAAACCGGAACAAAGGTTACTTTCCTTCCCGATAAAGAAATCTTTACAGAGACAACGATCTTTGATTTTGACATCTTAAAAGTAAGACTTCGTGAGATGGCATTCCTTACAAAGGGTCTTAGGATCATTCTTTCAGATGAGAGAGATGATGAACATGCAAAATCTGTTATAACAGACAGCATGATAGAAGAGGCTAAGGAAGCAGCTCTCGGAAAAGACATCGAAGAATCTCAGATTGCAACTCTTTTAAGCAGAGCTGAAGCAGATGTTGAAGACCAGAAGAAAGAAGGAGTTTATACTTCCGATGATTCTTCTGAAAAACCCGAAAATGCTGAAGCACAGGCTGAAAATACAGAAAAGAAAAAATCAAAATACCGTGAGTTCTATTATGAAGGCGGTATCAAAGAATATGTAACTTATCTTAACAGAAGTAAAACTGCTCTTTATGACAATGTTCTTTACTTCGAAGGAGATAAGAACGGAGTTTATGTTGAAGTTGCTTTCCAGCACAACGACTCCTACAACGAGAGCGTATTCTCATTTGTAAACAATATCAACACTCCTGAAGGAGGAACTCATCTTCAGGGATTCAGAAATGCCTTGACCAAGACATTTAATGATTATGCACGAAACAGCAAGATCCTTAAGGAAAGCGAGCCCAACCTTTCAGGTGATGATATAAGAGAAGGTCTTACCGCTATTATCAGTGTTAAGATTGAGGACCCTCAGTTTGAAGGTCAGACAAAGCAGAAACTTGGAAACAGTGAAGCAAGAGGCGCGGTTGACAATATCGTATCCGAAAAGCTTACTATTTTCCTTGAGCAGAATCCTACAATAGCAAAGTCAATCTGCGAAAAATCCGTACTTGCTCAGCGTGCTCGTGAAGCAGCAAGAAAAGCAAGAGACCTTACAAGAAGAAAGACCGTTCTTGACGGAATGGGACTTCCCGGAAAACTTGCAGATTGCTCAGATAAGAATCCCGAGAACTGCGAGATCTACATCGTAGAGGGAGACTCCGCGGGCGGAAGTGCAAAGACCGCAAGATCAAGATCTACACAGGCTATTCTTCCTCTTAGAGGTAAGATCCTTAACGTAGAAAAAGCAAGACTTGATCACATCTACGGAAATAACGAGATCCGCGCAATGATCACAGCATTCGGTACAGGAATCAATGAAGACTTTGATATTACAAAGCTTCGTTACAACAAGATCATCCTTATGACCGATGCGGACGTTGACGGTGCACATATCAGTACACTTCTTCTGACATTTATTTACAGATTTATGCCGGAGCTTATTAAACAGGGTCATGTATTCCTTGCTAAGCCCCCTCTTTATAAGCTTGAGAAGAACAAAAAAGTCTGGTATGCATACAGCGACGAAGAACTTGACAATATCTTAAACGAAGTAGGCCGTGACCAGGCAAACAAGATCCAGCGTTACAAAGGTCTTGGTGAGATGGATGCTGAACAGCTTTGGGAGACAACTATGGATCCCGAGAGAAGAATCCTTCTTCGTGTAAACTATGATGAAGAGATGAGCTCAGAGCTTGATGTTACATTCACAACACTTATGGGTGACAAGGTTGAGCCCAGACGTGAATTCATCGAAGAGAATGCACAGTTTGTAAAAAACCTCGACATTTAAAGGAATCTAAACTATTAACAATACTTGTAAAAAGTATGAGGAAAAGTAATGGACGATACTATTTTTGATAAAATCCAGGAAGTCGACCTGAAGGAAAGAATGGAAACCTTCTACATCGACTATGCCATGAGCGTTATCGCATCACGTGCACTTCCTGATGTAAGGGACGGTCTTAAGCCTGTTCAGAGAAGAATCCTATATTCAATGGATGAACTGGGTGTCGAATACGGAAAGCCTCATCGTAAGAGTGCCCGTATCGTCGGTGATACCATGGGTAAATATCACCCCCATGGAGACAGTTCAATTTACGGATCTTTGGTAAACATGGCTCAGGAATGGTCAATGAGATATCCTCTCGTTGACGGACACGGAAACTTCGGATCCATGGATGGTGACGGAGCCGCAGCTATGCGATACACCGAGGCAAGGCTTTCAAAGATAAGCTCGGAACTTCTTGCGGATATCAAAGAAGATACTGTAGAGTTTGTTGATAACTTCGACGGAACTGAGAGTGAACCCACCGTTCTTCCCAGCCGTTACCCCAACCTTTTGGTCAATGGTACTACCGGTATTGCGGTAGGTATGGCTACAAATATTCCTCCCCACAACCTTGGAGAGACCATTGATGCCGTAGTTAAGATCATTGACAACAGCGTAAATGAAAACCGTGAGACTTCTATTGAAGAGATCATGGATATCGTAAAAGGCCCCGATTTTCCTACCGGCGGAACAATCCTTGGACGCCGCGGAATAGAGGAGGCTTACAGAACCGGACGTGGTAAGATCAGAGTAAGAGCTACAACAGAGATTGAGACTCTTCCCAGCGGAAAGACTCAGATCGTTGCAACTGAGCTCCCTTACATGGTCAACAAAGCTAACCTTCAGTTAAAGATCGCTGAACTTGTTAAGCTTAAGAAAATTGACGGAATCACAGCAATCCGCGATGAGTCAAACCGTGAAGGTGTAAGACTTGTAATCGAAGTAAGACGTGATGCCAACGCAAATGTTATCCTGAATCAGCTTTATAAGCATACTCAAATGCAGGATACCTTCGGCGTTATCATGCTTGCTCTTGATAAGAACCAACCAAAGGTTATGAACATTCTTCAGATGCTTAAATGCTATCTTGAGCATCAGAAGGACGTTGTTACAAGAAGAACTAAGTATCGTCTGAATAAAGCTGAAGAAAGAGATCATATTTTACAGGGTCTCTTAAAGGCTCTTGATTTCATTGATGAAGTCATCAGCATAATCAGATCAAGCTCCAATACTCAGGAAGCAAAAGACAGACTTATCGAGAGATTCGAAATTGACGATATCCAGGCTCAGGCCATCGTTGATATGAGACTTCGTGCTCTCACCGGATTGGAAAGAGAAAAGCTTCTTGATGAGCACAATGAACTTGCTAAGAAGATCACTGAACTCAAGGCAATCCTTGCTGATGAAAAACTCCTTCTCGGAGTTATCCGTAAGGAGATCATTGAAATCGGTGATAAATACAGAGACGAGAGAAGAACCAGTATTGGAATCGACGAGTTCGATATCATGGATGAGGATCTTATTCCCAGAGAGAATGTTGTTATCGCAATGACAAGACTCGGATATATCAAGAGAATGTCACCCGATAACTTCAAGTCTCAGCACAGAGGAGGTAAGGGAATCAAGGGAATGCAGACCATTGAGGACGATTACATCGAAGATCTCCTTATGACTACAACCCACCATTACCTTAACTTCTTCACCAGCTATGGTCGTGTTTACAGACTTAAGGCATACGAGATCCCTGAGGGAAGCAGAACATCAAGAGGCGTTGCAATAGTTAACCTTCTTCAGCTTGCTCCCGATGAGAAGATCACAGCTATCATTCCCGTATCCAAGTACGATGATGAGAGAAACTTCTTTATGGTTACCAAAAACGGTACCGTTAAGAAAACCCTTCTTTCAGACTTTGCAAACGTTAGAAAGAACGGACTCATTGCCATCAACCTTGTGGACGGTGATAAGCTTATCGAAGTTAAGTGTACCAACGCTGACAGCGAGATATTCCTTGTTACAAAGCAGGGTATGTGTATCAGATTCAAGGAGACCGATGTAAGACGTACCGGAAGAAGTTCCATCGGTGTTATCGGTATGAACCTTAATCCCGGTGACGAGATCATCGGAATGCAGCTTGCAAGCCAGGGTACAGAACTTCTCTTTATCTCAGAGCGCGGATACGGAAAGCGTACTCTCATGGATGAGTTTACCGTACAGAAGAGAGGCGGTAAGGGCGTTAAGTGCTACAAGATCGTTGAGAAGACCGGCGATGTTATGGGCGTTAAGGCTACCCACGGTGATGAAGAGATCATTATGATGACTACTGAAGGAATCATGATCAGACTTCAGGTTTCAGATATTAACACTTTGAGCAGAATTACTTCAGGTGTTAAACTCATAAACCTTCCCGAAGGAGTAAAGGTTGCTCAGGCCGCAAAGGTCAGAGACAGATTATCCAATGGTGAAAAGGACTTTGACAGCGTTGAAGAAGCAGAAGCAGAAGTAGATGCTGAAGAGACCGATGAGTCAGAATTCAGATCATCCGCAGACTTTGATGACGAGGACGATGAGGAGTCAAAAAAGTACGTTGA
Source organism: Lachnospiraceae bacterium (assembly GCA_016284315.1). Lineage (GTDB taxonomy): Bacteria > Bacillota > Clostridia > Lachnospirales > Lachnospiraceae > AC2028. The sequence goes on along the minus strand of JAEEOO010000052.1, from coordinate 94,305 downwards.
TGAAGATGAAGTGAAATCTGATGAGGATGATGAATAAAGATTCTTTCATCAAACCTTGATATTATTTTGAAATAGGTTTATATTAATTAAACGGCGACAGGGGGGAAAGTAACCGCATGTCGCCGTTTTTATGCATATTTGAAAAAAGATCTCAGTCTTTTTCAAAGAAAAGAGGTAATGAATATGGAACCTTATGAGATTCTGAAAGACTTAGCTATCATCATAGTTTTTGCAAAAGTATTCGGTCTTATTGCAAGACGTCTCAAAGCACCCCAGGTTGTGGGTGAGATCCTTGCAGGCCTTCTTATCGGTCCCAGTGTATTGGGAATAGTTCATTTAAATGATTTTATAAGTCAGATGGCTGAGATTGGTGTTATCCTTCTTATGTTTTCCGCAGGACTTGAGACCAATCTTAAAGACCTTATGAAAACAGGACCCAAGGCACTTGCTATTGCCTGTGCCGGAGTATTTGTTCCCCTTGTTGGCGGTACTCTGTTATATATGGGATTTTACGGAATGGCACCCTGGGGAAGCGAGAAATTCTACTCTGCAGTATTCATCGGTGTTATCATGACTGCAACCAGCGTAAGCATTACAGTTCAGTCCCTTAAAGAGATGGGTAAGCTTTCAGGTGAGATCGGAACTACGATCCTTAGCGCTGCAATAATCGACGACGTTATCGGTATCATTGTTCTTACCTTCGTTATCGGATTTAAGAATCCCGGATCAAGCCCTATGAGAGTAGTTATCTCAACGGTACTGTTCTTTATTATCTCAATAGTACTTGGATTTGGTATATATAAACTGGTAAAGCTTATTGATATTAAATGGCCCCATACTCAGAGAATTCCTATCCTCGGACTTGCAATATGTTTTGTGTTTGCATATTGCGCTGAGAAGTTCTTCGGAATTGCTGATATCACAGGAGCATATGTAGCCGGAATAATACTTTGCTCGATTCAGGATCATGACTATATCGATCAAAAGATCGAGACCAATTCCTATATGCTCTTTGGACCTATATTCTTTGCAAGTATCGGACTTAAAACAGAGCTCAGCCATGTAGACGGTCAGATCATTCTTTTCAGCGTAGGATTTGTTTTAGTAGCTCTTCTTTGCAAGATCATTGGCTGTGGTCTTATGGCAAAAATTCTTCGCCATAGTTGGAACGATTCACTTAAGATCGGTGTCGGAATGATGACAAGAGGCGAGGTTGCTCTTATCGTAGCCCAGAAGGGACTTGCGGTTGGAATGATCGATTCAGTATACTTTACTGCGGTTATCCTTTTGATCATCGTATCAAGCATTTCAACACCCATTGTCTTGAAACTTCTTTATTCAAGGGATGGAAAGATTGAGAAGAAATCCAAGGCTGAGAGAGATCTCGGTAGATAAATAAGATATACAAAAACCAGAATAATATGATTTTAAAAAAGAGGATGGTGTCTAGATGACATCATCCTCTTCTACTATGGGAAGGGAGAAAATAAATTCTGTTCCTTCGCCTTCCGTGCTGACAACATTGATGTTCTCGTTGTGAGCATTAATGATCTCTTTTACGATTGAAAGTCCAAGTCCGGTACCACGCTTATCCTTACCACGTGAGGAATCGGATTTATAAAACCTGTTCCAGATAAGCTTTATATCATCCTTGGGAATTCCTATTCCCGTGTCCTTAACTGAGATAAACAGCTTATTCTTTCTTACTGTAGTCTCAATTCTGATGACTGAATCATGATGTGAAAACTTAATAGCGTTATCAATCAAATTGTAGAGGACCTGTTTGATACGTTCCGTATCGGCCCTAACTACCATATCATCTCCCGTAAGGGAAAGGGCGATGCCGATGTTCTTTGATCTGCAGGAACCTTCAAAAGAAGCGGCTGTATCTCGGATGACCTTGTTGATATCAAAGTTTGAAAGATCCAGGATCATGCCGCTGGTGTTAAGGTTATTCAGCGTAAGCAAACTGTTTGTCAGCTTTGTAAGACGGTCGGTCTCGTTAAGCACGGTGTTTAAGTATTTATCGTGCATTTCAAGAGGAATTGTTCCGTCCAGCATGGCTTCAAGGAATCCTCTGATGGAAGTAAGAGGGGATCTGAAGTCGTGGGAAACATTGGCTACGAACTTCTTCTGGTCATCTTCCTGACCTGCCAGGGTGCCGGCCATGTAATTAAGGGAAGCTGCGAGATAACCCATCTCGTCATTGCTTTCACCGGGAATAACGTAATGGTAATTACCCTGAGCATATTGCTCCGCACCAAAGGTTATCCTCTTAAGAGGAATATATACAAGCTGGGTAAAGAAGACCAGAATGATAAAGGACAATGCAAAAATTATGGCTAAAGTAATATAGCAGATATTCAGGATGGTATTCGATATTGATGTGATACTGCTGAAAGGTGCATGGATCGTAACATATCCCTTTATTGAGTACTCCGAAGTGATGGGAGCCATAACGGTTAAAACATCGCTGTCAAAGGTTCCGAAGAAATTGTTTACAACATAATACGATCCGCTGATTATGGTTGGGTCGAAATCATCGATATATTTTGGATCTTCGGTGTGGAGAGGAATATTGGAATCAAGAACGATACGGCCCGAAGGATTGATGATCCTGATCTCGGAATTCATATATACTGCCAAAGCATCAATCTGGAGCTTAACTGTTTCCAAAGAAGCGGAACTGGAATAGAGGCCGCTTGCGTAGGTATTTGCAATAAGAGTGGCCTCGGAATAAAGAGAACCGGCTTTATCTTTTATAAGCGTTTGTTCCGTCATAGTGGGAACAAAAAAGGTTACTATGATAAAGCCGAGGACTCCGAATATTAAATATGCAAGTAAGAATTTTAAATAAAGTTTACGTTTCATGACAGAATATCAGACTCAACCTTTTATGATCAGTTGGTGGTTTCAAATTTGTAGCCCTTACCCCAAATAGTGGTGATCTTCCACTTTTCGTGGTCACTGATCTTCTCACGAAGTCTCTTGATATGAACGTCGACGGTACGGGTATCGCCGATATAATCGTAACTCCAGATACTGTCCAGAAGTTGCTCTCTTGTGTAAACACGGTTGGGGTTTGAAGCAAGGTGATATAAAAGCTCAAGCTCCTTGGGAGGCATCTCGATATTCTTGCCCATGTAGGTAACGGAGTAATTGGTCTTGTTAACGATAAGGTCGGGATAAGTAACGCATTCCTCATCTCCGGTGGGCTTACCCTGTGCGGTTTCATCCTTGCGGTATCTGCGAAGGACAGCCTTTACTCTTGCCACCATTTCCTTTGATTCAAAAGGTTTTTCGATATAATCGTCGGCGCCAAGCTCAAGTCCAAGGACCTTATCAAAAACTTCACCTTTTGCGGAAAGCATGATGATGGGAATGGAATACTTTGCGCGAACCTCTCTGCAGACCTGATATCCGTCCATGCCGGGAAGCATGATATCAAGAAGGATAAGATCGGGTTCGAAAACAGGGATCTTGCCAAGTACCGACTCACCATCGTTTACAATCTCGGTGTCAAAGCACTCCTTCATGAGATAGAGGGAGATAAGCTCTGCTATGTTGTTGTCGTCGTCTACAATAAGAACTTTTTGTTTGATAGCCATGGTTTACCTCATTTAAATGTAACTATAGTAACACCTGCGTCGCCTTCGCCATATTCTCCAAGCCTGTAATCTGCGACAATTTTCTGACGTTTCAAATAACTGTGAACAGCATTTCTTAAAGCTCCGGTTCCTTTTCCGTGAACAACGCGTACGGAAGGAATGTGAGCAATATAGGCATCATCAAGATATTTTTCAAGTTCAGCCAATGCTTCGTCCGAAGTCTTTCCAAGAAGATTGATCTCGGAGGAAACATGCATTGCTTTACTCATCTTGATACTGCCGGCTCCGGTTCTTGAAAGCTGAGGAGCTTTGATCTCTTCTTCCTGAGAGTAAGCAAGGTCATTAACATTTGTCTGGGTGCGGATAATTCCGCAAAGGACAAAGAGGTTACCCTTGGAATCGGGAAGAGTAGCAACAGTTCCTTTAAGATTCATGGAAATGATCTTAACGCTGTCACCTTTTTTAAGCTTTGCAGGATCAACCAGTCCCTTAAGATCGGCTTTAATCTGTTTTTCGGGACGCTTACTTAACTTATTGTTTTTATCGCTGATGGAGTCTCTGACCTTTGATCTTGTGTTCTCAAGAGACTTCATATCGCCGGAATGAGCAGCCTTGTTGATATCACGAATGGTCTCATCCGCAATATCCTTGGCTTCCTGCAGGATATCCCTGGCCATTTCATTGGCCTCGCGAAGGATGCGGTCCTTTGCCTGATCGATCTTTTCGTTCTTGGCATGGAGCTGTTCCTGCAATGTACGGATCTTTTCTTTATATTCTGCGATCTCTTTGCGCTCGTTCTCTATGGTGATGCGGTTTTGTTCGAGATCGGAGATAACGTCTTCAAAGCTTTCGTTCTCGCTGCTTATCTGTTCTTTAGCCCTGTCGATGATAAACTCGGGAAGACCAAGCTTCTGTGAAATAGCAAAAGCGTTACTTTTTCCGGGAATACCGATGAGTAGTCTGTAGGTAGGCCTCAGGGATTCAACGCTGAACTCACAGCTTGCATTTTCGACACCATCGGTGCTTAAAGCGAAAAGCTTAAGCTCGCTGTAGTGAGTGGTAGCCATAGTCCTGATGCCCTGCTCGTGAAGGTGGCTTAAGATTGAAATTGCAAGAGCCGCACCTTCCGTGGGGTCAGTTCCTGCGCCAAGCTCATCGAAAAGGCAAAGACTGTGGCGGTCTGCTTTCTTAAGGATCTCGACAATGTTGACCATGTGAGATGAGAAAGTTGAAAGGGACTGCTCAATGCTCTGCTCGTCACCGATGTCTGCAAAAATATCATTAAAGATACAAAGCTCGGATCTGTCAGAGCAGGGAACATGCATACCTGCCTGACCCATAAGGCTGAGAAGACCGACGGTCTTAAGGGATACGGTCTTACCACCTGTGTTGGGACCTGTAACAATGAGAAGGTCAAAATCCCTTCCAAGGTTAATGTCGATGGGAACGACATGCTTTTTATCAAGAAGGGGATGCCTTGCTTTTCGTAGGTTTAAATAGTGCTTACGGTTGTACTGGGGCTTGGTGGCATTCATATCAAGGGCAAGCTTTCCCTTTGCAAATATGAAATCAAGCTCAGTAAGGATCTTCTGGTTTTCAGCGATCTCCTCAGTGTGCGCTGCACAGGAATAGCTTAAGTCAGCCAGGATCTTTTCTATCTCTTTCTTTTCATCAAGCATCAGCTCTCTGATCTTATTATTCAAAGAAACAATGGAAGAGGGCTCGATGAAAAATGTGGAACCGGTGGAAGACTGGTCATGGATCATTCCGGGGACTGCAGATTTGTACTCAGCCTTCACGGGAATACAATACCTGTTGTCACGCATGGTGATAACGGAATCCTGAAGGTAAGTCTTTAAGGAACCGTTGACCATTTGCCTAAGCTCGGAATGGATTTTATCTCCGGTAGCTGTGATCTGGCGCCTTATGGATTTAAGAGCCGGGCTTGCGTCATCCGCGATCTCATCCTCTGCCAAAATGCAGCGGTTTATTTCATTTGCCAGCTGGGTAAGAGGATGAAGATTTTCAAAATACTCATCGAGAGTATCTGTAGGATCTTCCTCTTTTTCTCTTTCGCCGTAGGACTTGATACGTCCCGCATTATTAAGCTGGGCTGCGAGTCTTAAAAGCTCGGGAGCGGAAAGGGTACTACCGACTTCAAGGGATTTAACCGCAAATCTAAGATCTTTATTATCACCAAAGGAAGTACTGCCCTTCCTGAAAAGTCTTGATACTGCATCTTCTGTCTCATCCTGAGCCTTCTGGATCTCTTTGATATCAATGGAAGGAAGGAGCTTTCTGCACAGTTCTTTTCCGGGTTCTGAGTCCGCATGCTGTTCCAGCATCTTTATTATTTTGTCGTATTCTAGTGTTTTAAGTGATTTTGAGTTCATAACAGTACATCTTTACAATATTTTTCCAAATAAAGTATAACACAAAGAAACGCGCATTTCTTTACTTTTTTCGGGGAAAAAGCTATCATATTAATATCTGAATAGCGGGGTGAATGAAAATGAATCCTGATTTTATAAAAGAAGAGAAAAAAAAGAAGCCGCTCAATACGGGAAAACTTTTTAAAAAGTTTGGGATCAATATCGCCATGGCAGTTGTATTTGGCGTGATCGCAAGCCTTGTGATCCTCGTAATGGAGCCTTTTCTCAAAAAGATAACCACCAATACCGAGTCTCAGAGCGCCAACCTTGTAAAGTTCCCGGAGGAGGAAATGACTCCGGAGGAAATGCTTTCCGAGTACATGATGCAGGAGAGTGCCATTTCCGAGCTTGAGGAAGAAGAGACCATTGAAGCCGGAGACCTTCCTTTCAGCGATGAGCAGGTTAACATCCTGCTTTCAAGGATCAAGTTTGACGCAGCAAAGTACAGACAGATGACCATTTCCATGTCCAACTATACAAGGGAGCTTGGTAATTACATGGTCACCGTCACCAGTGTGGAATCCAGCGTTGACTGGCTCGACAGTGTGGACGATAAGAGCAAGACCACATCCGGAATTATCATAGCGGAAAACGGTGTTGAACTCCTTATACTTGCGGATGCATCAGCCATAACCAATCCCGAAAATCTGACCCTTACCTTGAGAAACGGTGTCAAGATGCAGGGATATGTTAAAAACACGGACAGCGTCACAGGCCTTGCAATAATTGCAACCGACCTTAAAAACTTTCCGGAAGAAGAGGATGTAAAATCCTATATTGCTCCTATGGGAAGCAGTACCAGTATCTACGTAGGTCTCAGTGTGGTTGCGGTAGGAAGCCCTCAGGGTGTTTCCGGATCCATTGGTTACGGAATCGTGGATACTCCAAAGGAAATGATCTCTGACGTTGATACCTACTATTATCGCTTTAAGACAAATATCCTTGGAAGCAAAAACGCCAGCGGTGCGCTTTTCAATATGCAGGGACAGGTAATAGGAATCATTACTTCCAAAGAGACAAGTTCCGCAGACAACACCGTTATCATCGCATACGGTATCACCGAGCTTAAGGATGTTATCGAAAAGTTATCAAACTCACAGCAGATCGGATATCTCGGCATTACAGGAACCAATGTCACTGCCGGAGCAAATTCTGAACTGGGCGTTCCCATGGGCGCATTTGTAACGGGAACGGAAATGGATTCCCCTGCAATGCTGGCGGGCCTTCAGCTTGGAGATGTTATCGTTGGAATCAACGAGAGAGCCATCGAGACATACGCCGAGTATGTCAACCAATTACAGAAGTTCAAACCTGACGAGGAAATAACCCTTCAGGTCAGACGTAAATCACAGAACGAATATGCCGTTATAGAGATACCTTTAACTGTGACGGCAAGACAGTAAGTCTTAGAAAGAGGATTAAATGAAGTACATCAAAGATTTCCGTGACGGAGAAAAAGCCGCAGGAATTTACATGGTTAAGAGCAAGAACCAGGCAACTACCAAAAACGGAAAGGTATATGAGAACGTTACGCTCCAGGACAAAACCGGTTCCATCGACTGTAAGATCTGGGACATTAACGATCCCGGTATTGACGATTTTGACAAGCTTGACTACGTAGACATTAACGGAGAGGTTTCCTCCTTTAACGGAGCCCTTCAGATCACCATCCGCCGTGCAAGAAAAGCACACGAAGGCGAATATGACCCGGCTGATTATCTTCCCATGAGTTCAAAGAATATCAATGAAATGTATGAGGAATTAAAGGCTATTATCGCAAGCATTGAGAATCCTTCATACAAAGCGATCCTTACGGATCTTTTTATCACAGACGAAGATTTTGTCAAGAAGTTTAAGGCATCATCAGCTGCAAAGAGCGTACACCACGGATTTGTGGGTGGTCTTTTGGAGCACACTTTAAGTGTAACAAAGCTTTGCGACTTCTATACAAAAGCATATCCCATCTTAAACAGGGACCTTCTTCTTACAGCGGCTATGTGCCATGACATCGGAAAAGTATATGAGCTTTCGGCATTTCCTGAGAACGATTACACCGACGAAGGAAACCTCTTAGGTCATATCGTAATGGGATCCAATATGGTAGGAAAGAGAGCTCAGAAGGTTGAGGGAATGACCAAGAACGATCTTCTTCAGCTTCAGCACTGCATCCTTGCTCATCACGGAAAGATGGAGTACGGATCACCCAAGACTCCCGCTCTCGTCGAGGCAATGGCTCTTAACTATGCAGACGATACGGATGCAAAGATGGAGACATTTAAGGAAATCCTTGAAAACAATGCAGAGAATAAGGGTTGGCTTGGCTTCCAGAGATTCCTTGACGGAAACGTAAGGGCGACTCTGTAGGCATAGGCCTTAGAAATATAAGAGGTAGACATGGTTTATAACAAAAACCAAATCATTGAAGTCACTATCGAAGACATCGGAGTTGACGGAGAAGGCATCGGTCATATTGACGGATACACATTTTTTATAAAAGATGCGATCATCGGAGACACGGTTTCTGCGAAGGTTATGAAGGCTTCCAAAAACTTTGCTTATGCAAGATTGGAGAAGGTTATTTCACCTTCTCCTTTTCGCGTTACTCCGAAGTGTGATATTGCAAGAAGCTGCGGAGGCTGTCAGATCCAGGCCCTCTCTTATGAAAAGCAGCTTGAGTATAAGCAGAATAAGGTAAGAAACAATTTAAAGAGGATCGGCGGATTCGACGAAAAGCTCCTTGACTGGGTAACGGACAAGATCGTTGGAATGGACGAGCCCTGGAATTATCGTAACAAGGCGGTTTATCCCATCGGTTACAATAAGGACGGTAAGCTGATCGCGGGATTTTACGCGGGAAGGACCCACTCTATAATCGCAGGTTCGGACTGCTTTATCGGGGATCCGGGGAATAAAAAGATCCTTGATATCATCCTGGCCCATATGGAGAAGTATCATATTACCGCCTACAACGAGGAGACCGGCGAAGGTGAGGTTAGGCATGTCCTTTTAAGAAAAGGATTTACTTCCGGAGAATGGATGGTAAGCCTCATCCTTAACCAAAGGTTAGACAAAAAGGCGGATGCTTACAGGACAAAAAGCAATCGAGAAGAAAGCCTAAGCGGCGCATCAGATTCGTCCTGGATCACTCAAAAGGATTTCATTAAAGAGCAGGGAGAACTTTTGGGAAAGCTTTCCGAAATTAAGGGAATGACTTCTGTCTCTGTAAATATCAACAATGAAAAGACCAATGTGATCCTGGGCAAAGAGACCTATTGCATCTGGGGTAAGCCATATATCAAGGATTCCATCGGTGTCAGGGATATGACAAAGCCCGGATATCCAAAGACCGGAAGAAGCCTTGAATTCCATATTTCGCCCCAGTCCTTTTACCAGGTCAATCCTGTCCAGACCGAGAAGCTGTACAGCCTTGCCCTTGAGTATGCAGGCCTTACAGGAAAAGAAGCAGTCTGGGATCTTTATTGCGGAATCGGAACAATCAGTCTTTTCCTTGCGGGAAATGCAGGTCAGATATACGGCGTAGAGGTTATCGATAAAGCAATCGAAGATGCAAGGAACAACGCTAAGAGAAACGGAATCTCCAACGCCAAGTTCTTCGTCGGAAAAGCAGAGGAAGTCCTTCCTCAGTTTTACAACACCACATCACCGTTGGTTAATGCATCGGCAAATACCGAAAAGAAGTCGGGAAAAGCAGATATGCGTAACCCTGATGTTATTGTAGTGGACCCGCCGAGAAAGGGTTGTGACGAAGAATGTTTAAGGACCATGGTTGCCATGGCTCCGGAGCGTATCGTATATGTTTCCTGCGACAGCGCTACTCTTGCAAGAGACTTGAAATACTTATGTTCCAACGGATATAATTTACGGAAGGTTCGCCCCGTTGATATGTTCCCACACACCGTTCACGTAGAATGCTGTGTGGCTCTTCAGAAGGCGAATGGATGATCTAAACAGTGTTTTTTACAGCGAAAGCTGTTTTTAGGGGAGAGAGAAGTGAAAAAAGAAAAGAAAAAGCGGGAGATTTCCCGCGGAAGGGCTATAAAGAACAATCTTTATGCCTGCAGATTACTGGCCAAGATATGCCCGAACCAGGTGGTTCACGGAGCTATCAGCAGGTTCCTTGGGTATTTCGAGTGGCTGTTTTACAGTGCATTTTTCATGCGCTATGTTATCAATTCATTGCAGTCGGGGGACAGCTTCGGACATATCATGATCTTTGTTTTGATCGTAACCGTTGTCACCTTTGCAATGAGCCTTTATGACAAGTTCCTTGTGGGCTATCGTTTTCCTGTGAATAACGTTATAGTCAACAAGGGGCTCTACAAGATCCTATTTAAAAAATCACGAAATGTAGAACTTGAATGTTTTGAGGACAGTGAGTTCTATGACAAGTACACCCTTGCAATGGAGAAGGCCGATACCCGTCTTACCGAGACGGTGCATGCTGTTTTTAAAACTATTTTCGGCGCTATAGCAGGTGTGGGCGCCTTTATCTTCATGTTCCAGGTGGACAAGATTTCTGTCTTGTTCCTTATTTTCCCTGCCATCGGTAATTTCATATTTAACAGGATGATAAGCCATATCGACTACGACAGGAATAAAGATATGAACCCCCATAATCGTAGGATCACCTATATCAACAGGGTTATGTATCTTCCGGAGTATGCAAAAGAAATGAGGCTTACCGACGTCTTTTCACTTATGAGACGTCAGTACAAAGAGTCTATCAAAGGTCTTTCCGATGTAACAAAGAAATATACCAAGAAGGCTATGGTTCTCCATTGGTTATACGTAATGTTTACATTCACCTTCATCTTTGAGGGACTTCTAATCTATGGAGCATTCCGTACCCTGGTCCTAAAGACCATGACTTTGGCGGAGCTGTCCGTAATAACAAGTATGATGGTTTCAACCACATGGATACTCATCGGATTTACCGAGTCTTTGACCAGTCTTTTTAAGAACGGTCTCTTTATCGAGTATTTAAGGACTTTCCTTGAGTACAAGGAGAAGATTCCCGAGGACTATGAAGGCTTAGATCCCGGAACAGAAATAAAGTCTTTGGAGTTCAGGGATGTTTCCTTCTCATACAAGGACAAAGAAGTTCTGTCCCATCTGAACATGGAGTTCAGAGGCGGAAAGACATATGCACTTGTTGGACATAACGGCGCGGGAAAAACTACTCTGATCAAGCTTCTTTTAAGATTATACGATCCTACGGAAGGTGAGATTCTCTTAAACGGAAGGAATATAAAGGAGTTCGACCTTAAAAAGTATCGAGCCCTTTTTGCTACCGCATTTCAAGATCACAGGATGTTTTCCATGTCCGTAACGGACAATGTAGTCATGGGAGAGAATATCCCCGAGGATGAAAAAGAAGAGAGAGTAAGAGAAGCTCTGAAACTTTCGGGAGCCTATGACAAGGTAATGACCCTTCAGAAAGGAATGGACACCACTCTTACCCATGAGTTTGATGATGAAGGAGCGGTTCTCTCGGGTGGTGAGTTCCAAAAGATCGTTGTTGCCAGAGCCTTTGTTAAGCAGTGTCCATTTAAGGTATTTGATGAGCCCAGCAGCGCTTTGGATCCCATTGCGGAAGCGACTCTTTTTGACAATATCTATGAAACCTGCAAGGACAATACCCTTGTATTTATTTCCCACAGGTTATCCTCTGTTCAGAATGCGGACTGGGTATACCTTCTCTCGGACAAGACTGTCAAAGAAGAAGGAACCCACAGAATGCTCATGGAAAAGAAGGGTCTCTACGCAGATATGTACACAAAGCAGGCAAAGAATTATCTTGCCATATCCGGTGAGGCAGAATCTGCTTCGGATATCGACTTAGTGGAAGGAGGTGCATGCTGATGAAACGCGTATTACAAAATCAGCTATTCCTTTGGAAGCTTTGCTTTAAAACCTGTCCCGGATACATGATCTACTTTTTATATGACGGATTCAGATATCAGGGAATCATTTTCCTGGAGCACGTACTTGGAATAAGATATGTACTTCACTGTGCGGAGTATCATGAGCCGTTTTGGAAGGCACTTTTATTTATTGGAATAATCCTGGCCATCAACATGATCCAGATCATACCCGATGGTTATTTTATCCATGGATGGTCATATCGTGCAAAGCCGAAACTCTACAAGGCTCTTAAAGAGCAGATGTACAAAAAGGCTGCGGAGATAGATCTTTCCTGTTACGACGATCCCAAGTACTACAATGATTTCGTACTTGCAGTGGCGGAAGCGGAAAGCTCAATCGACAGGTTCTTAAGCATGTGCAACCTTATAGTCCAGGCAATAACGGTCATTGTAACCACCGGTGCTTTCTATATTGCGACGGACGCTATGGGTATCGTCTTTGTGCTTGCTTCCTTTATCCTAAGATTCTTTATCTCAAAGGTGTTGAACAAGCTGAACTACAAGGTTCGCCTTAGGGTTAATCCTTTGGAGAGAAAGAGAAATTACGTCAGCAGAGTTTTCTATCTTAACGACTATGCAAAGGAGCTTCGCCTTCACCCTGTGGTAGGCGAGGAGCTTGAGAAAGAATTCGAAGAAGCAAACGACGAGATCATTAAAGAGCAGAAGGTTGTCGGCGCAAAGAGGATCTGGCTTAATTTCTTAAACAACTATGTGGTAGGCGACTTTATTATGGACGGTCTCTACATCACGTACCTTGTTTTTCAGGCGGCCGTTCTTCATACTGTGGCATACAGCGATGCGGTTGTTCTCTTTAACAGAACTGGAAGCTTGCGTCACGGATTCGCCAACATGGCGGATGTTTTCCCCATGGCTCAGGAGAACAGTCTTTACATCGAAAAGATCAGAGCATTCCTTGATTATGATCCAAAGATGAAGGTAATGGAAGGGGAGCCCGTACCTGAGGGCAACGCAGAACTTTCACTTGAAAACATCAGCTTTGCCTATAATGAAGAAGCAGGAGATATCATCAAGGATATCAGCCTTAAAGTTAAACCCGGTGAAAAGGTTGCTATCGTAGGATACAACGGAGCCGGAAAGACTACCCTCATTAAGCTTCTTATGAGACTTTATGATCCCACGGAAGGAAAGATCTCCTACCATGGACAGGATATCAAGGATTATAAACCCTATGATTACAGAAGAAGGATAGGAGTTGTCTTCCAGGATTATCAGATGTACGGGGCAAATCTTGAAGAGAACGTTATCATGGCAGATCCTGCCTTTGCGGCAGACCAATTAAAGACGGAAGCAAATGAGCCCGATGCTAAATTCTTTGACATGCTGAAAACCAGTGCTGTCAGAGCCCTTGAAAGAGCCGGATTCGGTACAAGATTCGCCAGCCTTGATAAGGGTCTTGAGACCCAGGTTACTGCGGAGTTTGATAAAGAAGGCGTCAACTTCTCCGGCGGAGAAAGCCAGAAGATTGCCATCTCAAGAGCATTTTACAAAGACGCAGATATCCTTATCATGGACGAGCCCAGCAGTGCCCTTGACCCCATTGCGGAATATGAGCTTAACAAAGCCATGGAATCTGCTGCAAAGGGAAAGACTGTGTTTTATATTTCCCACAGACTTTCTACCACAAGGGATGCAGACAGAATTATTCTCCTTGAGAACGGACGCATTGCAGAAGAAGGAACCCATGAGAGCCTTCTTGCAATGAACGGAAAGTATGCGGAGATGTGGCGCGTTCAGGCGGGAAGATACGAAACAGCGTGATCAAACCATGTTCAAATAATGAAAGGACAGGAAATGAAATACGACTGCCTTATAATTGATGATGAAAAGGCCCTTGCAGACAACACATGTGAATACTTCAACATGTTTGATGTAAAGACAAAGGCCGTATATTCAAAGAGCGAAGCGGAATGCTTTTTTGAAAGCGACTCCGCCTCGCTGATCCTTCTTGATATCAATCTTACGGATGGAAGCGGTTTTGAGCTTTGCAAGGAGATCAGGGAAAAACTGAACATCCCAATCCTGTTTGTTTCTGCAAGAAATACGGATGATGATAAGATAATCGCTCTAAATATAGGTGGAGATGACTATATCGAAAAGCCTTATTCTTTGGGAGTTCTTCTTGCAAAGGTTAGAGTTGTCTTAAAAAGGTACGGTGATTCCGCGGAAGGCAGTGTAGCCTTCGGAGCCGGAACAGTCGAAGGACCTAAAGATTACAATGACGGAAACCTTGCTCTTGACAGCGTAAACAAGATCGTAACCATTGGCAGTATCGAGAAAAAACTTACAAGTCTTGAGTTTAAGCTTCTTAAATACCTTACAGACAATCACGACAGGCTTGTTACCAAGACTGAGCTTTTTGATAATGTCTGGAACGATAAGTTCACTACCGATGGAACTTTGAACGTTCACATCAGGAAGATCCGGGAAGAGATTGAGGATGACCCTCAGAACCCTAAGTATATCGTAACTGTTTGGAAAGAAGGATACAGGTTCGTTTCAAGATGAAAAAGACACCCTTTATTGTTTTATTGATCATTACATTTTTAGCGGAAGCTGTTTTGGGCATTATCCTTACCGGGAAAATGAAGCTGTCCGGTCAGGATACGGTTATGGTAAACGAATGCGTAAAAAGTATAGAAGCTAATTTCGGTAATGAAGAAAAATACAACCGGTCTCTTAAGTATGTACTCATCGATAAAGATGGGGAAGTGTTGTTTAAGACCGGAGACGGATTATCAGAATCAATTAATGAGGCCATCAAAAAAGGTGACCTCATTCTTGATGTAGACGTAAACGAAACAGCGGGGCTTCATGTCCTGATCCACAACGAGAATGCCGAAAAGATCGAGGGATATAAAAACAGAATGCTTCTCTCGGTCATCGCTATAGCTTTGATCCAGCTTGCCCTTGTCTTCTCTTATTTCTTGTATCTTAAAAAGACAGTTACAGATCCCTTCAAGAAAATGAGCACATTTGCAAGCAGGGTAGCGGAGGGAAATCTTGACCTTCCCCTTGATCTTGACAAGGGTCATATTTTCGGAGCTTTCACAGAGAGCTTTGATCTCATGCGAAGTGAACTAAAGAAAGCAAGAGAAGCTGAGAAGAAGGCCAATGACGACAAAAAAGAAACCATAGCAAAACTGTCCCATGACATTAAAACGCCCATCGCTTCCATTAAGTCAACCTCCGAGATCGGTTACGAGATAACAAAAGAAGAAAGAACAAAGGAGTTCTTTAACCTTATAAATATAAAGTCGGACCAGATCACGAACCTGGCGGACAATCTTTTCCATTCAAGCATAAATGATATTGCGGAAATAGACGTTAATCCATCACAGCAAGAATCATCCGAGGTAGATAAACTGATCCGGAATGCAGATTATTTAGGAAAGTGTGGAGACTTTAATTTGCCTCAGTGCAGCGTATTTATTGATAAACTAAGGCTTCAACAGGCTTTTGATAACGTATTCATGAACTCATATAAGTACGCAGGAACGGACATAAAGGTTTCTGCGTACATTGACGATGAATATCTTATCCTTGATATAGTCGATGAGGGACCGGGAGTAAAACCGGAGGAACTTCCTTTATTAAAAGAAAAGTACAAGCGCGGAAGCAACTCCGCAGAAAAAGAAGGAGCCGGTCTTGGACTTTACCTGACGGACTACTTCCTCAGCAGAATGAATGGAAAGCTGGAGCTGAAAAACACAGAACCGGGCTTTTGCGCAAAATTCTACATTCGTAGAATTTGAGAGTTTGGTTGGGCGTTTGTCCCCGCGGGACAAACAGCCCACAACAACCAAACTCATATTTAAGGATTATTTAAGGGTTTTTTAAAGGCATTTAAGGTTTGAAAAGGTAATATAAGCCTCGGATAAAGGAAAGCGGAAACAGCCGCGATGCTTAGAGGAGAAGAAAATGGATACTTTGATTAAAACAAATAAGCTCTGCAAGACCTTTTCAAACGGCGGACAGATGCAACATGTACTTAAGAACATAGACCTTGAGATCTACGAAGGGGATTTCACCATCATTATGGGAGCCAGCGGCGCAGGAAAATCAACACTTCTTTACGCCCTCTCAGGAATGGACAAGCCCACTCTAGGTGATATCTATTTTGCCGGCACCGAGATCACAAAGAAGAATACTGACGAACTAGCTTCATTTAGAAAAGAAAACTGTGGCTTTGTTTTCCAGCAGGTTTATCTTGTGGACTCCATGAGCGTTCTTGATAACGTTATGGCTGCAGGCCTTCTTATTAATAAGAACCGTAAGGAGGTGGCAGCAAGGGCAAAGGAGATCCTTAAATCAGTAGACATCGAGGAAAATATGTGGGACAAGTTCCCTACCCAGATTTCCGGCGGTGAAGCTCAGAGAGTCGGTATCGCCAGAGCTCTTATCAACGATCCCCGCCTTGTATTTGCGGATGAGCCTACCGGAGCTCTTAACTCAAAGACAGGTAAGGACGTTCTTGATACTCTTACAAATTTCAACAACAAAGGCCAGTCCATAGTTATGGTCACCCACGACATCACCAGCGCAAGAAGGGGCAACCGCATTCTCTACGTTAAAGACGGCGAGATCGCAGGAGAGTGCATCCTTGGTAAATATGTTCACGGTGATGAAGATCGTCACAGAAAATTGAATGATTTTCTTGTATCAATGGGGTGGTAATCATGGAAAAAATAAAATTACTTTCAAGATCAAACTTCAGGAAAAACAAAGGAACCTGCGTTGGCCTGTTTTTATTAATGATGCTCGCAAGCATGATGATAGGCCTTGTGCTCCTTCTCTTTATGGATGCTTATCCTACGGCGAGAAAAGAGGCTGAAAAGCTGGATGCCGGTGACGGATATATTTGGATCATGAATGACATAAAGGGCATTGATGATGAATATGTAGAGGAGCTTATCGGTAAAGAGACCAAGGATTACTACAAGTATACCTGCCTTGGATACGACAGTATCTCCATCAACTTTGGCGACGGAACAGTTTCACCTCAGGTTCTTATCAATAATAAGAGCGCTTTTAACAAAGCTTTTGATAGAACTGAGGTCATTGTCGAGGATGAGAATGTAACAGGAAAATACATATATCTTCCTTATCAGTTCTATACTTCCGGCGGTTACGAAATTGGGGACATCTATGAGCTTGAGCTTACAGGAACGAAGTACAGTTTTACGGTTAAGGGCTTTACCGACACCACCTACTTTGGTTGTAACAATGACGGGGTTTACGAATTCGTTCTGGACGATGACAGCTATGACGAAATCTACGCTAAAGACGGAGAAGCCTCCGATTCCGTTGTAATCGCATTTAAGTTAAAGGAAGGCGAAAAGCTTAACAGCTTTAGAATTAAGAAGCTCAATGACATCTTAAAGACAAATCCTATGGCCATCGCAGTGATCTATAAATTAAACGATGCCATCAACGGAAGAAGCTTTATGTCATTGGTTCTTGCAACATCCTTCCTTACCCTTACCATCATTATCGTTCTTGTTATCACGGTAATGATGACCAACAGTATTTCAAACTTTATTAAAGAAAACATGCAGTCAATCGGTGCTCTCAAAGCCATTGGTTACACCAGCTCAGCCATCAGAAGTTCTCTCTATATCATGTTTGCGTTTATGGCTTTGCTTGCAAGCATCTGCGGCGCAGGACTTTCATACGCTCTTATGCCCATTATGGCAAAGATCGTTGTGGGACAGATGGGAATCCCCTATACGGTCTGCTTCAATCTAATTTGCAGCTTGATCCCTGCAGTAGTTGTAGTGATTTATGTACTTCTTGTTTCATTTGCCACAACCGGCAAGGTTAAAAAGATTGAACCTATCGTCGCCTTAAGAGAAGGAATCGAGAACCATTCATTTAAAAAGAATCACGTTAGACTGGACAGATCAGCTTTTTCACTTAACGTAAGCCTTGCTCTTAAGAACCTCTTTAACTATAAGAAACAGAACATCATCACTTTCTTTGTTACGGGACTTTTGGTGTTTACCTGCGTCATGGGACTTTTGATGTACGAGAACTTCAGCAGAAATCCCAAGGTTGGAATCCTTACTTTTGAGATCTGTGGAGGAACCGTTGGCTTTGACAGCTCGGTAAAAGAAGAAGCCATGGAGTATCTTGAAAACCTTGATGGTGTATCTAATATAAGAAGAATGATCTCCCTCACTCTTAACTATAATGAGGAAGACAGTATCAGAGGATATATCTTTGATGACGTATCAAAGATGAACAATAAGGAAGTTTGCTACAAGGGAAGACTCCCGGAGTTTGACAACGAGGTTGCGGTAAGCGGAAAGTTTGCTTCCGATCACGGATTGACCGTTGGGGATGAAGTCAGATTTGACTACGGTAACGAAAGCTTTACCTATCTTATAACCGGACTTATCCAGACATGTAACAATAGCGGTCGTGAAGGTGTAATGAACGAAAGCGCTGCAGAGCATCTCATAGACTTTACCGATGCACCTGCCTACTACTGGTTTGACTGTGACGGAAGGGATGCAGCAGCTGAGATCCTTGACAATTGTAGCGAGGAGTACGGAGACCACGTTATCTCATCTATGAACTTCTACGACACCTTGGAAGGCAACCTTACAACCTTCAGGAGCATCTCAGCTCTTATGATGATCTTGCTCAGCATTATTTCAGGAATCGTTATCATGATCATCCTGTATCTTCTTATTAAAGCCTTTGTATATAATAAGAGAAAGGACTACGGCATCCTGAAGGCACTGGGATTCACTTCAAATGCACTTATAATGCAGACAGCCCTTAGCTTCATGCCTTCGATAATACTGGCTGCAATAGTATTTTCATTTGTTTCTTATTACATCGCCAATCCATATATGGCTATGGTTATGAGATCCTTCGGATTAATGAAAGGTAATTTCCATATTCCGGTTCAGGGAGTAGTGATAATAGGAGTAAGTCTTGTGCTCGTTGCCTATTTATTCTCGATACTTCAGTCTTTGAGGATCAAGAAGATCGAAAGCTACAAGATGCTCATAGGAGAATAAAAGACGTTTCTTCTTATTGTATTTAAAGACAATTTATTGTTTTAAAGCCACAAATAAGCTTGCCTGCGGGTGAGCTTATTATCTTGTTCATAATTATTTTTTGTAAAAACCGGTTCAAATATTGATATTTCTAAGAAAACGCTTTCTAAGGCAAAAATTTATGTGTAAAAAAAATGTAAATAATTTGTAAACACTGTTGACCTGGGGGTTACCACCGGGATTATAACATCGTACGTAATGTGTTGTGAGCAATGGATAAGGCTTTCAGAGAATAGTCACCTTGCTCTTTTTTGTGGGATTTTTACAAGGGAATCTGTAAAAGAAAGGAAATTTATGAAAAGAAACAGAAACATGGTGCGTAGAATTATTCTTATTGCTTCAGTGCTTGCACTTTTGATGTCCGGAGCTATTGCATACATCGGATTTACGCACATCAAAACCGCTTACTATAATTCATTCGCAGAAGAGTTACATGCTGCAGCGCTCATGGAGTACAGTGCAATTGACAAGCAGGTCGAAGGCGACTGGTCATTAGATGAAGAGGGAAAACTTGTTAAGGGCTCAGTTCCTGTATACCTTATGTACACCTTACAGGTTGATGAACTTCAGGAAAATACCGGTATTCACTTCACCATCTTTTACGGAGATACCCGTTATATCACTTCAATGGTAGATTCTGAAACCGGCAAGAAGATGGAAGGAACCAAGGCTTCAGATGCCGTTGTTGAGAAGGTTCTTAAGGGCGGAGAAGAGTACCTTGCTAAGAACTTTACCATCGGCGGAAAGAAGTGGTATGCATACTATCTTCCTATTAAGAACTCTGACGGAACTGTAGTCGGAATGCTCTTTACCGGTCGTGAGACCACCGATGTTGTTAAAAGCCTAAAGAAGGCAGGATTAGTTATCATAGGACTTTTTGTTGGATTCTTCTTCCTTAACTGGGGCGTTGCTCGTTACCTTATCTCAACCTCAACCCGTTCAATGAAGGATATTACCAGCAGCTTAAAGAAGCTTGAAGGTGGAGAACTAGCTTTCCGTATTGAGGATCGTACTTTTAACCGTAAGGACGAGCTCGGAATGATCGCTCAGAGTTCTGCAGAGCTTCGTGACAAGCTTCAGGATGTTATTGCAGCTACCAAGCAGCTTTCATCAGACGTTGCAAAGTCAGGTGATCAGTTATCTACATCAGCAGCAACAGCTTCAAACGTTGCAGAGCAGGTGGCAAGAGCTGTAGAAGATATCAGCCGTGGCGCTGTTAACCAGGCTGAGAGCGTTGAAGATTCAATGAACAATACCAACGAGATGGGTGAGAGCATCGATGATATCACCTCCAGCGTTGAAGGATTAAGCAAATCAGCTAACGAGATGCTCGATGGCGCAAACCGCACAGTAGACGCACTTGTAGGACTTATGAATAAGAACGAGGAAGTTATGGCTTCCATGGATGAGATCAGCGGACAGATCCGTCAGACCAATGATTCTGTAAAGAACATCGCTGAGGCATCAAGCATCATCACCAATATCGCATCCCAGACCAACCTTCTTTCTCTTAACGCTTCTATTGAGGCAGCAAGAGCAGGAGAGTACGGAAGAGGATTCGCAGTTGTTGCATCCGAGATCGGTTCACTTGCAGAGCAGTCTAAGCAGGCAGCGGTTTCGATCAGCAAGATCGTTGAGGAACTTGTAGCTGATTCAGCTAAGAGCGTAGAGAACATGGATAAGCTTACCGAGGAAATGAACGGCCAGAACCAGCAGCTTACCTCAACCAAGAGCGATATGGACAACATGGTTAATAACGTTAACAACGTAGAGTCTTCTACCAAGGTTATTGCTGAGAAGATCCACATGCTTAACGGACTTAAGGCAAGCTTTGTAGACATCATTTCAGAGCTTTCAGCTATTTCACAGCAGAACGCAGCTTCTACCGAAGAGACCAACGCTTCTATGGAAGAGCTTAACGCTACCTTCGCTATGATCTCAGAGGCTTCAGCAGAGCTTCGTAACATGGCACAGCTTCTTGATGAGAAGATGAGCTACTTCACCGTTGATGAGGAGAAGACTGCTTAATTCCAACATATATTGACCTTCACAGAGATTTGCTTTGTTCCCTCAGTGAAGAGTCTGATATATTTAACATATTTTATTTACCCCCCCCTTTGAGAGTCGCCGGTTGGAAACAGCCGGCGATCGTTTGTTGCGCAAAAATGGAATTAAGATATATAATGTATCGACATCACATATTTGATTTACTGAAAGAGAGATCAACTTGAAAAAGATACTAGGATTTTTGAAAAAAGAATTAATGCTGACCCTGGCGGTCATAGCCGCGATCATTTCGCTTTTTATCACACCGCCCACATGGGGACTTATAAAGGACATCGACTGGCATACCCTTGGCATGCTCCTTATGATGCTCTGTGTCCTTGAAGGATTCAAGAAAGAGAACGTCCTTCGCCCGGTCATCGGACTTGCCTCCAAATTAAAGACTATGGTGGCCCTTTCTCTTTTTCTTATATTTGGCGTTTTCTTTACATCCATGTTTGTGACCAATGACGTGTCACTTATCATCTTTGTTCCTTTGACAATCCTTCTTTTCAGGGGCGGAAACAAAGAGCACTACATTTTACCCGTTATTTCTATGGAGAACATTGCAGCGATCAGAGGCTCTCTTCTTACACCTTTCGGAAGCCCACAGAACCTGTTTCTCTATGGAAGAGCGGATGTATCGGTATGGAGATTCATGCTCCACATGTCTCCTCTTAATATCTCATCCGCAATACTCCTTATCATCTTTATTCTTTTCCTCTACAGAAAGAATGTTAAGGAAGAGATAGTTCAGGAGCATGAGAGCGCGCCTTGGGAAAAGGAAGGAAGAGTCAGAAGGATCGTTTATCTTGTACTCTTTGCCCTTATCATCGCAGTTATCGTAACAAGAACAAACCTCTGGCCCTTTGCTGTTGCTATTGTCCTTGTGGCTATACTTATCACCGACAGAAGGATCTTTTTACAGGTTGATTACGTCCTTCTCTTTACCTTCCTCTGCTTTTTTATTTTCTCGTCATCCATCGCCGGAAATGAAAAGATCGCAGAAGCTCTTAGGAATATCATGGCGGGAAGAGAGTATTGGATAACCATTGGTCTTAGCCAGATCATTTCAAATGTACCGGCTTCCATTGTTCTCTATCCTTTCTCTGAGAACTTTGCAGGTCTTATCTACGGCGCAGATACTGCAGGCCTTGTATCCTTAATCGGATCCCTGGCTTCCGTCATCAACTACCGTATCTACGTCCGCGAGTATCCCGGCAATGGCAAGAAATTCATCAAGGTATTTACCCTTGTAAGCTGGGCTTTCTTCGCCATCGTCGTCATCCCCGGCTACCTTCTTAGCAAGTGGAAGTTCTTCTAGGTCAACAGCCTTGAACCCCCTCCTGTGCTGTGCTACAATGGATTCGTAACTGAGTTTCATGTCTTAAGCTTAAAAAGGAGCTTAATAAAATGAGCATCAGCACGGGAGAGAGAATGAAGATAACAATATTGGGAGCGCGAGGCTCAATCCCCACAGAGGGAGCAGAAATGCTCGAATTCGGTGGAGCGACTTCGTGCGTTTTAATTGAGACAGACGAGTGGGCTGTCTTTTTTGATGCGGGAACGGGAATCGTTAACGCACCCGAAATAGGCGATAAAAAGATTGCCATTTTTCTTACACATCCCCATATCGATCACTTACTGGGGCTTCCGTTTTTTCCATACATTACAGACAAAAGCAAACATATAGATTTCTACGCGGTTAAAAGTGGCGTACTTTCAGCTCGTCAACAACTGGATAAACTCCTTTGCCCGCCTCTTTGGCCCTGCTCTGCGGACGATTATCCCGCAAACTTTGAATTCCATGACATTGAATTCCCTGTAAAATTGGGGGATATTTCCATCACAGGAATTCCTTCTGTTCATCCCGGAGGAGGTATTGTCTACCGCCTTGAATGCGGCGGAAAGAGTATGGTCTATGCTACTGATTACGAGTACAGGGATGATCATATCGGCGAGCTTATTGATTTTGCAAAGGATACAGACCTTCTTCTGTTTGACGCTCAATACACCGATGAGGAGTTTGAAAAGAGAAGAGGTTATGGCCACTCGACTCCGTCCCTGGGGGTCATTGTTGCAAGGAAGGCGGGGGCAAAAGAGGTGAGGTTTGTTCATCACGATCCGACCCACACCGACGAATTCCTTCTTAACATGGAGGAAAAGATAAAGACAGAAGACATTTCATTTGCAAGGCGGGGGGAGGTTATCGACCTATGAGTGAAGGCGGAAAAAGAAGAGACTACATCGAAGGCGGGATGACCACGGATAACATTGCGTTCTTATCCGGTGGTTATAGCGTCGACAGGCTGATAAAGATCGCCCTTGATCTCAGTGCTGAAAAGAATTTTGATATGCTGATGCAGAAGATCCTTTTAGAGGCCATGGATGTCTGCCACTGTGACGCGGGAACGGTTTATGTTCTTGAAGAGGATCACCTTAATTTCCACACAGTCTACACAAGATCCCTTGGAATCCCAATGGCGGATCAGAGCAGAAATGCGGACCTTCCCCCGGTTCCTCTTGGAAGAAAAAATGTCTGTGCCTGCGCGGCTATCGACAATAAAAAGATCAACATCGCCGATGTTTATGAATCAAAGGAATATGATTTCTCCGGAGCTCAGAAATACGATTCCATCACGGGTTACAGAACAGGTTCCATGCTTGTTATCCCAATGAACGATGAAAAAGGCGAGATAATCGGCGTCCTTCAGCTCATCAACTGTCTCGATAAAGACGGAAAGATAATGCCCTTTGATGCGGCTTACGAACAGATTGTTTCGGCTCTTGCCTCTCTTGCGGCGGTCAGCTTAAATAATCACAAGCTGGCGCAGGAAGTCAATGACTTGCTCCATTCTTTTGTGGAAGTTATGGTTGATGCCATCGATGCAAGAAGTGCATACAACGCCAATCACACAAGAAGCATGGTTAAATATGCCGACAAGTTCGTGGAATGGCTTAGGTCAACGGGCAATACCGAATGGGAATTTACCGACGACTCAAAGGATGCTTTTTTAATGAGCATCTGGCTTCACGATATCGGAAAACTCATCGTTCCTCTTGAGGTTCTCGATAAGCCCGACAGGCTTGGAACATTAAAGAACGGCTTAAAGAGCAAGATCGAGATTGCGGCTTTAAAGGAAAAGGTTGAATCCTTAGAGCATCCCGAGAACAAGGCGGCCTGTGATGAAAAGATCGAGAAATTAAAAGAAGCATGGGAGACCATAGAAGCCGCCAACGGCGCAGGTTTCCTCCCCGATGAAAAGCTTGAAAAGATAAAGAGCTTTGCAAATATCCGGTGTCGTACCGCAAACGATGAAGTTGAAAATCTGCTTAACGAAAAGGAACTTGAAGCCATCACTATCCAGAAGGGTACCCTAACCGACGGTGAGAGAAAGCAGGTTCAGAGCCACGTTGTCTATACCGCTAGAATGCTTGATAAGATGGATTTTCACGGAATCTACAAGGATGTTCCTTTCTGGTCCGGTTCCCACCACGAGTTCCTTAACGGAAAAGGATATCCAAATCACCTTGACGCGGAGAAACTTCCCAACCAGTCAAGGCTTCTTACCATCATCGATGTTTACGATGCGCTTACTGCCGAGGACAGGCCCTATAAGCCGCCCATGCCTCCGGAAAAAGCCTTTGGAATCCTTGAGAACATGAGAGATGACGGCCAGATTGACGGCCATTTACTTGATCTATTTAAAGAAAGCGGAGCTTGGAAAAAGGATTAACATATGAAACTTTTAAGGAACAAGACCTTTAAACAGATTGTATTTTCCATTCTTGCTGCAGGAGTTGTAACTCTTCTTATCGCAGTGATCGGAGTTTTAAATACTATTGATTCCTGGGTTCAGGACGCATGGTATCAGCAGCCCAAAGCTTTGGATGGCGAGATAATCCTTATCGGAATAGACGATAAGTCAATAGAGGAGCTGGGCCCATACAATACCTGGGGAAGAGAAAAGATCGCATCAGCTCTTGAGATCCTTGGTCGGGACCCGGAGACAAAGCCTGCGGTTGTTGTTATCGACGTATTGTTCTCAGGAGAATCGGATCCCGAGACTGACGCAAGGCTTGTTGCCGCTGCAGAAAATCTTGGTAATGTTGTTGTTGCTTCAGTAGCAGACATCGGAACCCAGGCGGTTTTTGAGGGCGGAAAAGCTTACTTTGACTACAACGCGATCCTCGGTTACGAGGAACCTTTCCCTGCTCTTAAAGCTGTTACCACCCAGGGCCACATCAATGCCATGTATGATTCCGACGGAATCCTTCGCCACGCTCTTTTATACATCGAGCCTAACGGCGAGAAGGTTTATTCCATGGCATATTCCGCCGCTAAGAAATACGGGGAAGCAACCGGTACTGAAATAGAAGAACCAAAGGTTAGCGCAAACGGTCACTTCTACGTTTCATTTTCCGGAGAGCCCGGAGCCTTTAATGACGGTTATTCCTTCACAGATCTTGTTAACGGAAGGATGAGCCCCTATTCCTATGAGGGAAAAGTAGTATTCATCGGACCTTATACCGTAGGCCTTCAGGACGCATACTTTACATCCATCGAGCATGCTGAGCAGATGTACGGTGTTGAATATCAGGCAAATGTTGTTCAGGCCATCCTTGACGGAGATTTTAAGACAGAAGTAAAACGAACACCTCAGGCGATTGTTTTATTCCTCATTTGCTTTATCGCATTTTTCCTTTTCCAGAAGTTCAAGATCAAGGGATCAAGCGTTGTTGCGGTTATCCTTATTGGTGCATCTCTTGCGGTCAGCTTCGTCCTGTATAATGTTAAGATCGGCGGACAGGGACATGTTATTCATCCCTTGTGGATCCCCGTGGGAGTGCTGATTCTTTACATTTGCTCCATCGTAATTCATTACGTAAGGTCCACCATTGAGAAGCGCAAGGTAACAAAGACCTTCGAAAGATACGTTGCTCCCGAGATCGTACAGGAAATTCTAAAAGAAGGTGTTGAGAACCTTTCTCTTGGAGGAAAGACCTGCGATATCGCCGTACTTTTCGTAGATGTCAGAGGCTTCACTACCATGTCCGAGAGACTGACTCCCGAGAAGGTGGTATTTATCCTGAACAAGTATCTCACCATGGCCAGTGACTGTGTTGAGAGAAACAAGGGAACCCTTGATAAATTTGTGGGAGACGCAATGATGGCATTCTGGGGAGCACCTCTTCCTCAGGAGGATGCGGTTTACAACGCAGTAAAGACAGCATGGGAGATCGCACGGGGAGCCGAGAGGGTATCGGATGAACTTAAAGCCGAGATCGGCGAAGAATTAAGAGTTGGTGTGGGCGTAAACTATGGCCCCGCCGTTGTCGGAAACATGGGTGCGGAGAAGCACATGGACTACACCGCTATCGGAGATACCGTAAATACAGCAGCCCGCCTTGAGGCAAATGCACCCGGCGGAAAGGTCTACATCAGCCGCGCTGTTGCTGACCGGCTTGGCGACAGGATAACCTATACATCTCTTGGCGCCACCATAAAGCTCAAAGGAAAAGCGGAAGGCTTTGAAGTCCTTGAACTTGAATCCATAAAATAATATCCTGACATAAAGTAAAAATCCTCTCCCACGTTGTGCGGGAGAGGATTATTTATATCAAGTGGTAATTATTCGAGCGTATCTAGTAATTTATATAAAAGCCTGTAAAGCTCTTTTGCGTCGTCTTCGTTAAGCTTTGAGCAGCCGGCCATTTTAAGGGGCACTTCAACTGCCTTTTCACGAAGAGCCATTCCGGTCTCGGTTATTTCTACGATGAGAACACGCTCATCCTGCTGACTGCGATTTCTGGTAATATAGCCGCGACCCTCAAGATTTTTAAGTACAGGAGTTAAGGTGCCGCTGTCTAAGAACAGCTTTTTACCCAAATCTTTAACGCTTATTTTTTTAACTTCCCAAAGGACCATAAGGGTTATGTATTGTGTATAAGTAATGTCAAGATCCAATAAGAAGGGATGATATTGCTTAATGATCTCACGCGAAGCTGCATAGAGAGGGAAGCAAATCTGATTTTCAAGTTTTAGAACATCGTACTTACCCATATAAAACCTCCGACCACGCAAGTTTACCACAAGAAAGCTAATTCATCAATCTACCGGGCTTATAAAAGCTCTTCAACTTTCTTGAGAACATTGTCCATGCTCTCGGTGGGCTCGAAGCGAGCTACGATATTGCCTTCACGGTCAACGATGAACTTGGTGAAGTTCCACTTAATGTTGCCGTTGTTCTTGTAGTCTTTATCCATTGCCTTAACAACACCACTCATCATAAGAGCCTTGGGGCCTTTTCCGAAGCCTGCGAACTTTGTATTTGAAGTAATGTATTTCCAAAGAGGAATTGCATTCTCTCCGTTTACGTCGACTTTAGAGAACTGAGGGAAGGTAATTCCAAAACGTCCTTTGCAGAAAGTGTGGATCTCTTCGTCATCCCCGGGCGCCTGGTTTGCGAACTGGTTGCAAGGGAAGTCAAGGATCTCAAGACCATCTTTCTGGTGAAGGTCGTAAATCTTCTGTAAGTCTTCGTACTGAGGAGTGAATCCACAGCCTGTAGCAGTGTTAACGATGATAAGCACTTTTCCTTTGTAGTCTGCCATGCTTACTTCGCTTCCGTCCTGTGCCTTAAAAGAAAAATCATAAATACTGCTCATAAGTTTGTCCTCCATAGATGTAATGATATGTAAAGGTTGTCAGAAACTGTTAAAACGATTTCGAATCAAACTCAATTCGATTGAACGCAATTAAATTATACAAAAGTCGAGGCGAAAGTCAACACTCTAATTCTAAAGATTTTATAAATTGTCTAAAATAAATCGGAGATTTTTGACTAAAAACTATCAATATTCATTGATTGGGCGTAGTCTTTATGATAATATTTAAGTTGACTTTCGTAACTATTCATCAAATAAAATATACAATTTAATAGTTACCCCAAAACCATCATATAAGGAGGACCATATGATTTACTCAACAGAAGTTAAGAACATGTGCCCTGTTACTCAGGGAGTACATCATGGTGCTGCTCCCATTCCCGAAGAGGCAAAATGGGTTAAGGCAAAAAGAGTTGAGGACATTTCCGGCTATACTCACGGTATTGGTTGGTGTGCACCTCAGCAGGGATGCTGCAAGCTTTCCCTTAATGTAAAGGAAGGAATTATCCAGGAGGCTCTTGTAGAGACCATCGGATGCTCAGGAATGACTCATTCTGCAGCTATGGCAGCAGAAATCCTTCCCGGACTTACCGTTATGGAAGCTCTTAACACTGACCTCGTTTGTGACGCTATCAACACCGCTATGAGAGAGCTCTTCCTTCAGATCGTATACGGAAGAACCCAGAGCGCATTCTCTGAGGACGGACTTCAGATCGGTGCAGGTCTTGAGGACCTCGGAAAAGGAACCCGTTCAATGGTTGGTACCACTTACGGTACTCTCGCTAAGGGACCTCGTTACCTCGAGCTCACCGACGGTTACATTACCAACGTTGCTCTTGATGAGAACGATGAGATCATCGGCTACAAGTATGTAAACTTCGGCAAGATGATGGACTTCATCAAGAAGGGTGACGATGCTAACACTGCATTCGAGAAGGCATGCGGACAGTACGGAAGAGTAGCCGATGCAGCTCGCCTTATCGATCCCAGACACGAGTAAGAAGAAGGAGGTAAATTTAATCATGGCATTATTTGAATCATATGAAAGAAGAGAGCCTCAGATTCTTGCTAAACTTAAGGAGTATGGCATCTCATCTATCGAAGAATGTAAAGATATTACTATGGCAGCAGGCATCGATGTTTACAAACTTATCGAAGGCATCCAGCCTATCTGCTTTGAAAATGCAAAGTGGGCTTACACTGTAGGCGCTGCTATCGCTATTAAGAAGAATTGCCGCAAGGCAGCTGATGCTGCAGCAGCAATCGGAGAAGGACTTCAGGCTTTCTGTATCCCCGGATCAGTAGCTGATACCCGTAAGGTAGGTCTTGGACACGGAAACCTCGGCAAGATGCTTCTTGAAGAGGACACCGAGTGCTTCGCATTCCTTGCAGGTCACGAGTCATTCGCAGCTGCTGAAGGTGCTATTGGTATCGCTGAGAAGGCTAACAAGGTTCGTCAGAAGCCCCTTCGCGTTATCCTTAACGGTCTTGGAAAAGACGCTGCACAGATCATCTCTCGTATCAACGGATTCACTTTCGTTGAGACCGAGTACGATCCTTACACCAACACTGTAAAGGAAGTATCAAGAAAGTGCTACTCCAAGGACGCTAACAGCCCTCGTGCAAAGGTTAACTGCTACGGCGCTAACGATGTTTGCGAAGGTGTTGCAATCATGTGGAAGGAGAACGTTGACGTATCCATCACCGGTAACTCAACCAACCCCACCAGATTCCAGCATCCCGTTGCAGGTACTTACAAGAAGGAGCGCCTCGAGGCAGGCAAGAAGTACTTCTCAGTTGCTTCCGGCGGTGGTACAGGACGTACCCTTCATCCCGATAACATGGCAGCAGGTCCTGCTTCCTACGGTATGACCGATACCATGGGACGTATGCACTCTGATGCACAGTTCGCAGGATCTTCTTCAGTTCCCGCACACGTAGAAATGATGGGTCTTATCGGCGCAGGTAACAACCCCATGGTTGGTATGACCGTTTCTACCGCAGTTTCAATCGAAGAGGCTGCAAAGGCAGGAAAGTTCTAATAAGAAATTTCTTTGTGATATAAAAAGGCAGGATCGCATATGCGGTCCTGTTTTTTATTTTTGGAAAATGCTGCTTCAATTCAAATAAATTCATAAAATAACCAAATTATTCGAATATTTCTGAGCAATTTATGAATGTTAATACAAGAAGTAAAATACTATAATATACCCGTATAGTTTCCGAGTTGATCGGAAGGGGAGGTTTTTATTATGGCAGTTAGTACGGAAAAAAATACTAAAGGAGGTAAAAGGAGTTTCTTTCAAAGCGTAAAAGTTAAACTGATATCGATCATAGTTGCGATAATGGTTGTTCCTCTCGCGGCTTCAATAGTGATGAGCTATGTCATTGTAGATAAAGAAGCACGGAATCACATGTATAAGATGAATGATGCACAGATCAATCTTGTACAGCATGATTTTAAAGCTGTTGTCGAGCAGAACATGACGGTACTCAATGCAGTAGCGTATTCTGACTCAGCACGTAGGCTATTAACCGGACGGACAGCTTCGCCGTCGCTCATAGAGTGGCTCACACAGGTTGACGAGGAGATCGGTGATGGAAATACACTTATCCTTTTCAATGCGGAAGGACAGCAGGTTGTAAACACCACCGGTAAATGCGAGGATATATCAGAAACCGAATTTTTTAAAGAGATACAGAACGGCACTCTTTTCTATGTTTCTAATGAGATGATCGATGAGAACGGAGAGAGAACCTGTACTTTTGTTCATGCCATCTATGACTTGGATGGAGTACTCATAGGCGGAGCTCAGAGAAACTTTAATCTTGATAACTTTACCGAATTGATGAAAAAGGAAATTACCGAAAAGAACCAGGATATCTTTATCGGCGATAATAACGGTGATCTTATAGCACACACATCAATGGATCTTGGTGGCGGAGAAGCCGTTAATTTCAGTTCGCAACAGTGGTATAAAGAAAGCCGCAGTGATCTTAATGCAAGCGGTAATTATCCTTCCAATTCTAACGGTGGAAACTGGATCATGTCATATCAGAGAGAGCCTATCACCGGATGGACAACGGTAATTGCCAGCGATGTGGATGTAGCTCTTGAGAATGCAAAAAGGATGATCACATATATGGTCATCGGAGGAATAATACTTCTTATCATTGCGGTAGGAGTAGCCTTCCTTCTTGCAAATTCATTTACTAAGCCTATTTTAGCGGTGAATAGAACCGTAGATAAGCTTTCAGCCGGTGAATTTGAGAAGCTTGAAAACGAGTCTCTCTTAAAGAGAAAAGACGAATTCGGAACAATAGTGACAAATATTAACGCTCTTATAGACAAGCTTATGGCGGTTGTTAAGAATATCAAGGATGCGTCGGAAAGCGTTTCCAATCAGGCAAATGAGCTGGCAGAATCAGCTAACCAGATCAGCGGAACTGCAGATGATGTATCAAGTGCAGTCCAGGAGGTTGCAAAGGGAGCAACAGATCAGGCTACAACTGTAGAGAACGCTACAAATAATCTTGCAACTCTTTCAGACGCCATTGATACCGTGGCCGGAAGCTCCGATGAACTTGCTGCTACAGCCGGAGAGATGAGCGGAGAAAGCGCTTCATCGAAGGAAGCTCTTGATCAGCTTTCCAGCAGAATGACTGCAATGGGAGAATCTGTAAGAGAGATCTCTGTAGCAATGGAAGCAACCGGAGAGGCAGTTAACAACGTAAATGCAAGGGTTGACGGCATTACATCTATTGCTACTCAGACAAACCTTCTTGCTCTTAATGCTTCAATTGAAGCCGCAAGAGCGGGAGATGCCGGAAGAGGATTCTCAGTAGTTGCCGAAGAGATCGGACTTCTTGCAAAGCAGTCTGCTACAACTGCGGATGAGATCCGTAAGGAAATGCAGAACCTTCTTATTCAGGCAAACGGAGCATCTTCAAAGACAGAGGAAGTTTCAAAGATCGGTGACGAGGTTGGAACAGTTCTTGCTGAGACTGTTGAAACCATTAAGAAGCTTATCGGTGGAGTTGATACAACTGTTGGCGGAGTAACCTCGATCAAGAGTCTTGCAGAAAAGTGCAATGCATCAAAGAATGAGATCGTTGATGCCATGAGTTCTCTTTCAGCTATCTCTGAGGAGAACGCTGCTTCTACAGAAGAAACAAGCGCATATATGCAGGAATTCAATGCGACGGTAAATGTTCTTGCTGCATCAGCAGGAAATCTTGACGAGATTGCAAAGAAGCTTGATGAAGAACTTTCATTCTTCAAGATCTGATGTAGTTTTAATATAAAAACAGGATTAGAAAAAAATTACGGGGGTCGGCTAATGCCGGTCCCCGTTTTATATGGTGTTTTCAGTAAATAGTTGTTAACAGACTATCTGTATACTGCGACGGAAATATTCAGTTTACCTTTTTTTGTGGTGTTGGGTTCGGAGAGTATCGTAAACTTTCCGTATCCTCTGGCGTTTATTGTGTCACCTTTGGTTATGGGCTTTGAATTGTTTTCACAAAGCCTTCCGTTGATAAAGACCTTCCCCTCCCTGAAAAGGTCAAGAGAGTCACTTCTTGAGAGTTTACAGACTTTTGATATAATTCCGTCAGCTCTTTCGGAAGAAACTAATACAGAGATTTCTTCCGGTTCCTCTTCAGGAAGTTCCGCCATTGCATCAACCACTTTGCACTTAACGTTTGTATGTTTGACCTTATCAAGACTATCGCAAATGAATTCCGAGATGCTGTCTAAGCAAAAGAGATATGCCTCTTTTTCTCCGGTTTTTATATCTCCCAGTACATCCCTTTCGATACCAAGGTTCATAAGGGCTCCAAGGAAATCCCTGTGGGAAAGCTTATCTGCAAACTTTTCCATCAAAGGGGAAATGTGAATGCAGACAATGGGAGGCTCCTGATCAAAGCCGAGGTCCTCAGGATTCCCGAATCTGATAAGGTTTCTTTCTGCGCCTTCGTAGCCGCCAAATAAGCAAGGCGAAGCGTATCCTAATTCTTTTTCAATTTTATAAAAGGCGTCCATTTCTCCTAAGGAAAGGAATTGGCTGAAGGTAAAAATGTTCTGATTATATGATCTGTCCGCCAAGTCCCTGAGACGGTTTTGGAGCCCGGTAATTTCTGCGTTGTTGTTCATGTATATTTACCCATGCGTCTGTCCGGTTCAAATAATTTCCTTATAATTGTACCATAAATGTGGAGGCCGGGTACTCTTTACAACGAGAGTTTCCGCAGGACTGAATTGTAACACAACATTAAAGCTGCGTTATTTAGCCCGTTCCGCCACATCACATGGTTTGCAAAGTCACGTTGAAGAAAGTATCATTCTCCTTGGAGTTTCCAAAAGAAGGAGAAAAATATGGCAATAAAGATTATTACTGACTCAGCAAGCGACATTACACAAAAAGAAGCCGAAAACTTTGGGATCACTGTGATCCCCTTAACTGTTACCTTTGGGGAAACATCCTACAAAGACGGAGTTGATCTTGATCATAAAGGTTTTTACTCAAAGCTGATCGAGACAGATGAGTTTCCTAAAACAAGTCAGATCCCCCCTTATGAATACGAGGAGTATTTTAGGGCTGCAAGAGCAAACGGTGATACGGTTTTGTGCATTACTCTATCAAGTAAGCTGTCCGGAAGCTTCCAGAGCGCAAATATTGCAGCAGATGAAGTTGGAGAAGGTGTTTATGTTCTGGATTCCCTTAATGTAACCATTGGTCAGAGGATCCTTATCCTGATGGCTCTTGATCTTATAAAAGAAGGAAAAACTATAGATGAAGTGATAAAAATCCTTGAAGAGGAAAAGAATTACATTCACCTGATAGCTCTTCTTGATACTCTTGAATACCTTAAAAAGGGCGGAAGGATCTCTGCTACTGTTGCAACAGCGGGAGCGCTTTTAAACATCAAACCTGTTATAGCTATTCAAAATGGTGAGGTTGTTTTCCTTGGAATGGCAAGGGGATCAAAGAACGGAAACAACAAGCTTATGGAGCTTGTTAAAAAAGAAAACGGAATTAATTTCAAAAAGCCTTTATGCCTTGCGTACACAGGGCATTCAAAGGATATGCTTGATAAGTATATTGAAGACAGTAAGTCGATCTATGAAGATTACGAATCCGAGGACGGCTCACTTCCCATCAGTACGGTAGGTTGTACTATCGGAACCCATATAGGCCCCGGGGCCATCGCCCTCGCATTTTTTGCACCCTAACTTAGTGTCTTTTATATAAAATCACCCTAAAAGGGATTGGCCGTATGACCAATCCCTTTTCATTTAATAAGTATGCGTTTTTTGATAATGCTTTTAGATTCCGAAGAAGGAAAGAAGCTCTTCTTTGGTCTTAAATCCAACGGAAGTGTTAACGGGCTCGCCGCCTTTGAAAAGGATAACGGTGGGGATGCTCATGATGTTGTACTTTGATGCAACTGCCATCTCGTCGTCAACATTAAGTTTTCCAACCTTTACTGTACCCTCTTTTTCTTCAGCAATCTGAGCGATGACGGGTCCAAGTTTCTTGCAAGGTCCGCACCATGTAGCCCAAAAATCTACAAGAACGGGAATATCTGAATTAAGAACTTCTGCTTCAAAATTATCTTTGGTTAATACTACTTCTGCCATGTTTTTATCCTCTCTTTTCTGTGATCAAACTATATGTTAATGTGGTTAAAAAATTAATTACAGTTCAGTGATATAATGCTCTGCACTGGTTGCTGCATTTGCTCCGTCGGAAACGGCGGTAACAACTTGGCGAAGAGCCTTTGTTCTTACATCTCCGGCTACGAAAAATCCGGGAGCCTTAGTGATTCCTGTTTCATCTGCAACAATGTATCCTGCGGAGTTTAAAAGATCTGTATCTTTAAGAACTTCGGTTACGGGAACGGAGCCTGTCGCGATGAAAATGCCGTTTATATCAAGAGTTCGTCCGTCCTTAAGTCTTACGCTGTTAACTCTCTCATCGCCGATGATCTCGTCAACCTGAGCGTTTAAAACAAGTTCGATATTTTCTTTTGCTTTTACCTTATTAACAGTTATCTCTGCTGCGCGGAATCCGTCACGTCTGTGGATCAAGTAAACTTTTTCGCAAAGACCGGAAAGATAAAGAGCATCGTCAAGAGCTGTGTCTCCGCCGCCTACAACTGCGGTAACCTTTCCTCTGTAGAAAGCTCCGTCGCAGGTAGCGCAATAAGAAACACCTTTTCCGGAGAGTTCTTCTTCGCCCTTTGCTTCAAGCTTTCTGTGTACCGCACCGGCTGCATAAATAACAGCCTTTGCTTCCTGCTGTCCGCCATCAGAGGTCTTAACGATCCAATGCTTGTCTGAAGGGTCCTGTTCAATAGAGGTAACTGTTGCTTCAAGGAATTTGACACCAAAGTCTACCGCATGCTGTCTGAACTGTTCACCCATGCTGTAGCCGTCGAGTCCGGGAAGTCCGAGATAGTTGTCTACTTTACTGCTGAGGGCTACCTGACCGGTGCCTTCATAGTCCTTTTCGATAACCAATAAATCTAAATTGGCACGAATGCCGTAGATAGCGGCGGAAAGCCCTGCGGGTCCGCTACCGATAATGATCAAATCTAACATGTGAAAACCTCCTTTAGTAAAATGTGTGTGTTCAATCGAAGGTCCATATGTGCCCTCATTATATTTGAATGATCCCCGATTTGCCAAGAGGGAAATAAAAAAGTTTATAAAATGTTTATGAAAACGCACATATACATTATATCTCGGTTTTACTTTATTTAAAAGCCAATTGCCGTTATAATGATTCCTTAGAGAATTGGTAATCGGCTTGATACAAAGGATTTTAATATATATGGATGAAATAAAGATAGAAGATAAACAACATAAAGCAGAGGAGAGTATACGTAAAAAGTTTCATAAGGCGCTTTTTACACCCTTTGCCAAGGCTTGCAAGACATATCAGCTTATCAGTGAAGGTGATCATATTGCGGTCTGCATCTCCGGCGGAAAAGATTCCATGCTTATGGCAAAGCTCTTTCAGGAGATCCAGAGACACAGGCAGTGCAATTTTGAATTAACATTCCTTGTAATGGATCCCGGCTATAAAAAAGAAAACAGGGAACTTATTGAAAGCAACGCAAGAGATCTTGGAATTCCTATTACGATTTTTGAAAGTGACATTTTTGATTCAGTAGATACTATAGAAAAAAATCCCTGCTACATTTGCGCAAGAATGCGCCGCGGATATCTTTACAGCAGGGCAAAGGCTCTTGGATGCAATAAGATTGCTCTGGGCCATCATTATGATGACGTTATCGAGACCATTCTTATGGGAATGCTTCAGGGAGCCCAGATCCAGACCATGATGCCGAAGCTCCACAGCACGAATTTCGAGGGAATGGAACTTATAAGGCCGTTATATCTGGTTAGGGAGAGTGATATCTGTGCATGGAGGGATTACAATAACCTTCATTTCCTTCAGTGCGCGTGCCACTTTACGGAGACCTGTTCCACTGTCAACGATGATGGAAGTTCGACTTCGAAGCGCCTTGAGACCAAGAAGCTTATCGCAGAGCTTAAGAAAAACAACCCTTACGTCGAGTCCAATATCTTCAGAAGCGTCGAGAACGTAAACCTCGACACAGTCATCGAATATAAACTTAAGGGCGTCAGACATCATTTTCTTGATGAATATTGACCACCGGGGACGGAGTCAAGAGGACATTTTTGACCACCGGGGACGGAGTCGAGTGGCCATTTTTGAGGAGCAGAGATGAAAAAGGTCAGAGTATTAATTTTTATAGGAATAGGCGTGGTTCTTGCGGCAGTGATCGCGGTGATCATTACAGTTGCAAGTAAGTTTACTGCATCATCCATGAAGCTTGAGGATGTTCGCGGAACTGTAAGTCTGTTTAATGTGAAGGGCGATGCTCTTAAGCCTGAAGTTGGTGTAAGGCTTTTTGATGGTAACAGGCTTGATACAAGAGAGGAAAGCCGTGCGGTAGTCCTTCTTGACGAGGATAGATTTGTATATCTTATGGCGGAGTCCGGGGCAACCGTAAATAAAAAGGGAAAAGCACTCAGCCTTTCTCTTGACAGGGGAAGTACATATTTTTACATTGCCAAGGATCTTGCAAATGATGAGAGTTTTGAGATCAGAACATCCACTATGATAGTCGGTATTCGCGGAACATCGGGTTATGTTACAACCGATGAAAACGGAGCAGAGGTTTTGTATCTGACCAGTGGAAAAGTGGAGGTCTTCCTTCCTGAGAAAGCGGAAGGACACATTCTAGATGCCGGTAAAAGAATAAGTGTTTCCCGAACCGATGGAGATATTAATGTAAATATTGAAGATTTTTCATCCCTTCCGCAGGAAGCAGTAGATGAGATCCTTGCTAATGAGGACCTGAAAAAAGAGGTTGAGGAAGCTCTTGGATGGGATGATGACAGGATATCGGGAGCAACAGTAGACAACGGTAGTGCCAATGGCGAAGCATTGGGAATTGGTGGATCAATCTCAGAGATTGACGGACTGAGCATTAGCAATGAAGGATATGCTATATTTGGTAAATATGAACAGGACGGCGACCTTTCCAACGGCCCCGATCCTATTGAGTGGGAGATCCACGATGGTGGTGACAAAGGTTACTTGCTTGTAAGCAGATATGTATTAGAATGTAGAGAGTTTGATGTAGCCGGGGCAAGATTAACTTGGGAAGATTCCGATATTAGGAACTGGCTCAATGGAGAATTCTATGACGAGGCTTTTACCGACAGCGAAAAAGAAATGATCAAATTATCGAAGGTTTTGACATGTCCAAATCCCTTTAATGGTAATTGGGATTATTTAGAAACCTACGACAAGGTATTTCTCTTGGGAGCGGAAGACATCGGTGATTACTACCATTATAATCAATATTATGATGGCGGATATGAATGGTGTAGCGAAGAATTGATTGTTGCGGCGACCCCTTACGTAGCTGAAAAGGTTGGTAATGTGGTGATAAGCGAGATGGATTATTATGATGAAAACGATGATTATTCATTGATGTATTATGAATACTCGCCCGAATGCATCGGAAAAACCGGAAGCTATTGGCTTTTAAGAGATGTCATGGTAAATGATTGGGGTGAGACCGGAATCAAGCAAGTTTTATGGAACGGAACCTATTGGGATGGTTGCCTTGCTAACTTCGGAGAAGATACAGGAATCCGGCCTGCACTCTATATAAATAAGTAATCTGAAAATGACACCCGGGGACGGAGTCAAGAGGACAAAAATGTCCACTAAACTCCGTCCCCGGTGGTCAAAAAAAGCCCGCAAGAGAATTGACTCTTGCGGGCTTATATTTTTATCCGGCTATTGCGATGACTTTCTTTTCAGGTACTTTAGCTGCCTCCTTTTTAGGGATGTTCAACTTAAGCACACCGTCTTCGAATCTGGCCTGAATATCCTCTTCGGTGACCTCTTCACCGACATAGAAGCTTCTCTGCATCGATCCGGAGTAGCGCTCCTGCCTAAGCATTTTGCCTTCATTGTTCTTCTTCTCATGATCGAGAGCTTTGGCGGCGCTGACGGCGAGGTATCCGTTTTCAAGGGAAACATTTATCTCGTCTTTCTTAAATCCGGGAAGGTCGATATCAATCTCATAACCATTGTCATGCTCTTTGACGTCGGTCCTCATAACGTGAGCTGCGTTCTTTCCGTAAAGCTTTCGGTCAATGTCGGGAAATTCCATCCTCGGGACATCCATCCAATCATCCAATAAACTTTCTCCAAAAATACTAGGTAGTAACATAGGTCATTCCTCCTTTTCATGAAAAATATGAAAGATAATATGTTTCATGAGCAAGGGAAGGAGTGTTTGGATTCTGTTTTGGAATCTTCTCTATTCCTTTGTTCTACCTACGTTATAGTCCCAATTGTTAGCACTGTCAAGAGGTGAGTGCTAATATAATTCTAAAATATTTATAAACAGTTTGAATGTGGTGAAAAGCCCAGTAAAATGCTATAATCAAAGGGTCTTTAAAAGATTATCTATCCGGGGAAATACAAAAACAAGATCCTTATCATGAAGAATCGTACCGGATCTTATGATGGATGGAGCTGTGAGCATATGAGAAGAACAAAGATAACTGTAATTGCTATATCGTTGATCACGGGAGCAGCATTGTTGACAGCCTGCGGAAATTTAGGCAGCGGTAACGCGGGAACTGCTGATACTCCATCAACATCACTTGAAAATGTGGCTGAAATAGAACTAAACTCCGACGGAACCTATACGCCAAAATCCGGGGACAGATATGTAGGTATCAGGATTGAATTTGAAGACGGTAATGACTGGCAGTTTTATACCATCTGTAAGGGTGATACAGTGGTGGATTGCGGCGTGAACAGCGCCATGGCAGAGTATACCATCAAAGAAGACTATATCGGCAAGAACTATAAGGATGCTTTTGTAGACTTTTACAATTTCCACTCTCAGTATGAGGACCATGGAGATGTTGCAGAAATTCAGATCATGAATCCTGACGGAGCGGATGCTGAAGATGAATACGCCGATGTCCTTGCGGAGGTGGCAAAGAAAATCGCGCCCAAAGCCAAAACGGGTTATATGGGTGAAGACAAAGACAGATTTATAGAGCGCATAGGTATCTATACTGAGTCTTATGCCTGGGAGATCTCGGAGGAAAGACGCGAAAAAGAACGTGAAGAAGAAGCTGCTGCAGAGGAAGAACGAAAGCGAAAAGAAGAAGAGGAACGTCGTCTTGCTGAGGAAGCGCTGGAAGCAGAGCGAAATACCCCTGTTTCAAGCGCGGCAGAAATAAGGAAGCGTCTTGATAAAGGAATTGATTCCGCTATATTGGGATCTGACATAGTCATTGATGTTTCAAGTGACACGCTTGAAGGAATATATATTGAGTGCGAGGGCCATGCTGTGACCATTAAGGGAACTTGGCCAAAAGTTGCACCGGGCCGGGACGGTCGTTCAGGCATTGAACTGATGAATGCAGGTAAGGTTGATATGTCGGGACTTACAATTAACGGTGAGACTTTTACCGATGAAGAATGGGTAAGAAACGGATATGAGTTTGTCAGGATGAGAGATACAAACTACAAAAATGTAACCTTCCCATCCGGTCTTGTGCCCAATGAGCCTCCGGAGGTAGCGCCATTTGAGGGCTGCGTGTGTTGTGGCATCGAAGACGACGGAATGAATGAAAACCTTGGATATATGGGCCCATCCGTTACATATGAAGAACAAAAGGAATTGGAAACAAAGGTTGTTACTGCTATACTAACCGAAGGTGATGCGGACAACGTAGAAGGTGCATACGACGGCGATTTTGCTGTTTGGACAAATCTTGAAATAGATGTGGGAAATACAGTACTTCCCAATCAGGATTATCAGTTCCTTACCTTAAAACCCGGCTCAAGCCTTAAGATCACCGGTACCATTGCTCTTACGGGAGGACGACTTGGCTGGAGAGTAACAGAAGCTTCTCAGCTTGATATAAACGGCCTTACTCTTACAAAGAAACATCCCAGCCCCGATATGGTAAAAATAGAGTACAACCCTTCGGCAGGTCTTGATACATCACTTCTTAATTGCAAGGCATCAAGCGGTACCATAAAATTTGACCTGTCCGATACCGGTTACAGCATTACGATCTGGTAGTAAGAATTTGAATTAAAGTATGAACATTGTTAACATTACAGATCTTGAAGATTCAAGATTGGACATTTTTTCAAGAACATCGGAGACACAGCTGATCCATTATAATGAGCCGGATCCGGGAGTTTTCATAGCAGAAAGCGCTTATGTTATTTTGCGAGCTTTGGAAGCAGGCTATAGGCTGAGTTCGCTTTTGGTGGAAGAAGGACGCTTGGAAGCAGAAGGAAAACCTGTGCTTGAAAAGACTGCATCTCTTTGGGGAAGTGAATACGCTGAAAGTATTCCAGTTTATGTGGCAAGCAAGGATATCCTTGTAAATATCACGGGCTATGAGCTTGTCAGAGGTCTTTGGGGTGTACTCGAAAGAAGAAAAGTTCCTGAGCTTAAAGAATTTTGTGAAGGAAAAAGCCATATCACTGTTCTTTATGATGTTGTTAATCCGGCAAATGTTGGGGCGATAATAAGGAGCGCTGCAGCCCTTGGTATGGACGGCGCAGTGCTTACTCATGCTTCGGTTGATCCTCTTACAAGGCGCTCCGCAAGAGTAAGTATGGGAACGGTTTTCCAGCTTCCCTGGACTAAGGTTAGGCGCGAGGATTCCGAGGGGATAAAAGTCATTGAGGCACTCAAAGAACTTGGCTATAAGACAATAGCAATGGCGCTGACAGAAGATTCCGTCAGCGTTGATGACAAAGAAATGCTTTCAAATGAAAAACTTGCGGTAGTAATGGGAACGGAAGGAAACGGCCTTCCGAAGGAAGTTATCGCGGCCTGTGATTACCGGGTAATGATCCCCATGCAACACGGTGTAGACTCGTTGAACGTAGCTGCTGCCAGCGCAGTAAGCTTCTGGGAGATATCTAAGTCAAAGAGGTAGACCCGGTCAACATTGCAAAAGTGATATGCATTAAAAAGAACATCACGTTCAATGGTAATAGTTGACATTGGCATCTCCAATCTTACAGTTCA
The DNA here is from genome assembly GCA_016284315.1 of Lachnospiraceae bacterium. Classification (GTDB taxonomy): domain Bacteria; phylum Bacillota; class Clostridia; order Lachnospirales; family Lachnospiraceae; genus AC2028. Next base: position 52,885 of record JAEEOO010000052.1, on the reverse strand, counting down.
TACTTGGTTTTTGTTTTGCTTATCTCATTCATGTAAGCAGCGGTGATCATACCTGTGGGGAGCGCGATAACCGCAACTCCTACGAGGGCAGAGATCATAGTAATGAACTGGCCCATGTCTGTTTGCGGTGTGATGTCACCATAACCGATGGTTGTAATAGAGATAGTTGCCCAGTAGAGTGCATCAAGGAATGTATCAAAGAGAGTAGGCTCCAACTGGAAAATAAGCATGGCTGAAACAAAAATATAAATAATGATCAGTATAAGAACAGCGATGAGCTGTTTTTTTACTTTACGAAGAACATTTGCGATGATTATGGTGGTCTTGGAATAGCGGACCAGCTTTAGCACTCTGAATACTCTGAAGAGTTTTAACAACCTTAGTATAACAGAACCGGGTAGGAACAGAGAGACTATCGGTACAATGGATAGGAAATCAAAGATTGCCATTGGTGAAAAGAGATAGGCTATGTAAGCTTTAAAACTTTTGTATCCCATTTTGTAGTCTGCGGTGTAAACCCGGGCGACGTAATCTATGAGAAAGATAAGACAGGTTGCGATCTCAATAGCGATAGTGAAAGGATTATCTTGTTTTAGCGTAAGGGGAACCATACCGACGATAACGGCGGTAGTCATGAGGATATCATATGCTTTACTGGAGGCATCTCCAACATGTGAGGCTTCTACTACTTCATAAACTCTTCGCTTAAAATCGTACATAGGTCAGATCCTTTCATAGAAAAGACGAATGAAGATAATTGTTAAAAGTTTCCTTTGATAAAAGCGGCAAGACCAAGCAGAGCAAGACAAACGGTTAAGATACGGCAAAGAACAACAAAAATAAGAGTCTGGGTACTTTTATTATCAACGATGGTACCGTCATCGTGTATGAGAACATTCTTATTATCCTTTTTTCCCATATGAAGTCCTCCTGTGAATATATTATATATTGATTCCCCGGATAGTTAAAGAGAAAAATGGCCCCTTGACTCCGTCCCCGGTGGACAAAACTGTCCACAAGAGACGGGGTTAGGTGGTCAAAAGCAACATTCGGGGAGAGAGATTCTAGCAAAAAATGCGTATTCAGACCCAAAAGGGCGGTATAGAATTAAATTATCGTAGCTGATGTTTTACTGTGTATGATGACGGGAGAGAATAGGAATGTACAGAGATTACAGTCTTTCACAGGTTTTGGTAAAAGATGATCATTGCGTAAATGCATTAAACAAGGATGTGGCATATTTGCTCAGTCTTGAAGAGGACAGGCTTCTTGCGGGGTTTTATGAGAATGCGGGGCTTGCGCCTAAAAAGATGAGGTATGCCGGATGGGAGAGCTCCCTTATCGGTGGTCATACCATGGGTCACTATCTTACCGCTGCTGCTCAGGGCTATGCCAACGCAGGCGCTACAGGGGAGCAGAAGGTTCAGCTTTTTAATAAGATCAGCACTATCGTGCTCGGTCTTTTGGAGTGTCAGGAAAACTCCAAAGGAAAACCCGGCTTTGTTTTCGGAGCCACCGTTTCTGATATCGAAAACGTCGAACTTCAATTTGATCTTGTGGAACAGGGAAAAACAGACATCTTCAAAGAGAGTTGGGTTCCCTGGTATACCATGCATAAAATCCTTGACGGACTTGTAAATGTATATAAGCTCACCGGCTTTATGCCCGCACTTATCGTTGCATCCGGGATCGGTGACTGGACATATGAAAGAGTTTCAAAGTGGAGCGAGGAGATTCACCGCACAGTTCTTAGCATAGAATATGGCGGAATGAATGATGCTCTTTACGAGCTTTATAAACTGACTCAGAAAGAAGAGCATCTTAAAGCTGCCCACATGTTTGATGAGGAAGAGCTCTTTAAGAAAGTATATTCCGGCGAGAAGAATGTTTTAAACAACCAGCATGCTAATACTACCATCCCTAAGTTCCTCGGCGCGCTTAACAGGTATTTAACCGTTGGTGACGAGACATATCTTGAATATGTAAAGGCATTCTGGACCATGGTTGTTGAAAGACACACCTATGCAACCGGCGGAAACAGTGAGTGGGAGCACTTTGGAGAGGATTACATCCTCGACAAAGAGAGAACCAATTGCAACAACGAAACCTGCAACACCTACAACATGCTGAAGATGACAAGAAAGCTCTTCATGATAACCGGCGATAAGAAATATGCCGACTATTATGAGAACACCTTTATCAATGCCATCCTTTCTTCTCAGAATCCTGAGACCGGAATGTGCATGTACTTCCAGCCCATGGCAACCGGATATTTCAAAGTATACGGAAGACCCTTTGACAAGTTCTGGTGCTGTGTGGGAAGCGGAATGGAAAACTTTACAAAGCTTGGCAGCAGTATTTACTTTAAGGACGACGATGCTATCATCGTAAATTTGTTCCTTTCATCCGAAGTAACCGATGGAGAACTTGGCATTAAACTGATCCAGGAAGCAAATCTTCCCGCGTCAGATATGGTTAAGTTTACTGTAAGACTTTTGAACGGTGAGACTTCAAAGAAAGCAAAGATCATGGTAAGGACTCCCGATTGGTGCGACGATCCTATCTTTGGCGTAGAAGGAAAAACTGTCACCATGAAGAAGGAATACTTTGTGGCTGAGGGAGAGTGGAGGGACGGAGAAAGCTTTGGAATAAAACTTCCCTGCCATGTACAGGCCCTTGGCCTTCCCGATAAAGACAATGTATTTGCATTTAAGTACGGACCTGTTCTTTTGTCCGCTAATCTTGGAAGCGAAAACATGGTTGAGGGAAGTACCGGTGTTGACGTAACCATTCCGGCTGAAAAGCTTGAGATCAGCGAGGAAATAAAAGTAAATAACGGAGACGTTAAAGGTTTCATCGAAAATATCAACGATCATTTATTAAAAGATCCTTATTCTCTTGAGTTTACTTTGACGGGAACTGACAGGGAAATGACTTTCGGTCCTCACTACAAAAAGTACAACGAAAGATACGGAATTTATTGGTATTTTGTAGATTGAAACTAACTAAAAAGTATTGGGATAAAGTCATTTTATGAGGAGGTATTTTAAATGGCAGTTATGACAAAACCCGAGGTTACGACCATGGAAAATGGTGGAAAATATTGGGAGCACAAATACGAGGATTTCTTTTTGAAGGTTTATGTTCCTTCAAATGATCTTGAGGGTCAGGTAAACAATTATGGTTTCAGAGCGCCCTTACTTCTCGTGTTTGAAGAGCATCTCATGACTTCTTTTGACGCAGTTGCTTTTGCGGAGAATACAGGTCTTGCAAATATTGCGGCAGAGAGCGACGGAAGCGTTCTCTTTGTATATCCTACCTGCGAAGGTGGATGGGAGAATGCAGGAGACAACATCTATCCATCGGTTATCAAAGAGATCAAGATGTATCCTGAGTACGAGGACGGAATCGTAAAGATCACCGACTTCTTCACAAAAGAATTCAAGGGATATTTCGTTCGCGGCGCTATCTTCCGTGCCGATATTTACAGCTATGGAAAGTCAGCTGATTATTGCGCAAAGCATCTTCTTAAAAAGGTTGACGGCGAATATCTTTGGGGTCCCGGCGAGATAACTCCCGCCATGGTTTCCATGGAAAAACTCTCGGTTGTTCCGAATGTTGAAAGAAAAGATATCGCAGTATTAAGCGTTGCAAACAGCGAAGAGATCAACAAAGCCTTTAAAGGATGCGAGAATCTTCTTATCAAGGAAGAGGCAAACTACGAGGCTGACTTTAAGAAATTTGTCAGAAAGTTCAAAATGTGGTGTGGAAATATCCAGCTTGAGCCTGATTTTGAAGAGCTTAACATGACTGAGGAATCGGGAATCGTTGAGGTAAAAACTTCACCCGATAACAAATCAAAATATAAGGACCAGCCCACTCATAAGGTCGGCTACTTTGCATATTATAACAACGGAATCATGGATAAGGGCCCCGTTCCTCTTGTAATGGGATTCCACGGCGGCGGAGATACATCCATGTACCTTACTTTTGTTGCCGGATGGTGGGAAGTTTGCCATAAGCATGATTTCCTTTTTGTATCCGTTGACGATCATCTTTCAGTTACCGCAACTGAGGTAATGGAGGTTATAGAATCCGTTAAAAAGAGATATAATGTAGATGAGGACAGGATCTATGCTACAGGATTCTCAATGGGAAGCGGAAAGACCTGGGATCTTTATCAGGAATATCCCGAAGGCTTTGCAGGATTTATGCCTTGCAGTGCTCTTTTCCCCATCAAGGAAAATCCCTTCGGACTTTCTTTGGGAGATCCCAAGCTAAATATGACCGTAGCAAAGCCTGTATTTTACTCAGGCGGTGAGGATTCACCTCTTCCCGAACTTCCTTCACAGGCTGATACTTGCCTTAACAGAGTTCAGTATGTTGCGGGAGTAAACAAGCTTAAGAAAAAGTTCAACGTTGAATTTTCTAACAAAGAAAATTGGGAAGATAAATACTACGGCGTATCTGCTGAAAGAGAAGAAAAGATTCCCGATGAGAGCAGAGGAAGCGTCCTTACCGTCCGCTATTATGAAAGTGAAGACGGAGTTTGCCGTACAGCGTTTGCCAGCGTAAGCGGTCAGCAGCACGAGTGCAGACAGCACAGCTGCGAGAACGCATGGAAGTTTGTTTCACAGTTTAAGAGGAATTAGTATGCTGCTTGGTGCACTGGAAGCCGGAGGAACTAAATTTGTCTGCGCCCTTGGGGACGAGAACGGTAAGATCATTGACCGCGTCACCATCCCCACGGACGAACCTGAAGTAACGATGGAGATAGTCAAGGACTACTTCAAACGCAAGCATATTGCTGCTTTGGGCGTGGCCAGTTTTGGCCCGGTGGATCTTCATAAATCCTCCACTACATACGGGTATATCACTTCAACTCCGAAACCCGGATGGGCAAATTTTCCATTGGTTAAAACATTGGAGGAAGCCATCAAGGTTCCCGTGGGCTTTGATACTGATGTTAACGGCTCTCTTTTGGGAGAAGTAACATACGGAAGCGCCAAAGGGCTTAAAGATGTAGTCTATATAACCATTGGCACCGGTATTGGAGGGGGCATCCTTGTTAACGGTAAAGTCCTTCACGGAGTGATCCATTCCGAGATGGGACATATGCTCCTTAAGCCGAGGGAGGATGACAAATTTGAAGGCGTCTGCCCTTTCCACGGAAATTGTTTTGAGGGCATGGCTTCCGGCCCCGCCATAGAGAAAAGATGGGGCAGGAAAGCGGAAGAACTTTCGGACAAAAAAGAAGTCTGGGAACTTGAAAGTTATTATATAGCCCAGGCTCTTGCCAATCTTACAATGATTCTTTCTCCGAGAAAGATAATCCTTGGAGGAGGCGTCATGAAACAGGAGCAGCTTTTCCCGATGATAAGGGAAAAAGTTGTGAAGAACCTTAACGGTTATATCCAGTCAAATCTCCTTGAGGTTCCTGAAAAATACATCGTACCGGCCGGATTAAAAGGCGATCAGGGCATCATAGGGTGCCTCGAACTTGCCAAGAATGCTTTGTAGTAGTATTTTTATTAAGGGTGCATGATAGTTAGCACCCTTAATTTTTTGGAAGGATCATACAGATCCTTTATCAGCAAAAAGCGTTGAGAGGTTTACGAATGTTTTGTAACAACTGCGGAGCTCCTTTGAAAGAAGGTGCTTCCTTCTGTACCAATTGCGGTACATCAATAAGAAAGAAAATAGAAGAGTCTCCCTACACTCAGACGGTCCAAACTTCTGCACAGCAGGGACAGGTGCAGCAGGCACCACAGCCTGCGCCACAGCAAAATGTCCCCTCGACCCCGTCCCCGGTGGTCATGCACAGTGTGCCGCTGGATCCGCCTCAGCAGAAGAATGCGAAGTCGGCGACGGGATGGATCGTTGCGATCTGCATAACGGTGCCTATCCTGATCATCTCGGCGGTGATCTATCTCTTGTTCGCTTTTACTAAGGCAAGAACAGGCGGGTTGGGAGAGCCGGCTGATCCGGTTGAACCCGTGGTAGACAGCAGGCTTGATGGCACAACTCCTGAGATTGAGAAGCCGGTAGATGCCAATGTCTATAGTCCCGATAAGCCCACCAGAACCCTTATGATCTATATGGTGGGAAGTGACCTTGAGACCGGCGATTATTATGACGAGGGAGGAGCTGCAACGGATGACCTTTACGAGATCCTTAATGCAAAGCTTCCTGAGGATGTTCATGTCGTAATTGAATGCGGCGGAGCCAAAAAATGGGTTCATCCCGATGTACCCGACGGAAGAGTAACAAGATTCACCATTGAAAACGGAGAACTTGTTCAGCTTTACGATCTTGGCAAGACCACCATGACACAGCAAGGTGATCTTTCAAACTTCATCAGATATGCCGCAACTTATTATCCCGCCAACAACTACTCCCTTGTTCTCTGGGACCACGGCGGAGGAATCCCTGTAGGCTTCGGCTGCGACGAGCTTGGCGACTACTATGATTCCATGTGCGACTACGAGATCCGTCAGGAACTCATTGACGGTGGAGTAAAGTTTGATACAGTAATCTTTGATGCCTGTAACATGTGTACTCTTGAGATGGCCATGGCCCTCGATGGATATGCAGACTACATGGTAGGTGCGGAAAGCTACGTTAACGGCGTAGGTATTTACTATACCGACTGGCTTTCACTTCTTGACAAGGATCCCAGAGATTACGGCGAAAAGATCGTTCGTGATTACATGGATCACATAGCTGAAGACTACCTTCAGGGTTCAATGTCCGTTATCAGGCTTAACACCATGGATGAAGTCTATGAGGCTTATATCAATTATCTCAAGGAAGCAAAGAAAAACCTTGATGCCGGCGATTATTCCACATACTACCAAGCTCGCGGCAACTGCGGTTACTATGAGGAGAACGACTCCGTTGACCTTATAACCCTTGCCAACAGCTACCAGAACAGCAAGTCCACTCCTCTTATCAATGCGGTTGTTAATACCGTTGTTTATACCGAGAGCGACTTCGTCTATGGACACGGCCTCATGGCATACAGCCCATATGAAGCCTATGATGAATATGATTATGGACGCGAGTCCTTTGTACAGCTGAATTATGATCAGGCTGTTCTTGATTTCTATGACAGCTTTATCTCTCAGGAAGTTGCTTATCTTGGCGATGATAGCATTAACTATGGCGCCTGGTATGATGATGAGTACGAGGATTATGCAGAGGATTATACCTATGTATCCGAGTATGAAATTCCTGTTGTAACAAGGGATCATTATTACGGTGCCAAACTGGAAGACGAATTTATGGAGAACCTCTACTACGTAGCGGAGACCGTATGGGTCCAGGATGGCAACGAGTATATATCCCTCGGAGAGGATTACAACTACAAATTAGACTCCGATGGTTACTTTGCTCTTGTGGATCCCGAAGCTTGGGTATTCATAAACGACAATATTTGTACTTTCTATTGTTATGATTACTATAGCGATGCAGAAACCGGAGCCTGGGCTCAGAACGGTACCATTCCTGTTAAGGTAAACGGCGCAGACGCACTTCTGTACGTATACTATGACAATGAATCTCCCAGCGGAAAAGTTATGGGATATACCTATATCGATTTTGAGACATGGGAAGAATCGGACATGTATTCTCTTTACCCCAACGATGAGGTTGATGTGGTATTAGAGTACCTGGATATGGAAGGCAATTACGAGTACAGAGCTTATGAAGAGCCTGTTTTGGCAAGTGAACTGGTACTTCAGTATGAGGGACTTGACCTCTATGATTACACAACCTATGGTTATTACACGTTTAATGATGTATACGGAAATATACAGGTGACTGATATTTACGAGCTCGGAAGCCCGGATTACGTAGAATAAAAATAATGCCCTTACAGATTTGTCTGTAGGGGCATTTTTATGTCCGAAATTAGTGCCGGCGCTCTTTAGAATTTATCTTTATGAGTCAGAGCGTAGTAGAAAATATACTGCTGCATGATTCCTGCCGCATCTTTGTACGCCGGAAAAGGATTGACGCCCTTGTAATACTTTTCGATCACCTTGGAGATCCATGTATCAACGGGAGCGGCCTCTGTTTTTGAATATGCAAAAAGGCATATGCAGTTAGAAACCTTATCACCAACGCCTCGAACTTCTTTAAGCTTCTCAAAGATCTCTTCATAGGAAAGTCCGTAAAGGGAAGTAAGATCAAGTTCTCCGGAACTGACCTTTGATACGGCGTCCTGTATATAAGAAACTCTGTATCCCAGCTTGCAGTCTTTCAACTCTTCATCTGTAGCATTCTTCATATCGAAGGCCGAGGGGAAAAGATAAAGAACTTCACGGCCTGTATTAATGCGCTTTCCGTATTTTTCACAGATCCTTTCAACGGAATCCTTGATGGCGGGGATGCTCTTTCTCTGGGAAATGATAAAGGTCACCAGCATCTCCCAAGGGTCTTGACGAAGGATCCTCAAGCCCACTCCGCATGAGGCGGCTTCTTTTAAAAACTTATCCTTTGCGGGAACAGAACCACGGATCTTTGAATAAGACCTGTTAAGATCAAAGTAATTCTTCCAGACTTTGTCCCAAGCTTCAGCCTCGTAAGCAGAGGAACTGTCTCCAAAACTATGCTCCTCAATCTCAAATTCCGATCCGGAAGTGCTTGATCCTATATTTTTGATATAAAGAACATGGCTTCCAAAAACAAATCTGAAACTTTCGTCAGGCATCTCTTTAATCCTGAATGCCTGGCCGCTGTCAGCTATTTTTTTAAGGTCTATATCATCATTAATTGTTATATTGGTTTTATGGGACATTCTTTATTCCTCAGGGATAAACAGCATATTTTAGGGCTGAAAGTCATTTTTCTGTGCTTGATTATATTTTACGTATAGGTAATAATGTTAAATGTATGATAATGCGCCTCAGGGGCTATGACATCATTATCATATGTTATGACCTAATAGACAAGGGGTTTTTTAACCATGAGCAAAGTATATATATGCGATGACGACAAGCTTGTTCTTATGATGGTGGAGAGGATCCTCGGAAAAGAACATGAAGTCAAAAAAGCAATGAGCGTAGAGGAACTGATGGATCTGATCTCGGAAGAAAAGCCCGATCTTATCCTTCTTGACTTCCAGATGCCCGGAACCAATGGATATGAAGGTCTCCAGATCTTCAAGGAAAAGGAATGGTTTAAGGACGTTCCCATCATCATGGTCACCGGTGAAAGGGATTCGGAACTTGAGATCAAGTGCTTAAATGAAGGCGTTGAGGACTTTGTACACAAGCCATTCGTTCCCGATGTTCTTTTGATGAGAGTCCAGCTTGTTCTTGACAGAAGAGCTTCAGAAAAGAACATGAAGCAGAAGATGGCTGAGGTCATCGACAGGTCTATGCATGATCCCATGACCGGCCTCTTTAACAGATATTATGCGGAAGAAGAGATCGACACACTTCTTTCAAGGGGCCGGACCGGATCCTTTGTTATGATCGATCTGGATAACTTTAAATATTTGAACGATACCTATGGCCATGTTACCGGAGATCAGGCTATCTGCGATATAGGTCAGATACTTGCCACGATCGTCGGTGACGGAGGCTTTGTTTTCAGGCTTGGTGGAGACGAGTTTGGAATATATATCTTTAACAATGACAGAGCATATGTTGAGAAGCTCATTGTTGACCTTTTCGGAGAATACAACCGTCAGGCGGTTACTATAGATTATCTGATGAATTCTTCTTTATCAGTAGGAGTTGCACTTGCTCCTAACGACGGAGAGAGCTACGCAGCCCTTTATGCAGCTGCGGATAAAGCCCAGTATTGCGCAAAGAGAAACGGAAAGAACGGTTACTGCTTCTATTCCGTAGACTTTACCGATTCATCCAGCGCAAGAGCGGAAGTGGTCAATATCGCACAGCTTAAAAAGCTTATCGAAGACCGCAAGGAGATCCGTGAAAGAAGCGGTGTTTACAAGGTTGATTACCGTGAATTCCAGAGGATCTATAACTATATTGAAAGATGCGTAGAGAGAACCCACCAGAGAGCAAAGCTGGTAATGGTATCTCTCAATGTCGGCGCTGAAACCGCCCCCGGAAACACCGAAGTCATCATGCAGAAGGTGGATCAGGCGGTTGCGGGATGTCTTAGAAGAAATGACGTGGGAACCCGTTACAGTGCATCCCAGTTTTTGCTGGTTCTTATTGACGTTGATTCGGAGGACCTTGAAACAGTCATTGAACAGCGTATCAGAAGCCGCTATCACGAACTCAGCGGAAGGAATTCGGAGGAACTTATTTTCGATATAATGGATATAAGACAGTAGTCGACCGGAGGAGACTGCATGGAGAAAGCTTTTAAGTTAGAATTTAACAGTAAAAAGACCGGCAGTTTGTATCTTAACAACTGCGGATGCTCCCAGACAGAGCCGCTTCACAGCTTTGGCCCCGCTTCAAAACCGCATTTTCTTATACATTACGTAATTAGCGGAAAAGGTTATTTCAGATTTAGGAACAAAGAATATCACATTGAGAAAGGCCACGGATTCCTTATAGAACCTGATGAACTGGCTTTTTATCAGGCGGATGAAAAAGACCCCTGGAGCTATATCTGGGTGGGCTTTGACGGAAGCGAAGCCCAGAGCGTACTTGCCAACATGGGACTTTCCGGCAATCATCCCATATTCACATGCAACGAGTCCTCGGCACTTTACGATGTTGTAAAAGACATGATGGAGCACAATACCGTGGGAATGGCCAATGAACTGAGGAGGGACGGACTTCTTGGGATCTTCCTTTCAATAATCGCATCCAGCGAAAGCGTACTGATCCGCGAAGACAAGGATAAGGACAAGGGCAACACCTACGTTCAAAAGGCAATAGATTTTATCCAGAACAACTACTACAACCCCATTAAGGTTACGGACGTTGCAGATTATGTTTGCGTCAACAGAAGTTATCTTTACACTCTGTTCCAGAACATAACCGGCTTGTCGCCGCAGCAGTTCCTGACCACCTACAGGATAACAAAAGCGAAAGAATTACTGGAGGCCACAAGGTACTCCATCGAAAGCATCGCACTGACCTGCGGATATAGCGATTCCCAGGTTTTCACAAAGGCATTCCACCAGACCTGCGGTGTTACGCCTTCACAGTACAGAAAAGACCGCAAATCCGAGAGCACTCCCGAGCAGCTTCGTGAGGTTGAAAATCTCATGGCGGATTTCGTTGGGCAAAAATAATCTAACATTTTGACAAACCATGCAAACAAAAATGTATGGTTTGTTTTTGTTTTATCGGATAAGATTGGCTTAAATACAGTATTTGTTAACTCTTTGTTTTTGAAAGGCTACTTTGGAGGTATCGAAATGACAGAAATGAAAGAAATTGTACTCGCTGAATTTAAAAAAGTATTTGGGGATGCTGACGGGGCTAAGGTATATTTCGCACCCGGACGTGTAAACCTTATCGGAGAGCACACAGACTATAACGGAGGACATGTTTTCCCCTGTGCACTTACCATCGGAACCTACGGCGTTGCAAGAAAGCGTAACGACAACAAGCTCCGTTTTTATTCAATGAATTTTGAAAACCTTGGGGTTATCGAGTCTTCACTTGACGATCTTCAGCCCTACAAGGAAGCTGACTGGACCAACTATCCCAAGGGAGTAATGTGGGCCTTTGGCGAGAAGGGAATGAAGGTTCCTCAGGGAATGGATCTTCTCCTTAATGGAAATATACCCAATGGTTCAGGTCTTTCATCATCTGCCTCAGTTGAAGTACTTACCGGATTTATCTTAAGAGATATGTTCGGATTTGACGTTACCAACACCGACCTTGCTCTTATCGGACAGTTCTCAGAGAACAAGTTCAACGGCGTAAACTGTGGAATCATGGATCAGTTCGCCATCGCAATGGGCAAGAAGGATCACGCTATTTTCCTTGATACCGCCACTTTACAGTTTGAATATGCTCCCTTAAAGCTTGAGGGCGCAAAGATCGTTATCAGCTGCTCCAACAAGAAGCGCGGACTTGGAGATTCCAAGTACAATGAGCGTCGTCAGGAGTGTGAGTCAGCTCTTGAGTCCCTCCAGACCATGGTTAATATCAAGAGTCTTGGAGAGCTTGATGAGGCTACCTACGAGAAACTTTCTCCCGTTATCAAGGACGGAGTAAAGTGCCGCAGAGCACGTCACGCCGTATACGAGAATCAGCGTACCATCGAGGCTGTAAGAGCTCTTAAAGCCGGCAACATCAAGGCTTTCGGTCAGCTTATGAACGAGTCTCACAAGTCTCTTCGCGATGATTATGAAGTAACCGGAATCGAGCTTGATACCCTTGTTGATGCAGCATGGAAGGTTCCGGGCATCATCGGATCGAGAATGACCGGCGCAGGCTTTGGCGGATGTACCGTTTCAATCGTTCCCGAAGCAGAGATCGACAACTTCATCAAGCAGGTTGGCGAAACCTATGAAAAGACCATCGGTTACAAAGCAGATTTCTATGTTGTTGAAGTTGGAGACGGCCCCTGTGTTCTTTAATGAACGTGCATTATCGGAGGAATTGAAATGATTCAGAAAAATATCAGAAAACTGGTTCAGTACGGTGTTCAGACCGGACTTGTACCTGCTGAAGATGTGATCTTTACAACCAATAAGCTTCTTGAACTTTTTAAGCTTGATGATATTACCGAGGAAGCTCTTGCACTGACCGAGGATGAGCTTAAGTTCACCGACGAGGAGCTTGAGAGCGGAAAAGCTCTTGAGGCCCTTCTTTCCGAAATGATGGATTATGCTTATGAAGCAGGCCTCATGGAAGAAAACACCATCGGTTACAGAGACCTTTTTGATACCAAGATCATGAGCATGCTCATGCCCAGACCCAGCGAGGTTATCCAAAAGTTTAACGACCTCTACAAGAACGAGGGCGCAGTAGCCGCAACAGATTATTATTACAAGGTCAGCCGTGATTCAGATTATATCCGCCGCTACCGCATTGCCCGCGATGTTAAGTGGGTTGCGCCTACTCAGTATGGTGATCTTGATATCACCATCAACCTTTCAAAGCCCGAGAAGGATCCCAAGGCTATCGCTGCTGCAAAGCTTGCAAAGCAGACCGGATATCCCAAGTGCCTTCTTTGCAGGGAGAACGAAGGCTACGCAGGAAGACTCAACCATCCCGCCCGCCAGAATCACCGCATCATCCCTGTTACCATCAACGACAGCAACTGGGGATTCCAGTACAGCCCCTATGTATATTATAACGAGCACTGCATCGTATTTAACTCACAGCATGTGCCCATGAAGATCGAGCACGCTACTTTCTGCAAGCTTTTTGATTTTGTAAAGCAGTTCCCTCATTATTTCGTGGGATCAAATGCAGACCTTCCCATCGTAGGTGGTTCAATCCTTTCCCACGACCATTTCCAGGGCGGACATTATGAATTCGCCATGGCAAAGGCTCCTGTAGAGAAGGAATTTGAGATAAAGGGATTTGAGGATGTTAAGGCCGGAATCGTTAAGTGGCCCATGTCCGTTATCAGACTCAGCGGAAAGGACACCGACAGGATCATCGCTCTTGCCGACAAGATCCTTACTGCATGGCGAGGATACTCCGATGAAGAGTGCTTTATCCTTGCGGAGACCGACGGCGAGCCTCACAATACCATCACTCCCATCGCCCGTAAGAGAGGAGAGAACTTTGAGTTGGATCTCGTTCTCAGAAACAACATCACCACAGAGGAACATCCTCTTGGCGTATATCACCCTCATGCAAAGCTCCATCATATCAAGAAGGAGAACATCGGGCTTATCGAGGTTATGGGACTTGCGGTTCTTCCCGCCCGTCTTAAGGAAGAGATGGCTCTCTTAAAGAAAGCAATCCTTGAGGGCAAGGACCTCAGAAAAGATGAGACCCTTGAAAAGCATGCCGATTGGGTTGATGAGTTTAAGGGAAAGTATGCAAAGATCGATGAGACCAATATCGACAAGATCGTAGAAGATGAAATAGGACTTGTATTTATGCAGGTTCTTGAGGATGCCGGTGTTTACAAGCGCGATGAAAAGGGCTTTGCCGGATTCGAAAGATTCATCAATAGTTTATAATTGCTTATACCAAAATAACACATATACAAAAAAGAAGCTACCTTGGGTCATGACTCAAGGTAGCTTTTTAAATCTGCGATAAGTGTTTTTGTTGTCATAAGATTCAGGGCTTCCACATCCTTTACCAGCTCTTCAACCTTTTCTGTCCTTCCTCTCTTTGAATAGTAGGAAGCAAGGCGTCTGTATACTGAGTGGGCATCGGAACCAATGGATACTTCATACTCCATGATCTTAACTGCATCATCCTGATAACCCTTTTCCCAGAGCTGCTCAGACCATTTCTGAAGATTCTGGATAAGAAGGGTATATCGGTTGTCGCATTCCGAAAGGAATGGAAGATTGGCGACGCCGTATTTAAGCTTAAGGTCCGTGTTGGTAAGTCCCGTTAAGTTAAGGATCTTTTCTTTGCTTAAGTCTTCAATATCTTTGATGCAGTCAGCGATAACTTCATCGTCGTTAAGAACACCGGTGGGGAGCCTGTCCATATCAACCCGGACGTACTCCACGTCGTCAAGGGGTTTCCTGCGGACATTGTTGGCTTCGTTTTCCCTTTGCCAGAAAAGCTTATCCGCTTTATCATCCTTGTGACGGGCTCTTCTTATGGCGAACTGGAGAACGCCGATAAACATTATTACACTTAAAAGGATAGGAAATTGTAATCTCATAAACTTGCAGGCTTGTTTCCCGTAGGGTATAATTGACGTAATTGTGAAATATTCGGATATCTCCGAAATATAAAAAGGCGGTAAAAAATGCTTAATTTACAAAATAAAAAGAACAAAAGAATCTTTGCTGCAGTAATTGCAGGAATTCTTGTTTTAGCCATGGTTGTCCCCATGATTTTAGCATATACGGTATAAAGATTCAATTATAATGAAGGACGCAAACGATCTGAAAAAATACTCATATTCGGTCATCATGACCGGGTATATCGGGTTAAAAGGAACGGCAATCCTTGCAGAGAAATACAGGGAAAAGCTGGACGCGAGATTCCCTCTTTATTTATCGAGAGAAGCCATGGAATTTGGTGGCGAAAAGGATAAAGAAGAGTTCGAAGCTGCAAAGAAGGCTTTGACCGATCACATAGAAAAGCATGGAGCGGTCTTGGAAGAAACAGCTTTTGCTACGGAAGTAAAAGAGGGTGGATTCTTGACCGGACTTTACGAGCTGGCAAAGGAAAGCGGTCTTGGCTTTGAACTGGACCTTCGAAAGATCCCTGTGAGACAGGAGACCATTGAGATCTGCGAGCTTTTGGAAGTCAATCCCTATCACCTCTACAGCGAGTCCTGCCTTATCGCCATTGTTCCGGAGGCGGGAGCTTTGGTAACCAATCTTCTTGATGAAGGGATAAATGCAGTGATCGTGGGTCACACCACCGATAAAAAGGCTCATATCCTTCACAACGACGGAACCGAGAGCCATCTTAACAGACCCGAGCCCGATGAACTTAATAGACTTGGTTTGATTTGATTTATATCAGAGAGATCTGATCTAAAAATAAAAAGAAACGAGGATGAAAACATGAAAATGGAAGAAGAATTACTTGCGATTATTGAAAAGAATAGCAGAATCGATCTTAAAGAGCTGGCGGTCATCCTCGGAGTCGCGGAAATTGACGTGGTCAATGCCCTTCAGAAAATGGAGGAAGAAGGCATCGTTTGCGGCTATCACACCATGATCAACTGGGAAAAGACTTCCATCGAGAAGGTTACAGCGCTTATCGAAGTGCGCGTTACTCCCCAGAGAGGTCAGGGCTTTGACAACATTGCAGAGCGTATCTACAAATATCCCGAAGTACAGAGCGTATACCTTATATCCGGTGGTTATGACCTCCTGGTTACTCTCGAAGGAAAAACCTTGAGAGAAGTATCAAGCTTTGTATCCGATAAGCTTTCAACACTCGATACCGTGCTCAGTACAGCAACACACTTTATCCTTAAGAAATATAAGGATCACGGTACGATTTTGAACCTTAAAACTGAAGACGAAAGGGAGATTGTGACGCCATGAGAAATCCTGTAGCAGATGTGATCGTCGGAATCAAACCCTCCGGCATCAGAAAATTTTTTGATATAGTCACAGAGATGAACGACAAGGACGTTATCTCACTCGGTGTCGGCGAGCCTGACTTTGATACTCCCTGGCACATTCGTGACGAAGGTATTTATTCACTTGAAAAAGGTAAGAGCCACTACACCGCCAACACCGGTCTTGTAGAGCTCAGAAAAGAGATCTGTAATTACATTAAGCGCAGTCAGGGGATCGATTATGACTTTGCAAAAGAAGTTCTTGTAACCGTTGGCGGTTCAGAGGCAATCGATATCGGACTTCGCGCAATGTGTAATCCCGGGGATGAAGTCATCATTCCTCAGCCCAGCTATGTTTCTTACGAGCCCTGCGCTCTTCTCACGGGAGCCGTTCCTGTGGTCATTGACCTTAAGGAAGAAAACGAGTTCAGGCTTACTGCGGAAGAATTAAGAGCAGCCATCACACCAAAGACCAAGGTGCTGATCCTTCCCTTCCCCAACAACCCCACCGGTGCCATCATGGAGAAGAAGGACCTTGAGGCCATCCGCGACGTTATCATCGAGAACGACCTTTATGTTATGTCCGATGAGATCTACGCAGAGCTTACCTACAAAGAAAAGCATGTTTCCATCGCTTCACTTCCCGGAATGAAGGAGAGGACCATTCTTATCAACGGTTTCTCCAAGGCTTACGCTATGACAGGATGGAGACTTGGATATGCCTGCGGACCCGAAGTCATCATCAAGCAGATGACCAAGATCCACCAGTATTGCATCATGTGCGCACCCACCACCAGCCAGTACGCCGCTGTTGAAGCACTTAAGAACGGCGACAAGGATGTGGAAGAAATGCGCATGGAATATAACAGAAGAAGACGTTTCCTTCTCAATGCGTTCAATGAGATGGGTGTCAAGGTGTTTGAGCCCTACGGCGCTTTCTACATCTTCCCCTGCATCAAGGAATTCGGCATGACCAGTGAAGAGTTTGCCGAGAGGTTCCTTAAAGAGATGAAGGTTGCTGCAGTTCCCGGAACGGCTTTCGGAAACAGCGGAGAAGGTTTCCTTCGTATCTCCTATGCATATTCTCTTGAGAAGCTTCGTGAGGCAATGAGAAGATTTGCTATCTTCGTAGAAAAACTGAGAAGCGAGCAGAAATAAGGGTTTCAAAACAATAAAGTTATATCAAGCACGGTAGATGGAATAACTGTCTACCGTGTTTTTGTATTTGTAACAAAGGTATTACTATGTTAAAATAAGTCAAGAATATAGTTAAATATAGCCTTGATATACCTACGGGCAAGTGATAGTATTTACAATGATTTCTGATATTTCTGTTACAAATAACACGCACTAAAACATTAAAAACAGTATATAAAGGAGCACTAAAATGGCACAATCAAAGAGTAAATACAGTGAGAAGTACATCAAGTCCTATCATCTTCCCCCTGTACTAAGCTATGACTGGGTTAAGAAGGATACCATAGACAAGGCACCTATCTGGTGCAGCGTTGACTTGAGGGACGGAAACCAGGCCCTTATCGATCCCATGAGCCTTGAGCAGAAGCTTGAATTCTTTGAGATGCTTGTTAAGATCGGATTCAAGGAGATCGAGGTGGGCTTCCCCGCTTCCTCCGATACCGAATATACCTTTATCAGAACTCTTATAGAGAAGGATATGATCCCCGATGATGTCACCATTCAGGTTCTCACCCAGGCGAGAGAGCACATCATCAATAAGACCTTCGAAGCGGTTAAGGGTGCGCCCAAGGCTGTTATCCATCTTTATAATTCTACCTCCGTTGAACAGCGTGAGCAGGTTTTCAAGAAGGATAAGGAAGAGATCAAGAAGATCGCAGTTGACGGTGCAAAGCTTTTAAAGAAGCTGGCTGACGAGACCGAAGGAAACTTCATGTTTGAGTACAGTCCCGAAAGCTTCTCCCAGACTGAGCCCGAGTACGCATTGGAAGTCTGCAATGCGGTGCTTGATGTCTGGAAGCCCAATAAAAAACGAAAGACCATCATCAATCTGCCCTCTACGGTGCAGGTGGCAATGCCCCATGTATTCGCATGCCAGATTGAATATATGAGCAAGAACCTTAAGTACAGGGACAATGTTGTTCTCAGCGTTCATCCCCACAACGACCGCGGAACCGGCGTTTCAGATGCGGAGCTTGGCGTACTTGCCGGAGCCGACAGAGTTGAAGGAACCCTTTTTGGAAACGGAGAGAGAACCGGAAACGTTGATATCGTTACCCTTGCCAACAATATGATGACCCACGGCGTTGACAGCGGACTTGATTTTTCAAACATTATGGAGATCCGCGAGAAGTATGAGAACTTCACCAACCTCCGTGTTCACGAGAGAACTCCCTATGCCGGAGACCTTGTGTTCACTGCATTTTCCGGTTCTCACCAGGATGCCATCAGCAAGGGCATGGCCTGGAAGGATGCAGGAAAGACCGGCAAGAGATGGGATATCCCTTATCTTCCCATCGATCCGGCAGATGTTGGAAGAGAGTACGAGTCCGATGTTATCCGTATCAATTCCACATCCGGTAAGGGCGGAGTTGCATTCGTCCTCAAGAATCAGTTTGGTTTCGCGCTTCCCAAGAACATGCAGGAAGAGGTTGGATATCTTATCAAAGGAGTGTCCGACAGACGCCATCAGGAACTTTTGCCTAAGGAGATCTACCAGATCTTTGAGGAGAACTACATTAATCCCAAGGCGATATTTAAGATCCCCGAGTGTCACTTCAAGCAGGAGAACGGAATCGTTGCTAACCTTACGATAGAGATCGGCGGAGTAAGCCGAGAGATCGTTGCCGGCGGTAACGGACGTCTGGATGCGGTAAGTAATGCGGTTAAGAATCTCTTCGGAATCGATTACGAGCTTTCTGTATATGAGGAGCATGCTATCTCAAGAAGCTCCAGTTCAAGAGCTGCAGCTTACGTGGGTATTCATCAGAATAATAAGATGTACTGGGGCGTAGGCGTGGACGAGGATATCATCAAGGCTTCCATCGGAGCTCTTGTCAGTGCGGTCAACAGACTTGCTGCCGAGCAGCACATCACCCAGGGCCGCGAGGAGCGCATAACCCAGATCATCAGCTACATTCAGGGTCATTACAAGGACGTTACTCTGGATCATCTTGTTGATGAGTTCCATTTATCAAAGCCCTATCTTTCCAAGTTCATCCGCGAAAAGTCCGGAGAGACCTTCCAGGATCTTGTTAAGACTGAGCGCTTAAAGAGAGCCAAGAACCTTTTGAGAGGAACGACCATGAGCGTTGAGAGCATCGCATCCGAGGTCGGATACGAGAACGTGGAGAATTTCAACAGGCTCTTTAAGAAGACTCTCGGCCTGACTCCCCTTCAGTTCAGGAAGAATGGATAGGCTCCCGGCAAATGTGAGTTTTTTGTGAAATACTTTATTTTTAATATTAAATGAGTTAAAATAGTGATTTGCATGGGGCTTCCTGTGCAAATCATTTTCTTTTAGAAGGAGACTGTTTCAATGTCAACCAATAAAAAAGATATTCAGCAGACTGAAAAAGTCATGACCAAATATGATTTAAAAATGCAGAAGAGAGCTGAAGAAAAGAAAAAAGATGCAAAGACCGTTACAATCTGGAAATTCATAGGAGTAGCTTTTGTAGTTCTTCTCCTTGCATTTGTTCTTTCCTTCCCCGCACGCACCATTTACAACCTTAAGAAGACCGTTGTCACCATCGACGGCGAGAAGATTGGAAAGGTTGAATTTGACTACATGTACAATACCGTTAAGTCAAATTATATGCAGCAGTATTCCGCATACCTTTCATACTTCGGACTTTCCGAAGGCGCAGATCTTTCAAAGACCATGTACAGCGAGGATCTTTCCTTCCAGGATTACTTTGAATCCCTTGCTGTAGACCAGTTAAAGCAGAACATTGGTCTTCAGAAAGAGGCAGCTGCAGCAGGATACACCCATGACACTACCGACGAGTGGAACAGATTCATTGAGAATGCTCAGGAGCAGGCTGATTCTTCAGAACTTGCTCTCAGCGATTTCTTAAAAGAGAACTATGGTGCTTATGCAACTAAGTCAAGACTCCAGCCCGTTGTAGAAAAGACCTTATTACTTGCTCATTTCTATGAGGAAATGTATGAGTCAAAGCTTCCCACCGAAGAAGAGATGGAGAGCTACTATCAGGAGAACACCGCTAATTACGATGCGGTTGATTACGTTCTTACCACAGTAAATGCAGAAATGCCCACCGAGCCTACCGAGCTTGCTGACGAAGGCGCTGCAGTTGGCGAAGACGGAAGCTACACTCCTTCAGATGCTGAGAAAGAAGCAGCTATGGACGAGGCTAAGAAGGCTGCTGACGAAGCAGAAAAGAAAGTATTTGATGAGGGTGAAGAGCACAGCCGTGAGCTTTCATCGGCTATCAGCTACTACATCAAGACCTGGCTCTTTGATGATGAGAGAGTAGAAGGCGATACCACCGTTATCGAGAACAAGACTTCAAGTCTTTACTATGTTTTAGGATTCAAGTCACGTTACCGCATTGAGGATCCTACCGTAGATATGCGTATCATTGTTACCGACGCCGGAAACGATGCGGCAGTTCTTGCCGAGTGGGAGAGCACTGAGAAGACTGAGGAAGATTTCATCAACCTTGTAAACACCTTCTCACTTGACACCACCACTAATGGCGGACTTTACACCAACCAGGATCAGGGCACCTACGAAGGTGACATCAAGGATTGGCTCTTCTCCGCTGACAGACAGAAGGGTGATGTTACAAGCTTCAACAACGGTGAGAATTATTCCTACGTTATTTACTTTGTAGGACAGGGCGAGCCCGCATGGAAGGCAAGCGTTACTTCAGACATGATGAATGAGCGCATGACCGAGTATCTTGACGGCCTTACCGAGAACATGACAGTTGAAGGCGACCTTAACTATTTAAAGGTTGAAGCAGCCAAGGCTCAGGAGGCTGAGGAAGCAACTGAGGAGACCACTGAAGAGTCTACTGAGGCTGAAGAGACTACAGAGGAAACCACTGAAACTGAAGCAAATTCTGATGCTCAGTAATGATCAGAAGGTATTTGACGCTTAAAAGCAATTAATTTATAATTTTCAAAGGGGCAGGTATGTACCTGCTCCTTTTTTTCGGAGTATGATCCGAACAGTTTTAGATCACGGAGTTACATCATTACATGAAAACCATCGGTAAAATGCCACAGCAGGAAAAAGTCAGATACATGCAGACCGAAAAGATCCCGGTCCTTGTGGGAAAGATGTCGGCCCCCACTATTGTAAGCATGCTGATCACAGCTTTTTACAATATGGCTGATACATATTTTGTAGGTAAGATCAACACCCAGGCAACCGCAGCGGTTGGACTTGTTTTTTCTGTCATGGCTGTAATACAGGCACTTGGCTTTTACCACGGACACGGCTCAGGAAATTATATCTCCCGTAAACTCGGAGCAGAAGAATACGAAGCCGCAGCAGATATGGCTTCCACCGGATTCTTTTATGCTTTTGCAACGGGAATCGTAGTAACAACACTGGGTCTCATCTTTTTAAGACCCCTTGCCATCCTTTTGGGATCCACCGAGACCATCCTTCCCTACACCATTGATTACCTCCGAATAATCCTTATCGGAGCGCCCTTTACCATGAGCAGTTTCGTTGTAAACAATCAGCTCAGATTCCAGGGAAGCGCCATGTATGCCATGATCGGAATATGCACCGGAGCCTTTTTGAACATGGGTCTTGATCCTTTATTTATCTTTGTGTTTGATCTCGGCGTAGCCGGAGCGGCTCTTTCCACTGTTATCAGCCAGATGGTCAGCCTTACCATTCTGCTTATCATGACAAGAAGAGGTGGAAATTTAAGGATCAGCTTTAAGGGACTTCACTTTGGATGGTACTATGTAAAAGAAATCTTTAAGGGAGGCTTTCCTTCGCTGGTTCGTCAGGCCCTTGGAAGCATTTCAACCGTTTTGCTTAACCGCGCAGCGGGAACTTACGGCGCCCCTGTTTCAGACTCCGCAATCGCTGCAATGAGTGTTGTTAACAGATATCTCATGTTCTGCTATTCCGCACTTATCGGCTTCGGTCAGGGATTTCAGCCCGTCTGCGGAATGAACTACGGCGGAAAGAAATATGACAGAGTTCGCGAGGCCTTCTGGTTCTGCGTAAAAGTGGGATTTTGCGTACTCCTTTTGATCTCAACTATAAGCTTTATTTTTGCAACACCCATCGTTACCTTCTTTAGAAAGGACGATCCCAATGTTGCCATCATCGGAGCTGTTGCTCTCAGATTCCAGATGTGTGTATTTCCTTTAAGCAGCGTCGTAGTATTTTCAAACATGATGCTTCAGTCAGTCGGAAAGACTTTGAGAGCATCCATCCTCTCCGGCGCAAGACAGGGACTTTTCCTTATTCCCATGGTGCTGATCGTTCCTTATTTCCTCGGACTTAGGGGAGTTCAGATGGCCCAGATGCTGGCAGATATCTGCTCTTTCGCATTGACACTGCCTTTGATCTTTGGATTCCTTAACGAGATGAAGAGGATGGAAAAGGAAGTAACTACAGAAACACTGATCCCGGAAGAAAGCAATTAGAAAATGAACAAGCTTGATATAGAGACGAGAAAAGCGCTGGTGCTTGATATTGACGGCACCCTTACCAATTCAAAAAAAGAGATCACACCCAAGACCGCTGCAGCATTAAAACATGTCATGGAGATGGGACACGCCGTTATCCTTGCTTCCGGAAGACCGACTCCCGGAATGAAGAGATATGAAGAGGAGCTGGAGCTTGCAAAGTACGGCGGATATCTTCTTTCCTTTAACGGAGCAAGAGTAAAGGACTGCTCAAACGGAGAAGTTATTTATCAGAGAACATTGCCAATGGGTATACCTCAGGAGATCTACGAGTATGCCAAAGAAAAAGAAGCGGGAATGATCTCCTATTATATAAGCGGAAACAAGAAGGAACGCGAGCTTCAAGGTGGCAACCTTGACAGAAAAGGTATTGATCCCGACGGAGACTATGTGGTTTCTGCCTTTGAACCCGATGAGTATGTGCTCCTCGAGGCAAGGATCAACAACATGAAAGTTATTACGGTTTACGATTTCCCCGAGTTCATCAATTACCCTGTAAACAAGGTTCTTATCACTGCGCCCGGAATGGTGGCTGCGGGTTACGAAAAGGAACTGCAGGCAAGATACGGAGATTCACTTGCCATTTACCGCTCCGAGGAATTTTTCCTTGAGGTCATGCCTAAAAACGTCAGCAAGGCAGAGACCCTGGACGGAATGCTTGGGAAGATCGGAGTTAAGCGTATGAACACTGTTTGCTGCGGCGACGGATTCAACGATATCTCCATGATCAATTACGCCGGAGTAGGCGTGGCAATGGCAAATGCCAAAGAAGAAGTAAAACAGGCCGCTGACTTCATCACCGGTTCAAACGATGAAGACGGTCTTGTAACAGTAATAGAAAAGTTTATTTTGTAGAATGAAAGCTGAAGACATCAAGATCACTATTCCCGAAAGGGCCAATTTCATAATAAAGACTCTGGAAGGCGCAGGCTATGAGGCCTACGTTGTGGGAGGCTGCGTGCGCGACTCGATTCTTGGACGGGAGCCCCAGGACTGGGACATTACTACTTCCGCAGAGCCCATGCAGGTTAAGGCTCTCTTTAGGAGAACCGTTGACACCGGGCTTCAGCACGGAACCGTTACCGTCATGCAGGGAGACGAGGGCTTTGAAGTCACAACCTACCGCGTTGACGGCATCTACGAGGATGGAAGGCATCCCAAGGATGTCACCTTTACAAGAGAGCTTAAGGAAGACCTTTTAAGGCGTGACTTTACAATCAATGCCATGGCTTACAACGATACCGTGGGCCTGGTTGATATGTATGAAGGCCTTGAGGATATTGAAAGAAAAGTCATCCGCTGCGTCGGGGATCCCCACGAGAGATTTACCGAGGACGCTCTTAGAATGCTGAGAGCCGTCAGATTCTCTGCCCAGCTTGGATATAAGATCGATCCCGAGACTGAAAAAGCCATCAGGGATCTTTCAGGGAACCTTGAAAAGATAAGCGCCGAAAGAATTCACACAGAGCTTGTTAAGCTTCTTGTTTCCGACAATCCCGGGGAGATAAGAAAAGCTTACGAGACAGGAATGACAAAAATATTCCTGCCTGAATTCGATGTGGCAATGGAGACGGAGCAACAGCACCTTCATCACTGCTATAGCGTGGGCGAGCATATTATTCACAGCATTGAAAATGTAAGACCTGATCCCAAGTTGAGACTTGCTATGCTCCTTCATGACATAGGAAAGCCCGATTCACTTGACGTTGACGAAGACGGAATCACTCACTTCCACGGACATCCAATGGTTAGCTCCCGGATGGCAAAGACCATCCTTAGGCGTCTTAAGATGGACAACGACACAATTGATACCGTCGCTATCCTTGTAAAATATCACGACTACGGAAACGGAGTCCCCGCTACGGACAAGAAGGTTCGCAAGGCCATGAACAAGATCGGAAAGGATCTGTTCCCCATGTTCCTTGAAGTGAAAGAGGCGGATATCCTTGCCCAGAGCGAATATATGCGCGAGGAGAAACTTGAAAATATCCGTGAGTGGGATAGAATATATAAAGAAATACTTGAGAAGAATCAGTGCGTTTCTCTCAAGGAATTAAAGATAAACGGCAAAGATCTTATAGAACTTGGAGTAAAGCCGGGACCCGCCATGGGCGAGATCCTGAATACTCTTTTGGAAGAAGTTCTTGACGATCCCGACAAAAACGATCCTGAGTATTTGAAGACCAGAGCAAAAGCTCTTATGTAGGGTGGAAAAATGATTTGTAGAGCCGGTTTTTTAAAAAGTAAATATGCTGCAAAAGCGGCTTTGGCGGTGGCAGCAGTCCTTTTACTCACAGGATGCGGCATCAGCCTGACACCGGAAAAATCTCCTGTTATAAACGGAGAGGAAGGGGAAGCTGTTGGGGAGAAGCCTACGTCTTCCGCACCTATCGTCTATGGCCCCGGAAGCTATGATTCCGCCGACACCCCCATTCTTGTTTCAAAGGATGATGAAAACAAGACTCTTACTTTTTACAATCTTGATGTAGAGAGAAACTACACCCTGGAATACGATGGAACAACCTGCTTCTATGATAAATACGGCAATACCCTGAGCCTTGACCAGATCGAGCCCGGGGATATCGTGGACGTCAAGTTCATCAAAGAGAAAAAGCGACTTTCCGAAGTAAGACTTTCCAAGGACTCCTGGACCATCAAAGAAACCGACAGATACTCCATGGATGAGATAAAGAAAGAAGTAACCATCGGAGAGGACGTCTACAAAGTTGCCTCCGATTGCGTATATTTTTCCGAAGGAAGCAGGATCACGGAATCAGATATCATTTCCACTGACAAGCTGACTTTCAAAGGCATCGGAAACAAAGTATACAGCGTAAGCGTGGAAAAGGGACACGGATACCTTCGTTTAACAGGCCATCAGGGCTTTATCGACGGTTGGATCGAGATAGGTTATTCCGTTATTCAGAAGGTGACCGAAGATATGCTGATCACCGTTCCGGAAGGAAAGTACCAGGTTATCATCAGCGCCGCCGGAACCACCGCTGAAAAGAGCGTTGTTATAAACAGAAACAGTGAATCCTCATTGGATTTCTCAGATGTTGTTTTTGCTAAGCCAAAGACCGGTACGGTACTGTTTTCTGTTAACCCCAATACCGCAAAGCTCTACATCGACGGAGAGCAGAAGAGTGCATCCGAGAGCATTGAGCTAACCTATGGTTTGCATCAGCTTATTTGCAAGGCAGAAGGTTACACCACCATTACCCAGTATTTGAACGTCGGACAGCCTACAGCAGGCATTGATATCACTCTTGAAAAGATAGACAGCGAATCCGAAAGCGACAAGGACAGTAGTAAAGAAGAAACGGCATCAAATAATACTTCTACTCAGTCCACGGAGAGTTCAAGTTCCTCTCAGGGAACAGGTCAGTCTTCACAAAGCAGCCAGTCTTCGTCCCAGAGTACGGGAAATAACGGAAATACAGAAAGCACAAGCTCATCAGGTCAGACTGCTGAAAGCGGAACCGGAAGCACCGACAGCAGCAATGCTTCCGCAACTACGGACGTAACTACTACCTACTATAAGGTTTATATCGATTCCCCTGCGGGAGCGGAAGTTTATCTTGACGGAGCATATGTGGGGATCGCTCCCTGCAGCTTCAAAAAAGCTTCCGGATTACATATTGTTACACTCAGCAAAACGGGCTATGTAACCCGCAGTTATACCATATCTGTAGATACAGATGACAAAGATGTATCATTTTCTTTTGCTGATTTGGTAAAAGAGCCCTAAAATTTCAAAAAAATACTGAATTTATGCACGTTTTTGCCCATTTTTCTTGACAAAATAGCGTAAAGTAAGTATATATAAAGAGTAGCTTTTAATTGCTACCAAATAATCTCATATTCAGGAGGAAAATAAAACATGAACAAGACTGAGTTTGTTGCAGCTGTTGCTGAGGAAGCAAAGCTTTCCAAGAAGGATGCACAGGAAGCAGTTAATGCTTTCATCACTGTTGTTACCAAGGCACTTAAGAAGAACGACAAGGTTCAGCTCGTTGGTTTCGGTACTTTCGAAGTTGCTAAGAGAGCAGCTAGAACCGGAAGAAACCCTCAGACCGGCAAGGAAATGAAGATTAAGGCTTCTAAAGCTCCTAAGTTCAAGGCTGGTAAGGCTCTTAAGGACGCTGTAAACTAATAGTTTACTGATTTAGATTTATCTGGCGCATCCAAACCATTGGATGCGCTTTTTTTAAGCAGAGGAACGAAGATGAGATTAGATAAGTATTTAAAGGTTTCAAGACTGATAAAGAGAAGAACTATCGCCAATGAGGCGTGCGATACCGGCAGAGTCATGATCAACGACAAGGTTGCCAAGGCTTCTACCGACGTTAAGGTTGGAGATATCATCACCATAACCTTTGGAAACAAGGAAGTTAAGGTGGAAGTCCTTGATGTAGCAGAGACCGTTAAGAAGGACGAAGCCAAGGAATTGTTTAAGTATATCAGCCAATAAAAGGTTGACGGAGCCTCTGAAATAGGGGTAAGATTATGTAAACGGTACTTTTTGTGCCTTTATGTATTTGAGGAAGGTGGATCGTTATGGCCAGAACGGCAATGGCAAGAAAAAGAAAACATAGCAGTTTTATGGGCTTTTTGCTTGTTGCAATAGTCGTTTTTTTGATCTCTATAATCATTATGATCCAGAGCGCGGAAGTTAGAAGCAAGCTGGCGGGATATAACGCCCAGGATGCTATCTACGACGAACAGATCGCAGCCGAAGAGGAACGCTCACAAGAGATCGATGAACTTGGAAAATACATCCAGACAAAGGGATACGCAGAAGAACAGGCTCGTGAAAAACTGGGGCTTACCAACGAAGGCGAGATCGTATTCCGTAAAGACAATAATAACTGATGGAAAAAGCATTAATGGAAAAGGTAGTCTCCTTTATGGAGACGAATAAACTGATAGAACCCGGTGACAGTATTGTTGCCGGTATTTCAGGAGGGGCGGACTCGGTTTGCCTCTTATTTTTGTTATGCGAACTCCGTGAGAAATATGATACTCAGGTTACTGCTCTTCATGTACACCACGGCATCCGAAAGGAAGCCGGAGAGGATGCGGCTTTTGTTGAGAAGCTTTGCAAGGAGTTAAAGGTTCCCTTTGTTCTTGTAAAAGAAGATGTTCCCGCAAAAGCTAAAGAATGGGGCTGCTCGGAGGAAGAAGCCGGAAGAAGAGTCAGGTATGAAGCTTTTGAGAAAGAAGCGGAAGGGTTAATTAAGAAATATAAGGGAAAGGGCTCGGTCAAGATCGCCGTTGCCCATAACATGAACGACAACGCAGAGACGGTGCTGTTTAATCTTTTCAGAGGATCCGCCCTGAAGGGTCTTACCGGGATCCCCGTTATAAGAGAAGGAAGATTCCCTATTATCCGGCCGCTCCTTTGCCTTGAAAGATGTGAAATAGAAGAGATCCTAAAGTCTGAGGGATGCACCTTTGTTACCGACGCCACCAATGCTTTAGACATATATTCAAGAAACAAGATAAGGCACAATGTCCTTCCCGTAGCGGAGGAGATAGCTGCGGGGGCTGTAAAAAGAATAAGCGGAACCGCAAAGATCCTTTCTGAGACCGAGGATTTCCTTGAAGAGTCCGAAAGAAAAGGATACGAAGCCTGCCTTATCATAGAATATTCCGGAAAAGATCCCGAAGTAGCTATGGATAATGAATCTGCAGGAGAAATAGTTCGGAGAGTGGATCTTGATACCAAGAAACTTTCGGAGCTTCATCCAGCAATAAAAAAGCGGATCCTCCACAGAGCGCTAAGGCTTGTTACCCGGGGAGGCAAGGATATCGGAAGCCTCCAGATAGAACAGCTTCTTGAACTTGTTGACAATCCCAGTAACAGATCCCTGGACCTTGCAAGAGGCGTAAGAGCCGTAAGGGAATACGACAAACTGATCGTTGAGAAAAAGGAATCGGAAACTTTGGAGTCTTCACCGGAGCTTGGAAAGCTTTCCTATGAAGTGCTTTCTGATGGAAACGCTGTCACTGAGGAGTTTGTAAGGAAAGAGTCTGAAGCAAATAAGTATACTAAATACATGGATTATGATAAAATAGATGGGCCAATTGAACTGAGGTCCCGTAGGTCAGGCGATTACATCATGATCAAAGACTCCAAAGGACGGCCCGGAAAAAAGAGCCTGAAGAAATTCATGATCGATGAAAAGATACCTGCTTCCGAAAGGGAGAAGATCCCTGTTGTAGCGGTGGCGGATAAATGTATCTGGCTCGTGGGCTATCGCATGAGCGATGATATGGAACTTACGTTTAATAACGAAAAGATAATAAGATTGGAATACGAGAGGTAATAAAATGGCAGAACATGTTGAAATAATGATTTCAGAAGAAGACGTAGACAAGAGGATCAAAGAAATCGGTGAGCAGATCACCCGCGATTATGCAGGCAAGCAGGTTCACCTTATTTGCGTATTAAAGGGTGGAAGCTTCTTCCTTTGTGAGCTTGCAAAGAGAATCGATCTTCCCGTTTCCCTTGACTTCATGTCAGTATCAAGCTACGGCGGAGACACCAAGTCCAGCGGCGTTGTTAAGATCGTAAAGGATCTTGATGAGTCCATCAAGGATAAGGATGTTCTTATCGTAGAAGATATCGTAGACAGCGGAAGAACCTTAAGCTATCTTCTTCAGATGATGCAGGACAGAAAGCCCGCATCTCTTAAGCTTTGCACACTCCTTGACAAGCCTTCAAGAAGAGTAACCGATGTCAAGGTTGATTACACCGGATTTGAGATCCCCGACGAGTTCGTTGTGGGATATGGTCTTGACTACGACCAGAGATATAGAAACCTTCCTTATATCGGCGTCGTAAAGTTTGACTAATATAGTTTGCGGAGGAAAAATTTTTGAACAACAACAAGAGGGGATTTCGAGGCTATCTTATTTTCATGCTGGTTCTGGTAGCCATCGTAGTAGTACTTAACATAGTCAGAAGCAGCGCCACTCCCTACACATATTCACAGTTTGTTACCGATATGGAAGCGGGAAAGGTTTCGGATGTAGCAATTACACCGGACGAAAGCTCTCCCAGCGGATATATTACTGTGGGCCTTGAAAACGGAGTAACAAAGAGATTGTACGTTACTTCTGTCAGCGAGATCGAAAAGGAGATCAGAGAGCATGAGATCGATCCGGTAGTTAAGGACGGTTTCTGGGGTGTTTGGGCACTTAACGTTCTGGTTCCTTTGGCTGTACTGGTTGTAGCCGTTATATTCATGTTCATGATGCTCTTTGCGGGAACCGCAGGGGCAGCAGGCGGCGGAAGCAATTCCAAGATGATGAATTTTGGAAAGAGCCACCATGAAGTCATCAGAGACAGTAAAGTACGTTTTTCTGATGTTGCAGGTCTTAAAGAGGAAAAAGAGGAACTTGCGGAAGTTGTAGACTTCCTTAAGGATCCCGGAAAATATACCGCTCTCGGAGCAAGGATCCCCAAGGGTATTCTCCTTGAGGGTAGCCCCGGAACAGGTAAGACCCTTCTTGCTAAAGCTATTGCGGGAGAAGCGGGAGTACCCTTCTTCAGCATCTCCGGTTCAGACTTCGTTGAGATGTTCGTCGGTGTCGGCGCATCCAGAGTCAGAGACCTTTTTGAAAGCGCAAGAAAAGAGTGCCCTTGTATCGTATTCATCGACGAGATCGATGCTGTTGCAAGAAGACGTGGAACCGGTATGGGCGGTGGCCACGATGAGCGTGAGCAGACCTTAAACCAGATGCTGGTTGAAATGGATGGATTTGCTCCCAACTCAGGAATCATCGTCCTTGCAGCAACCAACCGTGTGGACATCCTCGATCCTGCTATCTTAAGACCCGGACGTTTCGACAGAAAGGTTGTTGTCGGAAGACCCGATGTACAGGGAAGAGAAGAGATCTTAAAGGTTCATGCCAAGAATAAACCCATTGGTGATGATGTGGATTTCTCCCAGATCGCAAAGACAACAGCAGGCTTTACCGGTGCGGATCTTGAGAACCTTTTGAATGAATCTGCTATCAAGGCAGCCAAGGACAATAAAAAGTTTATTGCCATGGAGGATATCAGAAAGTCCTTTATCAAAGTCGGTATCGGTACCGAGAAAAAGAGCCGTATCGTAACGGACAAGGAAAAGAAGCTTACCGCTTATCATGAGGCGGGACACGCGATCCTCTTCCATGTTCTTCCTGATGTTGGCCCTGTATTTACTGTTTCCATCATTCCTACCGGAGAAGGCGCCGGCGGTTACACAATGCCCCTTCCCGAAAAGGACGACATGTACCTTACCAAGAGCAAGATGCTCCAGGATATCATGGTTTCACTGGGCGGAAGAATCGCAGAGGAGATCATCTTCGGCGATATAACCACCGGCGCTTCCAGTGACATCAAGAAGGCTACCAAGGTAGCACGTATGATGGTAACCCGCTTTGGTATGAGCGAGAATGTGGGCGTTATCTGCTATGATGACGACGAGGACGAGGTATTTATCGGACGTGATCTTGCACATGCAAAGAATCACAGCGAAGAAGTATCAAGCGAGATCGACAGAGAAGTTAAAGCCATCATTGATGACTGTTATAAAAAAGCTAAGGATATCATTCTCGAGAACGAAAGCGTTCTCCATAAATGTGCAGAACTGCTCTTAGAGAAGGAGAGAATTACTCGCGAAGAGTTTGAAGGCTGCTTTACAACTACTACTATTTAGTAAAAATGCACAAAAAGAGGGGTTATTTGTTGTCAAATTTATGTAAAGTGAGACTTACTTGTATAAATAGTATATGATAATATACTGATTGTACCCCAATACATTAGTTTTTTTGCTATACCCCCAAGAAATACCTTCTCTAAGAAAAGGACAGCTTCCCCGGCTGTCCTTTTCGCTTTTGTGGAACAGGTTAAAGTTTCTTGCTATATCATCCTTTTTTAGGTAAAATAATGCTGTTAGGTGGTTTACTCAGTAAACCGTTTTCCGTATAATGTTTTCGAGTGTTTTAAACAAACAAGAGAGAGATCATTATGGACCTAGAAAAACGAAAAAAAATTCTATATTTCCAGAATTATATAAATACGATGCGCCCTGTTTTTAACACGAGAGCACTTTTCAGCGACACTTCCGCCGAATACGTCTCTCCCACGGAACCGGACGCTTTTTCTACAGTTAAGATCAGATTCAGAACCGCCAAAAACAACGTTGATTATGTACTCCTTGTATGGCATGGAAATAAATACCTTATGACTAAGGTGGAGACTGCCGTACATTTCGATTACTTTGAAGTACAGGTTAAACTCAGCGACGAAAAATTTTCATACTATTTCGAAGTTGTTTGCGGAAACCTTGTCTGCTACTACGATATGCGTGGCTGCACAAGGGATGTGAACGAGTACTATACCTTTAACATCATTCCCGGATTCTCAACCCCTAAGTGGGCCAAAGGCGCAGTCATGTACCAGATCTACGTTGACAGATTCTGTAACGGAGATCCTACCAACGACGTTCTGACCGGCGAATACAGCTACATCGGGGAGCCTGTTATCCGTGTTGAAGACTGGAACAGGGATCCTCAGTCCATGGATGTAAGATGCTTCTACGGAGGCGACTTACAGGGCGTTCTCAACAAACTTGACTATATAAAAGGACTTGGAGTAGAGGCCATTTACTTTAACCCCCTCTTCGTTTCGCCCTCAAACCATAAATACGATATTCAGGATTACGACCATATCGATCCCCATTTCGGAAAGATCGTGGACGACGAGGGTGAGCTCCTTCCTCCCGGATCAAAGGAAAACAGATTATCAACAAGATACATCAGACGCGTTACCGGATTTAACAACCTTACCGCCAGTGACGAGCTCTTCATCAAGGTTGTGGAAGAAGCTCATAACCGCGGAATGAAGGTCATCCTCGATGGTGTATTCAACCACTGTGGATCCTTCAACAAGTGGCTGGACAGAGAGCGCATCTATGAGAATGTAGACGGATATGACAAGGGCGCCTATGTCAGCGCTGATAGCCCTTATAGGTCATATTTCAGCTTTAATGATGATTCCAAATGGCCATACAATCCCACATACGACGGATGGTGGGGACATGATACCTTGCCGAAGCTCAATTATGAGGGCTCAAAGGCTTTATATGATTATATCTTGCATATAGCCAAGAAGTGGGTATCTCCGCCCTTTAATATTGACGGATGGAGACTTGACGTTGCTGCGGACCTTGGCCATTCACCTGAATTCAACCATAAATTCTGGCAGGATTTCAGGAAAGCTGTTAAAGAGGCAAATCCCAATGCGCTGATCCTTGCGGAGCATTACGGCAGTACAAGGGATTGGCTTCAGGGCAACGAGTGGGATACAGTCATGAACTATGATGCCTTTATGGAGCCGGTAACCTGGTTCCTTACAGGTATGGAAAAGCACAGCGATGACTTCCGTGAAAACCTTCTTGGAAATGCAGAGAGCTTCTGGGGAGCAATGCTTCACCACACATCAAGCTTCAGCATGCCTTCCTGGCAGACGGCAATGAACGAACTGTCAAACCATGACCACTCAAGATTTTTAACAAGAACAAACCACAAGGTAGGACGTACCAATACTCTTGGTCCGAGGGCCGCAGAGGACGGTGTTAACAAGGCTGTGTTCAGGGAAGGCGTAGTCATTCAGATGACCTGGCCCGGAGCGCCGACTATCTACTACGGTGATGAAGCGGGCGTATGCGGATTTACAGATCCCGACAACAGAAGAACCTACCCCTGGGGACATGAAGATCAGCAGATGATACAGTTCCACAGAGACATCATCGCCCTGAGAAACAAATACCCGGTTTTAAGGAACGGCTCAATAAAGAAGCTGGGAAGCGAATACAACTTTATCGCTTACGGGCGATTTACGAGACATGACCAGTGCATGATCCTCATTAACAACAATAATGTGGCTATAGACAAGGAGATCTCGGCCTGGGAGCTTGGAACCCACCGTACCGGTGTAATGAAAATGATATTCCAGTCAAATGACGATGGTTACACCATGGAAGAGAGAGTATATCCCCTTCATACGGGAGTCCTTAAGATAACTCTCCCCAAGACAAGTGCCACCATCCTGAAATTTGAACATATAGTTGTTTAAATATCCGTTGCAATTTCCGATTCGTTATGGTAGAATCTGTGATTGAAATGCTGGTGTGGCGGAATAGGTAGACGCAAGGGACTTAAAATCCCTCGGGGGCAACCCCGTGCCGGTTCAAGTCCGGCCACCAGCAGTACATTAGTGACAAGGGAGCGATCTCCTGTCACTTTTTTTATGGAAAAAAGGAGACGTGTAGGGCGTCTGAAGAGTATGTCCTTTGTTCCTTAAGAAATATTAAGAAACCCGTAGCCCATGCTTTATTGACCTGTTTTTTTCAGTATGAGATAATCTAATCCTAGAATATAATGGATTAATCCGCATTTATAAAAGGAATAAAAATGAGAAAAAAGATTATTGCAATGGTCCTTGTACTCATAGCAGTTATGGGACTTACGGCATGTGCCGCAGATGATACCCTCCCCGATCTGAATGCTACCCCCATCTCAGACGGAAACGGTGGAACCGGAACCACATCGGACATTGCCGACGGAGAAGTAATTACAGAGCGCCCCACTGTGGACGGCAAAAAGCAGAGCTACCTTACAGGTGAGTGGAAGGACGAAGATATTGTAAACAGACGTCCCATGGCAGTTATGATCCCCAACAACAAGGCGGCTATGCCTCAGTATGGCATATCAAAGGCCAGCATTATATTCGAGGCTCCCATGGAGTGGCTCAGCTGCACCAGACTTATGGCGGTCTTCGAGGATTATGATGAGCTCGATCACATCGGACCTCTTAGAAGTGCAAGACATTACTTTGTATATGAGGCCATGACTCTTGATGCGATCTACTGCAACTGGGGACTTACAGTTCCTCTTGCAGGACCTATCATCAACTCCGACCGAGTGGACAATGTTTCCGCATCCGTTCTCGGAATTGACAATCCTTCCGACGAAGCATTTGCAAGAGATGAGCAGAGAAAAGCTGCAGGATACGCAACAGAGTACACCGGAATCATGACCATCGACGGATATGAGACCGCAGTTGAAAGACAGGGCTATGAAAAGAATTATCGTTCCACCTTCCAGCCCACTTTCCGGTTTGCTCAGGACGGCACGGTTTCAAAGTACAGCGAGTTTGATAGTGTGACCAAGATCTCACCCGGCGGATATTCTTCAGATAAGTCAGGTGGCGGATACGGACACGGACTTCCCTACTTCATTTATGATTCCACCGATCACCTCTTCCACAGATATCAGTTCGGAGAGCCCCAGATCGACGAATGCAACAACGAAGAGCTGGCGTACAGAAACGTTATCTTCATGGTTACCAAGGGAAGCTATTACGACGATACCAGCGGATACCTTGATTTCACCATGTACGGCGGAGACGCAGCCTACATCTTCACAGAAGGAAAGGTCATCCCCGGATACTGGATCAGAAGCAATGACGACTCAGAGCCTTTCAAGTTCTATGATTCAAACAGAGAAGAAGTAGTTCTCAATCAGGGAAAAACCTGGATCTGCCTTGTATGGGACGAATACCAGGACTACATTACATACGAATAAAATTACGAGGGAGCGGCGCTTAATGCGTTTGCTCCCTTTTTGTGCTATAATCTTTTTAGATAACAGCATTGGATAAGACGTAAAGCAATCCGTTTTCAGGTTGGGAAAGGAGCAGCTATGAATATCCGTCTATATAACGCAAGAATACTGACCATGGAGTCCGACAAGGATATATTCAGAGGAGAGGTATGGATCAAAAATGAGCGCATTGCATATATAGGCACAAACGAAGATATATTAGATGCAGGCCCTGCCATTCCTCACATCAAGTGGGATTTTGAAATTGATTGCGGCGACAATCTCCTTATGCCGGGCTTTAAGAATGCCCATACCCATTCCGCCATGACATTCCTTCGTTCCTATGCGGACGATATGCCTTTGGACGAATGGCTCAATAACAAGGTATTTCCCTATGAGGCAAAGCTTTCTTCCGGAGATATCTACGAGCTTACAAGATTGGCTGTCATGGAGTATGTAACCAGTGGTGTTACCTCCATTTTTGATATGTATATCAATCTCGATGCAGTAGCGGAAGCCTGCAGGGATACGGGAATGAGATGCGTCCTTTGCGGAAACGTGAACGACCACACATCAAGCCCCGAGAAGATGGCTGAAGAATTCGAGAGGTTAAACGAGTTCAATCCCCTTATAAGCTATAAGCTGGGAATGCATGCGGAGTACACCTGCTCAAAGAAACTTCTGGACCGTATCAGCAAGGTGGTTCATAAATACAAAGCACCTTTTTATTGTCACATGAGCGAGACAAAAAAAGAGGTGGAGGGCTGCAAGGAAAGATACGGAATGACTCCCGGAATGTTCCTTGATTCCCTCGGAATGTTTGATTACGGCGGAGGCATTTTCCACGGCGTATACTTAACGGAAGAGGAAATGGACGTCCTTGAAAAGAAGGATGTATCCGTTGTTACAAATCCCGGTTCAAATATCAAGCTTGCCAGCGGTATTGCTCCCGTAACAGAGCTTGTAACCAAAGGTTTCAATGTGGCGATCGGTACCGATGGACCTGCCAGCAACAACGCCCTTGATATGTTCAGGGAAATGTATCTTGTAAGTACATTATCAAAGATCAGGGACAACGATGCTGTATCCATTGGTGCGGACAAGGTTCTGGGTATGGCCACCATTGGCGGCGCCAGAGCCCTTGAACTTAAAGACGCAGACATACTTGATACGGGAAAATTTGCGGACATCATTCTCCTTGATATGCATACGCCCAATATGCAGCCGGAGAACAATATCGTTAAGAACATTGTTTACAGCGGAAGCAAGAGCAATGTGCTCATGACTATGGTGGGAGGAAAGATCCTTTACCACAACGGTGTCTACAACATCGGTGAGAGACCGGAGATAGTCTATGAAAATTGTAATAAGATTTGCGAGAGGATACTTGGCTAAATGAAATTTATATCTTGGAATGTTAACGGATTAAGAGCCATCATGGACAAAGGGTTCATGGATTCTTTTAATGCTCTTTCGGCCGATATATTCTGCCTTCAGGAAACGAAACTTCAGGAAGGACAGATCGATTTAGATCTTCCCGGATACCATCAGTATTGGAACTATGCAGAAAAGAAGGGCTACAGCGGAACTGCGGTATTTACAAAACAGGAGCCCATTTCCGTAACCTATGGCATCGGAATTCCCGAGCATGACACCGAGGGACGCGTTATCACCCTTGAGTTTGAGAAGTTTTATTTCATAACCGTTTACGTTCCCAACTCCCAGAGAGAGCTTACCCGTCTTGAGTACAGACAGGTTTGGGAGAAGGATTTCCTTAATTACATTCTTTCTCTTGAGGAGAAAAAGCCTGTAATATATTGCGGAGACCTTAATGTCGCTCACGAAGAGATCGACCTTAAGAATCCCAAGTCTAACCACAAGAACGCCGGATTTACCGATGAAGAGAGAGCTTGCTTTACCAAGACCCTTCAGAGCGGATATATCGACACATTCAGATATTTTTACCCCGACAAGGCCGACATCTACTCCTGGTGGTCATACATGTTCCACGCAAGGGAGAAGAACGCGGGTTGGCGTATAGATTATTTTGTGGCATCTGAGAAATTAAAGGATTCTCTTAAGGATGCCAAGATTCATTGTGACATAATGGGCTCCGACCACTGCCCTGTGGAGCTTGACATAGAAATTTAACACTAATAGGTAAAAGATGGATTACGACAAACAAAAACGCCTCGAAGAAGAGCAGGAGGCGGAACTTATGCGCGCGATGCAGCTCCAGGCAAGAATGGAAGAGCTGTATGCGGACACTTACGAAAGACTCTGTAACCGTAAAAACCCTACGAACATGAAGAAACTCGATAAGAAGATCGGTTCGACGGGTAACGTGATCAAGAACGCGTATTACGGATATCAATATGCGGACCTGTACCCCAGGATCCTTGCAATGAAGGCCTCTATTTCACTTCAGCCCCCGGCCATGCGCCGTCACAGCGAAGAAGAAATGGCAAGGCTTATTCAGACTGTGGCTGCAAAGGATTGGGAGATCCTGGCACTGA
The DNA here is from genome assembly GCA_016284315.1 of Lachnospiraceae bacterium. Classification (GTDB taxonomy): domain Bacteria; phylum Bacillota; class Clostridia; order Lachnospirales; family Lachnospiraceae; genus AC2028. Next base: position 14,930 of record JAEEOO010000052.1, on the reverse strand, counting down.
CAAGAAGTGATGACGCTATCGAGAGTTATCTCGATTTCTTAAGCGACCCCAGAAACAGGCCCATAATCACAAAAGCAACTCCCATAGAAGAGAAATTTAAGAAGTTCTATGATAAAAAGATCAAGGTTCAGATAATGGGCCTTGTTCAGACTGACCCTACTGCTGAGTACACCGAGACCAGAGCCATGGTCCGCAATTTCCACCTTCACGTTGGACCAACCAACTCCGGTAAGACCTACGAGGCGATTCAGCATCTAAAAGAGGCTCAGAAGGGTGTTTATTTATCACCCTTAAGACTTCTTGCCCTTGAGGTTTACGATACCCTTAACGACGCCGGAACTCCGACTTCCATGAGGACCGGTGAAGAGCATATAACCGTTGAGAACAGCAGGGTTCTTTCTCAGACTGTTGAGACTCTGAATTTAGATGATGATTACGACATTGCAGTTATCGACGAGTGCCAGATGATCGCAGATCCCGAGAGAGGTGCTGCGTGGTCAAGAGCAATCCTTGGCGTTAAGGCAAAGGAAATATATCTGTTATCAAGTGATAATGTAACCGAGCTTTTGACAGAGATCATCGATACCTGCGGAGATAAATATGACATTACTCACCACGAGAGAAAAACAGGTCTTGTGGTGGAGGATGAGCCCTTTATCTTAAGCGACAGCAACAGGGTTACAAGAAACCAGGTTCGCCCCGGTGACTGTTATATCCTATTCTCAAAAAAGCGCGTCCTTGACCTTGCGGCCCGCTTTGAAATGATGGGAATAAAGGCCAGCGTTATCTACGGAAAGCTCCCTCCGGAAACAAGAAAATCCGAGGTCAGAAGATTTGCAAATGGCGAGACGAAAGTCGTTATTTCAACCGATGCAATCGGAATGGGAATCAACCTCCCCATCCAGAGAATAATCTTTGCAGAGAGCTGGAAGTTTGACGGACAGCAGAGACGTGACTTAAAACCCGACGAGATCCTTCAGATTGCCGGACGTGCGGGACGATTCGGAAAATATGACATTGGTTATGTCACGACAACTGACGAAGAATTCCTTCCCGTTCTTAAAAGAACCATTGGCAAACCTCTTCCTCAGATAAGATCAGCGATCCTTGGATTCCCCAGAATGCTGGTAAACCTTGATGCTACATTAAGCGAGATACTTACCGTATGGTACAATATTCATCCTCAAAAGCCTTACGAGAAGATGAAGATAGACAGGATGCTTTCCCTCTATCACACCCTTAAGGATCAGAGCCTTGACTTTGATCTTATCTACGGTGACTCCGAGAATAAAAAGGATATCATTTACGATATGATCTCCTGTCCCATTGATGACGGAAACCCCAGAGTTGTGGATCAGTGGGTACAGTACTGCTTAACTTATGCAGCTGATGTTTCTCTTGAAAAGCCTTCTTATCCAAGGAGCGGCCATAATGAGCTTGAAAAGCTTGAGACCTATTACAAGCTTTTGGAACTCTATCATCTTTTCTCCGTACACATGGGCAAGATCATGGACGAAGAGTGGCTCATGGAGGAAAAGAAGAATACCGAGCTTTTGATTGAAGATTACCTTAGCGGTAACAAGAATAAATTCATTAAGAGATGTAAGGATTGCGGAAGACAGCTCCCTATGGGACATCCATTCGAAAGATGCGAAGCATGCAGAGCAACTTTTGAAGCTTTAAGAGGAATCCCCGGAGCGCGTTACGGAAGACAATTACAGGCAATGCCTGCCGCAAATAAAGCGCACCGGGGACACGGTGGTAAAAGAAGAAAATAAACAAGATAAACAACGGTTATATATTCAGCATCTTGTTTGCTTCTTCTAAAACGACGCCGCACATTTCAATGAGACGTCTGTGATTGTTTTCAACAAAACTGATATTGTTCTCCTTGCATGCAAATTCCATATCCTTTGCCATTGCCGAAAGGTCGGTGGCACCGATGGTCATGGAATTTGATTTAAGAGAATGTACCTGGACTTCGTAGTTTACGAAGTCCTTTTTTTCTAACAGAGAACTGAGGGCTTCCATCTTTTCGGGAAGAGATTCCGCATAAAGCTTAAGAGCATCATGGTAGAAATCTTCCATGTCTCCGCAATATGTAAGACCGGTAGCTCTGTCAATGATGGAGGAATTGTAAGCGTTGTGGCGCTTCTGGTGCTGTTCCTCGGATTCATGGATATACATGATCTTATCTTCGGGAAGGTGATCCTTAAGGACCATGTTAAGATGCTTAACATCCATGGGCTTACTCAGGTAATCAGCGAAGCCGTTCTCCAGATACATTTCCTTTGCACCAACGATGGCGTTGGCGGTAAGTGCGATAACGGGAGTGGTCCTGTTAAGATTATTATCAAGTTTCTTAGCGGCGATAAGGGTTTCGATACCGTCCATATCAGGCATCATGTGGTCAAGAAGGATGATGTCATACTTTTCCTTTGTGATAAGGTCAAGCATCTCAAAACCGCTGACGCAGGTGGTGACAATAGCCTTTGTAGTCTCGATGAGACCTGCGGCAACCTTAAGGTTCATATCGTTGTCATCAACAATAAGGATCTTGGCTGAAGGACATACGAAAGAATATTCGCCGTCGTCCTCGGTGAGGAAGGTGCTCATCCTATATTGCTCCAAATCTCCGATGGGGGATTCATCAAGGATCCTCTGAGGTATCATAACGATGAACTCGGAGCCTACACCATAAATACTCTTGCATTCGATGGTTCCGTTCATCAGGTGAACAAGATTTCCTGTAATGGCAAGACCGAGACCGCTTCCCTCAATGCTTTTGTTCTTAACAAAATCAAGACGTTCAAACTGTTTGAAAAGTCTTTCCTGATCTTCTTCCTTGATTCCGATTCCCGTATCTTTTACGCTGATAACAAGATGGGTCTGACCGCTTCTGTATGCAAGATGAACGGAGAAAGTAACCGCACCCTTTTGAGTGTATTTAACAGCGTTGTTTAAAAGGTTTGTCATGATCTCACGTATGCGCTTTGAGTCGCCGGAGAACATGGTGGGAAGAGCTTCGGGGATATCAATGTTAAGTCGCAAGCCCTTCTCGTCAGCCTTAACTTTATTCATTGTAATAACGCTTAACAACAGTTCGCGGATATCGTATTTCTCGGCAATGATCTCCATCTTACCCTGTTCGATCTTGGAGAAATCAAGGATATCGTTGATGATCTCTAAAAGGGACTGGCTGGCTTTCTTGATGTTCTCAGAATAGCCGCGGATGCTCTCACTGGAATTCTCACGGAGAATGAGTTCGTTCATACCCATGATGGCGTTGATGGGGGTACGGATCTCGTGGGACATATTTGCAAGGAAGGTTGATTTTGCTCGGTTGCTTTCCGTAGCTTCCAAAGTTCTTAAATGCAAAGTCCTGAGAGCCTGGATCTCTTCAACGATGGCGCAGACAAGGATAAAGGAAAGACCAAAGGCTGCGATGATACCGTCGTTGTTGTGGACGGGGAGATTGATATGGATGATCTCACCCACAAGAGAAGCGATGAGGACAAAATAACCAATGGCAATAAGGAAATAGTCGCTGTGCTTCTTTACAAATACATCGCGAACAAGGACTACAGTGGCGATAACGGCCTCAACGCCCATTATGATGTTGATATGGATCATGGAATTATCGAATTCCACGATATTAGTAAAATGAAGGAGCGAGAAAACCACAAAGCTGACTACGGTTATTGCGTTGAGTACATTGAACAAATGCTGGTATCTTCTCTTCTGCAAAAGATTGAGGAAGCAGACAAAGGGGAAGGGGAGCAGCATGACAAGCAGATACTCTACGATTCCGTCTACAAAATAGTTATTGAAGATAAAAGGATAAGTATAGTTGTCCAATATGAGCCAGAAGGAAGCTGCAAGGACGCCTACGCTTAGGTACATAAGGGGGAAACTCTTTTTTGAACGGATTCGGTAAATAATGCTTATGATGGCGATGATGAATCCAAGGACCATAAGGGTAAATGCCATCAGAAGGATGAGGCCGTTGTCCAAGAGACACTGACGGAAAAATCCCTGCGTGTTACCGATGTACATTGTATTTAAATGACCGTTGTAATGATGGATGTCGTAGCGGTAGAGGGTCAAAGTTCTGCCGGCATCTGTAGGCTTTAGCTCAATGGGGAGCCAGAAGCTCTTGGCGTTCTCACCGGGAAGCGTGGATTCGCCGATGTGGAAATTGTATCTTTCCTCATTGCCTACAAAGACCTTAAAGTTGATACCTGTACGGATATAAAGATAGGTTTCTTCGGGGATCTCGTCGGGAAGGGTGGTGTAGAGAGTTACGACTTCGCCCTCGCCTGAACTGAAGTTGCAGGGGGCGGCAAAGGATTCGGAAATGCCGTCCTTGCTGTCCCAGTGCCATTCGTTCTTGTACTCGGTGCACTGGTCATTATAGTAAGTCTTAGCGTGTTTTATGAACTGACCGTAAGCGTAAATGGCCAGTATGATGATTATGAAAAACAGGACAGTGGTCTGGATGATGATATAAGCGGTTTCCGAAAGAGATTTGGCTCTCTCGTGGGATTCAAGGGAATCGCCGTTATTGCGATGAGACATTACGAGTTCCTTTCTTCGTACTGACTGAGTTCACTGAGCAAATGCATGGGGCAATCGGCGGTGATAAGGTAACCGCCTTCTGTATATTCTTCGGACTTGACTGCGCCGCAGCTGTGAAGCTTGTTCAAAAGATCCCCCTTCGAAAAAGGAAGGAGAGCTTTAACGGTTTTAGCCTTTCCGTAAGCAAGTTCCGTAACTTTTTCAAGAAGCTCCTTTAAGCCGCTTCCTGTTTTGGTTGAAATATAGACCGTGTTCTCATTGGGAACGGTGGGTCTAAGTTCATCCTCAGGAAGAAGGTCGGATTTATTCATGACATAGATCCTGGGAATGTCGCCTGCTTCCAGTTCTTTTAAAGTGTTTTCCGTAACCTGCTTGTGTTGTTTGTGATACGGGTCCGCGCTGTCCAAAACAATAAGAAGTACGTCTGCGTACTTGATCTCTTCGAGAGTCGAGCGGAAGGCTTTAACGAGGCCGTGGGGCAGGTTCTCGATAAAACCAACGGTGTCGGATAAAAGGAAATCCTTCTTGTCCTCTCTGTAAATACGACGGATGGAAGTATCAAGGGTAGCAAAGAGCATGTCCTTTTCAAAAACCTTTTTATCGGTATTTTTCTCTTCGTTAAGGACTGACAGTTTCTCGCTGTCGGAAAGGAGTCTGTTCATAAGAGAAGACTTTCCTGCGTTGGTGTATCCAACAAGAGCAACTGAAGGAAGATTTCCTCGTTCGCGGCCCTCTCTTTGTAGCTTTCTTGTCTTGCTGATGGTTTCAAGCTCTTTGGAAAGCTCGGCTATCCTATGGTTAATATGTCTTCTGTCCAGCTCAAGCTGGGTCTCGCCGATACCTTTGTTGGAACGTCTTCCGCCGCCGGAGCTGCTTCCACCACCGCCTGCCTGACGGCCAAGGTGCTGCCACATGCCGGTGAGCCTGGGGAGCATGAACTGTAAATATGCGGATTCAACCTGAAGTTTTGCTTCCCTTGTGCGGGCTCTTCTTGAGAAGATCTCAAGGATGAGATTTGTCCTATCCCAAACGGGAGTACCGACAATGTTCACAAGGTTCTTCATCTGAGCGGGGGAAAGGTTTCCCTCGAAGATAACATATTCAGCCTCGAGTTCCTTAACTGCGTCAGCCAGTTCGTGAGCTTTTCCTTTTCCGATGTAAGTTGCGTTGTCCGGATGGGGAAGAGCCTGGGTCATGATCTCTACGACTTCCATGTCGCAGGCTTCCACAAGGGCTTTCATCTCCTTCATGGAGTGGTCGAAATCGGAAAAATATTCGTTTCCTCCAAGGTCCGATTCAAGACCTACGAGGATCGCTTTCGTCAAAATTTCTTCTTCGTTTAAAAGTTCTGTCAATTGATGATTCCTTTAGAATAAAAATAAGGTTTGCAAATCTATAACATTATACTTGTAAAAGGGGCTCCAAAACAAGTATATTGTGCAGAATCAACCTTGAAATCGCTTTCCGCATAAAGTATAATTTTGGTTATCGCGAGATATCGCGATACATTCTGATTTTTATAACATTGCAATAGAGAAACGGAGGAAACAAAAATGGTTGCATGGAATAATTTTGATAAGCTTTCTTCTTACGGAAAATTAAAGGCTTCCAAGGCTGTCAAGCTTCAGGAGGTTATGGCCGGTGAAAGCGGAAAGCAGAGAGTCGGAAAGTACAGCGTTCCCATGGCAGCAGGCATGAAGTTCAATTATGCTGCAAAGGCTGTAGATGACGATATTTTGAACACCTTAAAGGAACTTGCCGAGGAAGCTCAGCTTGCAGAGAAGTTCGAAGCTCTTTACAACGGCGAAGTTATCAATACCGGTGAGAAGAGAATGGTTCTCCACCACATGACCAGAGGCCAGCTGGGAAACGCAGTTGTAGCTGACGGCGGCGACAAGAGAGAGTTCTACATCGGCGAGCAGAAGAAGATCGCTGATTTCGCAAATAAAGTACATAACGGAGAGATCGTAAACGGTGCGGGCGAGAAGTTCACCACCGTTGTACAGATCGGTATCGGCGGAAGTGACCTTGGCCCCCGCGCTATGTACCTTGCTCTTGAGAACTGGGCAAAGAAGAACGGATGCTTCAAGATGGAAGCTAAGTTCATCAGCAACGTAGATCCCGATGATGCTGCAGCAGTCCTTAATTCAGTAGACGTTGCACATTCAATCTTTATCCTTGTTTCAAAATCAGGAACAACCCTTGAGACCCTTACCAACGAATCCTTCGTTAAGGATGCTCTCAAGAAAGCAGGTCTTGATGCTTCAAAGCATATGATCGCCGTTACCAGTGAGACTTCACCTCTTGCAAAGAGCTCTGATTATCTCCAGGCTTTCTTTATGGATGACTATATCGGAGGACGTTTCTCATCTACTTCAGGTGTAGGCGGAGCAATCCTTTCACTTGCATTCGGACCCGATGTATTCGCAAGATTCTTAAACGGTGCAGCTGAGGAAGATAAGCTTGCTGCTAACAAGGATCTTTTCAAGAACCCTTCAATGCTCGATGCCCTTATCGGCGTTTACGAGAGAAACGTTTTGGGATATCCTGCAACTGCAGTTCTTCCCTACTCACAGGCTCTTTCAAGATTCCCTGCACACCTTCAGCAGCTTGATATGGAGTCAAACGGAAAGAGCGTAAACCGTTTCGGCGAGCCCGTTGACTATGTAACCGGTCCCGTTATCTTCGGTGAGCCCGGAACTAACGGACAGCACTCATTCTACCAGCTCCTTCACCAGGGAACCGACATCGTTCCTCTTCAGTTCATCGGCTTCAAGAACAGCCAGATCGGAACAGATGTTGATATCCAGGGCAGCACCAGCCAGCAGAAGCTTTGCGCTAACGTAGCAGCTCAGATCGTTGCATTTGCTTGCGGCAAGAAGGATGAGAACAACAACAAGAACTTCGAAGGCGGAAGACCTTCAAGCATCATCATCGGCGACCAGCTTACTCCCGAATCTCTCGGCGCACTCCTTGCTCACTTTGAGAACAAGGTTATGTTCCAGGGATTTGTATGGAACATCAACAGCTTCGACCAGGAAGGCGTACAGCTTGGTAAAGTCCTTGCAAAGAAGGTTCTTGCTCATGAGACCGATGGCGCTCTTAAGGAGTACTCAGACCTCCTTAACATCTAATGCAAGTTAGCATTATTTGGGCATTAAATGATGTTTAATGAGTTTATAGATAAATAAGATTTAAGATATAATTACAGTGGCTTAAGGCGATGACCTTTGGCCACTGTATTTTGTTTTAAAGAAAAACTCCCAAGGGAGCAAATTACAAAGATTTGGAAGGAATTCGTTATGGACAGACCTGTTGTGATAACTGATAAGGCTGCAAGATTCGACAGTTTTAAAAACGGAGAAGTACTTGCAGGCAAGAAAAAAGGACGCCTCCCTGCCATGGGATGGAACAGCTGGAATGCTTTCGGAAGCGGAAATACCGAAGCCCTTACCAAGGATATGGCTGACAAGATCGTAGAACTTGGCCTCGACAAGTTGGGATACAAGTACGTTGTTTTGGACGACGGATGCTATAAGCCCGAGAGAGTGGAAGGCCTTCTTTCAAACGAAGAAGTAAAATTCCCTTCAGGATTTAAGGCTCTTGCTGATTACATTCACGGAAAAGGCCTTAAGTTCGGTATGTACAACGATATCGGAACAAACCTTTGCGCCGGCGCCGCTGTTGGAACCTGCGGACATGAGACCGTTGATGCAAAGACATATTTTGATTGGGACGTTGATTTTATCAAAGTTGATAATTGCTACTACCTTTGGGATAACGCAACCTTCTCAAATGCAGAGAATGCAAAGTACACTTATGCCCCCAATATTAAATCTGCCGTAGTCAGCGGGGAAGGTCTTGAAGTTGAGTTTACTGCTGCTGACATGGAGCTAACGGGAAAAGGCGGAAAGAGAAAGAATGCAGAGGAGATAACCGGCGAGAACTTTGAATATATTACAAACATCGGAACCTTCGACGGAACCGGCCCCGACCATTCTCCTGTTGGAGCCATGAGCGCTGAGGCAGTGCTTAATGTATATGTACCGGTATCAGGTGAATATGAATTAACTGTTGAGTATGCAACAGGAAAAGAACCCGGAATCGGAAGCTGGCTTCAGGTAGCCGTTGGTTACAATGAGAAATCGAATGTAGTATACGATGATTTCGTTGAAGAGACGGCGGATACCATGAGCTTTAAGGTATCTCAGCCCATTAAGGTAAAGCTTAATGAGGGCGAAAATGTTATCAGGCTTATGAACCACAGAAGACAGGAGAACACCCTTGCTTCATATGCTGCTCTTCACGAAGGATTTATGAAAGCTGATCCGGAGAGAGATATCGTTCTTTCTATCTGCGAATGGGGTAAGACCCAGCCTCAGAACTGGGGATACAAGGTTGGAGATTCCTGGAGAATCTTAAATGACATCACTTTCCAGGTTGGCTCAGACGGAGATCCCGGAAAAGGAGCCTGGGCAAGCGACTATACTACCAGCGTATGCGCCCAGTACAACAAAGCAGTTATCATGGATGAGTTTGCAGGCCTTTACAAGGGCTGGAACGATCCCGATATGCTGATGATCGGAATGAACGGCTTGGACAACACCATGTGCCGAACTCATATGACTATGTGGTGTCTTATGAACTCACCTCTTATGCTGGGGCTCGATCTTAGAAAAGTAACCAAAGGTGATGAGATCTACGAGATCATTTCAAATGAAGACGTAATCGCTCTTAATCAGGATGCTTTAGGAATTCAGGCAAAGAGAGTTTACACCACTTTTGAAGAGCGTGACTGCTGGAACGATAACTGTGAGGATGTATGCCGCCCCGATAAATGCTATATCAGGGATAACGACAGAGTTGATGTTCTTGCAAAGCCTCTTAAGAATGGCAACTTCGCCATCTCATTTATCAACCTTAGCGATACTGAGAGAGTAAAGCCCGTTACAGTTGATAAGTACAGGATCCTTTCTTATCTCGGAGATAAGGTCATCAACAGAGAAGAGATCAGGAAGGCAAATGCAGTAGAGGTTTACAACGTTTGGACCAAGAAGCGCACCCACCTTAGAGGCGAGGAATTCTCTGTTTCAAACATTCCTCCTCATGACAATGTTACACTTATTGTTACTCCAATAGAGGAATAGTGCGAAAAGCAAAAGCTATGATCAAAGCGAATGAGTTTATAACCGTTGGTGAATTTGTAAATTTGCTGACGGGGCTTGATATGAAAAGCGCAAGAGATAAGGGACTTCTTGAAGCAGCGGATGAACTTAGTTGGAAAGAGCCCATCAAGAGAAGAAGCGCCGCGAGGATCCTTCACGAATACATGAAAAAGGAACTTGGGATAAAAGATCTTCCCGATATCTCAACCGCTGAAGAATTAAAAGACCTTTACGATTGCAGAATTTGCGTAAATCATATCGCACAAGTCTATTTAAGATGTATAATGGATGGGGTTACGATAAAAGGCATCTCCGAAAAGCCTCTTAAGATCTTTGACGGAAAGGGACATTTAACCAAAGAGGAAGCCGACGAGATCATTAGGCGCCTTGAATCTATACCACATTGACTTGACGGATCTGATTCATCTGATCCAAATGATACTGAAAGGAAATGACTTAAAATGGCAGGAACAAAGACAGTTAAAAAAACTGCGGAAAAAACCGCGACAAAAAAGAATTTAAAGAAATATACAGATTTCATTGTGGAGAAAACCTGCGAGCTATTAAATATCGATTCCCCTACCGGCTACACTGAAGAGGCGGCTGCATGGGTTAAGAAAGAGTTTGAGAAGCTTGGATTTAAGGCATCTCTTACCAACAAGGGCGGCGTTATAGTTGAATTGGGTGGAAAGGACAAGAAGAACGGACTTCTCATCGAGGCTCACACCGATACCCTCGGCGGAATGGTTTCAGAGATCAAGGGGAGCGGAAGACTTAAACTTACTAATCTTGGCGGAATGAATCCCAACAACGCAGAGACAGAGAACGTAAGAGTTGTAACGAAATTTGACGGTATTTACGAGGGAACTTTCCAGCTTAACAATGCTTCAATTCATGTAAACGGCGAATACAATGACACAAAGAGAAGCTGGGATACTTGTGAAGTTGTTCTTGATGAGGATGTTAAGACTAAGGAAGATACAGAGAAGCTTGGAATATCCGTTGGTGATATCGTTTGCTTCGAGCCTAATGTTCGCGTTACCAAGAGCGGATATATTAAGTCACGTTTCCTTGATGACAAGCTCAGCGTAGGAATCATCCTCGGACTTGCTAAGTATATCAAGGACGAAAAGGCTGTTCCGAGGCGCGCTCTTTATGTTCACGTAACCGTATTTGAGGAGGTAGGACACGGCGGATGTGCTAATGTCCCTGAGGGAGTAACGGAGGCGGTATCTGTTGATATGGGCTGCGTCGGCGACGGACTTACATGTACCGAGAGACAGGTTTCCATCTGCGCAAAGGACAGTGGGGGACCTTACAGTTATCCCGTTGTTAAAGGACTTGTGGAAGCTGCGAAGAAAAGTGGTGCAGACTACGCTGTAGATATTTATCCTCACTACGGAAGCGATGTAGAAGCTACTCTTTCAGCCGGAAGCGATATAAAGCATGGACTTATCGGCGCCGGTGTTTACGCTTCCCACGGATATGAGAGAAGCCACCGCGACGGAGCAGAGAACGTTCTCAGACTTCTTACTGAGTATGCTTTGAACTAACATAAACTAGCGGAATTATTTAACAGACAAATAAGGGCACGTTGCCGGTTAAAGCAACGTGCCTTTTTGATGCACAAATGTGCAGGTTTTTAATAACTATCAGATCTTATGGTCTGAACCGAGAACGTTAACAATCTTGTGAGCAACCATGTCCTTAACAGCCTGACGAGCGGGCTTTAAGTACTGACGGGGATCGAAGTGATCGGGATGCTCTGCAAAATACTTACGGATATTTGCTGTCATAGCAAGTCTGATATCTGAGTCGATATTGATCTTGCAGACTGCGAGGGTTGCTGCTTTTCTAAGCTGCTCCTCGGGGATACCTACCGCATCGGGCATGTTTCCTCCATACTGGTTGACCATCTTAACGAATTCCTGAGGAACTGATGATGATCCGTGAAGAACGATGGGGAATCCCGGAAGTCTCTTGATGCACTCCTCAAGAACGTCGAATCTAAGGGGCGGAGGAACAAGGATTCCTTCGGCATTTCTTGTACACTGTGCGGCAGTGAACTTATATGCGCCGTGGCTGGTTCCGATCGCGATAGCAAGTGAATCGCATCCTGTACGTGATACGAATTCCTCTACTTCTTCGGGTCTTGTGTATGCTTCTTTTCCTGCTTCAACAACTACTTCGTCTTCGATTCCAGCAAGAGTTCCCAGCTCAGCTTCTACGACTACCCCATGATCGTGAGCATACTCAACTACCTGCTTGGTCAGTGCGATGTTGTCTTCGAAAGACTTGGAAGAAGCGTCGATCATAACGGAAGTAAATCCGCCGTCGATACATGATTTACAAAGCTCAAATGTGTCGCCGTGATCGAGGTGAAGTGCGATGGGAATCTGAGGATTCTCTTCCACCGCAGCTTCTACCATCTTTACAAGATACTTATGATTTGCATAAGCTCTCGCACCCTTGGAAACCTGAAGGATAACAGGGCTTTCAAGCTCCCCTGCAGCCTCGGTGATACCCTGTACGATCTCCATGTTGTTGACGTTGAAAGCACCGATTGCGTATCCGCCGTCGTAGGCTTTCTTGAACATCTCTTTGGTTGTTACCAATGCCATACCTTAATACCTCCATATAAAATTGTTAAATATGGTAGCCCATACATATAAATAATAATTTGCCTGAGTTTCCCAGTCAAGGAGTCGGACCATAAACCGGGAAATTTATTTAAAATTAAAAGCAAAAGTATGAAGAAAAGAGTTAAATGATAGGGTTTGATCAAGATTGGGATTTATCTTAAAAGGAATATGTAGTAAACTTTAGATGTAGTTGCATTTTGTAAGGCTAAAAGGAGAAAGACAAAGGAGAGGGACTATGAAAAGAAAAGGGATAAAGATCGGTGCAGTTATTCTGAGCACCATGATCTTGTGTATGAGTTTTACAGCATGTACAAAGACAGGAGAGGTTAATGGCCCCACTGATCCGGAAGTAACCGAGCAAACGGGCAGCGAAGAGAATACGGGAGATGAGACGGTAGTTTCCGGAAACGAAAGCGGAGAAGCAACCGTTGGCTTAGAAACACCTGCTGAAGAAGAAAGTGACCTTCTTAAGCCTGACGAAAACGGAAAAATCACAGTTTCAACCGTTCAGGATCTTGTTAATGCGATCCAGCCTGATGTAACCGTAGTTATCGAGCCCGGCGTTTATAACATCAGCAACTTCCTTAAGACCATCCCGGACCTTTACGAGTGGAACAAGTCTCATAAATACGTTAAGGTAAGAGAGCAGTTCGACGGAAGAGAAATGGTAATACAAGATGCTCATGGAATTCACATCACAAGTAAGAGTGAAAACTATTCCGATACTGAGCTGATCACAGAACCCAGATATGTGGCAGTATTATATTTTAACGCAACGGATAATGTTGAGATCTCCGGGCTTACTATGGGCCACACTGATGTCGGACAGTGCGTGGGAGATGTTGTTGATTTTAAATACTGCAAGGATCCCAAGGTTGATAATTGCGACTTTTACGGATGCGGAGTTTACGGCATCGGATGCGAGGACAATACACAGAATCTTTATGTCAGCAACACGATCCTTAGGGACTGCAGCCAGGGACCTTTTTCAATCATAAACTGCAAGGGTGAATATATTTTCACAGACTGCACCTTCACCGGTTCCGGCTACGGCGGAGTTTTCTACGACTATCGCGATAGATCGACCATTAAATTTGTTCGCTGCACCTTCGGACAGAACGAGTCAAATGAGTGGGCGTACTATGACGAAAGTCTCTTCGAAGACTGCACACTTATGGAACCCACCATCACTCCCGAGGACGGCTACGGTGATGATGAGGACTACATGGAATTATATGAGGAAGTAGGCGAAGACGGATCGGTTGGATAAATAGTATTAAAGATTTGTTTTTCGAGGAGGGAAAACTATGGCTACATCAATGGCATCAATTTTATTTACACTTTTGGGATGTATTTTTATAGCGTACGTGATCGTTTCAATAGTATTGTTTATCGTAGACGGCGTTAACGCTAAAAGAGAAGGCAGAAAACGTACGGTAGGGTTAACTGTTATGTTCATCGTTGCGATGGCACTTTTGGGATTGACCATCGTGTTCTGCGCACTGTTATTTGCTCTGACTATGGCAATCGTATCCAGTATGTAAATGAATAATAGCGGGGGAAATATGAGCAATAAAAAGTTTTATATAATTCTCATTTCTGTTATCGCGGTATGTTTGCTAATAACCATTGCTCACTCGATCTATATTTGTAACGTCTATGAAAGTTCTTCAATCATACAATTTATATCGAGGGAAACGGGATGGTAAAGAAGGATTTTATCGGAAAGATAGCTGTTATTGCCGGAGTAGTTTTAGTTTTTGCAGCTGCTAATCTTTTTTTGTATAGGAAGATAACCTGCAGACTTGCCAATAATTTTGGCGGAGCCGATCAGTACAAAATGATCGATGTTAAAAAGTACTTACCTTTTGAAGAAGAGTCGACTCTTGCAAGGACGGGTTCAAGTTTTAAACTTACCGACGAGGATGAGTTGCCTGTACTTGATGGGGCAGCAGCGCTGGTCCCAATATATGCTTCCGTTATCGATGAATGTTATCCCGAAGGATGCGTAACTTATGAAGGCGGAGCGTTCTCCGATGACAATAAATACGGTGAGAACTTTGCTGATGACAGCGCAATGAAGTATCAAAACACCATTCGTGGTTTTAATGCGATGGTTGAAGGAAGCGTAGACCTGTTCTTTACGGCTCATCCATCTGCCGAACAAATGAATTACGCAGAAGAGAAAGGCGTAGAGCTGGAGATAATACCCGTTGGTTACGAAGCTTTTGTTTTCTTTGTAAACAAGGATAACCCTGTGGATGGGCTGACAATCGATGAGATCCGATCTATTTACAGAGGGGAGATAACTAACTGGAATAAAGTAGGCGGCCCCAATAAAATGATCTACCCCCTTATAAGGATAAAGGGTTCGGGAAGCCAGACCATGATGGAAAAGTTCATGGATAACAATATGATAACAAAAAGACATCCTCTTGCAATATTCGGAGGATCCATCGGTTATTCATTCAGATATTACTTAAGTTCCATGGTGGGAGACAATAATGTAAAGATGCTTTCCGTAAACGGAGTCTATCCCTATGCG
>JAEEOO010000051.1 GCA_016284315.1 Lachnospiraceae bacterium | reverse complement strand
TTTTGATGCAGAGCTTTAGCGATTACTATTATGGTTATACTGATGCTGAAGGAAATAGAAAGCCCGGTTATATTGATCTTGTGGAAGAACTGAAAGTGAAGTTCCCGCTGGAAGAGCCACAGATCATCGGAGAGCAGAATCAGAAAGAATTTATTTCTCTTTTTGGAGCAATACTTAGGTTAAGAAACATTTTAAGCTCCTTTGATGAGTTTGATAGCGTTGAATTATTCACAGAGAGAGATCTTCAGGATTATCTTGGCAGATATCAGGATCTTCGTGATGAGTGGAAGAGACGCCGTGAAGGCGGAGAAAAAGCTGATATCCTTGATGATGTTGTCTTTGAGATAGAACTTATCAAACAGATTGAGATAAACATTGATTATATCTTGATTCTTGTTAAGAAATATCATGATTCTCATTGTGAAGACAAGGAAGTACTTGTAACGATCAAGAAAGCTATTGACGCTTCACCTGAGCTTCGTAGTAAAAAGGCTTTGATTGAAAACTTTATGGCCGGCATAAATGATGTTGATGACGTCATGGATGCATGGCATGAGTACGTTGCTCAGCAGAAGGAAGAAGAACTCAAGAAGATCATTGAGGAAGAACATCTCAAGGAAAAAGAAACAAGGCAGTTTGTTGATTATTCTTTTAGGGTTGGCGGTATGAAGACCACCGGAACCGACATTGATGTATTAATGCCTCCGATGACTCGTTTCGGATCGGGCAACCGTGCAGAGAAGAAGAATAATCTGATCAATAGATTGCTGGCATACTTTGAGAGGTTCTTTGGAGTAGGGGTGATTGATACAGAGAACGAAGAAGATGTATAATGTATGAGTACAATCATTCTGTAACAGGAAGCCGTTAACATGTTAGGTTGCCATAAGGCAGCACTTATTAACGGAGGTGGTCATTATGACTAGAAAGAAAACAAAAGATGCCAATTATAAGGCAAATGTAGCTGTTCAGGATGAAAAGGGTATCATAGATTATAATCCTGACAAAATGAAGGATGTAGTGGGTGGCGAAAAACTCTCATATGATGAGTATATAGCTATTCAAAAGCATTCAGAGGGAAAGATTAGAGGTTCTTTTCAGCTGTGCTATTACACTACACCGCTGGGATTTAAGGGGGAGATAGATCGCTTCGCAAAAGACAAAGTATGCTTTAAGCGTATATATGTAGACGGGATGTATCCGGACGGACTTTGTTTTGAAGGTAAGGAAGACCATGTCTGGATGGACTTGAAAGGCTTTGAGCAATTTGAGTCGGGTGATTCGGTTTCGTTTTGGGCGGAGATATATCGATATCTGAAAACCGGTGATGGAAAGATCATCGATTTCGGATTAAGAAATCCCTCGGAAATAAAGAAAATCGATTCTTATGAACTGCCGAGCAATGAATATCTCATAAAGCAGGAATTGGCGATGATAGTATGCGAAACGTGTATGCTTAGCGATAATTGCCCGGGCCCGGGACTTTGTCTTTTGCCCAGGGGAGCAAAGCAGAAGCAGGTCGATGCTATGTATAAGTTCCTTAAACAGTCTGAAAAGGATAAACAGTGAGGTGCGAAGGTAGCCTTGAGTCCTTTTCAAATGATTTTGGAGAAGCAGATGAAGACCTTAACGAACAGTTTCACGGTTCAGTTCATCGTAGAAAAAGAATCTATTGTCAAGAATTATAAAGGTATTATTCATTCGTGGAGGAAGAGCTTTTGAAATGTCAAAATGGCATCTCAAAGGATGAAGATGCTGAAGAACGTGGTGGAAGACGATATATGCATCCGGAGCAGAAGGCTGGGTGGATATATGCAAAGGCTGGGAAGAATAACGGAGGAAAAACCAAATGGTAATGTTTTTAAGATTAAGAAATATCTAATAGGCATGAAGCCTTAGATAAATAGTTTCGTGCCTTGTTATCAAGAACAAACAACTATTTACATTAAGGAGATAACTAATATGATATTTCAGGACAATATAATTAAAGAGTATTTACGCAACGTTTACTTTATTTCAGGTACAGCTTGCGGTGGCAAGACCACGGTCAGCAAGGCGCTGGGAAAGAAGTACGGCATTCCCGTATATGATATTGATGAGCAGTTTACGATCCATCAGGTTATGTCGGATAAAGATCATCAGCCTACCATGAATACCATGTTCAGGGATGCGGATGAGTTCTTTGGAAGAAGTGTAGAAGAGTACACTAAATGGCTTTTGGGTAACAAGAGAGAGCAGTTGGATTTCATAATAATGGATCTTATCAGGCTTTCTAGAGATCGCGTCATTTTGTGTGATCTTCATATTACTGTGGAAGAAGCAGAAAAGCTCACGGATCCTTCAAGGATAGCTTTTATGATCGCTAAACCCATTAATATTGTGGACACCTATTGCAATCGTCCGGATCATCAGCCCTTTAACGAATTTATTCACAGCGCTACCGATTATGGAGCGGCAAAGGATACATGCGACAAAACGCTGACTGCTCTAAATACCCAGGCATATAACGATATTCAGAGAAGTGACTTTTTCTGGGTTGAACGCGATAACAGCAGAAGCGTGGAAGATACTGTTGCACTGGTTGAGAAGCATTTTGGCTGGCGCCAACTGAATGATCTTTCTATTCAGAAGGTTGATAAGGGAAGCTACATTGCAGATGAACTTTTATCCTTTATAGAAAACTGTTCATGGGATGAAGTAAAAGAGCATATGTGCGGCCTTGTAAAAAATTGGGAGTTTACCGACTGGGAGACCATGTTTGTCGCAAAGGCAGATGGTAAGATAGTCGGAATGGTATCAGTTATGAAAGAGGATTATTATCCCATGCCTGAAACCTATCCCTGGGTATCCTGCTTATTTGTGTCGGAAGAATACCGAGGACTAAGGATATGCGAGAAGCTGATCAATCATGCCAATGGTTACCTGAAAGAGCAGGGATTCGATAAAAGCTACATCCCTACACCTATAGAGAATGTGGGATTATATGAACGTTACGGATATTCTTTTGTTAAAGAGATCGTCAATTACGGTGACGGCGTAGATCTTTTGTATTCAAAGGAAATATAGAAATCATAAAAGAAAAACCGATGCTTTTGAGTAGCATCGGTTTTTTCGTACACTTCATTTTGCATGATACCATAATTCGAAAAACAAGTCTATACCTTTTTTGAATTATTTGCTATTATTTAGAAACAGCACAGAAGGAGACGCAAAATGAGTGAAAAAAAGTTAACCGGAACTTTCTACGGAACAACCCGGGAAGACGAAGAAAACAAGCTTAAACAAGTCACGGGGATCGCTGAGAATAATCTCAAGAATGTCCATGAAAACATTGATAATCTTCAGGAAGAACTGAAATCCCTTCGCGAGGTTTATGATGCCGACGATAAAGAAGGCTTGGCACAATGGTTTAATACCGATGCCAGATTTAATGAAGTCAGGAATGATCTTCGGAGAGCAGAGAGAGCTTGTATAAAACCCTTCTTTGGAAGAATTGATATCGAAGATGACGAGAACAATGTGCGTGAAACCTTCTATATCGGAAAGACTGTAATAGCAGACAATCCCTCCAAACCGGCGGTTATCAGCTGGAGAGCACCCATATCATCAGTCTACTACGATCACAGCCTTGGGAACTGCCAATACACGGTTCCAATGGAAGGAATCCATAGAGTCGATCTCAAAAGAAAACGTACATATGAAATCGAGGACGGCGTCATTAAGGATTATTACGATTCCGATGTGGTTGCCAACGACGAGCTGCTGACAAGATATCTGTCTAAAAGCAAAAGAAATGTCTTAAGCGAGATCATCGCAACTATTCAGCAGGAGCAGAATGAAGTAATACGTAAGAATCCCAAACATAATGTGCTTATACAGGGAAGTGCGGGATCCGGAAAGACCACGGTGGCCATGCACCGTATCTCATACATCCTTTACAATTATGAGAGAGAATTCAAGCCCGATGGGTTTTATATAGTGGGTAGCAACAGAGTTTTGCTGAACTATATAACCGGCGTCCTTCCCGACCTTGATGTCTACGGGGTCCGCCAGATGACCATGGAAGACCTGTTCATCAGGTTACTTTACGAGGACTGGGATCAGAAGAAGTATAAAGTCCGTACCTTTGACAAGAAAGAGAAGAGCATCGGCATAAAGGGAACCGGCGAATGGTTTAAAAGACTGGAGCTTTTCTGTAAGAAAGTGGAGTGGGAGCATATTCCGAGAGAAGACATGCTCATGGAAAAGAACGGTCATGTTCTGATGACCGGTTCTGAGATTGAAAAAGTTCTTAGAGATTATCCTGAATGGTCCATGGTTAGACGGTTCGAAAGGCTTAACGATCTTTTGGAAAGCAAGCTTGATGCCGAACTTTACGGAAAGAATTTTACATACAACGAAGAGGAACAAAAACGGCTCAAAAGAAAATATAAGAATTACTTTAACAAGTTTATCTGGAAGGATTCCGTATTTGATCTTTACGAGGAATTTGTAAATAACGAGCTTAAAAACAGACCCGGGATAATCTATGAAAAAAACGCCCCGGATCTTTATGATCTTGCTTCTCTCGCATATATCTACAAGAGGATCAAGGAAAGTGAGGTCATTCAGGAAGCGAGCCATGTGGTAATAGACGAAGCCCAGGATTTCGGAATGACGGTTTATTACTCCCTCAAGTACTGCATGAGTAAATGTACATTTACCATAATGGGAGATGTCTCACAGAACATCAATTTCGATTGCGGTTTGCAGGATTGGGAGGAGCTTAAAAAGGTCATGCTTCCCGACAAGTATGATTATTTTGGCCTCCTTCGTAAGAGCTACAGAAATACTGTGGAAATCTCCGAATTTGCTACGGATATATTAAAGCATGCATCATTTCCCATTTACCCGGTTGAACCCATAATTCGCCATGGTGAAGATGTAAGCTGCATAAAGAATCCCGACGTAGAATCACACCGAAAGGCTGTTTTGGACTGTATCAAGTTCATGCGTAAAAAAGAGTATGAGACCATTGCTGTAATCTGCAAAGATACGCAGGAAGTAAAAGACGTATACGATTACATGCATAAAAAGACGGAGGTAAAGTTTTTCTCCGGAGAAGATACGGAATTTTCAAACGGTGTTTATGTTATTCCCATAGAGTATTCAAAGGGTCTGGAGTTTGATGCGGTCATCATATATGATGCCTCCGAAGAGGCATATCCCAAAGATGACAGTTATGCAAAGCTTTTGTATGTGGCTGCTACCAGAGCGCTTCATGAGCTCAAAGTATTCTATTTAAACAAGCTGACCGGACTTATTGCGGATCCCATACCAAAAGAGAGACAAGTCATAAAGTTTGCTGAGGACAACTATCACTTAAAGCCCCATGTCTTTGAAGAAGAATACAAGACAAGGGAAGAACTTGCCAGAGAAAAGGCTCTTGAAGGCGACTATGACCGTAGGATGCGAGAGCGATACGGTCCCAAGAAGATAGTGGTAAAGCCCGGAAGCAATGAACTTGAAAAGACGGAGGTTCGTAGACCGCAATACGATACCCCGGTTCCGAACATGCCAGTTTCTAAAGACCCGGTAGTAAAGAAAAAGCCATTGGTTAGTGATGACAGGTTTGATAATAGCCATAAGAGCAGTGCTTCCGGCAAAGCACAGAAATCAGAATTCGGTACCATGCCTTCCTCAACTTCCTTAAAACCCATAGGGCATGCAAAGATAAACAACGCTGTAAGATGGATAAACAAAGACACTGACAGGCTGGAAGCAGTTACCGGATATGGAAGTCTATACGTGATCCCTATCGCGGATGAAACGGTCAGAATAGTGTTCTCAAAAGGAACTCTCGGAAAATTGAAGGAACTTCCGGGCGAGATAAAGAGAGCGTCCAAAGTCAAATGGCTTTGTGCGGATGCCAGAACTGCTGTGGAGGTAAGGCTTGAAAAGCTGACTGTAAGTATAGACAAGAAAACCGGCGCGCTATCATTTATCTCAAAAAAAGGAGATGTACTTCTTTCGGAGAATCCTTTGGAAACCAGATTTTGTCAGGGAAATTCAGACATATGGCTGGAATACTTTGATTGGGGAAAGAAAGAAAACCTAAATGCCAGAAGCGATGACCTTTCTGAGTGGGATGATATTACAAACAAAGCGAAGTATATTTCACACACAGCCGCGTCAAAGGATCCTTCCGTGATCATGTCCTCAAAAGGATATCAGATCATTGTTCCGGGTTCTATAAAGGTTCTTGCCTGTACCATGCCCGTTTACGGCCCCTACATGCGTTTTGAAGATACTTCATGCATAGACTATATCTTCAGAACAGCAAGATAAGAGCCGGATTAAAAAGTTTATAATTATTTAATTGACGAATACCCCACTAGGGTATATATTGGTATCAAACCAATATACCCCGGTGGGGTATCCTTTTTGGAGGAATAATATGGCAGAGAAGAATAATAAGAGAAACGAAAAGATAGAAGAAAATATGGAGAACAACAAGGAATGTGATCCTGAAGAGATGAGCGGTTGCTGCCCTCATTGCTCCGGCAAGCATAAGGCTCGGGAAGATAAAGAAAAGAAGGATCTCATGAACAGGCTGAAAAGGATAGAAGGTCAGGTTCGCGGCGTAGAGGGCATGCTTGAAAATGATGCATACTGCACGGATATCCTGATGCAGGTGTCTGCTATTACCAGCGCTCTTAACAGCTTTAATAAAGTTCTTCTTGCCAATCATATGAGAACTTGTGTGGCTGAGAATATCCGTCAGGGAAATGATGAGATAGTGGATGAACTTGTAGTAACACTTCAGAAATTGATGAAGTAGGTATGTGAGGATCAGTTATGTAAAAGCGCGTTCCGATCTTAACGTTAAAGATCAGACTTATGAAAGGATAAAAGATGGAACAATATAATGTAACGGGAATGAGCTGCGCCGCATGCCAGGCCCGGGTTGAGAAGGCAGTAAATTCTATAGACGGTGTTGAGAGCTGCGCCGTAAGTCTTCTTACAAACTCAATGGGTGTTGAGGGCAGTGCATCTCCTGAAGAAATAATCAAGGCTGTTGAGGCAGCAGGATATGGGGCGAGTCTAAAGAGCAATTCCAAAGCGAGCAAGGCTTCCGAAAACTATGATGACTCGTTAAAAGATACCGAGACACCGGTGGTAATAAAAAGACTAGTTTCTTCTGTGGCTTTATTGATCCCCTTAATGTATGTTTCTATGGGACATATGTTGTGGAACTGGCCGCTTCCTCCTTTTATGGCCGGAAATCATGTGGCCATGGGGCTGTATCAGCTGATAATAGCAGGGCTCATCATGGTGATAAATCAGAAGTTCTTTATCAGCGGATTCAAAGGGCTTATTCATCGTTCACCTAATATGGATACGTTGGTAGCCCTTGGGGCAACAGCCTCTTACGCTTACAGCGTATATGCCCTTTTTGCCATGTCCGGAGCGGTAGTGAACGGAAATGCCGATCAGGTCATGTATTACATGGATCAGTTCTATTTTGAGTCTGCTGCAACGATCCTGACGCTTATAACCGTTGGCAAGACTCTTGAGGCAAGATCAAAAGGAAAAACCACGGATGCGTTAAAATCCCTTATGAAGCTGGCACCTAAGACTGCGGTTATACTTGACGGGGATACAGAGAAAACCGTTGGTATAGATGAGGTAAAGGTCGGAGACAGATTTGTTGTAAGACCCGGCGACAGTATACCCGTGGACGGTATTGTTCTCAAGGGTGAAAGTGCTGTTAACGAATCCGCTCTGACGGGAGAAAGCGTCCCGGTAGAAAAGCAGATAGGAGATAAGGTTTCTGCCGCAACCATCAACACTTCGGGATATATGGTATGCGAAGCAACGAAGGTTGGCGAGGATACCACGCTTGCAGGTATCATACGAATGGTCAGTGATGCTGCGGCAACTAAGGCGCCTATTGCAAAGATTGCGGATAAAGTATCCGGCGTTTTTGTGCCGGTGGTCATCGGCATTGCCCTTATAACATTTATTGTCTGGCTTCTTGTAGGACAAACCGTCGGTTATGCCATGGCAAGAGCGGTTTCGGTACTTGTGATCAGTTGTCCCTGCGCATTGGGTCTTGCCACTCCCGTGGCCATAATGGTTGGAAACGGTGTTGGAGCAAGGAATGGAATCTTGTTTAAGACAGCAGCGGTTCAGGAACTTACAGGGAAAACTCAGATAGTTGCTCTTGATAAAACAGGAACCATAACTACCGGAGTAATGCGTGTTACGGATGTGATGCCGGTTAATGGGTTCAGTAAAAATGAATTGTTGTCGGTAGCTTTTTCGCTGGAATCAAAGAGTGAACATCCTATTTCAAAAGCGATAATAGAGCATGCGAAAGAGCAGGGGATAGAGCTTAGGGAGACGGAAGAATTTGAAGTACTATCGGGAAACGGACTTAGAGGAAAAATTGACGGTACTTCCGTAGCCGGTGGAAATGGAAGGTTTATTACAGAATTTTTGAGAAATGCAGAACTGAACATTTCCGGCAACCTTGATGATCTATCAAAGCAGGGCAAGACTCCGATCCTTTTCTCTAAAGATAATAAGCTTCTTGGAATAATTGCGGTTGCTGATACCATAAAAGAAGACACGCCACAGGCGATTTCTGAACTTAAGAAAATGGGAATCCGCGTGGTCATGCTGACGGGTGATAATGAGATAACAGCAGCAGCCATTGCAAAGCAGGCAGGCGTGGATGAAGTCATAGCGGGAGTACTCCCCGATGGCAAAGAAGCAGTAATAAGAAAACTCATGGAAGAGGGAAAAGTTGCCATGGTTGGGGATGGAATAAACGATGCCCCGGCTCTTACCCGTGCGGATGTTGGAATAGCCATCGGAGCAGGAACGGACATCGCCATAGATTCGGCGGATGTGGTTCTTATGAAGAGCAGTATCAGCGATGTGGCAGCAGCCATTAGGATTTCAAAGGCGACATTAAGAAATATCCATGAGAATCTCTTCTGGGCATTTTTCTATAACGTCATTGGAATTCCGCTTGCCGCAGGATGCTATGTGGCTGCCTTTGGATGGACACTTAATCCCATGTTTGGAGCAGCGGCCATGGGACTTTCCAGCTTTTGCGTGGTATCTAATGCACTGAGGCTTAACTTGGTTAAAGTGCGTGGCGTAACCAATGGCAATGTGGCAAGTAACACAAAAGAAATAAAGGATACAAAAGACACGGAATCAGCAGATACTGAGAACGAAAATAATACAAAAGAAACGGAGAATAAGGAAATGAAGATTAAAGTAAACGGAATGATGTGTGCACACTGCGAGGCTCATGTTAAGAAAGCTCTTGAGGCAATTGAGGGAATCGAATCAGCAGTAGCGTCTCACGAAGAAAACCTTGTAACTATTACAAATTCAAAGGATGTTGACGAAGCTCTTATTAAGGCTGCCATCGAGGAAGCAGGTTATGAGTATGCAGGAATTGTATAAGAAATATGATCAATTGCTGGAATATCTAAAGTCTCTGGAAAGCGTTGCGGTTGCTTTTTCAAGCGGCGTGGATTCTACATTCCTTTTATATGCTGCAAAAGAGGCTCTGGGAGACAAGGCAATCGCGGTTACGGCTTCGTCATGCTCATTTCCCGGACGTGAATTAAAAGAGGCTAAGGATTATTGCCGTGAACATGGAATTGAGCAAATAATCGTAAAAACAGAGGAACTTAAGATCGAAGGATTTGCTCAAAACCCCAAGAACAGATGCTACTTTTGTAAGCGTGAGCTATTTAAACAGTTTCTTGCAGTAGCCAATGAAAGAGGCATGAAGGAAGTTGTGGAAGGTTCAAATCTAGATGATAACGGTGATTACAGACCGGGGTTGATAGCGATTGCAGAGCTCAATATAAAGAGCCCCCTTAGAACCATTGGTTTCACCAAAGCGGAGATACGTGCATTATCAAAGCAGTTCGGACTTCATACATGGGAAAAGCAGTCCTTTGCTTGCCTTTCAACCAGATTCCCCTACGGGGAAGAGATAACCGAAGAAAAGCTTCGGATGATCGATAAGGCGGAGCAGCTTCTTATAGATCTTGGATTTAAGCAATTGAGAGTCCGCATCCATGGTAATATGGCAAGGATTGAACTTGAACCTTCCGAATTCGGACGTTTTATGGAAGATAAGATAAGACTTCGGGTTCATGAGGAATTTAAGAAAATAGGTTTTGATTATATTGCATTGGATCTTCTTGGATACCGTACAGGAAGCATGAATGAGACCTTATCTGCGGAAGAAAGGAAAGTGCAGTAAAGCTTTTTGCGCCAGAGCGGTATAATTGTGCTACAATATCAGTGCTATATATGAGTAGCTAACAAATACAAAGGAAGGTTACGGGTATGCAGTTTACAACTTTACAAAAAGACATGATGCAGGCAATGAAAGATCACGATAAGGCACGCAAGGATGCCATTTCAACTCTTGTGTCTGCTACAAAGAAGATGGCTATTGATGCGGGATGCCGTGAAGACATTCCTGATGAGATGACCGATCAGGCTATCCTTAAGGAGATCAAGAGCGTTAAGGAACAGATTGAGACCTGCCCCGATTCTCGTGCAGAACTTAAGGCAGAGTATGAAGCAAGACTTAAAGTTTTTGAGGAGTACGCTCCAAAGATGCTTTCCGCAGAGGAAGTAGAAGCTATCCTTAAAGAGAAGTTTGCTGATGTTATCGCTACTAAGAACAAAGGCCAGATTATGAAGGCCGTTATGGGCGAGCTTAAAGGTAAAGCTGACGGAAAAGTTATTAACGAAGTTGTTGCCAAGTTGATGGCTTAATGATACGAATGATTTCGGATATTAAATGTTTAAAGGGAGTCCCTAGGGGCTCCCTTCAGACTGTAGACAAAGGCTCAGATCTATAACGGATTTGAGCCTTTTCTTTTACTTAAATAATGACATATGTGTCACATTGTGGTATAATTATTCATAGGAGGGAATGATCTATGATGACTCGTGATGCAGATAAGAAACGCGCTCAGATACAGATGTTTTGTATGGATGACATGGTCCCACAGGACCATTTGTTAAGACTTATTGATAAGGCTATAGATTGGTCTTTTATATACGATCTTGTTGAAGATAAATACTGTAGCGATAACGGACGCCCCAGTATGGATCCTGTCATGCTCATTAAAATTCCGTTTATACAGTATTTATACGGAATAAAGAGCATGCGACAGACGATCAAAGAAATACAGGTGAACGTAGCTTATAGATGGTTCCTTGGTTTAGATATGTTTGATCCTGTCCCTCATTTTTCAACTTTTGGGAAAAATTATACGCGGCGATTTAAAGACACGGATCTTTTTGAACAGATATTTAGTCATATCCTTGACGAATGCTACAAAGCTAAAGTGATCGATCCGAGCGAGGTTTTTGTTGATGCAACACACGTAAAAGCCAGAGCAAACAATCACAAACTTGTTGTTAAAAAGTCTGAACAGGAAGCATTGTTTTACGAAGAAAAGTTAAAAGAAGAGATAAATAATGATCGCGCCGAGCATGGAAAGAAGCCGCTAAAAAATAAGGACGATGACGATAATCATCCATCATCAGGTGGATCCGGTGGGAAAGAGATAAAGATCAGTACCTCTGATCCCGAAAGCGGATGGTTTCATAAAGGAGAACATAAACAGGTCTTTGCGTATTCTATTGAAACTGCATGTGATAAAAATGGATGGATACTGGGATATACCGTAAGCCCTGGAAATCTTCATGATAGCAGGACATTTAAAGGATTGTACGATAAGATCAAAGATATCGGGATAGAAACCCTGATAGCAGACGCCGGTTACAAAACACCTGCAATAGCCAAACTGCTTATTGATGATGGAATAAAGCCACTATTTCCATACAAACGTCCCGTGACCAAGCAAGGTTTTTTCAGAAAATATGATTATGTATATGACGAATACTATGACAGTTATATATGTCCGAATAACCAGATGCTGCCATATGTCACAACCAACAGGGATGGTTATAGAGAGTACAAAAGCTGTGGGAACGTTTGTAGCAAATGTCCTTTTCTTCATCAATGTACCGAGAGCAAGGACCACGTTAAGTTGATCACAAGACATGTTTGGGAACCTTACATGGAAATGTGCGAAGACATCAGACATACACTTGGAATGCACGATCTTTATTCCAAACGTAAAGAGACTATAGAACGCATCTTTGGAACAGCAAAAGAAAACCATGGTTTCAGATATACACAAATGTATGGAAACGCCCGGATGAGGATGAAAACCGGGCTTACATTTGCGTGTATGAACCTCAAAAAACTGGCAAAAATGAAGTTCAAAAATGGTCAATTAGGGCCTTTATTCCGCTCTATTATAATAGCAATAATAGAAATAAAAGTTCAAAAAGGAATATATGAGAAAACCGGACTGGTGTATTAACACCAACCCGGTTTGTCTTCGGTCTGAAGGGAGTCCCTAGGGGCTCCCTTGTCTTTTACATAAAAGTATGTGGCAAAGTTCATTGTATTCTTTAGGTCAACGCGATTATTATTCTTCTTCGTCATCCGGGGCATTGGGATCAAACTCAAGTATATCCCCGGGTTGACAGTTAAG
The DNA here is from genome assembly GCA_016284315.1 of Lachnospiraceae bacterium. Lineage (GTDB taxonomy): Bacteria > Bacillota > Clostridia > Lachnospirales > Lachnospiraceae > AC2028. The sequence continues at coordinate 61,815 of JAEEOO010000051.1, read as the reverse complement.
AGTTTCGCAGATTGCTTTCAAAGTTGAGAAACGGATAGCGCTGATCTTTCCTGTTTTCATTTTTGATAGATTTACATTACTGATACCGATCTTTTCGGCAAGGTCTTTAAGCGAGATCTTTCTGTCCGCCATGACGCGGTCAAGCCGCAATATTATTTTTCCCATATGATCATCCTCTTATGTAAGCGTTGATTTACAGAGTTTCATCTGACTGAATCTGGAGTGTACGACCGTAGTCCATGATAGTGTAAACAGCCCAGGTGATAAGACCACCAATTACGCCAAATCCGGGACTTGATGTTAAACCAATTACAACATCGATGATGATCAGGGAAACCAGCAGTTTTTTCAAAGCCCTGTCGCTAAAAGGAGTATCTTCCTTTTCGATGAAACTAAATACCGAGAAAAGAAGAAACATTGATAGCGCGGTCATTGCTATAATGAGGGCGGCTGCAAATGAATACATACTGATTGCGACACTGTAGGGCGTTTCGTTAATTGCTTCTTTAATTGCAGGCACCGATGAATCGAAGTTTGTGATAAAGTCTTTATTTAACAAACCACCGCCGGAAGAGCTGTAAACAGAAGCAGAATAGGCCACTGCGTTAGATGCATCGCCGGAACTGAATGATTCCATAAGTTTCTCAATGGAACTGTTTAAGGTTTTATGATTTGCGGCAAAGACGATGCCGCTTGTAAGCGCCAGCACGGTAAGAACTACGCAGATAATAAATATTACTTTTGTAACGATTCCGACTACATGACAGCTCTTTTTTATTCTTGCCAACTTGATACTTTCTTTACTCATAATTAAATCCTCCTCCGATTTCTTTGGGACTATAAATATTCAAATAACTTAAGTAAATCTGATTTACAAGTATATAATTGCATGATAATTTACTTTTGTCAACAAGAAATTAATGATTAACATTAATATATTTACGCGGGAAATAAAAACAAGGCGGAAAAGAGGCCCTACGAGTATTTTTCTATTTAACAGTTTTTTTAGAATTATATGATTGACAATTATAGATTGAACGCAATATAATTTAATTAAATCAAACAAGACAATAATCAGTCATACAGGAGGACATAAAAATGACATATGCAGTTAGATATTATACAAAGACCGGTAACACCAAGAGACTTGCTGAGGCTATTGCAAAAGAACTTGGAGTAGAAGCACTTCCAATTACAGAGCCTGTAACTGAAAAGGTTGACCTTCTTTTCCTTGGTAATTCTTATTATGCATTTTCTATTGATCCTGAAGTAAGACAGTTTGTAGGATCGCTTGATAAGAATCTTGTAGGCAAGATCGTGAACTTCGGAACAGCAGCAATGCTTAACTCAACCTTTAAAAAGGTTAAAGCGGTTGCAGACAAAGTCGGAATCGCCATGGATCCCAATGAGTTCCACTGCAGAGGAGAATTTAACGGACTTCACAAGGGAAGACCTAATGCAGATGACCTTAAGGCAGCAGTAGAGTTCGTTCAGAGATATAAATAATGGTTATTACAAAGGACCGATCCAAATCATTTTTTGGATCGGTTCTTTTTTTATGCAGTCATAGTGGCATAGTTTAGCAATATACTGAAAGATTGTGTTAGTATATTGTGAAATAATGTATTAAAATTATCTTGGTTATTAGAGATTTCTCAATAGTTTGTGAAAGGAAATAACAAAATGAGAGATAAAATGGACCTGACGGTTGGAAGTCCATTTAAAAAGATAATTTTATTCATGCTTCCGGTTCTTATCGGTAATATCTTTCAGCAGATGTATTCTCTTGCCGATACCGTAATCGTTGGAAGGACGATGGGAGCTGATGCATTGGCGGCAGTCGGTTCTACAAACAGTATTCATTTCATTATATTCAGCTTTATGTCTGGCTTGTCTAGCGGAGTTACGATCCTTACCTCACAGTATATCGGTGCGGGAGACATGAAAAGCGCAAAGAAGAGTGTTGCTGTTGTTTATATTATCGGGGTGATAATAGCGGCAACGTGTACGATACTTGGAATGGCCTTTTTAAAAAGTCTTTTCGTTATATTGAATATCCCCGAGAGACTTTATGAGGATGCATATATATATCAGTTCATATGTATAGCGGGATTTGCCGGGATCCTTCTTTACAATATGGTTTCCAGCCTTCTTAGAGCCATTGGTGACAGCTTAACTCCGCTTGTATTTCTGATCATTGCCTCTGTCGTAAATATCGGCCTTGACTTTCTTCTTATCTTAAAGTTTGGAATGGGAGTAGGTGGGGCAGCATGGGCAACGGTCATTTCCCAGTCTTTGGCGGGAGTAACCTGTATGATCTATAGTATCGGGAAATACGAGATCTTTAGGCTTAATCTTTCTGATTTCAAGATAGATAAAGGCTTTTTCTGGGATCATGTAAAAACAGGACTTCCCATATCTGTTCAGAATTCCATCACGGGTATCGGAGTTATGTTTTTCCAGAGCGCCCTTAACAATATAGGGCCGGAGGCTATAGCGGCATATACTGCTTGCAGCAAGATTGATTCCTTTACAGTTTCACCAATGTTTGCCATAGCAACGGCTCTTGTAACGTTTACAGCCCAGAATTACGGAGCGGGAAAGCCTGACAGGATAAGAGAAGGAGTTAAAATGTCCCTTATCGCAGAGGTGGCTTTCAGTATACTAAGCGGCGTTATATTGATCATTGCGTGCAAACCTTTGGTAGCCTTGTTTGTTGGAAAAGGCGAAACAGAAGTTTTACGGCTTGCTCAAATATATATGACGATAGAATCCCTGTTTTTATGGAGTGCGGCTGTTCTCTTTGTTTTCAGAGCAGCGGTACAGGGAATGGGGGTTACTAAGATTCCGATGATTGGCGGAGTCCTCGAACTTACGATGAGAATAATTGCGGCAGTTGTTATCAGCAGGATTTTTGGATTTGTGGGATTATCAACAGCGACTCCTCTTGCGTGGGTTGCGGCAGCAGCAATAAATGTATTCTACTTTATTTTTAAGGGAGGTATTATTAATGAAAGGGTACGAAAACTTTGAAATCTCCGCATATGCCTGGGCGTACTATCTTAATCGCTCAGATGAGGAGAAGCTAAGAAATGATCTTAAAAGGGCCTTGGAGAAGGGGCCTATTGCAAAGATCTATGTGGAAAATCACAGGGGAAGAGCTGATGTTCCGAAGGAAAAGCTGATCCTTGCCAAAAAGGTTTATGAAGAAATGGGCGTTAAGACCGCAGGCGGCATTACCGCGACGGTTCTGGAAGGGGAAAGAAAGCCTTCTATCATGGATGTTTTCTGCTATACGGACACTCGCCACAGGGATAAATTCAAAGCTATCGTGAAGGATCTTTCAGAGGTCTTTGACGAGATCATTCTTGATGATTATTTCTTTACTTCTTGCCGCTGTGAAAAATGTATCGAGGCCAAGGGTAAAATGACTTGGGCACAGTACCGCACAAAGCTTATGACTGATTTTTCAAAAGAGATAGTTGACCTGGCTCACAGCATAAATCCCAATCTTAAATTTGTTATCAAGTATCCCAACTGGTACGAGAGCTTTGCTGAGAACGGCTATGCTCCGGGAACCCAGAAAGATATTTTTGACGGTATTTTTTCCGGAACTGAAAGCAGAACACCACTTTGGTCCCAGCAGCATTTGCAGGCCTATATGTCCTATTCAAATGTAAGGCTTATGGAGAACACCGCCCCGGGAAGAAACGGCGGAGGATGGATCGATCCCGGCGGATCTGCCGATAATGCAAACATTTGGATCAAGCAGGCTGACTATACGCTTCTTGCAGGCGGAAAAGAGCTGATGCTGTTTAACTATGAGTGGATGATCGGGAATCCCATCTTCTCATATCTTGAGACTGCACTTCGAAGAACAGATGCAGCCATCTCAAAGCTTGGAAAGCCCGTAGGCGTCAAGGCTTACGAACCCTATGATGGAGAGGGTGAAGACCAGCTTTATAATTATCTTGGTATGATCGGTATTCCAATTGAACCGGTTAGAGAATTTGATGAAAAAGCTTCACTCATGTTCCTTGCTCAGAATGCGCTTATAGACGAAGACGTTTTTGAGAAGCTTGAAAAGTACGTAAGAGCCGGTGGTAATGCTGTTATAACAACGGGATTTTTCAAGGGCGTTTATGATAAAGGAATTAAAGATATGACTTCCGTAAGATTGACGGGAAGGCATATTTCCGGTTCCGAGTATTCGATTGGTAATCGCAATTTCAATACGGGATTTACAGCTTCGGGAAGAGAAAAGGTTGGATTCGAGGTTTTAAATTACAAGACCAACTCAACCTGGGCAGATATTTTTGTTCAGGACGGAGAGGACAACTTCCCCGTTATGACAGAGGATCAGTACGGAAAGGGAAGACTCTTTATCCTTAATGAGCCTGAGAATTTTGCCCAGCTATTCAAGTTGCCATCGGTTATAAGAGAGACCATAGCAAAGCACATGACCATCGGTCTTCCTGTTTATGCAACATGCGACCCCGGCACTGATTCTTCAGATAACGGAAGCCGCGCCGGTGGAAGGATAAGTCTGTTTGAGTACGACAACGGATGCTACGCTATCACAAATCACGAGGACAGGGCCGCAAATGTTCGTTTGATAGTTCGCGGAGATATGTATGGAAACGACGAGACAGGTTGGTATGGTGATCAGGCGGATGAAGAGCCCGGAACCGTCGGAGGTTTGGGCGTAAAAACCAAAACTGATGAAAACACTAGAAGGCCAATCGGAGCAGAGGACATCGAATCGGGAGCCCTCTATACAAATGTTTCCATGCTGCCTAAGCCTGCATGGCGTCATGACAGCTGCTCCATAATCCCTGAGCCTTTGGAGTACGTCATAACCGTACCTGTAATGCCCGGAGCAATAAAGTACGTTAAAGTTAAATTTTGACACCCGGGGACGGGGTTAGGGTGACATTTTTGACCCCTGGGGACGGGGGTGAGGGGACATTTTTAAAGAAACTACTATAATTTACAAAACCTCCACAGTAATAAATCCTGTGGAGGTTATTTTTGTATAATGATAAACCTTAAAATGTCACCCTAACCCCGTCCCCGGGTGACAATTCAGGTATTTCTATATCCTGTAGTTCTCCAACATATTCCGTGTTGTCCGCTATCTCAGTCGGATCCTCGTACTCAGTTTTTTCTTCTTCACCCTCCCAAAGGGATTTATGTTTCTTACGCTCCTTCTCCTCCAACTGCTGAGCCATAGCCTGCATGTTCTTGGCCGCGGTATACATTTTATCGCTGTATTCCGAAAGTTTCTTTTCGTCTGTTGCAGGAACTATATCGCCGTGAGCCATCCTTCTAAATACTGTCATGATCTTTCCAAGGTCCTCGGCGTACTCCTCCATGGCTTCACCCTGTTGCCTTGAACTTTCCATGTTAGCGATATTACAGAACTGCTCTTCTACAGCCTGAGATGTCTTCATGTTCTCATCATAAGCTTTCTTTACAGCATCAATAGAAAGCTGAAGAGTTGCGGCTTCATCCGAAAACGTACCATCTCCCGTTATCTTGTACTGCTTTTCCGCTTTTTCCTTTTGCTGCTTGAGACTTTGTATCTGATCCGATAACTGTTTTGTATTAGAACGATAATATGATCTTACTTCTTTGATCTTCATGCCAGTACCTCCTTGTACACTCACGAAATCCGTTTCACAATCTTTAGTATATAGTATATCGGCATATATTTTCAAAATTTGACACCACACCCCCGTTCCCGTGGGGCAAAAATGTCACCCTAACCCCGTCCCTAGGTGTCAAAAATGTCACCCTAACCCCGTCCCCGGGGGTCATTTGTTACAATAAGTTATTGACAACAAACAATAGTTAGACTATTCTAATCTATGGGTTAGAAATAACTAACCTTAATTCATATATACGGAGGAGAGAGTATGAGTTTGAGTAGTTTAGCTGTTGGCGATGAAGCCGTGATCACGTCGATCGATGGCGATGTAAGATTCTTAAGCAGGATCACATCCATCGGACTGACACCGGGAAGCAAGGTCAAGGTCATAAAAAATGATCGTAACAGACCCCTTCTTTTGTACTCCAGAGACACCATGATAGCGCTGAACAAAAAGGAGTGCGAAAACATCAAGGTGCAGGAGGGCGTGGCGTAATGATTGACGGTAAACAGGTAATAGCTCTTCTTGGTCAGCCCAATTCGGGAAAATCAACCCTATTTAACGGACTTACAGGATTAAAACAGCATGTGGGCAACTGGCCAGGAAAAACAGTTGAGAAAAAGGAAGGATCCTTTGTAAGAAACGGAAAAGAGTATATCGTTGCGGATCTTCCGGGATCATACAGCTTATCCGCAAACTCCGACGAGGAGATGATAACGAGAGATTACATTGCATCGGGAAAAGCCGATGCGGTTTGTATCCTTGCAGACAGTTCACAGCTTGAGAGAAGTTTGTTTATGCTTTCCGATTACGCAGGAATCGATGTACCCTGCTTCCTTGTTCTCAATCTTGCAGATGTTGCGGAAAATCGGGGAAAGAAGATCAATGTAGAAGCACTGAAAAAACATCTTTCTATTCCTGTGGTTTCTTTATCTGCTCCGGACACCAAAAAATACGACGAACTATACAAATGCATGGAGGAAGCATTAACTAAAAAGACTGTACTCGATGCATCAAAGCTGGAAGCGGAATACGAAAAGATCGAAGGATATTCCGAGTTAAAGGCGATGATCCCCGATGGGGTTATCAAAGGATATTCAAAGACGTGGCTTGCAGCAAAGGCTATTGAGGGAGATAAGGCGGTTAAAGAGGCAGTTTCACAGCGTCTTGCATTTGACGATAAAGCACGCTTCATACAGATCATTTCAAAATCAGAAAAAGGAACCCTTGCCACAAGTAAATGTAAATATGATTGGATCAATTCTTTAATCTCCGAAGCGGTTGTAAATAATGAGAGCGTGCAGCCCTTCGGTAAATTCGATAAGGCGATCACTCATAAAGTATGGGGTAAACCGTTGGTTATCCTCATTGTTATAGGTGGTCTCCTTGGATCATTTATTCCGGCCCTTCCCTTTATGGGAATCGGTATGGGAATCGCTGCACTTATACCTCCACTTCAAAGCGGACTTTTGGAAGCAGGAGTACCGAACTTTGTTGCGGGACTTATCTGTAACGTTCTTATCCAGTCGGTATGCTACATCATTCAGATGCTTGGATTTGTATTTGGTGTAACTCTTGTCTTTGGAATGCTTGAAGAGATCGGTGTCATGGCGAGAATATCCTATGTATTCGACAACACCATGGGTAAGCTGGGACTTCAGGGAAAATCAGTTATGCCCTGCCTTGTAAGCTTTGGATGCACCATGGGTGGAGCAGCAGGAGCAAGAGTCATTGATAACTGGGGACAGAAGGTCCTTACCATAGCTATTGCATGGGCAGTACCCTGCGGAGCAGCCTGGGCGATCATTCCTATGCTGTCTTCCAATTTCTTTGGTGCCGGAGCGCTTCTTATCATCGTCATCATCCTTCTTGTAATGCTTCTTCATATGTTTGTTACAGCAAAGATCTTTGGAAAGATGCTTGTTAAGAAAGAGGACAGATACGGTATCATCATGGAACTTCCTCCTTATCACAAGCCTAAGGTTGGAGCGCTTATGAGATATGCCCTTGGAAGAAGCAAAGATACATTTTTCAGAGTAGTAAAGGTTATCATTCCTATCTGTGCTATTTTTTGGCTTCTTTCATATTCTGCATCGGGAGTGGCAGAAGGAACGATCCTTTATAAGGTTGGTACCTTTATCGAGCCCGTTACAAAGGTATTCGGACTTAACTGGAAGCTCTTTACCGCTTATGTTGCATCATCTGTCGGAAAAGAAGGTGCGGTTGGTGTACTTAGCGCTTTATACGCAAATACCGGAACAATCTTTGGCGCAGTTGCGGGAACAAATGCTGCAAACGATATGCAGGCACTTATCACTGCAATTCCTAAGCCTGAAGCATTGGCATTCATTTTTGCGGTAACCTTTAACGTCCCCTGTGTTGTTGCTGTGGCAGCAACTTATCAGGAGACACATTCAGCAAAATGGACCGCAATCATTTCAGCATACTACACTGTCGGATCACTTTTACTTGCTTTCATTGCATATCATATCGGCATGCTTATCTGGTAATAAGAAACACATAAAATAATTAAATGGGGGAGCTGAAAAAGCTCCCCTGATAATTGAGGAGATGAATATTATGAATGATGAGTTTCTTGAGATCAAAGATTTAAAAAAGAGTTTTGGCAGCGGAGAGGCAAGACAGGATGTTTTAAGAGGTATGAATTTCTCTGTGAAAAAAGGAGAATTCTGCGTCCTTCTTGGTCCTTCCGGATCCGGTAAATCAACTCTTTTAAACATCATCGGAGGAATCGATACTCCGGACGAAGGCTTTGTCAGCATTAACGGCGACAAGCTGGAAGAGATGAACGAAAAACAGCTTACCCTGTACAGGAGAAAACATCTTGGATATGTTTTCCAGATGTACAACCTTATCCCAAATCTTAATGTAAAAGAAAATATCGAAGTCGGAGCTTATCTTTCTGACTTACCGTTAGACGTAGAAGAAGTCATTTCAACACTTGGACTTCAAGATCATAAATATAAATATCCGAGCCAGTTATCCGGCGGCCAGCAGCAGAGGGTTTCAATCGGAAGAGCGGTAGTTAAAAACCCTGATATTCTGATGTGCGATGAGCCTACCGGCGCTCTTGATTATAAAACTTCAAAAGAAATCCTTGCTCTTATCGAGGATTGCAACAGAAAATTCGGAAGCACTGTCATTATGGTAACTCACAACGAGGCCATTAAGTATATGGCAGATCATGTGATCAAATTAAGAGACGGTGTTGTACGTCACAATGACATAAATGAAAAGAAGATCTCAGCCTTCGAGCTTGAATGGTAAGGGGGCGATAACATGAGAAATCCACTTATCAAACGAGTTCCCAGAGAACTGAGATCCGATTGGCATAAATACCTTGTTATCATCGTGTTCATGGTCCTTATGATCGGAGTTATTTCCGGAATGTATGTGGGCCATGACAGTATGCTTGCCGCTATCAATAACGGAAGGGAAGAACTTAACTTGGAGGATGGCTCCTTTGAGCTTAAATCCAAGGCTACCAAGGAACTTCTGGAAGGAATCACGAGCGGAGAGAAGGCAGATGTTCGGACATATTATATAAACAAAGGAACTGAAGAAGCGGATAAAGAAGTTGCCGAGGCTATAGAAGATGAGTTAAATGAGCAGGTCACAAAGGCCATTGAAGACAACGTCCGCGCTATATGCGAAGCCTATGGCATCACAGATGAGGAAACAATAAAAACTCAGATTGATACTGCAATGGAAGATTCTTTTGAAGATGCGTTAAAAGAAGCAAGAAAATCGGAAGAGTTTAAAACAGCAGTAGAAGACGCATATAAAGAAGCCCATGAAAAAGTAGTAGAGGCCGTAGATGAAGAATGGGACGAAGCGGTCAAGAAGTACGATCTTGATGATCCGGACTTCAAGGCTCAGCCCATTACGATCTACGAGAACTTCTTCCATGAGGAAGCAGAGGACAATAATAACGACGGCAAAAAGGACGCTACTGTAAGGATCTTCAGTAAGGATGCGGAGATCGACATGGCTTCTTTCAACGAGGGCCGTGCTCCTGAAAAGGACAACGAGATCGCCATCGACAGGATGCATGCGGACAATGTCAAGGTTAAGATCGGAGACACTATAACCATTGGTGGCAAAAAATACGAAGTTGTAGGACTTTTATCCTATGTTAATTATCTTACTCTCCACGAATCAAACACTGACCTTATGTTTGATGCCTTCGGATTTGATGTCGCAATGGTGACTTCTGAAGCATTCGATAAGCTGACTTCAAGAATCCATTATTCCTACGGGTTTAAATATGCGAATAAACCAAACGGAAAAGTTGAAACTGCGGACTATTCATCGAACACATTAAAAGCACTGATCACTCAGACACTTGTCAATGACAATGAAATAGAGGATTACCTTCCGGAATATTTAAGACAGGCAAGTAATTTTGCTCCTTCAGATATAGAGGGAGACTCTACGGGAACAGCAATTCTTTGCTACATCCTTATCGGGGTTATCGCATTCATATTTGCCATCACTATCAGCAATACCATCGATAAAGAGGCTTCCGTTATCGGAACCCTGAGAGCGTCGGGCTACAGCAAAGGTGAAATGATAGTTCACTACATGTCAATGCCCATAATTGTAACTATCCTCGGTGCGGTTATAGGAAATGTCCTTGGCTATACGGCTTTCAAGGATCTTGCGGTTTCGCTTTACTATAACAGCTACAGTTTGCCCACATGCCATGCAGTTTGGAGCAACACAGCAATAGTAAAGACAACGGTCATACCTCTTGTGTTGATGTTCTTTATCAATCTGTTTGTTATTGTTAAAAAACTTCAGCTCAGCCCTCTTAGATTCCTGCGTCACGACCTTGGCAGGAAGAAGAGAGCAAAAGCCATGAGACTTCCCAAATGGTCTTTCTTGAGAAGATTCAGGTTAAGGATCTTTTTCCAGAACATCCCCAATTATCTGGTACTTGCAGTGGGAGTCATTCTTATTGAACTTATGATGTGCTTTGCATTCGGACTTCCTGATTCGCTTAATCATTATGCCAAGAATGCGCCGGATATGATGTTTGCACAGTATCAGTATATGCTCATGGACAGCAAAGACGATGACGGAGAGGTCATTAAGACGACTGAGGATACTGCAGAAAAGTTCTGTGCCACAGAACTTATGTATCCAAAGGAGAAGAGTACTTTCCGCGACGGAATGGGAAGCGGAGGAGACGAAGGCGTTACTGTCTACGGAATAGAAGAAGGCAGCAGCTATATAACCATTGGAGATAAAAAGGGAAATTATATTTCTACGGCTTTCTCAAAGAAGTTCAATCTGTCAGCCGGAGATACCATCACTCTAAATGCCGAATATGAGAACAAGTCCTATGACTTCACAGTAGACGGGATTGTTGATTATGAAGGCGGGATCGCGCTCTTCATGGATGACGACAGCTATAGGCAGATCTTCGATATTAAGGAAGACGAGTTTACAGGGTATTTTTCAAGAAATGAGATTAAGGACATAGATGATAAATACATCGCCACCGTGATCACAACGGAAGATATCCTTAAAGTCACCAATCAGCTGATGCATTCTATGGGAAGCCTTGTGGATGTATTCAAATACGCACTGATCGTATTGGCTGCAGCACTGATCTACCTCCTTGCAAAGATCATCATCGAAAAGAATGAGCATTCAATTTCCATGGTCAAGATCCTTGGCTTTAAGAATGGAGAGATAGGCGCGCTTTATATTATTCCTACGGCATTCGTTGTGCTGATCTTTTCAATTATCAGTTTTGTGATCGGATATTATCTCATGGTATGGATCTTCCATATCTTTATGCTTAAGATGGACGGATATTTTGCATTTTATATGAAGCCGGAATCCATGGCTTTATCAGTGATATATCTTCTGATCGGTTATGCTCTTGTTTCCATAGTTGATTTTATCAGGATCAGAAGGATACCCATGGACGTGGCTCTTAAAAACATGGAGTAAGCAGTTTTAGATTTAAAGAAAGGGGAGACGGAAAAATGAAGAAACGTAGCGTATTATCCTGGGTTATGGAATTCGCAGGAAGAAAGGGAGCATATTTTGGCGGAAGCGTCGTTCTTGCCATGGTTGGTGTGGCTGCATCCTTTGTGCCGTATCTGATCATAGCTAAGATCGTGGAGCAGCTGATCTCGGGAAACAGAGAGTGGAGCTATTATCTTAAAATGGTTTTGCTCATGGCACTGTTTTGGGTAATAAGACTTACCCTTCACAGCTTTTCGACTTCGCTGTCACACATCGCTACTTTTACAGTTCTGGGCGGAATAAGGACTCAGCTTTGTGAGAAACTTTCAAAGATCCCGCTTGGATCTGTCCTTGATGATAACAGCGGAAGCTACAAGAATATCATCGTAGAGCGAGTGGATTCAATGGAGACCACATTGGCTCACATAGTTCCTGAATTTACCGCAAATTTGATATTGCCCATCGTAATGTTTGTTTATCTCATGACCATCGATTGGAGATTGGGACTTGCAAACCTTGTGGGAGCAGGCATCGGACTGGTATTTATGGGAGTTATGTTTTATAAGAGCAGAGGTGGTTATGAGGTTTCTGTTCAAAAGACAAAAAAGCTTAATGACACTGCAGTTGAGTATATAAACGGAATTGAGGTCATCAAGGCTTTCGGAAAAACCGGAACTTCTTATGAAAAGTTTGTGGTTGCGGCAAAAGAAGGTGCGGAGTGCTTTACGGAATGGATGAGAAGGTGCATTTGGCCCCAGTCGGGAATGATGTCCTTCCTGCCGGCCACTTTCCTTGGCGTATTGCCTATTGGCCTTATCCTGGTTAAGAACGGCTTACTTGCTCCGGAAGGATTCATTACCGGAGTGATCCTTTCGGCAGGCTTGATCTCACCGCTTATCGTTGCTTTTTCATACACCGACGATATTTTGAAAATGGGAACTATCTTCGGTGAAGTAACTGAGATCCTTGAAAGAAAGGACATGGAGAGACCTTCGGAGCTTGTTAAGAAGCCGGAGGGAACGGACATAGTTCTTTCCGATGTAAGATTTACATACAAGGATAAAGAAGTTCTTCACGGAATAAATATGGAGATCAAGCAGGGCGAGGTGGCTGCCATCGTTGGCCCTTCAGGCTCGGGAAAGAGTACCATTGCAAGGCTTATTGATTCTTTGTGGGATGTTGACTCCGGAAGTATTACCTACGGAGGCGTTAATATAAAAGAACTTCCCCTTGATTACTATATGAGCAAGATCGCTTATGTGGCTCAGGACAATTATCTTTTTGATATGACCATCATGGAAAACATCCGCCTTGGAAAAGCGGGAGCTTCCGACGAAGAGGTTATAAATGCTGCTAAGGCAACGGGATGTCATGATTTCATTATGGGACTTGAAAACGGCTACGACACTGTTGTTGGCGGAGCAGGAGGCCATTTATCAGGTGGTGAGAGACAGAGAATATGCATCGCAAGAGCTATGCTCAAGGATTCACCGGTAGTTATCTTGGATGAAGCAACGGCCTATACGGATCCCGAAAACGAAGCCCTTGTTCAGGAGAGCGTTGCAAAACTGATACAGGGAAGAACTCTTATCGTCATTGCCCACAGGCTTTCTACCATTGTTGATGCTGACAAGATATTTGTTATTAATAACGGAAAAGTGGAAGCTGTGGGAACGCAGCAGGAGCTTTTAGGATCCAGCATCCTTTACAGGAAAATGTGGGAAGCTCATATTATGGCAAAGGACGAGGATGGGGCAGACACCCTTTCTGCCGGAAAGGAGGCCGTAAATGCTTAAGATGATAAGAAAGTTCTTTGGCTTCTGTAATAAAACCAACAGGAACAAGTTTTATATGGCCATTGTTCTGGGGGTATTTGAGGCCATGTTTACCGCTATGAAGATCCCTGCTGCATTTGTTGCTGTAAAAGCGATCCTTGAGGGAAATGTAACAACCAAGGTCATAGTTATGGTGGCGGGTATTATGCTCCTTAGTACCGTAGCCAAGATGATCATCAATCGTTTTTCTTATATGCTTCAGACTGAGGGAGGATACGACACCTGTGCACAGAAAAGAATAGAGATCGCGGAACACTTAAGATATCTCCCCATGGGATATTTTAACGATACCAGTCTTGGACACATAACATCCGTTACAACAAACACCATGGAGCAGACCGGAGATATTGCAACAAGAGCAATCATGCTGGTTTCACAGGGAGCCATCACTACGGTTGTCATTGCAGTCTGCATGTTATTGTTTGACTATAGGATCGGTCTTATTGCTTTGGCGGGAATAGGCATATTCCTTCTTGTCAACAGATGGACCAATATTAGTGTTGCAAGAGTGGCGGAAGAAAAGCTTTCTTCGGACAGGGACATGGTGGGCGTGATCCTGGAGTTTATTCAGGGCATTGCCGAGATAAGAAATTACAATATCATCAGCATGAACAAGTCACGTGTAAACAAAGCCATCGAGAGAAAAAAGAGGGCTGATATCGCTGCTGAGCTTGCGGCAATCCCTGCCGTGGGAGTCCAGATGGTTATCTGCAAACTCTTGGGAGTGGCAATTGCAGGGGCTTCAATCCTGTTTTATTTAAACGGAACCATGGAACTTTCCTATACCGTTATCATGCTCCTTTGCTCATTTATGGTATTTGAGGCTATGGATTCTGCGGGTATGTATACGGCTCTTCTTAAGATCATCGGAAAAGGCGTTGATCTTGCAAATGAGATCCTTGAGACCAAGCAGATGGATATTGACGGCGAGAGCATTAAGCCCGGTAACAGGGATATTCATTTGGAGCATGTAAGCTTTGCTTATGAGAATCGCAAGATCATTGATGACGTGACTCTTGATATCAAGGAAAATACCACCACCGCTATTGTCGGACCATCCGGCGGTGGAAAGACTACCATTACTTCTCTTATTGCAAGATTCTGGGACGTTCAGGAAGGAAAGGTTACTCTCGGAGGGAAAGATGTACGTGAGTACAGTTTCGATTCTTTGATGGAAAACTTCAGCTTTGTTTTCCAGAGAGTTTACCTTTTTGAGGATACGATCGCCAACAACATCAGATTTGGAAAACCGGAAGCTACTATGGATGAGGTCATAGCTGCGGCAAAGAAGGCTGCCTGTCATGAGTTTATCATGGGGTTACCCGATGGTTATGAGACTGTTGTGGGCGAGGGTGGCGCCACATTATCCGGCGGTGAAAAGCAAAGGATTGCCATCGCTAGGGCTATCATGAAGGATGCACCCATAATCATTCTTGACGAGGCAACGGCTAATGTGGATCCCGAAAATGAAAAGGAACTGACGGAGGCTATTGAAAACCTTACTAAGCAGAAGACTATCATCATGATCGCTCATAGATTAAAGACTGTAAGAAATGCGGATCAGATCCTTGTTGTCGATAAAGGAAAGATCGTCCAGAAAGGCAGTCACGATGAACTGATGAAGCAAGACGGTATTTATAAGAGCTTCATCACAGGCCGTAAAAAGGCCGTTAGCTGGAAGTTGGCGTAACATTACGCTTGCTCATATATATCTTCTCCTCAAAAGAACCGAGTACCTGAATGGTGCTCGGTTCTTGGAGTTTGTGGGGGGTGTCCGCCGGGGACGGGGTTAAGTGGACATTTTCGTTGTATCTTGAGTTCATTTGATTGATTTCAGGAAAATGTCCACTTAACCCCGTCCCCGGCGGACAAACCCGGTGGACAAGGCCTGCCTAAAATGGTACAATCATTTTTACGCGGCATATATTCTTTTATGCCGGGCAGATAGTTATATCAAGCTGCATTTTAGTTTTACCCTAACCAAAACTTTAATAAGGATTGAAAATGAGTAGTACCAATAATTTCAGTAATAAATCAGCTTTTTCAAAAGAAACATTTCAGTGTCTCAAGGGTTATCTTGCACTTTGTGTGCTGATCCATCATTTGTACCAGTTCACGGCATTTTTGGCGGACACTTCTTTTGGAATAGTTTTTACTCTTTTGGGTCACTGGGCTGTGGTAATGTTTATCTTTATGTCGGGATACGGCCTTTCCACATCCTATCTTGCCCATAGAGAAAAATATTTAAGGACTTTTCCGCGAAAGAGGCTTTTACCTTTTTATCTGACATATCTTTTTTTCGCCGTGATATATGCGGTTTACGAATCGATCATAGGATCCGAGATAACTTTCCATATGGTATTTCGTACATTAACCTATGGTGGGACTATTGTAAGTTTTGGATGGTATTTTCAGTTAACCCTTCTGCTTTATCTGGTATTTTTTGTAACTCGTCTGATAAAGAAAGACAGGATCTTTTTGATCGTTATCAGTTTTCTGATAGCTGCATTTGTGGTGTATAAACTTATTATTGGCGAGTCCTTAATGGTTTATGCCCCCGCTGTTTCATTTTTGGCAGGAGTTATAATTGCGCATATAAGAGACGGCAAAAAAAGTATCGGAACAGGAAAGACAGTTCTCCTTTTTATTGCAGGTATCATACTGTTCGGTTCATTTACGGTTGCCGGCATTATGATCGATTACGGATATTTTGGGTTGGTCAAAGGAAACGTTATTGTTGATGCAATAGCACTTGTTTCCATGATAATTGCAGATCTTGGTCTGATATTGTCGGTAATGTCATTGATCGGTATCATATGCAGGTTCGTTCCTGCTGTTATCAATAATCCCGTAAGCAGGTTCCTTGGTATGAACTGTCTTGAAATATATGCTTTGCAAGGATTGGTTTTAAGGATACTTTATCAGATCATTCCTTCAAAAATAGTATATGCCATCGTTTCAGCGTTATGCATTATAGGTGTGGCGGCTCTGCTTCATTATCCAATAAACTTGATCATGAAACGTATTAAAGGGACAAATTAGCAGATTATAATTCGCCATTTTCACGATTTATGCTATACTGTTATAGGATTATCATGAGAGTAACCGTAGGATACTACGTAATTCGAAACTGATGATCTTATATGAAAGAGAGGTTCTATTTATGGAAAATAACGACAACATCTATGCAAACGTTACTGCAACGCCTGTAAACCCTCAGTCTGTATATTCACAGACTGTTAATACTGCAAACACAGAGGCTCAGAATAACGGACAGGCTAATTATTATCAGCAGCCTGTATATCAGCAGCCCATGTATCAGCAGATTCCTCAGCCCCAGAAGCCTGCAGGAATTCAGTGCCCCGGTAAAGAGATCACCGGAATGATCTTCGGTATCAATGCTCTTGTTTGGGGAATCCTTTCACTTATTGTTTGCTGGATACCTATTTACAGTCTTATCCTTGGAACAATGTACGGCGTATTTGCCATTGCTTTTGCAATCGTGGCCAAGACTCTTGCCAACAAAGTATTTGCTCAGGCAACGATCATCACTAACAAGATCAGGAACGGCAACAAGCTGGCTACAGCAGGACTTGTCCTTGGAATAATCGGACTTGTGCTTTCAATCATCATCGGAGTTCTCTGGATCTCACTGTTTACCAGCGGAAGCTCCAACTCATTCGTTAATGAGTTTTCAAGAGAATTTGGAAAGCATCCCCAGGGATTCTATTATTAATGACTTTTAGGAGAGAGATATGACGGGACTTACATGGTTACCTTTTGTTCTTTGGGGAATCGGAGGGCTCGTAGTAGCATCAATAGTAGTGGCTATTATAAAAAAGATCGTACATGCGTCAAAAGATGTAATTGATATGGTAGGAGATGCGGCAGAGCTTTATAGGGCTGTCAAGGAGTCGGGAGTTACCAAAAACGACGTTCTTGAACAGCCGCCCAAATCCGTTTCCGGAGTTACCGGCATCATACTTCCTGCGATATCAAGAGATTTCCCGGATTTTGACTACAACGAAGCAAAGGCAAGAGCTGAAGCGGTTCTTACCACATACCTTCAGGCCATAGCTGCTCAGGATCCGGATATCTTAAGCGAGGGATATGATGAGCTGAGGACTAAGCTTGAGAATCATATCAGGGAACTTAGGAACTACGACCGCAAGGAATATTTTGACAGCATTAAGATCCACCGTACCGAGATCGCTCAGTACAATAAATCAAAGGGAAGATGCATCATCACTTTCCAGTCTGCCATTGAATACTTCCATTTCGTTAAGGATATGGACGGCAAGAAGATTTCCGGTAATGAGGAAGTAAAAGAGCAGAGCAAGTACAATGTGGACATGATCTATGTTCAGGACAGGGATGCCGATCTTGATAATTATCAGGCGGGAATGGGTCTTAACTGTCCCAACTGCGGAGCACCTTTAAAGATGCTGGGCGCAAAGAAATGTGCATATTGCGGAACACCTATTGTAGAACTGAATATTAAGTCGTGGAACTTCAGTGATGTAAAGGAAATTAAATAGTTTGATTCCTTGACACTGTATTAAAAAAGATAGTACAATAAGTAATTAAAAGCACTGGACAGGTAACCGTTAACAAGAGCACCTTACGAGGGGTTTATATGGCTAATGTTTTGGTGATAAGAGAGGGAAAAAAGTATCTTACTTCTACTCTTCTTGATTACATAAGAAAATACGGTCACGATATTACAGAGATGGAGCCGGATATGAAAGTATTGAGTTCATATACTGATACCCCCGATATCTGTATGATCATAGTGGAGTCCACGATGTCGGAGAAATCCGCGGCACTGGTTTATTTGCGTGATCTGGCTATAGAGAAGGACATTCCCATTTTCCTTTTGGGATATCCCATCGATATCGAAGGAATAAGGAATATCATTACCGCTTCCGCTATAGAAGAGGAGATATTGCGACCCTTTGATGTAAAAGAGATCGCAGCTCACATTGATGACTATCTTTCCCAGCTTCAAAATATGGAAAAGAAAAAGATACTGGTGGTTGACGATTCCGGCGTTATGCTGAGAAACGTAAAGAACCTGCTGGGAGAAAAGTATCAGGTCATCCTTGCAAACTCCGGAGCCATGGCCGTTAAGTATTTGAGCCTTGATAAACCGGACCTCGTTCTTCTCGATTACGAGATGCCGGTCATTAACGGTAAGCAGGTCCTTGAAATAGTTCGAACGGAACAAGATTTTGCCGGTGTTCCGGTCATATTCCTGACAGGTAAGAATGACAGGAATACCATCATGGACGTTATGGGATTGAAACCCGATGGTTATCTCCTTAAGTCCATGTCTTCCGAAGCCTTCGTTCAGGCAATCGAAGAATTCTTCGAAAAGAGAAGGATAATGGGAGCGTAAATCATTAATAAAGAAGAGGCAGTTACCGGTTAACGGTAGCTGCCTGTTTTGGGTTTATAAGTATAAAAATATTTTGGAGATGGATTTATGAAACAGACAGATCTTATTAAAAATGCAAAGCTTAACCTTGCATACGGAAGCGAAGAAGGAGAGATCACAGCTCTTGTTTACGACTCGAGAAAAGTTGTGGACGGCTGTGCTTTTGTATGTATTAAAGGAATAAATTTTGACGGACATGATGCTGCAGTTGATGCCGCTAAGAACGGTGCAAAAGTTATTGTTGCAGAGCATGATGTTGAAGGCCTTAAGGAGACCGGAGCAACACTTTATACTTGCGACAGCACCAGATATGCCCTTGCTTTTATGTCAGCAAACTGGTTTGGAAATCCCGCTGAAAAGCTTGTAACCATTGGTGTTACCGGAACAAAGGGAAAGACTACAACAACCTGTCTTATCAAGTCAATCCTTGAACATGCGGGAAGAAAGGTCGGACTTATCGGAACCATCGAGACCATTATAGGAGATGAGCATATCCCTGCCAAGAATACCACTCCCGAGTCATATATCCTTCAGGAGAGCTTTGCAAAGATGGTGGCAGCAGGTCTTGATACCGTTGTTATGGAGGTATCCAGCCAGGCCCTTATGCAGCACAGATGCGAGGGCTTTGTTTATGACCTCGGAATCTTTACAAACCTTTCTCCCGACCATATCGGAGACGGAGAGCATGCTTCATTTGAGGAATACTTAGAGTGCAAGTCCATGCTCTTCAGACAGTGCAAGGTGGGTATCGTTAACGCGGACGATAAGCACTGTGAAGATATCGTAAAGAATCATACATGTAAGCTTGAGACCTACGGCCTTTCTGAGAAGTGCGACTTAAGAGCTGTAGATATGGCTCTTGATAAAGAACCCGGTCATCTTGGAGTAAGCTTTGAGACCAAGGGACTTATGGATGTTAAGGTTAAGATCCCTACACCGGGAAGATTCAGCGTTTACAACGCACTTTGTGCCATTGCCGTATGCAGACATTTTAAGATCACAGAAGAGGATATTCAGATCGCTCTTTCCAATACCCAGGTTAAGGGACGTATCGAGAAGGTAAAGGTATCTGATGACTTTACTCTTCTTATCGACTATGCCCACAATGCAATGGCTCTTGAGAGCATCCTTACAACCCTTAGAGAGTACGAGCCTTCAAGACTCATCTGCCTCTTTGGATGTGGCGGAAACAGAGCAAAATCAAGACGTTATGAAATGGGCGAAGTAAGCGGAAAACTTGCTGATTTCACCATCATTACATCGGACAATCCCAGATTTGAAGAGCCCCTTGATATCATCGCCGATATTAAGACCGGTATCTCAAAGACTGACGGAAAATACATTGAGATTCCCGACAGAAAAGAAGCAATCCGTTATGCCATCGAAAACGGACAGCGCGGAGATATCATCATCCTTGCAGGCAAAGGCCACGAGGATTATCAGGAGATCAAGGGCGTTAAGTATCCAATGGATGAGAGAGTCCTTATCAAAGAGATACTTGAGGAAAGAAAAGCCGGAGCAAAATAATAAATGTACAGATATGCGGATGTGATCATCGATATCTCCCTGGATAAACTGGACAGGCCCTTCAGCTACCATATTCCCGATGAACTGGTTGGAAAACTGGAAGCGGGAATGAGAGTGCTGGTTCCCTTCGGACAGGGAAATATCACTAAAAAAGCATATATTGTCGCCCTTACGGAAACTACCAAGTGGGATCCTGCCAAGGTTAAAGATATCATCGGTATTTCAAAGGATGCCGTGTCAATGGAGGAAAAGCAGGTGGAGCTTGCTGCCTTCATTAGACGGAACTTTGGAGGCACCATGAACCAGGCCCTTAAAGTGGTCCTTCCCGCGAAAGCAAAAGTCAAAAAGCTTTTGCTGCGCGAGGTTGAGAGGCTCATGAACCGTGATGAGTTAATATCCTTAAAGGGAGAAGCGGAAAGAAAACATCAAAGCGCCAAGGCTAAACTCCTTGACGCTCTTTTGGAGCAGGAGACTATTCCCTATGAATGGATAACCGGAAAGCTGGGAGTTTCCGCTGCAACCATCGGTTCCCTTGAAAAGGCGGGGGCTCTCAGGATCAATTCCGTTACTGAGTTTAGGAATCCCGTGCATTTTGCGGAAGGGCTAGAAGACGACAGGAAGCATTTATCAGACGCACAGAAGTTTATTGTTGATGAGGTCACGAAGGATCTTGAAGACAATACTCCCGGTAAATATTTGATCCATGGGATCACCGGAAGCGGTAAGACTGAAGTTTATATGGCGCTTATTGAGGAAGTGGTTAAGCGTGGGCAGCAGGCGATCTTTCTTATCCCTGAGATAGCCCTTACCTACCAGACCCTTATGCGTTTCTTTAAAAGGTTTGGAAATCGCGTAAGCGTTATGAATTCCACACTTTCCCCCGGCGAAAAATATGATCAGTGCATGCGTGCCAAGAACGGTGAAATCGATATTGTCATCGGCCCCAGATCCGCTCTTTTTGTTCCTTTTCCCAATCTTGGAATGATCGTAATGGACGAGGAACACGAGACCAGCTACAAGTCGGAGAGTTCGCCCAAGTACCATGCGAGGATCGTTGCAGAGCATTTGGCTGATATAAGCGGTGCTGCTTTTGTACTCGGTTCCGCCACCCCTTCTTTGGAGAGTTATTACAACGCAAAGACCGGTAAGTACAGACTATTTGAATTAAAGGAAAGATTAACCGGCGGTTATCTTCCCAATGTTACCACTGTTGACTTAAGAGAAGAGTTAAACAGCGGAAACAAATCCATTTTTTCAAGAAAGCTCAAAGCCCTTTTGGAAGATCGGATCGCGAAGGGCGAGCAGAGCATGCTCTTTTTAAACAGAAGAGGTTACTCGGGCTTTATCTCCTGCAGATCCTGCGGAGAGGTCATGAAATGTCCCCACTGTGATGTCTCTTTGTCGGAGCACTACGGTGGTAAGATGATGTGCCATTACTGCGGATACGAGACCAAGAAGCCTTCTCTCTGTCCTAAGTGCGGTTCAAAATATATCGCAGGATTTAAGGCCGGAACAGAGCAGATCGAAGAAAGTCTCCTCAAAATGTTTCCCGGTGTCAAAGTCTTAAGGATGGATGCGGATACTACCAAAACTAAGGACTCCTACGAAAAGATCCTTTCTGCTTTTGCAAATGAGGAAGCCCAGATCCTTGTGGGAACCCAGATGATAGTTAAAGGACATGATTTCCCTAAGGTTACTTTGGTGGGTGTCATTGCAGCGGATATGTCCCTTGGAAATTCAGATTATAGAAGTGCTGAGAGGACCTTCTGCTTATTGACTCAGGCAGTCGGCAGAGCGGGAAGAGGAACTGTTCCCGGAGAAGCGGTGATTCAGACTTATCAGCCGGATCACTACGCGGTTGCATTTTCAGAAAAGCAGGATTACGAAGGCTTTTTTGAAGAGGAACTTGCTTACAGGAAAATGCTTGGCTATCCCCCGGCGGCTCATATGCTGGCCATTATGGTCTTCGGACCCGGCAGTGATGATACCAAGGCTGTGGCAAACAGCATCGCAAACAGGGCAAAAACTTTTATCGAAAACGAGGTGGAAGGCGGCTTTGCGACGGCTCCCGTTCTTGGCCCCACCCCTGCAGTCATAGGCAAGATAAAGGACCTTTATCGCTTTGTGGTCTACATAAAAGCGGAAAGTTATGATATACTTGTTAAGGCTAAGGACTCCCTGGAGGAGTATTTAAATGACAATCCTCCCAAGCGTGAGTTCGTTCAATTTGATTTTGATCCAATTAACATGATGTAGAAGGAGCTAAATATGGCAATCAGAAATATTCGGGAATTTGGTGATCCCGTTCTTAATAAACCCTGCAAGGAAGTTACCGAAGTAACTCCCAGGATCAGGGAACTTATCGAGGATATGCTCGATACCATGTACGCTGCCAACGGCGTTGGTCTTGCGGCACCTCAGGTTGGAATCCTTAAAAGGATCGTAGTCATCGATACCACAGGAGAGGATCCCCATATCCTCATTAACCCTCGCATCGTTGAGACAGAGGGCGAGCAGACCGGTTCCGAGGGATGCCTTTCACTTCCCGGAAAAGCAGGTACTGTTACAAGACCTAAGAAGGTTAAGGCCATTGCTTACGATCTTGAGATGAACGAGTACACACTTGAAGGCGAGGATCTTCTTGCAAGAGCCATCTGCCACGAGCTCGATCATCTTGAAGGTCACCTTTACACCGAGAAGGTTGAAGGCGAAGTATACGAAGTAAAGTACGAGGAGAACGACGATTAATGAAGATAGTCTTCATGGGAACGCCGGATTTTGCGGCAGGAGCATTAAGAGCACTTATAGAAGCCGGACATGAGATAACTTTGGTAGTTACTCAGCCTGACAGAGCGAAGGGAAGAAGTGATAAGCTCATTCCTTCACCTGTTAAAGAAGTGGCTCTTGAACACGGAATAGACGTATTTCAGCCCCTTAAGATCAAGACACCCGAGTCAGTTGCGGAGCTTAGAAAATATGAGGCTGATATCTTTGTTGTTGCGGCATTCGGCCAGATCATCTCACAGGAGATACTTGATATGCCCAAGTATGGATGTGTAAATATTCATGCATCCCTTCTTCCCAAGTACCGCGGAGCGTCTCCTATTCAGAGAGTAATCCTTGATGGAGAGAAGACCACCGGTGTTACAATCATGCAGATGGATGCAGGCATCGATACCGGCGACATGATCTATAAGATAGTTACCGAGATCAGGGATGAGGATACTTTCGAGACTCTTCACGACAGACTAATGGAGATCGGCGGAAGAGCTATTGTTAAGGCGCTTCAGCTTATCGAGGCGGGAACAGCAACCCGTGAAAAGCAGGACGATTCACAGAGCTGCTATGCAAAGCTTATCAGTAAAGACATGGGACGCATTGATTTCACAAAGTCCGCAGACGAGATTTCAAGACTTGTCCGTGGTATGAATCCCTGGCCCAGTGCTTTTACTTTCCTTAAGGGAAAACAACTTAAGGTTTGGAGTGTTAAGAAGGCAAATGTTTTTGACACAGAGCTTTCAGCTAAACTTGCAAAGGCACAGTGCGGCGAGATCGTTGACGTGAATAAAGAGTGCTTTACCGTTAAGTGCGGAGAAGGCGCCATCAGCATCTATGAACTTCAGCTTGAAGGAAAGAAACGCATGATGACAAAGGATTTCCTTCTTGGGGTAAAACCCGAACTTGGAACTGTCCTTGGAAAATAAGCGGTTTAGTTACAGATTTTAGAATTAACAAAAATGGAAAATACCAGAGAAATAGTGTTAGACGGGCTCCTTACATTCGAGAAGGAGCTTTGTTTTTCCAATAAGCTTATAAACGATATATTGGATAAATATGATTATTTGGAGACTCGGGATAAGGCTTTTATCAAACGCCTCTTTGAAGGATGTGTTGAGAGAAGGATAGAGCTGGATCATCACATCGGTAATTTCAGCAGTGTCCCTGTAAAGAAACTCAAGCCACTTATCAGAAACCTTCTTAGAATGGGTGTTTACCAGATCCTTTACATGGATAATATTCCTGACAGTGCGGCAATTAACGAGAGCGTAAAGCTTGCTAAAAAGCGAGGTTTTTCAAAACTGTCCGGTTTTGTTAACGCAGTCCTTAGAAATATTTCAAGAGGAAAAGAAAACCTTAAATATCCTGATAAGGATAAAGACTTTTGCAAATATGTTTCCGTAAAGTATTCCGTTCCCGAGTGGATATGCGAAAAGTGGATCGGGACATACGGAAAAGAGGAGACGGAAAAGATCTTGGCAGCTCTTCTTGAGATTCATCCGGTGTCCTTGAGATTTAAGAGAAATCTTTCTCCTGAAGAATTAAAGAATGCGGTTAAGGCTATCGAAGATACAGGAGCGGTACTTACCGGGGACAAAAGACTTTCCTATATATACAGAGCAGAGCATGTTGAGGGAATAAGGAATCTTCCGGGATATGAAGAGGGACTGTTCACGGTACAGGATATCAGTTCCTGTCTTGCCATCGAGGCAGCAGGCATAAATCCCGGAGATATTGTTTATGATGCATGTGCGGCTCCCGGCGGAAAGAGCATTCTTGCTTCCGAGATAACGGGAGAAAAAGGGCATGTATTTTCAAGGGATCTGTCTAAAGAAAAGATTCCAAAGATAGAAGAAAACATAGAGAGAATGCAGGCAAATAACATAGAGGCAAAAGCTTTCGATGCTACCGAAACTGACGAAGAAATGGTTGGTAAAGCAGATGTGTTATTGCTTGACGTTCCCTGCAGCGGTCTTGGAATACTTGGCAAAAAGAGGGATATAAAGTATAATGCCTCTCCGGATGGCCTTGATGAGATCGCTAAGATTCAGTGGGACATCCTTCTTGCTTCCCATAAATACGTTAAGGCGGGAGGCAGGCTTTTATACAGCACCTGTACCATCAATCCCGAGGAAAACGAAAAGCAGGTTGAGAGGATCTGTAAGGAACTTCCCTTTAAGCTGATCGGAGAGACTCACCAGCTCCTCCCCGGAAAAGATGATTGCGACGGCTTTTTCTATGCCGTATTGGAAAGACAGTAATATTTACTTTAGAAAGGTAGAAAATGGATCTACGCTCCTTATCTATTGAAGAATTAAAAAACGAACTCGTCTCCATGGGAGAGAAGCCCTTCAGAGCAAAGCAGATTTACGAATGGCTTCACAAAAAATGTGCCCACAGTTACGATGAGATGACAAATATAAGCCTTGATCTTCGCAAGAAGCTTTCGGAGAAGTTTGAATTCGGAGCTTTTGAGATCGTGAGGATGCAGGAGTCCAAGATCGACGGTACAAGAAAGTACCTTTTCGGACTCGGTGACGGTAACATGATCGAGAGCGTATTCATGCGCTATCATCACGGCAATTCCGTTTGTATCTCTTCTCAGGTTGGATGCCGCATGGGATGTAAATTCTGTGCATCCACCATTGACGGTCTTGTGAGAAGCCTGACTCCCGGCGAGATGCTGGGTCAGATCTACGAGATCCAGAGACACACAGGAGAGAGAGTATCCAATGTTGTCGTTATGGGCAGCGGAGAACCAATGGATAATTTCGATAACATTGTAAAATTTATCGGAATGCTCACTGACGAAAACGGATTGAACATCAGTCAGAGAAACCTTACTGTTTCAACCTGCGGCCTTGTGGACAGGATAAGAGAACTGGCAGACAAAGAGTTTCAGATCACTCTTGCCATTTCACTTCATGCAACCACAGACGAAAAACGCCGCGAACTTATGCCCATAGCTAACAGATATTCCATTAAGGAGATAATGGATGCATGTTCATATTATTTTGACAAGACCGGAAGAAGGATCACCTTTGAGTACAGCCTTGTAAGCGGAGTAAATGATTCCGAGGAGGAAGCTTTAAAGCTGTCAAAGCTTGCGGGACCTCTTCATGCACACATTAACCTTATTCCTGTAAATCCTATTAAGGAAAGAGATTTTGAGCCTTCAAAAGACCGTAAAATCGCCGCTTTCCAAAATAAACTTGAAAAAAATGGAATAAATGTTACTATTAGAAGGGAAATGGGACGCGATATTGACGGCGCCTGCGGACAGCTTAGACGTAAAGTTTTGCAGGAGCCTTAATATTTAAGCGTCATTTTTTCGGGACGGAGACCATATAAGTGCTTACCAGTTTTTCCAGAACAGATATTGGAAAGAAAAGAAAGATCAACCAGGATTACATATATACGCGTAAAGAAAAGATCGGGAATCTCTCAAACCTCTTTATCGTAGCCGATGGCATGGGTGGCCATGCTGCCGGAGACTATGCTTCCAGAACCGCAGTAGAGGTGATGGAAGAATTTGTTGATACATCCTTTGAGAAAAACTCCCAGACTCTTTTGGTGAAAGCGGTCGAAACAGCCAACAGCGAGGTTTTTGCTCGTGCTAATGCGGACAAGCAGTACGAGGGAATGGGAACCACCGTTGTGGCTGCTACTTTTGTGGGAAGATTTTTACAGGTTGTAAACGTTGGTGACAGCCGTATCTACCTTATAAGGAACGGCGAAATAAGACAGATCAGCGTTGACAATTCACTGGTAGAAGATATGATCCGCAGCGGTGGTATTACCCGCGAACAGGCGAGAAATCACCCTGACAAAAACATCATTACCAGAGCGGTTGGTGTTAAGGATTACGTTGAATGTGATGTTTATACCGAGGAGCTTAAGAGCGGTGATATTATCCTTCTTTGCTCCGACGGTCTTACAAATATGGTAGAGGACGAAGATATCAGCAGGATCGTATCTGAGTCGGACAGTTTACAGAGCGCAGTAGAGACGCTTATAGATTCTGCTAACGAGCAGGGTGGTAAGGACAATATTTCGGTAGTGCTCGTTAAATATGAGGAATGAATTAATGGTTAAGATAGGAATGGTAATAAACGACAGATACGAGATCATTGAAAAGATCGGTACGGGCGGAATGTCCGATGTCTATAAAGCACTTGATACAAAGCTCAACAGAAATGTAGCCATCAAGGTTCTTAAAGCTGAGTTTGGAGAGAATGAAAATTTCGTATCAAAGTTCAGGGTTGAGGCTCAGGCTGCAGCCGGACTTATGCACTCCAATATCGTAAATGTTTACGATGTAGGAGAGGAGAATGATATCCACTACATCGTTATGGAGCTTGTAGAGGGTATTACCCTTAAAAAGTACATTGAGAAGAAAGCAAGACTTACCTATAAAGAGGCAGTCAGCATTGCCATTCAGGTCAGCCTTGGTATAGAAGCAGCTCACGCAAATCACATTATTCACAGGGACATTAAGCCCCAGAATATCATTATCTCCAGAGACGGTAAGGTAAAGGTTACCGACTTCGGTATCGCTAAGGCTGCAACCAGCAATACTATTACTTCAAACGTTATGGGATCTGTTCACTATACTTCACCTGAGCAGGCCCGTGGCGGATATTCCGACGAGAAGAGTGATATCTATTCACTTGGTATCACCATGTTTGAAATGCTTACCGGCCGTGTACCTTTCAACGGAGAAACTACCGTTGCCATTGCCATCAAGCATATTCAGGAGCCGATGCCCTCACCCAGAGAGTATGTTGCAGAGATCCCTCAGTGCGTGGAATCAATTATCTTTAAGTGCTGTGAAAAGTCTCCTGACAGAAGATATCAGAGCATGCCTGAGCTTATTAAGGATTTAAAGCAGGCTCTTCTTACTCCCGATGTGGATTTCGTTGTAAGAGATGAGCATGATATCATGGGAGGAACCAAGATCGTATCCGAGGATGAGGTTGCCAAGATCAAAGGCTCCCACACCGATAAGATGTTTAACGATGTTGAAGAACATCTCATGAAACTTGCTCCCGGTGCAAAGACCGGAAATGTTTCTTATGAGAATGCCGAGTATAATAATTCCGAATATCAGGAAGGATATGAGGAAGGATACGGCGAGGAATACGCTGAGGGCTACGAAGGCGAGTACGCAGAAGGCTACGCTGAGCAGAATTACGACAGCGAAGGCTACGAGAATGATGCTTATAACGAAGTATACGATTCCGAGAGTGGCCTTGAAAACGAAGAAGATTACAATCCCAAGATGGAGAAGATAACCACCATCATTGCCATTGGTGCCGGTGTTATCATTTTGATCATCATCATCATTCTTGCCGTTACCCTTATCGGCAAGATGAATAACAAGACTCCTAAACCTCAGAACGATCAGGAAAGCCATGTTGTTACCGAAGAAGAGGAACAGCAGCAGGCTCAGGAAAAACAGATTGAAAAGGTTGTTCTTCCCGCAATGGTGGGCAAGGATATCGATACAGTAAGAAATTCACTGTTTGCACTTGGCGTAAGCGTTAATCCCGTTTATGAAGAGTCAAGCACCGTTGATTCCGGTATCATCATTGAAGTTACCGATGCACAGGGAAATGCTGTAGCAGAGGGAAGTGAGATCGAGAAAAACTCAACCCTTACCCTTAAGGTCAGCAGCGGTATCAGCGGAGTTCAAGTACCCGAAGTCAGAGGCGTTACCTATGAATCCGCAGCCAATGCCCTTACCAAGGAAGGATTCAATGTTTCAAAACTGGAGCAGTACGACAAGGAAGTAGCCGAAGGTTATGTTGTTGGAGTACTTCCCGAGGCTGGTTCTACCGTTCCCAAGGGAAGCACCATCCAGATCATCGTCAGCAAGGGAGCTGAGAACACTACCATCAAGGTCCCCAATCTTGTTGGACTTTCAACCGAAGAAGCTCTCGGAAGACTTGTTGAGTCGGGACTTCTTATAGGAAAGACCACCAGTGTTAACAGCGATACTGTAGCAAGAGATCTTATCTGTGCCCAAAGTGTCCCCGCTGATACTTATGTTGAGATGGGAACCGGCATTGATATTTCCATCAGCCTTGGCCCCACTGCAGTATCTTACAAATTCGACGGTAAGATCACCGCTCCCACCGCGGAAGAGGCACCCGGTTATACTGCCGGAATGGAATTACAGATTGTTGTTAAGGATGCCAACGATAAGGTATTTATCGACAAGAAGACCACTACTTTCCCTGTTGACTGGGGAATGTATTACGGACTTTCCACTCAGACAGGAACTGTTATGATGACTTATACTATTCCCGAAAAGACTGTTGAGACACAGGATGCTGAAGGTAATAAAACTACAATTACCACAGCAGCCGAAACGAAGTCATTTACCAGAACCATACAGTTTACACAAGAATAAGAGATTATGCCTAAAAAAGGAAAGATCATAAAAGGTATCGGCGGTTTTTACTATGTAAAGACCGCCGAGTGCATATACGAATGCAAGGCAAGAGGCGTCTTCAGAAAAGACAAGAAGAAACCCCTTGTGGGAGACGATTGCCTTGTGGAGGTAATTGACGAGGAAAATAAGATTGGAAACGTGGTGGAACTCTATGACAGAAAGAGTGAACTTATACGCCCCGCTGTAGCCAATGTTGATCAGGCCCTCGTCATTTTTGCCATAACAAGTCCACAGCCGCCTCTTAACCTTGTGGACAGGATGCTTATTCTCCTTGAGCAGCAGGGGCTTCCCTGCGCCGTTGCTTTTAATAAGGCTGATCTTGATAAAGAGGGAGCGGGAGAGGAATTCAGAAAGATCTATGAAACCGCCGGTTATAAGGTGTTTATCGTCAGTGCCAAGGAAAAGAAGGGGCTTGATGAGTTAAAGGACTACCTTAAGGGAAAGACCACTACCGTTGCGGGGCCTTCCGGTGTCGGAAAAAGCTCCCTCATTAATCTCCTTGCGGGAGAAGAGGTCATGGCTACGGGGGATATTTCGGAAAAGATCGAAAGAGGTAAACACACCACTCGTCATTCGGAACTCTTTTCACTATGGAATGATGAGGAGACATTTATTTGCGATACTCCCGGCTTTTCCAGCCTCGAATTATACATGTGTGGCATTGAAAAAGAGGACCTTTGGAAATGCTACCCCGAGTTTGTTCCCGAAGAGCCCAACTGCAGGTTTGCTGGATGTGCTCATATGTCGGAGCCGGATTGCGGAGTTAAGTCCGCAGTGGAAGAGGGCCGTATCCATAAGAAAAGATATGAGAATTACAGGCAGCTTTATGAAGGTCTTAAGGCCAGAAAGAAGTATTAAAAGCGGATATTTCAATATATCCGTTTTTTTCAAATGTAAAATTTGTTAAATCATCTAAATATTATACAATTAATCGCTTCAAGATTTAGTAAAAATAAAGAATTTACATTTGCCAGTCAGCTGTGCTATCATTACTTTCGGTGGCAAGCGGCCATATTGTATGTGACCGCAACCGGAACACAATATCTTGTGCTTTCACACAGATGTTCATTGTCAATCGGAGGAGAAATCTATGAAACTCATTTACAACGTAGATGATAAGGTTAAGTTCGGTCCCTTAGTCATCTTCGCACTTCAGCAGCTTTTAGCTATCATGACCGCTACTCTTGTTGTTCCCATTATCATCGGAAACGAGATGAGCCCCGCAGCAGCTCTTTTCGGAGCAGGTGTAGGAACTCTTATCTATGTTCTCTTTACTAAGAGAAAGAGCCCCGTATTCCTTGGTTCTTCATTTGCATTTATCGGCTCCATGTGCGCAGCATTCGCAGGCGGCGTTTCAATGGCAATCGGATATGCAGGACTCGTAATGGGTGCATGTTTTGCAGGTCTTGTATATGTAATCATCGCAATCATTGTTAAGTTCGTTGGTGTTGAATGGATCAACAAACTTATGCCCGCAGTTGTTATCGGACCTACCGTTGCTATCATCGGACTTTCACTTGCAGGAAACGCAGTTGGCGATATCCTTACCGGCGGCGTTAAGGATGCAGAGGGTGTTGCTCTTGCAAAGCCCGGCGTTGCTCTTATTGCAGGTCTTGTTACCCTTCTTGTTACCATGCTTTGCTCAACCTACGGAAAGAAGACTGCAAAGCTTATTCCTTTCATTTTCGGTATCCTTGCAGGATATGCTTTCTGCGTAGTTATGACTCTTATCGGTGATGCTACCGGAGTTGACGCTATTAAGCTTATTTCTTTCGACGCATTCAAGGCTCTTGTTGCTGACGGCGTTACCGTTAAGACCTTTGTTGAAGTCCCTGACTTTACTTTCCTCAAGGCTTCATGGGGCTTCGGTGAGATGCCTGCAGGCTACATCGGAACCATCGCAGCAGCTTATATCCCTGTTGCATTCGTAGTATTTGCTGAGCACATCGCAGACCACAAGAACATTTCTTCCATCATTGAGAAAGACCTTCTCAAGGAGCCCGGTCTTCACAGAACTCTTCTTGGAGACGGTGTTGGTTCAATGGTTGGTGCATTCTTCGGCGGATGCCCTAACACCACTTACGGTGAGTCAATCGGATGCGTTGCTATTACCAAGAACGCTTCTGTTTACACCATCATCACAGCAGCATGCGGAGCGATCATTATTTCATTCCTCTCTCCCTTCATTGCATTTGTTAATTCAATTCCCAGCTGTGTAATGGGTGGCGTATGTATGGCTCTTTACGGATTCATCGCTGTATCCGGTCTTAAGATGATCCAGAACGTAAACCTCAACAAGAACAAGAACCTCTTCGTTGTATCTGTTATCCTTATCGCAGGTATCGGAGGACTTACTCTTAACTTTGGTCAGGTTACCATTACCGAAGTTGCTTGTGCACTTATCCTTGGTATCCTTACCAACCTTGTTTTAAAGAGCGCTCCCGAAGAGGAGTAAATAAAGGCAAACAACAATGTCTCAGTCGGAACAACACCGACTGAGACATTGCTATATAAAGATATTATATATTTTACTGTTATACCTAGGTATTTTTCTGCCACCAAAAAGTATCTAAGTATAGCAATATAAATATTTTAAAGTGAGGAAAAGAAACATGCCTAAGCGCGAAGACATCAACAAAGTACTGATTATCGGATCCGGCCCCATCATTATCGGACAGGCCTGTGAATTCGATTATTCGGGAACCCAGGCTTGCAAGGCCCTTAAGAAGTTGGGATACGAGATTGTTCTTGTTAATTCCAATCCCGCAACCATTATGACGGACCCTGAGACAGCCGATGTGACCTACATCGAGCCCCTTAACGTAAGAAGACTTGAGCAGATCATTGCTAAAGAGCGTCCCGATGCACTTCTTCCCAATCTCGGAGGACAGTCAGGACTTAATCTTTGCGCAGAGCTTAATAAGGCAGGCGTACTTGATAAATACGGAGTAAAAGTTATCGGTGTACAGGTTGACGCCATCGAGCGTGGTGAGGACCGCATCGAGTTTAAGAAGACCATGGACAGCCTCGGAATCGAGATGGCAAGATCAGAGGTTGCTTATTCCGTAGATGAAGCACTTGCAATTGCAGACAAACTTGGATACCCCGTAGTTCTTCGTCCCGCTTATACCATGGGCGGAGCAGGCGGCGGCCTTGTTTACAACAAAGAAGAGCTTAAGACGGTTTGCGCAAGAGGCCTTCAGGCTTCTCTTGTAGGTCAGGTTCTTGTTGAGGAATCAATCCTTGGCTGGGAAGAACTGGAGCTTGAAGTTGTAAGAGACAGCGAAGGCAATATGATTACCGTTTGCTTTATCGAGAACATCGATCCCCTCGGAGTTCATACCGGTGACTCCTTCTGTGCAGCACCCATGCTTACCATCTCAGAAGAGTGTCAGAAGAAACTTCAGGAGCAGGCTTACAAGATCGTTGACAAGGTACAGGTTATCGGCGGAACCAACGTACAGTTCGCTCATGACCCTGTTACCGACAGAATAATCGTAATCGAGATTAACCCTCGTACTTCACGTTCATCAGCTCTTGCATCAAAGGCAACCGGATTCCCCATCGCTTTGGTATCCGCTATGCTTGCATGCGGACTGACTCTTAAGGACATCCCTTGCGGAAAGTACGGAACACTTGATAAGTATGTACCCGATGGTGATTATGTAGTAATCAAATTTGCTCGCTGGGCATTTGAAAAGTTCAAGGGCGTAGAAGATAAGCTTGGAACTCAGATGCGCGCGGTTGGCGAAGTAATGAGCATCGGTAAGAACTTTAAGGAGGCATTCCAGAAGGCTATCCGTTCCCTTGAGACCGGAAGATACGGACTGGGACATGCCAAGAATTTTGATTCCTTAAGCAAGGAAGAACTCCTTAAGAAACTTGCATACCCTTCATCTGAGAGATACTTCATCATGTATGAAGCATTAAGAAAGGGCGCAACTCCCGAGGAAATCTTTGAACTTACCAAGGTTAAGCACTACTTCCTTGAGCAGATGAAGGAACTTGTAGAGGAAGAAGAGAAGCTTATGGCAGTAAAGGGCCAGCTCCCTTCAGACGAAGCTCTTACCAAAGCTAAGAAGGACGGCTTCTCAGATAAGTATTTAAGCAAGATCCTCGAAGTATCCGAAGAGGACATCAGAAACAGAAGAAAAGCCATCGGCGTAGTAGAGACCTGGGAGGGAGTTCACGTTTCCGGAACCAAGGACAGTGCATATTACTTCTCAACCTACAATGCACCGGATAAGAACCCTGTTTCAAACAATAAAAAGATCATGATCCTTGGCGGCGGTCCCAACCGTATCGGTCAGGGAATCGAGTTTGACTATTGCTGCGTACATGCGGCTATGGCTCTTAAGAAGCTTGGCTTTGAGACCATCATCGTTAACTGTAATCCTGAGACTGTATCAACCGATTACGATACTTCAGATAAGCTCTATTTTGAGCCCCTTACCCTTGAGGATGTTCTCAGCATTTACGAGAAGGAGAAGCCACTTGGCGTAATCGCTCAGTTCGGCGGACAGACTCCTCTTAACCTTGCGGCAGACCTTAAGAAGAACGGCGTTAAGATCCTTGGTACTTCTCCTGAAGTTATCGACCTTGCAGAGGACAGAGACCAGTTCAGAGCAATGATGGACAAGCTCGGAATCCCCATGCCTGAGTCAGGAATGGCAACAACCGTAGAGGAAGCCATCGTAATCGCAAATAAGATCGGATATCCCGTAATGGTTCGTCCATCATATGTACTTGGCGGACGCGGAATGGAAGTTGTATACGATGACGAAGCAATGACCGATTATATGCGCGCTGCAGTTGGTGTTACTCCGGACAGACCCATCCTTATAGACAGATTCCTTAACCATGCTATGGAGTGTGAGTCTGATGCGATCTGCGATGGAACCCACGCATTTGTTCCCGCAGTTATGGAGCACATCGAGCTTGCAGGTGTACACTCCGGAGACTCCGCATGCATCATCCCTTCTGCTCACATTCCTGAAGAGAATGTTAAGACCATCAAAGAATACACCAGAAAGATCGCTGAGGAGATGCATGTTCAGGGACTTATGAATATGCAGTATGCTATCGAGAACGGCAAGGTATTCGTTCTTGAAGCCAACCCCAGAGCATCCCGTACCGTTCCTCTTGTTTCAAAGGTTTGCAACATCAGAATGGTGCCCCTTGCTACAGAGATTATTACAGCAGAGCTTACAGGAAAGCCTTCACCCGTTCCTAACCTTAAGGAGCAGAACATTCCTTACTACGGTGTTAAGGAAGCGGCATTCCCCTTCAATATGTTCCAGGAAGTTGACCCCATCTTAGGACCCGAGATGAGATCAACAGGTGAAGCTCTTGGACTTTCACCTTCCTACGGAGAAGCCTTTGTTAAGGCACAGGAAGCTGTTCAGTCACCCCTTCCCATGGGAGGAACTGTACTCCTTTCCGTAAACAGAAAGGATAAGGCTGAAATCGTTGAGGTTGCCAAGAAGTTTGAGGCAGACGGCTTCAACATCGTAGCAACCGGAACAACCTACGACCTCATTACA
Organism: Lachnospiraceae bacterium; assembly: GCA_016284315.1. GTDB lineage: Bacteria > Bacillota > Clostridia > Lachnospirales > Lachnospiraceae > AC2028. The sequence goes on along the minus strand of JAEEOO010000051.1, from coordinate 26,584 downwards.
GAGGCAGGAGTTAAGGCTACAAAGATCAAGAAACTTTACGAGGGACGTCCCAATGTTCTTGATGCCATCGAGAACGGCGAGATTGACCTTGTAATCAATTCCCCTGTCGGCAAGGACAGTATCCACGACGATAGCTACTTGAGAAAAGCAGCAGTTCGCAAGAAGGTTCCTTATATCACTACCATCGCCGCAGCTCTCGCAGCAGCAGACGGAATCAAGTACATGGAAGAAGGAAAAGAGAGTGAGATCAAGTCACTTCAGGCCCTCCATGCAGAGATCAAAGATATGTAAATAAACTTAATTGCTCAATTGCATACACGCGCCCCGATATAGTAAAATATTAATGCTGTATCGGGGTTTTTTATGGCTTCGCTCAAAGCAGATATCTAATTATAAAACCGATCATTTTGTCTTGGCACAAGGAGGACTACTTATATATGAAACTTAATTTACAGGACTACGAAAACAAGGCCAGAGAAGCTATCGCAGAAGGCGTTGTTTTACTTAAGAACAGAGGTAATGTACTTCCTCTTAAGGAAGGCGCCAAGGTTGCACTTTTCGGACGTATCCAGAGCCATTATTACAAGAGCGGAACCGGATCCGGAGGAATGGTTAATGCAGGAAAGGTTTGGACTTTTCCCGAGGCTTTTGAGAAGGCAGGACTTGTTTTAAATAAAACTTTGGTAGAAGCGTATGCAGAGTTTGACAAGACCAATCCCTATGACATGGGCGCGGGATTTGGCGCAGAGCCCTGGTCCCAAGAGGAAATGCCCCTTACGGAGGAACTTGCAAAGAAAGCCAAAGAGGATTCTGAAGTAGCTATCGTTCTTATCGGAAGGACTGCAGGCGAAGAGCAGGATTACAGATACGAAAGAGGAGCATACAGGCTTTCCGAAACAGAAGCTGAAATGCTCAAGACAGTAAGAAAAGTATTTGATAAGGTCATCGTTCTTATGAACGTAAGCGCCGTTCTTGATATGACAGATATCGAGGCGGCTGATCCCGATGCCATTCTCTACGCATGGCAGGGGGGAGAAGTAGGTGCTCTCGGAACTACTGATGTTTTGATCGGAAAGGTAAGCCCTTCAGGTAAGCTTACGGATACCATCGCAAAGAAGATCGAAGAGACCCCCGCATTCCCCAATTTCGGAAGATTCGATTATAACTGCTATGGCGAAGATGTTTATGTCGGTTACAGATATTATTCAACCTTTAACAACGATGCAGTTCTCTATCCTTTTGGATTCGGACTTTCATATACAGAATTCAATATCGTTCCCAAGGAGTTTGTCCTTAAGGATTCCATGGGCAAGATCATTGCGTCTTCAGATGAGCTTTTCGTAAAGAAGTTTATCGATGACAAGGGAGCAAGCCTTGAGCTTACCTTTGAAGTAACAAACACCGGATCATTTGCAGGTAAGGAAGTTGTTGAAGTATATGCACGTCTCCCTCAGGAAAAGCTTGGAAAACCTGAGCTTACACTGGCGGGCTTTGCAAAAACAAAGGAACTTGCACCGACTCAGAGCTGCAAAATAACTGTAAAAGTCGATCCATATATCATCTCTTCATATGATGACAGCGGCGTGACAGGAAACATCTATTCATATGTCCTTGAGGCAGGAGAATATGTTTTCCTTGCAGGCGACAGCCAGGCTACTTTGAAAGAAGCCGGAAAGTTCGCACTCGGAGAGACTCTGGTTATTGAGAAACTCTCCCAGCAGATGGCTCCCATTCAGGGATTTAAGAGAGTTCATCCTGTAGCTTCCTCAAAGGGCACTGCGCCTTATGAGATTTTCTACGAGGATGTTCCTCTTGCAAAAGTAAGGGATCTTGAACTTGCCAAAGCAGACAAGCCCGAGTGCCTTCCTTACTCAGGAGACAGGGGAATCAAGCTTTCTGATGTTAAGTCAGGAAAGGCATCCATGGATGAATTCCTTGCACAGCTTTCGGATGAAGACCTTGCTGCCATTGTCCGCGGTGAAGGTATGGGAAGTCCCAAAGTTACTGCAGGAACCGCTGCGGCATTTGGCGGAATCAGCCCCGCACTTAAAGCATTTGGAATTCCTTGCGGATGCTGCTCAGACGGACCTTCCGGTATGAGAATGGACTGCGGAACAAGAGCATTCAGCCTTCCCAACGGAACCCTTCTTGCATGTACCTGGAATACCGAGATCAACGAGGAACTTTTCTCAATGCTCGGTGTTGAGATGGTAAAGAACAAGATCGATGTTCTCCTCGGCCCCGGAATCAACATTCACCGTCATCCTTTGAACGGTAGAAACTTTGAGTACTTCAGTGAAGATCCTCTTATGACCGGACGCATGGCAGCCGCTCAGTTCAGAGGCCTTAAGTCTGCAGGTGTAAGCGGAACCCTTAAGCACTTCTGCGGTAACAACCAGGAAACTCACAGACATGATATCGACAGCGTTGTTTCTGAAAGAGCACTTCGTGAGATTTATTTAAAGGGATTTGAACTTGCCATTAAAGAAGGCGGAGCAGATTCCGTTATGACCACTTATGGCGCTGTAAACGGCACCTGGACCAACGGACGTCATGACCTTTGCACCGAGATCCTCAGAAACGAGTGGGGCTTTAAGGGCATGGTAATGACCGACTGGTGGGCAAAGATCGGCGATGTTGACGGAAATATATCCAGAAACGACTTTGCAAGATGCGTGCTTGCACAGAATGACTGGTATGCGGTTTGCCCCGATGCAGCTGAGAATTCTTCAAACGATAATCTTCTTGAGAGCCTTAATAATGGCTTCCTTACAAGAGGACATTTTGTAAGATGCGCAAAGAACATCTGTGAGTTCCTTTTAAGAACTCATGCTATGGAGAGATTTGAAGGAAATGAGCCCGAGCTTGAACTGGAAGGATTTGACAACGATGATGCATCTGTAAATGCAGCAAATGTTGAGTACTTCGACATCAAGGACGGAACCGTCATCGACCTTTCACATGTTCTTTCAATTCAGGGATGTGTATATGCCTTCGGACTTGATATTAAGCAGCCCGGATGCTACAAGATGGAGATCACAGGAAGCAGCGAACTTTCAGAGCTTGCCCAGATTCCCATCGGTATCTTCTTCCAGAGCATACCCAGCGGAACCTTTACCTTTAACGGTACCGGCGGAGAGTGGAAGACTCTTGAGAGAAAGATACTTTTAAGCTCAAAGTACGGAGTTGTAAGATTCTACTTTGGCGGTAACGGATTGAAGCTCAAGGATCTTAAGTTCACATTTGAAAAAGAGTGGGATCCCGAGCTTGGATGGGATGCATATTCCGATTACATTAAGGGTTAATAAAAAGCTTGAAAAGGACGCATTATAAATATCTAAATTTTCCTGTAAATCCTTTACCTTTAGGGGAGAGTTTAGTAAAATAATATTACGTATACATCTGTATCATTTAATGATCGGAAGAGAGGTTACAACTTGATAATAGGAGAGATTGAAAAAGGATCTGATGTATCACCGGTAATCTATTTCTACCTGTCTTTGACCGAGGATTTTAAGATAGCATCTTATGATCAGGACGGTCATGAATTTATCGCAGGCAACAAGAATTCACCTTTTTATGAACTTGGTGCAAACGATAAATGCAAAAAGGAACTTGAAGAGTTCCTTCATTTGGTTAAAGAAAACGGCAAAGATCGCATCATCACATTTATAGTGGACAGAAACGAGAAACCTTGTTTGACAGATATCGAAGGTGAATATCTGCCGAATGAGGAGCTTTGCTATTGTATAAAAGTCTGGAACATTCCCGTTGTTGAGCAGATGTGCTTAAAGCATGGCGACAATGTATGGAAGTACAAAACCCTTTTGGGCCTTTCCGGTCAGAGCCTTATGGACTATGACGTGGATAAAAAGATTGTCAGCGTATACAGATATGTAAGTGACCACAGTGTAAGAGAGTTCTACGATACCTATGATGTGTTCATTGAAAAGATAAAAGAGACCGCAGAGCAGTCCGCAAGTAATCTTGCGCTTATAGAAAAACTTGGAGATCAATTCAGCTGTGGCGATTGTACCATAGAGACCACTATAAGGACGGGATTTTTTAACTCTGAAAAGAAGGTACAAAATGTTTTGATCAGAGCAAGAGCCGGAAAAGCCGATAATCATCCCATGATATTTGGTTTGATCAATGTTATTTCCGGAGACGAGGATAACCTTCCTTTTTACCTTACTGCGGCAGGCCTTGACTCTGCTACGGGACTTCTAAATAAAAGATCTATAGTTGAGTATTCCGAGCATGTATTTAACAGCGAAGGAAATAAGGACAGAAAGCATTACATGGTGCTTCTTGATATTGATGACTTCAAGAGCATAAATGATAACTTCGGTCACCAGGTAGGTGACAGGGCAATATATCTTCTTGCCAGCGTATTACAACAAATTGTTGGAGATGCCGGCATCGTCGGAAGATACGGAGGCGATGAATTCTACATCCTTACGGACCGTGTACAGGATGAGGAAAAGCTCAGAAGCGTTTTAAGACGTATTAAATATCATGTTTCTGCCAGGGCAAAGGAAGAACTTAACATGGAAAAGTTTAATCTTTCCATGGGTATTTCTCTTTATCCCGATGACGGAAACAATTATAAGGATCTTCTTGCCCTTGCGGATAAATGTCTTTATATTGCAAAAGAGAAGGGCAAAAACAGATATATCATCTATCGTCCCGAGATGCACAAGGACATTGAGACCGGTGCGGTAACAAAGGGAATCTCTTCATTCGATGAACAGGCTAAATCCATTAACCGTGTGGTCAAGGATCTCTTCAAAAACGGTGTGAGTGCCGTAGAAAAGGTTATGGTAGACGTTGTAAAGAGCTTTGATCTCGATAGTATAGATGTGTTCTACCGTGACATGAAAAAGCCTATGTTCAGCTGCGGTAAATATCCTTCCGGATTATCCGCGGAAACGTTTATAAGTGACGATGGTTATATGGAGAAGTTTGATTCAAACGGTCTCCGTGTTTTAAACAACCATACCAGTCTGCGCCACTCCTGCGTCAAGGTTTTTGATGTATTGCAGGAGAAGAAGTGCATGTCCCTGATACAGCTTTATTTAGTTGATCCCGATACTGATTCCAAATATTTCTTCAGCTGCAATATGCTGAACAGAAATCATAAGTGGAGCGATGCGGAGATCAGCAATCTGGGACTTTTCGGTTCCCTGATATTTGAGGTGGTCTCACGTCAGGTGTAACTCTGCGAAAACTTAAAACCTTCGTCATACTTTAGGCGGAGGTTTTGCTATAAAAATTATGAGGAAAGAGGAAAAAGAAAAGTAAAATGGAAATGACTTTACGTTGGTACGGTTCAAAGTTTGATACCGTTACCTTGAAGCAGATCAGACAGATCCCCGGTGTGACCGGTGTCATTACGACACTTTACGATACCCAGCCCGGAGAGGTTTGGTCAAGAGAGAGGATCAGAGCACTTAAGGAGGAAGTTGAGGCAGCAGGCCTTCATATATCAGGTATTGAGAGCGTAAATATTCACGACGCCATCAAGACCGGCGCCCCCGAGAGAGAGCAGTATATTGCCAATTATATCGAGACTCTTGAGAATCTCGGTAAGGAAGATATTCATCTTGTTTGCTATAATTTCATGCCCGTATTTGACTGGACAAGAACCGAGCTTGCAAGAGTTCGTCCCGACGGTTCAACCGTACTTGCATACACCCAGGAAGCAGTTGATGCCATCAAGCCCGAGAACATGTTTGACATGATCGCAGGAGATGCCAACGGTGCTATCCTTCCCGGCTGGGAGCCTGAGAGAATGGCTCACATCAAGGAGCTTTTCGAGCAGTACAAGGATATTGATGATGAGAAGCTTTTTGCAAACCTTAAGTACTTCCTTGAGAAGATCATGCCTGTTTGCGATAAGTACGACATCAACATGGCAATTCATCCCGATGATCCCGCATGGAGCGTATTCGGCCTTCCCAGGATCATCATCAACAAGAAGAACATCCTTCGCATGATGCAGATGGTTGATAATCCTCACAACGGCGTTACCTTCTGCTCAGGTTCATACGGAACCAACCTGGAGAACGATCTTCCCGATATGATCAGATCCCTTAAGGGCAGGATCCATTTCGCACACGTTAGAAATCTTAAGTTCCATTCTCCTACAAACTTCGAGGAGTCCGCACATCTTTCAAGTGACGGAACCTTTGATATGTACGAGATCATGAAGGCTCTTTATGATATTGATTTTGACGGCCCCATCCGTCCCGACCACGGAAGAATGATCTGGGACGAGGTAGCTATGCCCGGTTACGGTCTCTACGACAGAGCCCTTGGAGCAACCTATCTTAACGGTCTTTGGGAGGCTATTGAAAAGAGTCATACAAGAGGAGTGGAGAGAAGATGAAGCTTTGCAGCGAAGGAATAAAAGCTAAGGATGAGTGGGTAACCAAGGGTTATTTACTTCCTGATTTTGATATTGATAAAGTAACTGAGAATACAGTTAAACAGCCCGAGTGGGTACATTTCGGAGGAGGAAATCTTTTCAGAGCATTTCATGCCGCTTTGGCACAGGATATGATCGAAAAGGGATACTCCGATAAGGGCGTTACCGTTATCGAGGGATTCGATTACGAGATCGTAGAAAAATCCTACAGAGGAAACGACAATCTTTCCGTTCTCATCACATTAAAGAGTGACGGAAGCATTGGAAAGAGAGTTATCGGAAGCGTTTCAGAATCATGCATCCTTGATTCCGATAACGAGAAAGAGTATTCAAGACTTAAGGAGATCTTTACTTCAAAGAGCCTTAAGATGGCAACCTTCACGATCACTGAGAAGGGCTACAGTCTTGTTAATGCAGCAGGAGAGACTACTTCCGCAGTTCTTGCAGACTTTGAAGCAGGCCCTGAAAAGCCCGCTACATACATCGGAAAGGTATCATCACTTCTCTATGCGAGATTTAAGGCAGGAGCCCTTCCCATCGCTATGGTTTCAACCGACAACTGCTCTCACAACGGAGACAAGCTCTACGCCGCTGTAAGCGCATTTGCAAAGGCATGGACAGAAAACGGAAAAGCTGAAAAAGGCTTTGCAGATTATATTAACGACAAGTCAAAGGTTTCATTCCCCTGGTCAATGATCGACAAGATCACACCCAGACCCGATGCTTCAGTTGAGGACATCTTAAAGAAGGACGGACTTGAGGGACTTGAGCCTGTTGTAACAAGTAAGGGTACTTATGTTGCTCCCTTCGTAAACGCTGAGGAGACACAGTACCTTGTCATCGAGGACGAATTCCCGGCAGGAAGACCTGCCCTTGAGAAAGTCGGCGTTATCTTTACCGACAAGGAGACCGTTGACAAGGTAGAGAAGATGAAGGTATGCACATGCCTTAATCCTCTTCACACCGCTCTTGCTGTATACGGATGCATCCTCGGGTTTACCCGTATCTCAGACGAGATGAAGGATGCAGACCTCAAGAAACTTGTTGAAACCATCGGTTACAAAGAGGGACTTCCCGTAGTAGTAGATCCCGGTGTTCTTGATCCTAAGGAGTTTATCGATACAGTACTTAACGTACGTGTACCCAATCCTTTTATGCCGGATACTCCTCAGAGAATTGCAACCGACACATCACAGAAACTTCCCATCAGATTTGGCGAGACTATAAAGAACTATATCAAGAACGGACTCGATCTTAATGATCTTAAATGCATTCCCTTCGTATTTGCCGGCTGGATGAGATATCTCATGGGTCTTGACGACAACGGAAATGCATTTACAAGAAGCGACGATCCCCGCCTTGAGAGCGCAGGCGCAGTCGTAGCAGATATCAAACTTGGGGACACAGTATCTGCCGACAAACTCCGCCCTCTCCTTGAGGACGCAACCATCTTCGGCGTAAACCTCTTCGAAGCAGGCCTCGCCGACTTGGTAGTCGACTACTTCAATCGCCTCATCGCCGCTCCCGGCGCGGTCCGTAAGGAATTACACGCGCTGGTGAATTAATTTAGTCAGCCGGGAGACTGCGTGTATATGTATGAAGGCAATGTGTCCGAGGCCGGCACTTAGCGAATTCGAAGAATGAGCTTAGTACCGCTGCTTCGAGGACCCATAGACGAGAGTCGGTGCATGAATACATATACACGTAGTATGCCCGGCGTCATTAGGATCCATATCACCTTCGGGTGTGATATAGAGCGTAACGAATTAAATATAGAGGAGGTATTGGGATGAACGTATTTACAACTGACAAGATCAGAAATGTAGTACTGCTTGGACATGGGGGCTGCGGCAAAACATCCCTTGTTGAGGCCATGGCGTTTCTCGCCGGCGCAACTAAGAGGATGGGTACCGTAGAAGCCGGAAATACCTTGAGTGACTACGACAAGGAAGAGATCAAGAGAGGCTTTTCCATTAAGACCTCACACCTGCCTATAATCTGGGGAGATTATAAGCTGAACATTCTTGATACTCCCGGTTCACCTGACTTTATCGGTGAGACGGAAGAAGCTCTTTCTGTAGCTGATGCAGCCATCATCGTTGTTTCCGGAAAAGCGGGTATAGAATCCGGAACAAAGAGAGCCTGGGAACTCTGCGAGAAGAGAAAATTGCCCCGTATGGTATTCGTAACAGATATGGATATCGACAAGGCAAGTTTTAAGGCTGTTGTTCAGGAACTTCAGAATCTTTACGGAAAGCGCATTGCACCTTTCCATCTGCCCATCAGAGAAAATGAGCAGTTCGTGGGATATGTAAACGTTATTCAGCAGAAGGCTAAGAGATGGAACAATGCCGGCACAGTTGATAAATTCGATGTGCCCGACTATTCACAGGAAAACCTTAAGATCTGTCGTGATGTACTTTTAGAGGCAGTTGCTGAGACCAGTGAAGAATTCATGGACCGCTACTTTAACGGCGATGAGTTCTCTGAGGATGAGATAAGATCCGCTATGCGTGTGGGCGTTTGTGACGGATCCATCGTTCCCGTGCTCATGGGTTCCAATACCTTGGCAAGAGGAATGTACACCTTGATGGCAGACATTGTTAAGTACTTCCCCAGCCCGGATAAATGTAAATGCGCAGGTATCAATACCGTTAATAACGAGGTATTTGAGGCCGATTATGATTTCTCAAAACCTAAGTCTGCATATGTATTTAAGACAATTGCGGACCCCTATATCGGAAAGTACTCCCTTATCAAAGTTAATTCCGGAGTATTAAAACCCGATGACGTTATGTTCAACTATCACAGGGATACCGATGAAAAGATCGGCAAGCTCTTTATCTTAAACGGCGGAAAGCCCGAGGATGTTACGGAGCTTCATGCAGGAGATATCGGTGCTCTTGCAAAACTGGCAGTAACCCAGACAACGGATTCCCTTTCTACGAGAAAGAACCCTGTGACCTATTTAAGAGCCGCCATTTCAAAGCCCTATACCTACAAACAGTACAAGGCTAAGAAGAAAGGTGACGAGGACAAGATCTCCCAGGCTCTTTCAAAGATGCTTGCAGAAGACCTTACCTTAAAGACCGTAAACGACAGTGATAACGGCCAGACTCTTCTTTACGGAATCAGCGGTCAGCAGCTTGAGATAGTTCAGAGCATCCTTGCTGAAAAGTATAAGGTTGATATCGAACTGTTAAAGCCTCGTATCGCTTTCAAGGAGACCATCAGAAAGAAAGTTGATACGGAATATAAATACAAGAAACAGTCCGGCGGACATGGTCAGTACGGACATGTTAAGATCACTATGGAACCTTCCTACGACGAGAGCCCTTATATCTTTGAGCAGACTGTCGTTGGCGGAGCGGTTCCCAAGAACTACTTCCCTGCGGTTGAAAAGGGAGTAGCAGAATCCGTTAAGAGCGGACCTTTGGCAGGATATCCCGTTACCGGAGTCAAGGTTGTTCTCTACGACGGAAGCTATCATACTGTAGATTCTTCGGAGCTTGCCTTCAAGGTTGCCACGGAGCAGGCTTTCAAGCAGGGATTCATGGATGCAAGCCCCGTTCTCATGGAGCCCATCGCAACACTTAAAGTTGTTGCATCCGATGAATTTACCGGAGATATCATGGGCGACCTCAATAAGAGAAGAGGAAAGGTTCTTGGCATGAATCCTTTGGGAGACGGAAATACCGAGATCGTAGCGGATATTCCTTATCTTGAGCTTTACGAGTATGATACAAGGCTTTATTCAATGACCAGAGGAAGCGGCGTATTCTCATATGAATTCGCAAGATATGAGCAGGCGCCTGCAGATATCGAGAAGCGTGAGATCGAAGCCGCAAAACAGCAGCAGTAAACACATGATCTATTACTAAAAATATGATCGCGATAAAAGGCGGAATAGCAACGTATTCCGCCTTTGCGATGAAATGGAGCACATTAGGAAGATGATTGTAAAAAGACTTTTTAACGACGGATGGGAGTTCTCAAAACAGAAAGTAGGAACAGGGATTGAAGGGCTCGGCTCATTTAAGTTTGAGAGGGTTAATGTTCCTCACGACTGGCTTATTTACCAGACAGCAGATCTTTACGAAAGTGCCGTTGGTTACTATCGTAAAAAGTTTGAGATGAAAAAAAGAGCCGGAAGAAGATATGAAATTTACTTCGAAGGTGTGTATATGGACTCTGTTCTCTTTGTAAACGGAGAGAAGGCAGGAGAGTGGAAATACGGATATTCCAGCTTCTTCTTTGATATTACCGAGAACCTTAAAGATGGAGAAAACGAGATCGTAGTTCAGGTTAACCATCTTTCTCCCAACAGCCGTTGGTACAGCGGAGCAGGCATTTTCAGGGATGTTTATTTCATCGAGAATGCAGAGACTCATATCGTGACCGACAGCCTTTATGTTTCCGCTAAGCCCTTTGTTAACGAGGGAGAAGAGATCACAAAGGACACGGATCTTTCAAAAGAGTGGGAGATCACAGTAAGCGCTGATATTGCCAACGGAAAAGCAGACTGCGACTGGAACAAGTCATATCCCGCAGGGGCTCTTAAGCCTATCTCAAAGAGACTTAAACTTACCTTATGGTTCCCCAGCCTCGGAAGAAGCCACAGTGCGCTTATCGGCGTTGCCACCAAGGAAGAAAGAGAAGACGGAAGCATCAGAGTTGAGCTTAAGGAAAAGGTTGAAGCTCCCGAACTTTGGAGCATGGAGAATCCTAAGCTTTATGACTGCGTCCTTACAATAAAGGATCCTGAGGCTGAATATGAAAAAGAAGAGGATACTACCGCAGGTATCGTTAATCTTCCTTCGGATAAAGCAAAGATTAGTCTACAGCCCGGAGAGCCCGAAGGCGACAAGGCTCGCACCTTATTTGGCTTCAGAAGCTTTGTTTATGATGTAAACAAGGGAATGTTCATCAACGGTAAGCACGTAAAGCTTAACGGCGTTTGTGAGCATCATGACCTTGGATGCATCGGCGCAGCGTTCAACAAGACCGGTATGCGCCGTAAGTATATGAAACTTCGTGAGATGGGCGTTAATGCCATCAGAACATCCCACAATATGTCCGCAGTATCAGTACTTGACCTTGCGGATGAACTTGGATTTGTTGTTATGAACGAGTCCTTTGACTGCTGGGAGAGCGGAAAGACTGAGTTTGACTACGGACGTTTCTTCAAGGAATGGGAAGAAAGAGATGTAAGAAGCTGGGTAAGAAGAGACAGAAATCACCCCAGCGTATTCATGTGGTCCATCGGAAACGAGATTTATGATACCCACAAGGATGCTCACGGTCAGGAGATCACAAGGACATTAAAACAGCATGTTGAGGAGAATGATTTTTACGGCATGGGCGTTGTGGGAATCGGATCCAACTACATGCCTTGGGAGAATGCTCAGAAGTGCTCCGATATCCTTAAATTTGCAGGATACAACTATGCTGAGAAATTCTACGATGAACATCACAAGGCTCATCCCGACTGGCATATTTTCGGAAGCGAGACAAGCTCAACGGTCCAGAGCCGCGGTGTATATCATTTCCCCTATGAGAGAAGCTGCCTTGCAGACGACAATCAGCAGTGTTCATCCCTTGGAAACTCCACCACCAGCTGGGGAGCAAGAAGCACTGAGAGCTGTATAATCGCAGAAAGAGATCATGAATTTTCAATCGGTCAGTTCCTCTGGACCGGCTTTGACTATATCGGAGAGCCCACACCTTACCAGACAAGAAATTCCTACTTTGGTCAGGTTGATACCTGTGGATTTGAGAAGGACGCGTTCTATGTATATAAATCCGCATGGGTTTCATATAAGGATGATCCCTTCGTACATATTTTCCCTTATTGGGATTTCAACGAAGGTCAGTTGATCGATGTCAGAGTTGCGTCAAATGCCCCTGAGATCGAACTTTTCTTAAACGGAAAGAGCCTTGGAAGAAAGAAAATTGACCACGAAAAAGGTACGGTTCTTACCGGCAACTACAAGGTCCTTTATGAAAAAGGCGAGGTAACTGCTGTTGCTTACGATGAAAACGGAAAAGAGATCGCAAGGACTTCCAATCATTCCTTTGGAGATACTACCGCTGTAAAGGCTTCTGTTATGAACAAGCCCGAGAAATACTATGCGGGATGCGGAGACCTGGCTTTCGTAGCGCTTCAGGCATACGATAAGGACGGATACCCTGTAGAGAACGCCAATGATCTTATTAAGGTAAATGTAACAGGTGCAGGATGGCTTACAGGTCTTGATAACGGAGACTCCACAGATACCGATGAATATAAGGGCAATCTGAAGAGATTGTTTAACGGAAAAATGTTGGCAGTCATTGCCATTGGTGATTCTACAGGAGAGATCAAAGTAAGCTTTGAATCCGAGGGGATCAAGGGTGATGAAGTAGTTATTGCCGTAGAAGGTAAGAGAGAGACCTTAGGTATTTCACTTATACCTGAGAACTTCGAAACCATTGGTTACAGAACTGCCAAGTCGGAAGGCGTTAATACCAAGAGATTAAGAAAGATTGATATTGTTTATTCCGGAGAAAAGAAGATCACTCCTGAGACAAATAGTGTTAAGGTAAATGTAAAACTTTATCCCGAAAGTGCAGGAGCGCTCATAAAAGATGAGGATATCATCTGGAAGGTGGTTAACGACGACGGTATAGAAAGCAATATCTCCAAGATCACCGAGAAGAGCAAGGAAAGCGCAGTCATCAAGGCAGTTGGAGACGGACATTTCAGGCTCCGCGTAATGAGTAAGTGCGGATGCAATGAAGCAAAAGTCATCTCTGAGTATGAGTTTGATGCTGAGGGCTTCGGAGCAGCGCTTCTTGATCCTTACAGCCTTATTGCCGGCGGACTTTACACTTACCAAGAGGGCGAGATCGGAATCGGAAACGAGCACGGCGTCTCAACCGCAAGACTTGCAAGAAGTGTTGTGGGCTTTGAGAAAGTTGATTTCGGAGAGTATGGATCCGACGAGATCACAATCCCTATCTTCAGCTTATCAGATGATGAGTTTAAGTTTGAAGTTTGGGAAGGCATCCCTGAGAAAGATGGCAGCGTAATGGTGCTTGACGGCAAGTACCGGAAGCCCATGATCTGGAATGTATATCAGAGCGAGACCTATAAGCTTACAAAGCGCCTTAAGGGAATAACCGATGTTTATTTTGTGGCACATGACAAGGTTCATATCGGCGGATTCTACTTTACAAAGCAGATAAAGGCGTTCTCGCTTCTTAACGCAGGAGAGTGCGACAATGTATACGGCGACAGCTTCGAGAAGAAGGAAGATCGCATCGATAAGATTGGAAATAACGTAACCGTTGAATTCGGCGGCATGGACTTTGGTGAGAAGGCAGCTAAGAGCCTGACCATAACCGGTCATACTCCAAACAAGATCAACACCATCCATGTTCTTTTCGAATCAGAGGAAGGAAACAAGAGGGATATCCTTGAATTTTCGGGAGAGGGCGATAAGTCCCAGACCTTCCCCGTTTCCGACTACACCGGAAAGGGAACCGTACGATTTGTCTTCCTCCCCGGAAGTAACTTTGATTTTGAGTCATTTAGATTTGAGTAACACAGTAATTTTCATAAACAGAGACCTTGTTACAGGTCTCTGTTTTTTATTTGAAAGGATGACTGTGTTGACAATAGCATCACATTGCTTTACAATGTAATTACAAAATCGGAGGAATGAATATGGCAACTACTAACATTAATATAAGAGTAGACTCTGAATTAAAGAAAGCAGCAGAGGATCTCTTTGACGATCTTGGTCTTACTATGTCAGCTGCAATTAACTTGTTTCTAAAAGCTGCTGTAAACTATGATGGAATACCTTTTGAGATAAAGAGAAATGTTCCAAATGAAACTACAAAGGCAGCTTTGTCTGAATATGAAGAAATGAAGAAGAATAAATCCAGGTATATGAGGTATGATTCCTTCGATGAAGTATTGTCGGAGGTGGCTGAAGATGTATCAGATTATAACGTCTAATCAGTTTAAAAAGGATTTGAAACTGGCTCAAAAGCGTGGATTAGACTTGAACTATTATTGTTTCGTACAGGGACGCATTCAGATTTGTTTGGTTAATAACACCGGCATCCTGGAGGATTGGCATGATACTGTATCATACGAGTGACCGCGAAATTGTAAATCCCGATATTCATTACGGCAGAAAGAATGCAGATTTCGGCTGGGGTTTTTACTTGACACCCGATAGGGACTTTACCTACCGTTGGGCTAGGAAGGACGCAGTTGTAAATCACTATGAACTTGATGAAACGGGACTTGAGATTTATTATTTTACAAGGAGCGAAGATTGGTTTAAATACATCTTTGCAAACCGCCGCGGTAAGGACAGTCTTAACGCAGATATAGTAATGGGCCCCATCGCTAATGATACAATTTTTGATACATTGGGCATCTTGAGCAGCGGCTTTTTGTCGCATGAAGATGCCCTGAAACTCTTGATGATAGGACCTGAGTATACACAGGTTGCCATCAAGACGAAGAAAGCTACATCGCAGCTTCGCTTTATTAAATCCGAACGAATCGACCGCATAGATGAGGCCGATTTCAAGGCCGAGCAGGAGGCATATCACGTCGCCTTTGCAGAAGAATTAGAACGCATATCCAACTGAAAGTAGAAATTCGTGCGATTCCGCAACCAAAATCCAAACAATACTTGAAAACAACCATTGGTCTCAACCGAAAGTAGTGGTATGATGAATGTGAATCAACCAACAGATGAATTCGCAATTCGCCTATACCACTGTTTGAACCGGGAGGAGACCAATGGGAACAAAAGATAATAAGGACAACGAAGAAAAGACCTTTTCCAAGATCTTGCAGAAACTTAGAAAAGAAGCGGGTATGACTCAGGAGCAGCTTGCCAACATGCTTGGGGTCAGCGCTCAGGCAGTTTCTAAATGGGAAAACGGAAGTTATCCGGAGGGAGACCTTTTACCTAAACTGGCAGATCAGTTTGACGTTTCCATAGATTATCTGTACGGAAGAGGAAGCGACAAAACTTCTCTGGAACAGTATGTGGTGGACGAACTTTCAAAGATATGGGAAGAACCTTTAACAACTGATGAAAAGGTAAAAAAACTGGCGGATAAAGTTCGCAATATCCTTTGGGCATGCAATATCTCCGGATGGGAGACCAACAGAAATTACTATGACGCCCCTATTGTTAAGGACAGCAGTAACAGATACGCGTCTGCCATCTTTAACAATTATGAATACAGATACATGTCCTTTAATGAGGGAAGAGAATTTTACATTAATCTTAAAGAGCCGGAAAACGAAGAAGGATATAATGTATTCTTTAAGGATTCAAAAGACATTAGGGAACTTTTTAAGAGATTATCGGACAAGGATTATGTAGATATCATTTGCTATCTCTATTCCCTTGCAAGAATGGAGTTTGCAACAACAGAGTCAATTTCAAAGGCTACAGGAATATCACTTGATAAGACAGAAAAAGTTTTGGAATTCTTAGTAACAGGTATTACAAAACAGGGCGGTAACAAAGCATTTGAATCAATAGCACTGGTTGGATGCGATGGAGAAGGAAAGAGAGCATATTCATCAAATGAGAATTACGCAGGTCTTTTCCTTGTTCTGTTTGAAATAGCAGATTATTTCACCTACGGAGTTGCGGGCTACAGTCTTCAGATAGACAATCGCAACAAACCCTGGCTTAAAAAGCAAGAAAAGCAGAATAATAGCAAAAAACAATAAGTAAGAAATAGGAGTAAGTAGTAATATGTGTTTTATGCGGAAGAGTTTCCGCAACGGAGGGAGAAAAGCATCATGTCAGACTTTAAAGAAAGCAAGGATAATCCCTTGCACAAAGAATTTGGTATATGGAGTAACACGAAATATATCATAGGTAAAATGGCACAATACTGTCCATCGGTTATTGTGCTGATGATCATCGGAGTCATCTGTAGCTCCGTAATATCTTATTTCTGGGGAATATTCGGTAAGTTTGTTATCGATATCGTTCAAGCGGGACTTCCCAAAGAAGAAAGTATAAAGGCCTTGGTTAAGCTAATTGCGGTGGCAGGATCCATTGCTCTTATTGTAACCATCGGTTTGGCAATTTCAAGCGGAAAAAGCTGGTACAAGTACATCTATGTCAGGATGTTCATGATCACCGAACGTGTATCAAAGGTTTTAAGGATACCCTATGAATTCCTTGAAAGACCGGAGGTACTTGATGTTGCTGAGAGAGCATCTCAGGCTACAGGTGGAAATAATAACGGCGTTGAGGGAATGATGCACAACATTGAAAACATCCTTCAGCAGCTGGTGACAGCCATTGTTACATTTGTGGCGGTAATGATCCTTGACTGGAGACTTATCATAGCCCTTATCGTACTTTGTGTTCTTCAGTTCCTGTTCTTCAGATGGGTTGTCAAAAAGGATAAAAAAGAGGTTTGGGACAAGCTTTCAAATACCTGGAGAAAGACTCATTACATGGAGAGAGTTACCCAGGACTTTGACTACGCCAAGGACATCAGGCTCTTTTCGTTAAGCGAATTTCTCGCCGACAAGCAGGAAAAGATCTACGCCACCAGAATTAACAGGATGGATTACCATCATGAGATCTGGTTTGCCAACAGCGTGGTGGCAAGAGCTCTTTATATCATCATTCAGGGATGTGTTTATACCGTGCTTTATCTTGCAGTGTTCAAGAACGATTTAAGCGTCGGTAACTTTACCATGTTCTTGTCACTGGCTCTTGCTTTTGCAAGCGCTCTCCAGAATCTGCTTCAGAGATTCGGTGATTTTAAGAGAGCATCTCTTGAGACCGACGACTTCAGATCCTTTATCGAACTGGACCTTGGAGATGATGAGAAGGACTGCATTTCACTTCCCGAGGCGAAGGACTATGAGATCGAGTTTAAGGATGTCAGCTATAAATACCGTAAAGCCGATGGTTATGCGCTAAAGCATTTAAACCTTAAGCTTAAGAAAGGAGAAAAACTGGCGGTTGTAGGCCTTAACGGAGCCGGAAAGACCACCATGATTAAGCTTCTTTTAAGGCTTTACGATCCAACGGAAGGCGTTATTACTTTAAACGGTGTTGATATTAGAAAATATAAGAGAACGGATTACTACAAGCTCTTTTCTCCGGTGTTCCAGGACATTGATATTTTCGCCTTTTTAATGAGCGAGAATATAGCGATGGAAAGCAGGGAGGATCTTGACCTTAAAAAGGCAGAAGAATGCGCAAGACAGGCAGGACTTTCCGAAAAACTTGATTCCCTTACAAAGGGTGTGGAGACTCCTCTTACAAATATAGTTGAGGAAGATGGTATTGATATGTCCGGCGGTGAAAAGCAGAAGCTTGCTCTTGCAAGAGCTCTATACAAAGGAGCGAAGATCATTGTACTTGATGAGCCCACATCTGCTCTTGATGCCATCGCAGAGCAGCAGCTTTACGAAAGATTTGACGATATGGTGGGAGACAAGTCTGCGGTTTATATTTCACACAGGCTCGCATCCACCAGGTTCTGTGATCGAATAGCCATGTTCAAGGAAGGTGAGATGGTTGAATACGGCTCCCATGATGAACTTATGGCAAAGAACGGCGAGTACGCCGAGATGTTTAATGTCCAGGCACAGTACTACCGCGAGAATCCTGAGGGGGAAAACACGGATAGTGAAAATATGGAGGGAAAGGGGGAGAAGATCTATGCGTAAAACAGGTAAAGAACATGAAAATTTAAATGAGAAAAAAGGCTTTTTGGCGCAGGTAGAAAAGATATTTGTTGTTATCAAGGTTTTATTCGGAACTGCTGCAAAAAAGTACCCTGTGTTTTTTGTAGCCCAGGCAATTAGGACCGCTCTTCAGATCGCTCAGCCCTTTATCGCAGTATTTATTTCTCCCCTTATCGTCGAAGAAATCGTAGGGGACAGAGAGGTGAAAAAACTGATCATGTACGCAGCAATCCTGATCCTTTGCGAAGCGGTTCTTCAGCTTCTTGTGGACAGATGCGGAACGGTGATCAATAAGCACCAGGAAAGGCTTGATAATTATTTCAATATCCTTATTGGAAAACATTCCATGGAGCTTGATTTTCAGCTTACGGAAGATAAGGCAGCCCTTGACCAGATAGAGAAGGCAAGGACAGGTATGAGCTGGTATTCCCAAGGTGTTTTCGGTGTTTCCAATGCAGTATTTTCCTTCATCGGAAATGTGTTTAAGATAGCAGGTTTTGTAACTGTGCTTGCAATGCATGCCCCTCTTCTCCTTGCGATAATAGGGCTTTACGTATTTGTTAATATCTTTGTCATGATAAAGAATAACAAGATATCCTTTGCTTCCTTCCAAAAGCTTTCAAAGGTCAACAGGCTTTTCGGGTACTTCGGGTGGGAAATCGTGGATGTCAGATTCGGAAAGGACATCAGACTTTACGGCGCTGATAACATGATGATAAATGCATGGCAGAAAAACACGGATGCCAGCAATAAGACCTGGAAATGGCAGGGAGATACTCAGTTAAGATACGGTATGATCGAGAGAATTCTCAGTGTTATCAAAGGCGTTGCCGCATATTTCTATGTTGCTTTTCTTGCTATCACCGGACATTTCGGTGTTGCCACATTTACTCAGCTTATCACCGCCGAAGCAGGGCTTGACAGTACATTAAACGGTATTGTTTATAACGTGATAGATCTTGCTCAGAAGTGTAATTATGCTTATGAATATGTTCTTTTCATGAATTACCCTGCGGCCCTTGAAAAGGGCGACAGACCCATCGAGAAAAAGGATCATGAGATCGAGTTCAGGCATGTTACCTTTGCTTATCCCGGAACCGATAAGAAGATCCTTGATGATATCAGCATCAAGATCGCGCCCGGCGAGCATTTGTCCATCGTAGGCCTTAACGGCGCTGGCAAGACCACATTCATTAAGCTTCTTTGCAGGCTTTATGACCCTACGGAAGGTGAGATCCTTGTTGATGGCGTAAATATCAAGGAATATGATTACAAGCAGTACATGGAGCAGTTCGCTCCCGTATTCCAGGATTTCAAGCTTTTTGCCCTTACTTTGTCCGACAATATTTCCTTTGACAGGGCCACCACGAAAGAGGAGCAGGAGAGGATTGAAGAGCTTATTAAGCTTGTAGGCCTTGAGACCTTGATGGAAAGGCTTGATAAGGGCAAGGAAACCAATCTCTTTAAGTACTTTGATGAGGAAGGAATCGAGCCTTCAGGCGGTGAGCAGCAGAAGATCGCTATCGCAAGAGCTCTTTACAAGAACTCACCGGTGGTTATCCTTGACGAACCCACGGCGGCCCTTGACCCTATTGCGGAGTATGATATTTACAGACAGTTCAATACCCTTATTGGAGGAAAGAGCGCCTTTTACATTTCCCACAGATTATCAAGCTGTCAGTTCTGCGATAAGATCGCTGTTTTCAGCGGCGGAAAGATCGCGGAATACGGAAGTCATGAGGAACTTGAGGCCATTTCCGGAGGCATCTATGCCGAGATGTTTGAGGCCCAGGCAAAGTACTACAGATAAAACCTAAATTGTAGGATACTACCTCAATATTAGGTTTTTGTAGTGAAAATGAGGTAGGCGCCGGCAGCGTTCTACCTCAATATTGAATTCTTGTAGTAAAAATGAGGTAGGCGGTTTTGGCGCACTACCTCATTTTTTAAACTTTTGAAATATTCGCATGTATGTGTGAAAGGATGCAAACCTCATTGTGGACTGAGGAAAGAAAAAATGAGGTATCATCATAAAAGTCCATACCTCATTTTGAATGAGAGATTAAACAAATGATGTACCGCGGTAAGAAAGCTTGCCTCAATATTGAATTCTCGTAGTGAAAATGAGGTACGCATCTGACGGCAGATACCTCACAAAAATGATAATAAGAATTAATGAGGTATGTTGCCTGCGAAAAAGGAAAGAAAAGCAGTTTGCAAAGGGTTCTGAGCACTATATGATGTGGGTTACGGAAAATTTTGTAACAAAAACGCAATATATGACTACCCCTTAACAAAAGTTAGTGAGTAAGTCTTACGAGCACTGTGTAAAATTCTGAGTATGAGTTATCATGCTCAGGATTCTTATTTTATGCAGAGCATAAAATAAGACGCTCCGCGAGGATGCGACTCGCACGGAAAGGAAGATTGTCGCTTTGCGACACCGTGCTCGCGCGAGCGTATCTATAAAAGATACGCTATTTTGTGGGGCACTATTCTCTCATGATACTAAAGGGATTGTATTGAAAAAATAGAACAAGGGGGAGGTTTCAATGAATCCGAACTACAGAAATGTATTTGCAGAAGTTGGGATTCCTGAAAAGGAAGTCTCAGACAGGCTCGCGCAGTTGAAGGAAGAATTTTTCCACGGAAAAGATTCTTTCTATCATGAGACCGAAGACGGAATGGCATATCTTGAGGATACCGGCAATTTTGATGCCCGTACCGAGGGAATGAGCTATGGCATGATGCTCTGCGTTCAGCTTGACATGAAAGACGAGTTCGATCGTATCTGGAAATGGGCTAAGAAGTACATGTACATGACGGAAGGCTTTAGTGAGGGGTATTTTGCCTGGTCATGTCAGACTTCGGGAAAACCCAATGCAAACGGAGCAGCACCCGACGGAGAAGAATTTTTTGTAATGGCACTTCTCTTCGCAAGCCACAGATGGGGCGACGGAGAAGGCGTGCTCAATTACTCCGAACAGGCAAAAGAGATCCTTTCTGCCATGGTGCATAAGGGAGAGAACGGCCGCGTGGGCGTTCCCATGTTTAACAGAGAGAATCATCAGATCCTTTTTGTTCCGGGCATTGATTATACCGATCCTTCTTATCACTTACCTCATTTCTATGAGCTTTGGGCAGAGTGGGGCAATGCAGAGGACAAGGAGTTCTTTAAAGAGGCCGCAAAGGTTTCAAGAGAATATCTTGCCAAGGCATGCCATGAAAAGACCGGATTTTCCGCAGAGTATGCGGAATTTGACGGTTCACCCATGACAAGACCGATCCCCTGGACACAGGACAGACATGATTGGTTCTTCAGCGATTCTTACAGAACAGCCGCAAACATCGGCCTTGACTATGCATGGTTTGGAAAAGATGCAGGTCAGACAAAGGCGGCTTACAAT
Organism: Lachnospiraceae bacterium; assembly: GCA_016284315.1. Classification (GTDB taxonomy): domain Bacteria; phylum Bacillota; class Clostridia; order Lachnospirales; family Lachnospiraceae; genus AC2028. The sequence goes on along the minus strand of JAEEOO010000051.1, from coordinate 5,001 downwards.
ATTCAGCGTGCGCTTCTTGAGGATATGAGAAATGATTCATATCACATCTACGAAGTGGACGGCCGTATTGCAGGAGAAAAAGCACTTCATCCTTTCGCCATCACAGCAACCGTTGCACAGTCGGTACTTGCAACCGAGCTTGATGACGTGGCAAAGGAATGGGTAAAGAAGTTCTTTGAGATGCCTTTAAGAACAGGTGAGAGAAGATATTACGACAATTGCCTTTACATGTTCGCATTCCTTGCACTCAGCGGAAATTACAGGATTTACTAGGAGTTAAATAAATGGAAGAAAGAAGAGGGCCTGTAGCGCCCAAAGATCCCACTGCCAAAAGACCGGGATACTTCATCATGAAGAATAAAGAGGTATGCGGTTCGCCCATGCCCGACGGCAGAGGAATTCAGTTTATATATGAGAGTGACGGCAGACTTAAGGCCAGCGCTAAACTTGTGGGTAATCTCGCTGATGAAGAGATGATCGCCCAGCTTGATACAGTTGAAGGTTTAAGAAAACAGGTTCATTCAATCGGTGTTTCCGTTCAGAAAGCCGGAGAGCCCGTTAATGTGAGATTTGCATTCCAGATGTATGGAAAGACCGATCCCTATGTTTCGGGAACAACCCTTAACATGGACCTTTTATCCGATGGAATGGAAATGGTCATGCAGCTTGACCGTTTTGAGTGGTCCGACGATGACAATGTTCCCGGACAGATCAGATTTGAGTTCCCCGAAGCGGGAATGCAGGCCAAGGTTTCTGTTTGCTTCTACATGAATGACGGCTTTGATGCTCCCGAGCAGACAGCCGACAGAGACATTGATTTTAACAGCCCCGTATATCAGAAGATGATCGAGAAGTCACTTCTTCAGAAGGGCAACACCGGCCGCCTTAAGACTGCTATCGAAAAGGCGAGAAGAGGCGAGAAAGTAACCGTTGGTTTCATCGGCGGTTCCATTACTCAGGGCGCCGGAGCAATTCCTATCAACGTAAACTGCTATGCTTACAATGCTTTTAAGGGATTCTGCGATATAGCGGGAAGGGGCTACGAAGATAACGTTAAGTACGTTAAAGCCGGCGTTGGAGGAACTCCTTCAGAGGTTGGTATCTTAAGATACAAGCATGATGTTGAGTCTGACGGAACTGTTCAGCCCGACGTTATGATCGTTGAATTTGCTGTTAATGACGAAGGTGATGAGACAAAGGGTGAGTTCTATGATTCCCTTGTAAGAAAGATTTACAACAGTCCTCAGAAGCCTGCAGTTATCCTTCTTTTTGCAGTATTCGTTGACGGATACAACCTTGAAGAGAGATTAAAGTGCGTCGGAGAAGCCTACAATCTTCCCATGGTAAGCACAAAGAAGTCCGTTTACGATCAGTTCTACTTCACCGAGGAAGAGGGCGGCATCGTATCAAAGAATCAGTATTTCTATGATATGTACCATCCTACCAACATCGGTCACAGGATCATGGCTGACGGACTTATCAATATGTTCAAGATCGCAGATACATCACCTGCAGAGGCTGATACCGATATTACGGGCATCAAACCTCCCAAGGGCGGCGAGTTTGAGAACATTTATTATGTAGACAGAAAGAGCATCGATACCTGTGATGCATTTATAAGCTACGATACCGGATCATTTACCGGAGACAGCAAGTTTTTACAGCATGTTGAGAGAAATATGGATCTTCAGGGTACTCCCGAGTTTAGGAACAACTGGTTCTACAACGGAGAGGAAGAAGATGCCGAGGGAAGAGAAAAGCGCGTATTTAAGGCAAAAGTTAAGTGCAGCGCCCTCACAGTAGCTTACATGGATTCCGCATCTCCTCAGGACGGATGCGCGGAAGTTTATGTGGACGGTGAGAAGAAACTTTTCATCGATCCCCATATCGTTGGATGGCAGCACTGCAACAACCTTATCGTGTTCAGAGGCGGCCCTTCACAGGAGAGAGAAGTAGAAATTAGGATTCCCGAAAAAGACGCGGATAAGAGATTCACGCTTCTTGGTTTCGGTGTAGTTGATTAAGGAGAAATATGAACAAGCAGGTCAATCCTATTACAAAAATGGATTATCCGGACCCGGACATCATACGAGTGGGCGATACCTACTATATGGTCTCAACGACCATGTACTTCATGCCCGGCTGTGTGATATTAAGATCCTATGACTTGGCTAACTGGGAGATCGTCGGCTATGTTTACGATAAGCTTGACGACAATGCAGCAGAGAGAATGGAGCTGGAGCAGAACGAGTACTCCGGCGGAATGTGGGCCCCTTGCATCAGATACAGGGATGGCGTTTTCTACATAACCTTTAAGAGCCAGACCGGCGGTCACAATTATGTGTTCCGATCTGTAGATATCGAAGGCCCTTGGAAGAAAAATATCTTAGAGGGCGATTACCACGATTCTTCACTGCTGTTTGACGATGACGGAAAGAAGTACATCGTTTACGGCAACACAGAGATACACATCACAGAACTTAACGATGAGCTTACCGGTCCCAAGGATGGCGGACTCAACAAGGTGATCTTAAAGGATGAAACTAAACATTGGTTAGGATATGAGGGATCCCATCTTTACAAGATTGGAAAGTACTATTACCTCTTCCTTGTCAATTGGCCCGAAGGCGGCGTCAGAACAGAAAGTTGCTTCAGAGCCGAAAGCCTTGACGGCGAGTGGACAGGAGGAGCGGTCTTATCAAGCGGAACAAATTACAGCCCCACCGGTGCAGCTCAGGGCGGTATAATTGAAACCCTTAACGGAAAATGGTTTGCCATGGTATTCCAGGATATGGGAGCTATTGGAAGAATCCCCGTTCTTGTTCCTGTTACATGGAAAGATGATTTCCCTGTATTTGGAGATAACGGAAAGGTTCCCGATACTCTTGAGGTCATAAGCTCAAGACCCAATTATCCCTATGAACCCCTTTACACTTCGGATAAATTCCTTCCGAAACCGGGACTTCCCAAAGAAAAGCAACTTGCTCTTCAGTGGCAGTGGAACCATCAGCCCGACAATAACCTTTGGAATCTTCTTCCCGAAGGCGGACTTGAGATCAAGACTGACAAGATCTGCATTAACTTGACTCATGCAAGAAACACTTTGACTCAGAGAATGCTCTGGCCCACTTGCGGAGCGGAAGTTACCATAGATGCAAGCGGACTTCAGGACGGTGATATTGCAGGGCTTTGTGCACTTCAGAGCTGCTATTGCATAGTTGGAGTCATGAAGGAACTCAATAATTATTATCTTGTTAAGATCGAGAGAAATCCTGACAAGAACAAGGATGCAATGTCAAGAACGGACCTTATGCCCGGTGAATTTACCGATAAGATAAGACTTGACGGACCGGAAGTTACGGTTTACATGAAAGCAACATTTGAGGAGATGAAGGACAAGGCGGATTTCTACTATTTTAAGAAGAACAAATTCGTTAAGTTCGGTAACTCTCATAAGATGGAGTTCAGATTAAGCCACTTTACGGGTAATAGATTTGCTCTCTGCGTGTTCTCCACAAAGAGACCCGGCGGAAAAGCAATATTTAAGAACTTTGTTTACAGCAATTAAAGATGACATACAAAAAAAGAACCGGAAAACCGGTTCTTTCAGACTGAAGACAAACCGGCTTTAGTGGTCAACACTAGGCCGGTTTTCTTTCTAAAACAAAGTATTTGATAAAAAACAGATATATATTGTAAAAATAAGGCTTATTTCCCCCATTCCTGAACCTTATCCTGGCCAGTTTTTTAAGATTCATACACGCAAAGGTAAGCCCGACCTTCATACTCATCCGAGCTTTTCCATACATCTGTGTGTATCGTAGTCCATGGTTTTCTTTGGCCGTCCCAAAGATCCGTTCAATGGTTTCTTTCCGCTTGGAGTATAATTCTTTCATTCCAAGTGTATGTCTGATATCCTCGCACCGTTCAAGGTATTCTTCCCATATATGCCTGGTAACAAGCTTTACGTGGTCTCGGCTAAAAGTACACCTGCAAAGGTTGGGGCAATTTTTACAGATAGCACCACAGCTCTTATATTCTTTATATCCATCTCTGTTTGTTGTCACATACCGGAGAGTATGGTTTGCCGGACAGATGTAGCAATCATAATACTCATCATACACATAATCCCGTTTCCTAAAGAATCCTTCTTTTGTCATTGGTCTTTTGTATGGAAACAGGGGTGAGATCCCATCATCGATAAGCAGTTTCGCGATGGCCGGGGTTTTATATCCCGCATCTGCTATAAGAGTTTTAATTCCTATATCTTTTATCTTGTCGTATAAACCTTTAAAAGTCCTGCTGTCATGAAGGTTACCGGGACTGACGGTATATCCCAGTATCCACCCATTCTTATCACAGGCAGTTTCGACAGCATATGCAAAAACCTGTTTATGCTCGCCTTTATGAAACCATCCGCTTTCGGGATCAGATGTGCTTATCTTTATTTCTCTTTCTTTGTGGCAATCGTTGGTTGACGGTTTAGAATCATCATCGTCGTTATTATCTTTCAGCAGCTTCTTGCCATGCTTTTCCCGATCCTCAGTGATCTCTTTCTTTAGGGTTTCTTCGTAGAAAAGAGCCTCCTCATGTGCCTTCTGTATCCGGAGTTTGTGGTTATTGGCCCTTGCCTTAACGTGTGTGGCATCAACAAAGACTTCAGATGGATCTACAAGGTTGTCTTTGTAACATTCTTCAAGTATGTGGCTGAATATCTGTTCAAAAAGATCCGTATCCTTAAATCTACGGGTGTAGTTCTTTCCAAATGTTGAGAAGTGGGGAACCGGATCTAACATATCAAGGCCCAGGAACCACCGGTATGCTACATTGACCTGGATCTCTTTTATGGTCTGTCTCATACTTTTTATCCCGTAGAGATACTGGATAAATGGTATCTTGATGAGCATGATTGGATCCATGCTGGGTCTTCCGTTGTCATGGCAGTATTTATCCTCTACAAGGTCATATATGAAGCTCCAGTCTATAGTGTTCTCTATCATC
>JAEEOO010000050.1 GCA_016284315.1 Lachnospiraceae bacterium | reverse complement strand
CTGTGGGTAAAGGTCCCAGATCCGTATTCTTGCCCCCACCCGATACGGATGCACCCAACTGATCAAGTCTGAATAGTGAGATCATATCACTGTAAAGTTTCTCGTAATACACATCATCCACAACCTGTTTTCTTCTCTTTGACTTAACAGTATTTTCTATAAGCTGTCCCGCAGAATCTCTTACGGATGCTGAGCCGTTAAACACAGGAGTGATAAAAGTATTATCGATATTATCAAGAAGCATCTGTGTAGCTTCTATCTTGATATTATAATAATGGTCATTGTCCTCACCGCCACGGCTAAGATAATCAACATATTCGGGACTGTTCTGTGCTTTTAATGTGACAGGAACATAACCTTCAGTCTCCGCGTAAGGGATCTGAACATCATTGGTCAAAAGAAACTGTGTAAAGAGCCAGGAAGCAAGAACTTCCTGAGGATCCTTTTTGTTAAACACACAAACCGAAGGTCCCTGAGAGATCATGTAAGGATTCTCGGGATCAACCTGAGGAATGGGTCGTACTATAACCTCAATACTATGGTCAATATCGTCGGAGCAAATATCTGAAAGAGGTGCTTCGGGTCCTATCCATGTTGCACCGGCAGTTGAGTCAATGGCAAAAATACATTGACCTGCATTCAAGAAGTTGCCGGGATAGCTTGAGATCTTAAAGGTTGAAAACGCTCTGTTCTCAGCATGCTTAGCGATCTCCTCAAGGATTCCCTTGGTATTGTCGTTAAAGAGAAGTACCTCTCCTCTGTCATTCGTATAGTCAAATCCACTCTGCTTAAGAAGCTGGATCATCATGTTATCCGTTGACTTGTAGATAAAGGGGATCATTACCTTCTGATCGTTCACAAGATAATTACCCTCTGCATCTGTCTCAACTGCTTTATCAGAGACTTCCCAGATAAAGTCCCATGTAATGTCGTCAGGGATCTCATATCCAAGTTCCTCAACAAAGGTCTTGTTGATATAAAGAGCCTCGGAAGATCTCATGTAAGGAAGGGCATAGAGTTGTCCTCCGATACGGCACTCGTTCAAATACTTATCAACCATTTCGGCTCTCGTAGGCGCGTCGAATTTTACTTCGCTTCCTCCAAGTCCATACCTTTTGTCATCAATAACATCATCAAGGTTAAGGACCTCATCCTGACCGGTAAGATAAGTTGCGATATGGTCCGGATATGTGATGCAGACGTTAGGTGTGGTATCTGTAGCGATATTTGTTATTACATCGTTATAGATCTTTCCGTAATCGGTATATAACCGAAGGTTAACCTTTACATTCGGATAGATCTTCCGGAAATCTTCAATTGCCTTGTAGTAAATCTCAGACTGTGTCTTATTGGTATCGTTCTTTGCCCAGAAAGTTATCTCGATCTGCTTTGAAGTATCGAACTCCTCCGGCATCTCAAAACTTTTCTGTGCGGTCTTACCGTGGCATCCCGTAAACATCAATATAGAGCAAAGGATAAATGCCATAAGTACAAAGGCTTTAAAACTCTTTCTCATCCCTTTGTACCTCCCCTCAGTACTCCGTTCATAACGGTCTTTCTAAATACAAGGAAAAGTACGATAAGAGGCAGTGAAATAACAACTACCGCCGCCATCATTGCGGGGATGTTCTCTCTACCGAAACCGTTCTCCCTGATCTCCTGAATACCGTTGGAAACAAGGAAATATGCAGCATCATCAGTGATAAGTCTGGGCCATACATAAGAGTTCCAGCACTCGATCACCTTAAGAATGATGATGGTCACGATGGTAGGTCTTGCAATAGGTACCATGACCTTCATCAGATACTTAAAGTCACTGGTTCCGTCCACCTTTGCAGCATAATAAAGATTATCCGGTATGGCTTCAAAGTTTTCCTTTAAAAGATAGATATAGAAAACTGAAGCAACGGAAGGAAGGATAAGACCCGGGAAACTGTTTCTCATATCAAGATTTGTTACAGTAACAAAGTTGGTAATGATAACAAGTTCGTTAGGGATCATCATCAGTGCAAGGAAAAGAACAAATATAATATTCTTGCCCTTAAACTCAAGTCTTGCAAAAGCAAATGCCGCAAGAGTTGTAACAATAAGCATTATCGCCGTGGTAACAATGGTAAAGATAGCTGTATTCAAAAGATATCTGCCAAGAGATACGGTGGTAAATGCATCTATATAGTTTTGAAATGTAGGATTGGAGGCATAAAACCTAGGCACATACTCCGCATTGTAAGAGCTGTAGCTCTTGATGGAAGTAAGCACCATCCAATAAAAGGGAAAAAGAACAATAACTCCCCAAATCGCAAGGAGTATGTAAGTAATAGTCTTTTCCGCTATCCCTTTTATTTTTGCACTCTTTTCAATTTCTTCGTATTCGTGGTTGTTGTCCATGTTGCAGAGAATCCTTTTAGATACTACCCATTGGATATATATACACTAACCTTTGGATATTTTATACATTAACCTGCTTTTTATTTCTAACAAGAAGATTAATAACTGTAATGGTAAGTACTATAGTAAACAAAATAATTGCCGCAGAAGAAGCATATGACGGATATCCGCCGCTGTCTCCGTAAAGCATATCGTAAACGTAACCTACGATGGTGTTCATCTCGGCCACATTAAGGTTTGTACCAAATAGAGCCACCGCATCACTGTAGGCTTTGAACGCTCCAATGAATCCCGTAATGATCAGATAAAAGATCATGGGTGAGATCATGGGAAGGGTGATCTTGAAAAAGATCCTGGTATTTGATGTTCCGTCCACCTTCGCTGCACTGTAATAAATGGGATTAACACTGGCAAGGGAGCTGGTAAGGACAAGCACCTTAAAGGGCATAACGATCCAAACAGTATAAATGCAAAGGACCATCATCTTTGCCCAATAGGGTCCTTCGATAAAGTCCACGGATTTTCCGCCGAAGGCATTTATCAGAATATTTACCATACCGTCCGTATATGCAGTCTTCTTGAAAAGGATCATGAATACAAGACCAACCGCAAGGGTATTTGTTACATAGGGCAGGAAATAAATGGTCTGGAAAAGTTCCTTTAGCTTTGTAATTTTGTTAAGTCCCAGTGAGATTAAAAGGGAAAGTATTGTTGATGTGGGAACGGTGATCACAACAAGTATCAAGGTGTTCTTGAGAGCCTGTAAAAAGTAGGGATCGTGAAGAACATAGGAATAGTTGTAAATACCTGTTCCGAAGGATGTCTGCGACGCAGAATTATATCCCTCTTCAAAGGAGTATATAAATACATCCACAAGAGGATATATCATAAATACTCCCAGAAATATCAAAGCAGGCAATAGATAGAGCCACGCTTTTAAATTGCTTTTAAATGTTGATTCCATAATGTTACCGCCTTAGAAAAGTCTTTCCTCAGATGCTGAATCAAAAACAAATACCTTTTCAGGTTTGAGATCAAATCTGACTTTTTCCTTGTCAATGTCAATCGAATTACTCGAGCTTACGATAGCTCTTATATCTGTATTCTGACACAAAGGATGATGTGCGATAACGCTTATATCTCTTCCCATAACCTCTATTCTCTCAAGGTCAAGGGTAAGCTTTCCTTCTTCATTGGGAATGAAGCCTTCCGGACGGATTGCCACAAAAACTTTTCCGTCTTTTACATTTACATCCTCAAGAACTGTCTCTTTTCCGATAAGAAGTTTACCCTCCTTAACTTCTCCTTCAAAAACATTGATAGGAGGAGTTCCGAGGAATTTAGCAACAAAGAGATTTTTGGGGCTGTCATATACATCCTGAGGAGCTCCGATCTGATGAACCACACCGTCCTTCATAACAACGATCTGGTCACAGATACTCATGGCTTCTTCCTGGTCGTGAGTAACAAAGATGGTGGTAATCTTTGTCTCCTTTTGGATCCTTCTGATCTCCTCACGTGTCTGAAGTCTCAATCTTGCATCAAGATTTGAAAGAGGCTCATCAAGTAAAAGAACCTTTGGCATTTTAACAAGTGCTCTTGCAATGGCCACTCTCTGCTGCTGACCGCCTGAAAGCTCGGCAGGTCTTCTTTCCATAAGAGAATCTATCTGAACAAGCTTCGCCACTCCCATGACTGCGTTATTCATTTCAGCCTTGGTCATCTTCTGCTCGCCTTTAAGGTTCTGAAGAGGGAACATAATGTTCTGTCTGACCGTTAAATGAGGGTAAAGTGCATAGTTCTGAAAAACAAGTCCGATCCCTCTGTTTTCGGGAGGAAGCTTGGTCACGTCGTCTTCACCAAAAAAGATCTGTCCCTTTGTGGGTTTCTCAAGTCCGCTTATCAGATTAAGCGTGGTACTTTTTCCACATCCGGAAGGTCCCAAGAGTCCGATAAGTTTTCCGTCGGGAATGGTAAAATCAAAATCATTAACTGCGATCACATCTTCGGGATGCTTTTTGTCCCTGCTGGGAAATCTTTTGGTTAAGTTTTTAAGAACGACTTTCATTTAAGTACTCCTGAATGTATTTTTAGCATTGCAAAGCAAATTATGATTTAAGATATTCGAGTTCATCCTCAAGTTCCTTGGGAACGGAACCTCCGGTATTCTTAGCCTTTTGAATAAGAACCTCAACTCGATGTATCTTCTGGCTTTGCTTTCTGTCGTAGTACTCGATGTACTCTTTGAAATTGGGATTACCGCCCAGTTTCTGTCTTGTAGCTACAGGGAAAGGACAATACTTAGAAAGAATGGTCCTTGAGACTTTATTAAGCCTCGGTGATCCGTCACTTTCATATGCAACCCAGATCATATAATCCATTATGAACATCTCTTTAAAGCTGTTCTTTGCTCTCTGGATCTGGAGTTTAACCTTCTCCTTCGCCTCGGTTGAAAGCTCATGATTCTTACGATAGAACTGCGCATAATCGAAAAATTCACTGGTAAGTGAAGGATCGGAAACATCGTTCCATCTTGCACCCTGAACTCTCTTGCACATCTCCCATCTGTACTCGCCGCACATATGAAGAACCTGCGTCCTCATATCCTCAAGATCAAATACGGGAAGCATGTAACGAGCCGGTGTCTTTCTGTCACGTCCCTGGATCTCCTGCCACATAAGGCCTCTGGTACCAACGTTGGGCATAAGGATGAAATTGGGAGTGATCTCGGTATTTACGTACTCACCTTTGATACCAAAGGCTTCGTTTGAATACATGTTATCTCTGTAAAAGAGCTGAAAATCAATACCCCTTATGTAATCAAGGCACTGGTTTATAAGGCCGGTGGTAAGGAGCCTGTCAGGCAACGATCCCATTACGTTAACACTGTTAAATATGGGACAGAAAATAGTAATAAGACCAAAGGTTACTTTATTTGCAGACATGAACATGTTTTTGAGTTCATACTGAACCTTGGCTTTCTTATCTTCAAGAGCCTTTCTTTCCTGCTCTGCAGTGATCTGGTTCTTTACTTTCTTTTCATGGACAAAGGCTTCGTAGTCTACGTCAAACTCGTTCTTACTGGGCATTACTTCGCCATTGTAGATAGCCTGGAGCCACTGGAAGAATGTAAATACACCCTTCTTGGGATCCGTATATTCAGTACCTGCCTTTTCATAGAGGTACTTAAGATCATTCTTGGTGCAAAGTTCCTCGTCCATATATCCGAATTCAAGGAACATAAGTACAGGCTTGCTTGCCGAATGTCCTGCCAAAACCTTAAGGGCAACCGCCTCATAGATCTTGTAGAAATAGTTGGATATATCAAGTCTGATATGTCTTGCAGCGTCATCCTGGCTTCTGGGATCGTTGAGATTTCTGTAGGAAATGATAAGAGACTTGAAGTCATTGTGAGTCTTCTCATCTACTTCGGCAAAATCAAGGATCTTATCAACCGAATCTTCAAGGTCATCAAAGATACCCTTCTCGTCCTCTGCGGTATCGGCCTTGAGTTTGGTACGCTCAACCTTCATATCAAAAGCTGAAGTACGCTCGAAATATCTGTTGGGATTGATAAACTGCTTCTTGTTAAGATACTCCTCAAGATTCCTGATCTTGTTTAAAAGCACATCGGAAACCGAAGCAAATGAAATACTTAAAAAAGCCGAGGTAAGCATTCCATAGAGGTCCATAGCTTCATCTTCCAAAATGAACTGACCGATCTCTGAGAGATATACAAATGCTTTCTTGGCTCCCAGAGAAATACCTCTGGCATCTTTAGCAAGTTTAGAGATAAAGATATCAAGGAATTCAGGCGAAACCTTTCTGCCATCGGTTACAAGAGTTGAGATCTCGGAATAATATCCCGCAAGATTATCGCTAACCCCCGAATCATCTATAAACTGACCTTTTCTTTCAAGGTCGCTGAAATCCTTGGGATTTGATCCAACTTTCGCGCAAAGATCCTTATAAAAATTATATGTGCTTTCAGCCAGCTGATAGACTTCATCCGTTTCAGTCTTAATAAAAGCATACTGACTTGTACACTCTAATATCTGCTTAATTGCACTTCTGTACAAATAAGCTGAGAAATCATTCTTCTTTTGTATGATCGAAGGAAGACTTTCCGCAGATAACGGAATAAGAGCAGTATCTTCAAGGGCCATGTAGTTAAAGAAGTGAGCTTCAAAACCAACTTCCAAAGCTCCGATAACATCTCCCTTGGACAAATTAAACTTGATACCCGGTGCAGAAACTGCAACTAATCCGTCGGAAATAAGAAAAAGTTCGTCATTGTTCTGTGCTGCACCTATTATGATATCGTTTTTTGCAACATTTTTCGATGCCATGGTACCACCTTTTGAAAACTGTTTATAAGGATTAACTATAGAATCTCACGAGCACCTTTTTAAACCCGCGGAAATCCGTGAGTTTAAAAAAGCCCAAGTGTCTAAAAAACACTTGGGCTTTCGACTATTATATATTACTACTTAATCACAGAAATATCAAACAATTAACTATTATTTTTATTATCTCTGTACTCTTGCTCCGGCACCGCCCATAAGAGCTTCAACTTCCTTCTTGGAAGCCATGGTGGTGTCACCGGGAGTGGTCATTGCAAGTGCGCCGTGAGCTGCACCGTACTCTACTGCAAGCTTAGCGTCGCCGGTGGTCATAAGGCCATAAACAAGGCCAGATGCGAATGAATCTCCGCCGCCTACACGGTCCATGATCTCAAGTCCGTCATACTGCTTAGCCTTATAGATCTCGCCGTCTGCCCAGCAGATTGCGCTCCAATCATTAACGGTAGCGGTCTTAACCTGACGAAGGGTGGTAGCTACTGCCTTAAAGTTAGGATAGGTCTTAGCTGCCTCGTTGATCATCTTCTTGTAACCCTCAAGGTTAAGAGTCTTAAGGTTTGCATCGTTACCTTCGATCTCGAAGCCGAGGCATGCAGTAAAGTCTTCCTCGTTACCGATCATAACGTCAACGTACTTAGCGATCTCTTTATTAACTTCCTGAGCCTTAGCCTGGCCGCCGATAGCGCTCCACATTGAAGGACGATAGTTAAGGTCGTAAGAAACTACAGTGCCATACTTCTTAGCGGTCTTGATAGCTGCAAGAACGGTCTCACATGACTGCTCTGAAAGAGCTGCATAGATTCCGCCGGTGTGAAGCCATCTAACACCGAGCTCACCGAAGATGTGATCAAAATCAAAATCTGCGGGAGTTGCCTTTGAAATAGCGGTGTTTGCTCTGTCTGAGCATCCTACTGCACCACGGATACCAAATCCACGCTCGGTGAAGTTAAGTCCGTTTCTGCAGATACGTCCGATACCGTCGGTGGGCATCCACTTGATGAGTGAGGTATCAACGCCACCCTGAAGGATGAAGTCCTCCATGAGCTTACCAACTTCGTTATCAGCGAAAGCGGTGATAACACCGGTCTTAAGTCCGAAGCATCTTCTAAGGCCACGTACTACATTGTACTCTCCGCCGCCTTCCCATGCTCTGAACTGTCTTGCAGTACGAATTCTTCCCTCTCCGGGATCAAGACGGAGCATAACTTCTCCGAGGGATACTGCGTCGAATGCGCATTCATTTGCGGGTCTTAAATTTAAATCCATTTCTTTTTCTCCTCCTGGATATTAATCCTAGTCACGCTGCGCTTATTAACAATCACAGCTGTTTAAATCAAAATGATAATTATCTAACCTTAAGCATATCAAAGTTAAAGTATCTAACAGCATTGTTAAAAGATATATCTTTAACGATGGTGCCGAGGATATCATAGTCCTCGGGGAATTCGCCGTTATCTACCCAGCCGCCGAGAAGGTTGCAGAGGATTCTGCGGAAATACTCGTGACGGGTGTATGATAAAAAGCTTCTTGAGTCGGTAAGCATTCCTACGAATCCGGAAAGGTTACCAAGGTTTGCAAGAGATGTCATCTGGTCCTGCATACCTACCTTGTGATCGTTGAACCACCATGCGCTTCCCTGCTGGATCTTTGCTACAGCATCTGAATTCTGGAAGCATCCGAGGATGGTTCCGATAGCCTGGTTATCGTTAGGATTGAGGCTGTAAAGAATTGTTCTGGGAAGTGAATCGTTGGCAATAAGGTTATTTAAAAAGTCTGCGGTCTGTGCGGAAGGTGCATAGTTGTTAATGCAGTCATATCCGGTGTCGGGACCGAGTCTGTCAAACATCTTCTTGTTGTTGTCTCTCTTGCAACCATAATGGAGCTGAAGGACCCAGCCACGCTTTGTGTACTCGCCTGATACGAAGGTCATGAATGCGGTCTTGAACTGCATCTCCTCGTGACGGCTGATGGGCTGCTTTGAAAGAGCCTTCTTGTAAATAGCTTCGATCTCTTCTTCTGTAGCGGGCTCGAACATTACATACTCAAGAGCATGGTCAGATACGTTACATCCGTTCTCAGAGAAGAAATCCATTCTGTTAACGAGAGCAGCCTTAAGATCCTTGAAAGACTTGATCTCTACTCCGCTTACAGATGAAAGTTTCTGAATATAATCAACATAGTCAACTTTTTCAAGGTTCATTGCCTTGTCGGGACGCCATGCGGGAAGAACTGTTACATCAAAACTCTTATCTTCCTTGATCTTTCTGTGCCACTCAAGGCTGTCGATGGGATCATCGGTGGTGCAGATAAGTTCTACGCCTGACTTCTTAATGATGTTTCTTACAGACATTGAAGGATCTGCAAGTTTCTTGTTGCAGAGCTCCCAAACTTCATCAGCGGTCTTTGCTGAAAGAGCTCCATGGTAATCAAAATATCTCTGAAGTTCAAGATGGGACCAATGATAAAGGGGATTACCGATAGCCTTTCCGAGGCACTCAGCCCACTTAAAGAATTTTTCCTTATCGGATGCATCTCCGGTAATATATTTCTCATCAACTCCGCATGATCTCATGAAACGCCATTTATAATGGTCGCCTCCGAGCCAAACCTGGGTGATGTTCTCGAACTGTCTGTCCTCAGCGATCTCTCTGGGATTGATGTGACAGTGATAGTCGAGGATGGGCATGTTTTCAGCATAGTCGTGGAAAAGCTTTTTAGCCACGTCGCTTTGAAGAAGGAAATCTTTATCCATAAATGCCTTCATAGTCATTAGACCTCTCTTTCTTAGTTACTGTTATTAGAGTGTTACGCCTCTCTTAAAGATTGCCATATCATGGAAACCTGCTCTCTCACTGGCAACCTGTTCGCCTGAAGCGACTCTGATGACATAGTCGAAAAACTCATTAGAAATTTCTTCCATGTCTTTATCTTCAACCAAAACTCCGGCATTGAAATCGATCCAATTGCTCTTCTTGCCTGCAAGTCTTGAGTTGGTTGAAATCTTCATAGTGGGCACGGGACATGCGAAAGGAGTTCCGCGACCGGTTGTGAATAAAACTATATGAGCACCGCTGGCTGCAAGAGCTGTAGCAGCAACAAGATCGTTACCGGGAGCGGACAATAAGTTAAGTCCGGGAGTAACAACCTGCTCGCCGTATGAAAGAACGCCCTTTACTGCACTGCTTCCGGATTTCTGTGTGCATCCCAAAGACTTATCTTCGAGAGTGGAAATACCGCCCTTTTTGTTTCCGGGTGAAGGGTTCTCATATATGGTCTGATTATTATCTTTAAAGTACTGTTTAAAGTCATTGATAAGACAAACTGTTTTGTCAAAGAGCTGCTCATTCTCGCAACGGTTCATGAGAATGGTCTCAGCGCCGAACATCTCGGGAACCTCGGTAAGGATAGTTGTTCCGCCCTTTGATGTAAGCATATCGGAGAACTTTCCGACAAGAGGATTTGCGGTGATTCCGGAGAATCCGTCGCTTCCTCCGCACTTCATACCGATGATGAGTTTTGAAGCGGAAATAGGCTCACGTACAAAACCTGCAGCATAACCGATAAGTTCTTCCATCAGTTTCTCTGCATCTGCCATCTCATCTTCTGATTCCTGACAAACAAGGAACTTAACTCTGTCCTCATCATATTCACCGATATAAGGCTTAAGAACATCGATATTGCTGTTCTCGCATCCAAGGCCGAGAACAAGAACGCCTCCGGCATTGGGATGGTTGATAAGGTCGCTTAAGATCTTTCTGGTGTTTTCCTGGTCATCGCCCATCTGTGAACATCCGTAGGGATGGGGGAAAGCAACTACGCCTCCGACTCTGCTCTTAACGATATCGCTCATGCCTGCAAGAGCAATGTTAGCCTTGTTGGCGATAGCTGTAGCAATATTGTTAACGCATCCGACAGTAGGGATGATCCATACTTCGTTTCTAACAGCAACTTTACCGTTGGGGCGCTTATATCCCATAAAGGTAACATCTTCGGAAGCCTTGATATCTGTATTAACAGGCTCATATGTGTAATCAAGGATCTCGCCGAGAGCTGTTCCTACGTTATGAGTGTGAATCCATGATCCTGCTTTGATATCCTCTTTTGCATTGCCGATACGATAACCGTACTTAATAACAGGCTCGCCTTTTTTGATATCAACAAGAGCCATCTTGTGGCCCGCAGGAATCTCCTCGAGAGCCTTGACTCCCTCAGCCTCGAAACCGGGCTGAAGGTCAGTCAGAGCAACTATTACATTGTCATTCTCGTTTATCTTAATAAATGATTTCATGCAAAATACTTCTCCATAGTCTTGCGCATTCCATCGTTACGAATAGCAGTGATATACTCGGTGATCGCTGCCTCAAGGCCTTCAACCTCTGTAAGATCCTGTCCCCAGAAATCTACGTTTGAAAGAACTGCCTTTGCAAACTCAGCGGGAGCCTTTGAGCTGTTAGCTGCGAAGAATTCAAGTACTGCCATATCATCAAGGATCTGGTACTCTTCACCATTTCTGTGTCCGATAAGAGCTTTATCTCTGATCTCGGTTCCGGTGTAGAATGCCATAAGAGCTGCGATTGAGAATGTAAGGTGAGTGGGGAGCTTGCCCTCGTTCTTTACATAGTCAAGGAAGCTGGGCATGCATCTTGCGCGCCACTTGGAAACTGAGTTAAGTGCGATTGAAAGATGTGCATGCTTAACATAAGGATTGTTAAATCTTGCAAGTACTGCCTCGGCAAAATCAAGAAGATCCTGCTTGGGAAGTGTAAGTGTAGGGATTACTTCGTCAAAGAGGGTACCCTTGATAAACTTAAGGATAAGCTCGTCGTTCATTGACTGAAGCACGATATCATTACCGCAAAGATATGAAGCAAGAACGAATGAGGTATGAGCACCGTTTAAGATGCGAACCTTTCTCTGCTTGTAAGGGTGATGATCGGGTGTATAAATTACAGGAAGTCCTGCTGCAGGTAAAGGAAGCTCATCTGAAAGATCCTTGGGGCTCTCGATTACCCAAAGTGCAAAAGGCTCGCCGGTTACGATAAGCTCATCATTGTAACCAAACTCCTTGCAAAGCTCCTCAGCCTCGTCTCTGGGATAACCGGTAACGATACGGTCTACGAGGGTTGAGGTAAAGATACATGCCTCATTGAGCCAGTTAACAAAACCTTCTTCAAGCTTCCAGTTCTCAGCCTGCTTTAAAACGCACTCTTTTAAGTGAAGTCCGTTGTCATCGATAAGCTCAACGGGGAGCATGATAAGTCCCTTTGAAAGGTCGCCGTTAAAATGCTTATATCTTTCATATAAGAACTTAGCGAGCTTTCCGGGATAGCTCTTGGGAGGGTTCATCTCGAGGCTGTCGGTGGGATCATAAACGATTCCTGCCTCTGTAGTATTTGAAACAATAAAACGAAGGGTGTCGAGCTTAGCATACTCAGCATATTTCTCGTACTCACCGTAAGCATCAACTGCGTCTGCAACACTGGTAACAACACGGTTGATCTTCTTGGGCTCTCCGTCAACACGTCCTCGGAGCTGTACGGTGTACTGGCACTCCTGGTTGTGGAATCTCTTGAGATCGCCAAATTCGATAGGCTTAACGAGAACGATGTCACCGTCAAACTTTCCTTCTTCATTAGCAATGTCGATCATATAATCAACAAATGCACGAAGGAAATTACCTTCGCCAAACTGAAGGACCTTAATAGGTCTTTCTTTTTTTCCTGTCATCTTCCTATTGATTGTATCCATTTAAAATACCCCTTTTTATAAATTTAACGCCCATTTTGGGTTATTCTATGTAAGCGTTTACATTTCCCATTTTACACCAATATTTTTTTAAGTCAATGCAGAAAGGGCACTTTGTTAACGAATTGTCATTTATACAGAAATAAACCGGTCCTTTTTGGCAATTTTACACAATGACAAATAATTGTCATTCTATTGAAAACAACCGTAATTGATTGTATAATGTAAACGAAATGTAACTACTTACATTTCTATTTACAGTTCGGAGGTTTGGCATGTCACTGACTATTTACGATATTTCTGAAAAAGCCGGCGTTTCTATCGCCACAGTTTCTCGAGTACTGAATGGAAGTTCCAAAGTTAAAGAATCCACAAGACAAAAGATAATGGATATAATTGATGAGTACGGATACACTCCGAACTCTTCCGCTCGCGCCATGGGTCTTAAATCTATGCAGACCATCGGCATCCTTTGTGCGGACTCATCCGATATTTTCCTTGCAAAGGCTGTTTATTATCTTGAACAGAACCTTCAGGCAAGCGGATATGAAGCTATTCTTTGCTGTACCGGTTACAACCTCGACGCAAGAAAGAACTACGTTAACCTTATCCTTTCCAAAAAAGTTGACGGTCTTATCCTGGTAGGTTCAAACTTCATTGGTGAAGCCGAGCAGGAAAACCAGTATATCATCGACAGTTCTTCTAAAGTTCCTGTAATGGTATTAAATGCTTCTTATCATCACGATAATGTTTACAGCATCCTTTGCGATGATATGAACTCAATGTACAGAGCAACTACCGAAATGTATGAAGCAGGGATCCACGATATCCTCTATATTTACAATTCCCTCTCCTACAGCGGACGTAAGAAATTAGACGGATTCAGAATGGCCATGCAGAGCCAGAAGGTTCCCAATTATGAGGACCTTATCTTAAGAGTTCCCGATGAGATGACAAATCTTGAGAATGTTGCGGATTTCATTTCCGACTTCGCAAACAAGGGGCATAAATTCAACGGTGTTATCGCTGCAGACGATCAGCTTGGTATCGCAGCAGTTAAATATGCTCAGAAGAACAACTTAAAGATTCCCAATGATCTTTCAGTCATCGGTTACAACAACTCAATACTTACCGATTGCTGCACTCCCGAGCTTACATCCATCGACAACCAGCTCGAGACCCAGACAAGATGTCTTGTTAAAACTCTCATCGGAGTTTTGTCCGGACAGGAAATGCCCCAGAAGACAGTCTTCTCCGGCACCCTCGTAAAAAGAAGAACCACAAGCTTCTAACAAAAGCCCCCAAGCGGGGGCTTTTTTAGTCCACTGGGGACGGGGTTAGGTGGACATTAAAGTCCACTTGACTCCGTCCCCGGTGGTCATTCTTCAAAACTCAAACTGTTTACCTCAATATATCTTCTATCATCTTTCCCTACACCGACCCTATTACACCATGAGTTAAATGCCATGACCTTGCTTCTTGCATTATCGTAATAAGGATTGTCTTCTTCTGCATCTTCAGGAATCAGTTCAAATGACTCCCGTGCCATGCTTGCCATTAACGAAGTAAGCTGGTCTGTCGGATCAATATCGGAATCCATTCCAACGGAAAGAATCTGAGGAACAAATCCAAGGGTTGCGGAAGTATATGCTCCACCTCTGAACCTGCTCGTATTTGATCTGCTGATCAGTCTTGAATTGATCTTGTTTGTCAAATAAACGATCACAAGATCTTTATCGGGATCAATGATAACAATGGTACCCGTCCAACCCTGGTGACCGTAGGCATTATTATTTGATGATGTTCCAAAAAATCCGACTCTCTGAAACTCTCCTTCTCTCCACCAGCCAAGTCCCCAGTTAGCAGCTCCCATAGACTTCGGCGCGGTAAATGTATCAATTACATTCTTAGAATAAAAGCTATTCTCCCCGTAACCACCGGTTAGCATAGTTGAGAAAAGTATTGCAAGGCCTGTTGCATTAGCAAATAATCCCGCGTGCCCGGAAATACCGCCCATGGAATAATAAGCTTTTTCATCATGGACTTCACCCTTAAGTGTATAATCCCTGATACCGTCAAAGTTCACTACTCCGTCTCTTGTGTTTCCGGAAAGCTCTGTAGCAGCACAAGGATTTTCCCCATATACATCAACATATCCTTTTAAAGTAGGATTATAAGTGATCTCGCTAAGGCCCATGGGCTCGCAGAATGTCTCTTTAAGATAGGTATCAAGGTCCTTTCCCGTAACCTTTTCTATAACAAAACCAAGAAGCATATAATCAACGTCCGAATAAACAGTTTTCGTTCCCGGCTCGTACATTAAAGGTGTCTTGCATATAGCTTCAAAGGTCTTTTCTTTTGTTGCTTCGTCCGCACCGTTACCTGCAAAGAGAACATTGGTATATTTATTACCAAGATTCCATGTAGATGCATCGCAATGCTCAATATAGTACTTGGGATCTGCGGGAAAACCTGCCTGATGACATAGTACATCACGAACAGTCAAAGACTTCTTCCATTCTTTCTGAGTCTCTATTCCCGGATTCTCCCATCCCTTGTAGCTTAAATCTATTACATTGTCATAGAATCCTTCACCCACAAGATCACAGATCTTATCATCAAGGCTGATCACACCATCGGTTACAAGCTTTTGAATCGGCAGATTTACGGCAGCCATCTTTGTTACCGACGCAAGGTCATACATGGTATTGTTATTTACCGGCTTCGCGTTAGGATTCTTACTGCCGTCGGGAAGATAAGTATTGTCATATCCCCAGGCATTTTGATATACAAGTCTTCCGTTTCTGATAATAGCAAGCTGAGAAGATGTAAAACCGTTAGCAACATCTGCTTCGACTATAGTGGAAATAAGATCAAGTGACTTGCTTGAGATGCCCACATCCTCCGGCTTTCCTTTTATAACCGTCGGATAAGGTATGCAAACTCTCACAGTGGTCTCTTCAGCATCAAAAGGAGTTACATTTGATATCTGAACTGTATTTCTGCCGTTAACTGACAATCCCGAAAAATCAACTTCATAGGTTGAACCACCTACCATCTCTTTTGTATCTATAAGGTTACCGTTGATATACATATCAAAACCTGTAACCGATTCAGCAACTTCAAGATACATCTTTCCCTGACCGCTGTAGAAATCAAATCCCATGATGTCATTTAGCGCCAGGGTATCATCAGCGAAGCCTCTCCATTCAGGGAAAGATACATCAACCTGCCACTGTGCGTTTGGTAAAGTGGTAGTCTTTACTATGGCACCTTCACTGTTTTCCTTTTCGAATAAAGCAATTACTTCTTCAGATCCGCCTGTATAATCATCATAAAGAAGATACATGGATCTGAGCTTTTTAAACTCTTCAAGATCATGCTGCCAATAATCTTCAATCTCTTCTGCGCTGTATCCGCCAATTGTCATTACTCTTACAGATGAATCTCCGAACAGCTTATCTATCCAATAGATTCCCTTGGAATCGGGAGTGCCAAAGAAGTCAACGTCAGGGTGATTCTTTTTTACTGCATTATATGCATCTACCAAATAGCTTATATTTATGCCTTCAGAAAAAATCTCGGAATCCGATAAACCGGAAAGATCTTTGCCGTAGCAAATTTTCCCTTCAAAGGTCGGATGAACAGCGCCTGCCATACTTTCAGGAATAAATTCATAGCCATAACCATCGGCACCTTCAAGATAAGGACTTCCGAAAGTCTCAAAGGGATGATCTGTTCCTCTTCCCGCGGATACAACAGTGTTCTCGAAGCAGCATGTTGAGGCATAAAGATAAATTGCCTTCATACTCTTTAAATTCGGAGAAGGATTTATTGCAACTTCATATTTAGTATCATGTGTATAGTTAACGCAGGTAACTACTCTTACATCACAAGAATAAGCGCCGGTCTTAAGCCAGCCTTCCTGGTTGATCATAAGTGCCAATTCTCCAAGGGTCATGCCATGCACAACCGGAATGGGAAGAATTCCGACTCCTGATTTATATTCCTCCTTAAGGACAGGACCATCAACATAGAATCCGTTGGGATTGGGTCTGTCAAGGATCAGCACTTCTTTATCCTCTGATGCGCATGCTTCCATCAAATAAAACATGGTAATGTAGTAGGTATAATACCTAAGGCCCACATCCTGAATATCAACTACCAGAATATCAAAGGCATCCATCTGATCACTGCTTGGATAATTTGATCCGGTTCCATACAAAGAGTAAATAGGAGTACCCGTTTTGGCGTCTTTATCATCTACTATTGCCGCGCCTGCGTCCGCATCCCCTCTGAATCCGTGCTCGGGGCAAAAAACGCAGGTAACATTTATCTCCTGTTCCAATAATGCATCAAGAATATGCTGATTCTTTTCAAGATCATCACCCACAATACCTGTCTGGTTTGTAAAAAGTGCAACTCTCTTTCCTTCCAGTTCAGGAAGATACGCGTCCATTCGTTCATCGGCAAGGATGACATCCGGGTTTTCAACTTCCTCTTCATGGGATCCGCTAAGCGACTCAGTCCCATCAGAAACGTCATTCTCTGCCACAGTTTCAGAGCTGTTATCTGAGATTTCATTTTCCGCTATTTCATTTAGGCCTTCGGGGTTCTTTCTAAAAGATGAACAAGCAGCCAATGAAAGTGATAAAGAAAACACAAGAATGATCGCTGCTACTTTGGTAAATATTTTTGATTTAAAAATAGAATTATACAGCATCATAAATCCCCTCTAATAAATACTGCAAATATTATAACATACATACGTCCTTTTATTACACAATAAGTATAAATATGCTATACTTTGAACAGTAATATACCTTTAATTGGAGACATTATGAAAGAAATAACCATTGGAAAAACTTCCGAATATGATTTTAATACTGTTAACGAAGCGCTTGCCTCTCTTCCTAACAGCGAAGAACAGATTCACATTAAGATCTATCCGGGAAAATATTATGAAAAAATAGAGATAAAAAGAGGAAGCCTCATCATCGAAGGTTGCGGAGATGATCCTAAAGATGTCGACCTTACCTTTGATGATTATGCAAGAGCTGATATGCCTGACGGAAGCAAGCGTGGAACCTTCAGGTCCTACTCAGTTTTCATAGATGCAAGTCATATAACAATGAAAAATCTCACCATTTCAAACACATCCGGTGACGAAAGCAAAGCCTGGCAGGCCATTGCTCTATATGCGGACGGTGATGATCTCAACTTTGAAAACATTAGATTGTTAAGCCGTCAGGACACACTATTCACAGGTCCTCTTCCCCCCAAGGAAGCGCAGCCCGGCGGATTTATCGGTCCAAAGCAGTTTGATCCCCGCATAAACGGTCATCACAGATATACGAATTGCTATATCTGCGGTAATGTAGATTTTATCTTCGGAAGTGCAACTGCAGTTTTCGAAGAATGCACTATAGAATCAGTACCTCGCGGAGGAGAAAAGGGACTTGAAAACGACCCCCAGGGATATTGCACAGCCCCCTCAACTCCTGAAGGACAGGATGAAGGATACACCTTTAACAGATGCAGCTTTGTCTCAAGAGAATGTCCTCCAAAGAGCGTATATCTTGGAAGACCCTGGCGTGAATTTGCAAAGTCAGTCTTTATTGAATGTACCTTTGGACCGCATATAAAGGACGAAGGCTTCCACGACTGGAACAAAGAGATCGCCCACAAGACTTCTTTCTTTGCAGTAAAAGACTGTTTAAGAGATGATGGATCAGCATATATTCCCACAGCAGATTTTGCTCATGTATTAAACTAATACATAAAGCCATGGCAACCTTCAAAATGCCATGGCTTTATTTTTCTTCAGCGTTATATAAGCTATCCGCTTATCTTTTACAGATAATCCTTCACATTAAAGGTCTCTCCGCTTTCCGTCTCCTCATCAATGATTCCCGGAACAAGCTCAGTAATATAAGTATCTCCTGTTTCTCTGTCTATATAATATCTGATCTGAGCACCGGTATATGCCCTATAAAGAACAACTATCTTGTCCTCTTCATTAGTTTCGACTGTAAAGTAAATGGTGTAGTCCTCAGAGTTCTCCATTTCCTTAAGTCCAGGTTCTTTTTCATAAACATAATTTTTTACAGCATTAAGAGCCAGTTCTTCTGTGAGTTTATCCTCCGCAACAAGAGATTCACTATCCGTATCATTGGGATCAGCATTTGTATCAAGTCTCTCATCCCCGGTAGTTTCAATATTCTCATCGCCTTCGGCTCCAAAATTCAGTTTTCCGGTTACTACAAATCCTATTAATGCGATCAAAGCTATGATCAAAACTATTACCAAAACCGTAATGACTGTTTTATTATTGTTTTTATTTGTTCTGTTTTCAGATCCTGTCATTTTTAATACCAATCCTTTGTATTTTTTTAAAGTAAATCTATTCTACCATAATTTGCAAAAAAAAAAGCAGTTACCATATTTAAACGGTAACTGCCTTTTGATAATATTACCTGTTCATTTATTTAAAGAAGCTCATATCAGCATTAAGCTTCTCAGAAACATCCTTTAGTCCGTTAGCTGAACCCGCAAGAGTGATAACTGTAGCGGAAAGCTCTTCCATTGAAGCACCTGTCTCCTCGGAGGAAGCGGCATTCTCTTCGGAAATAGCAGAAAGTGCATTCATGGTATCAACAACTGAATTCTTAGAAGATTCGCAAGTCTCTGCGCCTGCAGTGATCTTCTTAACGCCTTCAACAGTCTCTGCGATATCATCAAGCATATTGGTAACGCTTGAAAGGGTCTCGCCAAGGGCTGACTGCTGTTCAAGGTTGCTTTCCTTGATCTCTTCAGCTGCAGCAACGGCTTTTCTGGACTGTTCAAGCAGTCTGTCCATCTCATGAATGATCTCATCAGCCATATTCTTGGAATCATCCGCAAGCTTACCGATCTCCTCAGCAACAACTGCAAATCCGCGTCCTGCCTCTCCGGCCCTTGCTGCCTCGATCGAAGCATTGAGTGAAAGGAGGTTTGTCTGGGTAGCTATGGATGTAATGCCCTCTACTTTTTCGTTGATGCTTGTAACCGCATCCTGGGTAGCGGAAATAGTATTTGAGATTTCCTCGATCTTACCGGTCATCTGGTTGCTGGACTCCTGAAGATTTGAAAGGGATGCTGAAGAAGCTTCTGAAGCTTTCTGCATTCTTCCTGCGATACCTTCAAGAGTAGAAGTAGACTCCTTAACTTCAATTACTGCCTCACCGATGTAACCAACGTTTTCTACTGCGGACTGAATATCCTCTGCCTGCTCAGTAGCACCGGTCGCGATACCCTGTACTGCATTAGAAACATCTTCTGCGGTCTGGGAGATCTGATTAGCCATATCCGAAAGTTCCACAGATGATTTTTCAACTGTAACTGCGGATGATTTAATGTTGCTGACAATTCCTTCCAATTTGTCAATAACAGAGTTGGTATTATTGACCATGTCTCCAAATTCATCTTTACGGCCCGTAAACTTGTTGATCTTAGCAAATCTACCGTCTGCAAGATTGGAAAGTGTAGCATTAACTGACTTAACAGGATTTGTAAAGCTTAATGCCATAAAGATTGAAACAACAACTGCAATAACAAGCATTAATATTCCGATAATAACACCAATGACAGCTGCTCTTCTGGCAGATGACATTGTTTCGTTATAGTCATCTGAAACCGTAACGGTAAATCCGGTGAGATCATCTCTGCAATATGACATGATAAGAGGCTTCTCAAATGATACCTTATCAACATATGTTCCTTTTTCATTAGCAAGATAAGGTGCTCCTGAAAGATCGTAAACATCTTCGGGGGCAATTGAGAACTGAGCATGAGCTGCCATGATTCCGGCTCTGTCACAAACGAATGCATCATCTGTTACGGAAGCAAGTAACTCATGAAGAGCTTCAAGGTCATAGTTTCTCTGTACTTCGCCAAGTACATTTCCATTTTCATCTTTGATAGGAACAGCTATAGTGATCTGTCTCTTACCGGAGGACTTACTTACAATAGTGTCGGAAATGAATACATTTCCCTTCATAGCCTCCTGGAAATAGTCACGCTCTTTTACATCGACACAATTTCCGCTGGATCTAACGATCTGCATACCGGTGGTATCCGCAATAGCCATACTAGATCCATCTGCAAGAATAGCATCTCCGGACTGCATCATCTGAACCATTACTTGATCTTCGATACCGGCAGTACCCTGCATATAAACGATTGTTGTGGGGTTTGAAGCAACAGATTTAACTATATCAAGGTTTTCCCTGATAACACTTGAATATGCTTCAGAAATATACATTGCCTGATTTGACAATGCATACTCAGCATCAGACAATGCTTTGTCAGTTGACGTCACGTAATTTACGATCATTACTACGATAAGCGGAACAGCTGTGACTCCCAACATGACAGCGATAAGTTTCGTCTTAATACTGTTGACGAAAGACTTACCCTCTTTTTTCTGTTTAGTAACATTTTCTTTAGCCATAGGTTTCCTCCTCCTTGGTTTGCATCAAAGTAAAAAGACTTACATACTACATTCAAAGACAGATAAAACTTAGAACTTAAAAAACTACATACTTAACATAAATTTTTATATATATTACCACTTTTTACACAATTTGTAAAAATAATTTAATTTTCAGAAAAAAGACAATTGGCACCCGGAGACGGGTGCCAAAATAATTTATCCTCTGATCCTTCTGATCTCAGTGTATGCAAGGAGGTAGGGTCCAACACCCTTTGCATCATCCTTAACAACAGGCTCGGACATATAATAGTCATATGTTCCGGGGCGGTTTGTCTTTCCGCCAAGACCGGCCACAAGGCAGATTCCATCCATGTGAAGCTCACCATTGTCATCAACATTAAGTCTGTTCTCGGTAACACCGTCAAAGGCCTTTTCGCCGTACTTTCTGTAGCTTTCATCAAGAACACCGATACGAACACCCTTAAGGATCGCATAAGCAAGGATTGAACTTCCGCTGGTCTCAAGATAATTCTTCTCCATACCACCGAAGTTAACCACCTGATACCACATACCGGTCTCATCCTGATACTTGATCATGGAATCCATCAGATCTACAAAAGCATTCTTGAGCATATCTCTGATCTCTGTCTCAGCAGGATCAGCCTTCTCATAAGTATCAAGAAGAGCCATAGAATACCAACCGATTGCTCTAAGCCATACGTTCTGGGAAAGTCCGGTCACCTTATCACACCAAAAGATCTCTCTTGACTCATCATAAGCATGATAATAAAGACCATTAAGAGGATTTCTCATGATCCTGATAACATTTTCAAACTGCTTTTTGATGTCATCATAATGAGCTTTATTGCCATATCTGCCATCATATTCCATATAGAAAGGCTGACCCATGTAGAGTCCGTCAAGCCAAACCTGATTGGGATAGATCTTCTTGTGCCAGAAGTTACCTTCCTTGGTACGAGGCATCTTCTCAATCTGTGAATAAATAACGTCGATCGCTTTGCGATATTTCTCTTTTCCGGTTATATCATAAAGCTCGAAAAGTGTTTTTCCCGCATTAACATTATCAATGTTAAGGTCATCGATATTATAACCGTCAATATTTCCGTTATCATCAACCTTTGCATCAACAAATCCATCAGCAAAATCAAGATACTTCTTCTCTCCGGTAATGTGATACATCTCAATGACAGCTTTGATCATACATCCGTCGACGTAATTCCATTTAGATTTTTTTCCCTGACGAACGTTCTCGATATTCCACATAGGATTGTCGGGTGTACTCTTATCCATCAACATCTGGATGTATTTTTCAATCTTGTCCATATAAACTCCTTTAACCCTTCCCTTAAGGCTTATGCCTCATCATAAATCTTCTGTATGAATTCTCTTGCTGCAACGGCATTTTCAGGAACGGTGTTCTCAAGAGTTGCATGCATGTAGGGCTTTCTTTCTTTTACAAATTTTAAAATTCTCTCGTACTTCATCTCTCCGGTCCCGCAGGCAACAGACTTAAGCTGACCGTCCTCTACGATAAAATCCTTTAAATGAAGCATTGCTATATCATCTCCAAGGATATCGATAGCTTCCTCGAAGATCTCGTCTCTTCTCTCATAATTTGAAATATCAAGAAGATTAACGGGATCAAAGATGATCTGAAGATTGGGTGATGCGATCTCATCAAGAACAAACCTTGCTCTCTGAGGATTGCATACGATATGCTTATAAACCGGCTCTATCGCAAAGATGACTCCGGCTTTCTCCGCATATTTAACTACCGGACGAAGTCTCTCTATAAAGATCTTAAGTGCTTCTCCCGAATGGTTTCTCTCCTCAAATTTGTACTCTTCATTGACAGCGCCGGTTTCACTTCCGACAACGCCGGCTCCTAAGAGAGATGCAAATCTAATATTTGCCAGATATCTTGCGTAGGTCTTCTTCATCTTTTCCTCATTGGGATCCGCAAGATTTAAATAACAGCCAAGAACCGCAATGTCCTGGTCATATTTAGAAAATAATTTGTTTAAATACATAGCAAGACCGGGCGTCAGAGCACTGTTATCAGTCGGGAATTCACTGATCACCTTTGAAAGAGCGAGATGGCCGCATTTAAAACCCTGTTCTTTTGCTATTTGAAGCCTCTCCTCAAGAGGGGCCTTTTTTATATCATGCAATCTTATACCAAGTTGCATATAAACCTCCGTTCCGGTACTTTTAATACCTTATCCCCTATTTATCTCATCAACGTTCTCGATAACCGTTGTCTCACCTTCGTTGCCGGTTACTTCAACATGATCAAGGAATACACGTTTAACGTTTCTGATGAAGATACCCTTCTTGGAGCACTTCTCTACCCCGTTTGACATTGCGGGAACATCACACTTGGGATTAACCGCATATGAAACATTGATGTGTCTCATGATTAGTTCTTCGATCTTAGCCTCAGGAAGACCTTCGATATAAGCTGCAGCAACGTGGCAGTTGGTGGCATCTATATCTTCAAACTCAAGTCTCTTTATAAGAGGCGTTCTCTCATCAACAGGATAAAGCTCTCTGCTCTGAACATATTCGGTCTTTCCGTCGGGATCGCAGAAATAAAAGCTGTTAACAACAAAAGGTGTCATAACATGATCCATCTTGATGTTTCTGAAGATTATCCTGTCAAGAACTGCATCTCTTCCCCTTCCGCGCCTTGTCTTGATCCTAAGACCTCTGTCAGTGTCAAAGAAGATACAATCTTCAACCGTAAGGTTCTTAACACCGCCTGCCATCTCTGAACCGATGGTTACAGCACCGTGACCGTTTTCCATAAGACAGTTATGAACTCTAATGCTCTCAGAAGGTTTCTTAAATTTGCGGCCCATATAGATCTTTCCGGCCTTAACTGCAATGCAGTCATCTCCAAGAGAGAATGAAACGCCTGCGATCTCAATATTTCTGCAGCTTTCGGGATCCAGTCCGTCGGTATTGGGTGAATCAAAAGGATTTCTAACCTTAATGTTATAAAAACCAAGATCCTGACTGAAGAAAGGATGAATGGTCCATGAAGGTGAATTCCTTAAGGTAACGCCCTGAAGGTATACTTTCTTTGAATCCTTTACAAAGAAAAGTCTGGGGCGATATGCCATATTCATAACCTTTGGATTGTTCCACCAGTTTTCTTTTGTTGCTGCACCGTCAATCTCGCCTTCACCATAGATGCATACGTCTTCCACATCTATACCACAGATTATTCCCGAGAACATAGGAAGCGGATTTCCCTCCCATGTTCCAAGATCATACTCGCTCGTTCCATCCTGTGAAGGAAGGATACCGGGAAAAATACCGTGGCCTGCTCTCTCAGGAATAGCTTTGAGAACTGCTCCCTTAGCAAGTTCGATACTGACTCCGCTCTTTAAGAAAAGTCCGATAATCCTGTAGCAGCCTGCCGGAACAAGAACTCTTCCCCCTTTAGGGCATGCATATATAGCACTCTGTATCTGATGAGTGTCATCCGACTCTCCGTCTCCCAAAGCTCCAAAATCTTTAACATTAAAGGTATAGCTTTCTTCTTTAGTCTTGAACGCTGCTTTTCCGGCTTTTGTTTTATCAGCCTTTATAACAGCAATCTCGTAATCGGTATTGGGAAGAAGTCCGTAAATGCTTTTTACAGCAGTATTCTCACAGGTGATCTGTTCTCCGTTAAGATATACCTCATAAGCTCCTTCAGTTTCATATTTTCCGCATCCGGCAAGTTCAACAGTAACGCTCCTTGATGTGGTAAAAAGAACTTTTAAAGTAACGTTTTCTGCATCTGCAGGGAGTTCTGCCTTTCCGGCTTTAACAGATGCGAACCACTCTCTTAAGAGCATGTGTTTCTCTTCGCCAAAAGAGATCATATCTTCCCATCCTGCAGATGAAAGATATTCGCTGAAAGCGTTATTCTTTGAGGCTTCAAAGATGTCATTAAGGACCAGAACGAATCTGTCCTGCAGACTTCTGTATAGTTCATAGATCTGAAAGTCCATATTCTCAAGAACTTTCTTTAAGACTTCCGCATATTCGATTTTATCGTTAAGGCCAAGTGTTGAAAGGTCATACTGAAGGAGAAAATCAGTGATCTCAATGTATCTGTCTTTTTTATTCTCCTCTTTCTGAGCCTTCATGATCTCAATAGCTTCTGTTAAATTCATTATTTATATTCCTTTTTCTTAACCGATGGTTTCCACTTTTTCCAAACACCGCTCAGGTAAACAATAAGCAGGATAAGAGCTGCTATACCGTTGCTTACAACTACTGCATACCAGATGCTTCTCACTCCCATGTGAAGAACAAGATCGCAGAAATACAAAGTACCGAATCTGAAAACCCAAAGTCTTGATATATCTACAACCATTGGAACAGTTGTTTTTCCCATTCCTTTAAAGAAACCGTTGGCAGTATCATGCACGCCGTTTGCAAAACACCAAAGAGCAAGTATGCTTAAAAAGTCCGCTGCCTTCTCGATAACTTCCTGATCGTCTGAAAAGATCTTTACAATGGAGGTAGATATCATAGGCCTTGAAAGGATAAATCCTCCGATGGCAAGGAATCCAACCACCATTACTACAGAAAATCTGACGGCCTTCTGGGCTCTCGGCATCTGGTTGGCTCCATAGTTCTGTCCCACAACGATTGAAACCGCAGAACCGATACCCGTGGAAGGAAGAGAAATGATTCCGTTAACCTTATTACCGATTCCATATGCCGCCATGGAATTCTTTCCGTATGCGAATACGCTTCTTGAAAGGATAAGGAAACCAAGCTGCTGAACACTTCCTCCGATGGCACTGGGTACACCAACGGTTACAATCTGGCGAAGCTTGTCTTTTTCAAACTTAAGCTTGCGAAGATCAAGATAAACAATGTGCTTTCTATTCTGAAGCGCGATAAATGCAATAATAGCAGGTACTGCTTTTGCGGCTACGGTAGCAAGTGCTGCACCGGCTGCTCCAAGCTTTAGCCAAACCATAAGAGCGGGGTCTGCTACAAGGTTAATACAAATGCCCATAAGATTAAGTAGCATGGGACTAAGCGTATCTCCCTCTGCCTGATGAATTGACGTATACATGTTTATTGTAAACAAGAACGGCATATCAAGCATAACAAGCTGCAAATATGTTTTTGCATATCTGTAAAGATCCTGAGTTGGGTCTGCTCCAAGCCATCTTACAATAAGGGGCGCCATTCCCGAGCAAAGGATCATGAATACTATTGAAAAAATAAGTGCACAGGCAAAGATCTGGTTTGCCATGCTTCTTGCGCCCTTATCCTCTTTTGCACCAAGATATTGTGAAATAAGAACGCTTCCCGCAACCGTAATACCTGAACCCAAGTTGATTATAAGATTCTGCATTGGGGTAACCAGGTTAATTGCTGCAAGCTGATCTGTTCCAAGTTTGCCGAGCCAGTACGTATCAGTAAGATTGTACATGGTCTGCAAAAAGGAATTAATTATAACCGGTACGGATAAAACTAATAATGTCTTAATTAAATTTCCGCTTAAAATATCCTCACGGCTGACTCTTTTCATAAAAAAACTCCAAACTGACCGGATTAGAATTCCAGTAAAATATCCTTGTAAATTCCCCCTAATTCCTTCAGTCCCTGTGCCACAACAGCACAATACTGAACAGCTCCCCTGTAGCATAAATGAGTCTTGTCATCCATTCCGTCAGGAAACTTTGGATAAATGCCGGGTTCAACCACAACATGAAGTCTTTCAGCTTCCTTCGGACCTAAATTGTTTAATATCTCACGACTCTTGGTATAAAGATCGATGCATGGAACATTTTCTTTTTCAGCTACCTGCTTCATGGATCTTACATAGTCTCCGTGTTCACCGGGGCCAAGCTTTCCATCGGCCTCGAAACATCTTCTCTCTATTGGAGTAATAAGAACCGGATTTGCTCCCTTTTCCCTTGCTACATCAATAAAGATCTTAAGATTCTCTGCATATGTTCCAAAAGGTGTTGTATATCTCGCGGGATCTTCCTTTTTTTCATCGTTGTGTCCGAACTGGATGAATAAAAAATCTCCCTCTTTGATCTCAGCTTTTATTGCTTCAAGTCTTCCCTGATCAAGAAAGCTCTTTGTAGATCTTCCGTTGACCGCATGGTTACAAACCTTTACTTCAGGTTTTAAAAACAGATGTAAAACCTGTCCCATTCCGGTCTGGGGATATGTAAGAATTGAATTGTACTGTACTGTTGAATCGGCTGCCCAATAAATAGACGGCATAACGCTTATCCTTCTTTCTAAAAATATATTCAGCATCAAAATGTAACCGTTTACATTCTATTTTATATTATCATATTTTTTCCTTGTTCTCAACTGTTTTAAAGTGTACTATATGTACATAAACCAAGTGTTTATTTAGAGGAAATCACTATGAAAATCGAACACAAAAATCCCGAAGAAAAACACATTTCATCCGAATGGATCTTAAACTTTAATAAAAGAATTCAGAAAAAAGGAATATCCCTCCACAGCGCTACACTTTTTGTCGAGGACAGCATTGTCAGTGAGATCTATTATTCTCCCTTTAAAAAAGATGAACTTCACAGAATGTTCTCCATCGCAAAGACCGTCGTTGCCCTATGCATATGTGTCCTTTCTGACGAAGGGAAGTTAAGTCTCGATGATCATATTGTTGATTATTTTCCCGAGAAGCTTCCGAAAATAGTCCATCCTTATCTTGCGCAGATGACTATCAAAGACATGCTCATGATGCGCACCTGTCATGCCCAGACCACATACAATAAATTCGACATGGGATCAGATTGGGTAGGCTCTTTCTTTACAACTGCTCCAACACATAAACCCGGAACTGTATTTCATTATGATACCAGCGCTCCTCATGTACTCTCGGCTCTTGTGGAAAAGCTTACCAAGAAAGACACTTGGACATTCTTCAAAGAGTCCTTTAAAGAGTTGGAATTCAGCGATGCCTCATACATGATAAAGGATGGTCAAGGAGTGTCCTTCGGTGGAAGTGGCCTTGTTGCTACAGCCGACGACATTCTAAAAATGGGTATCCTCCTTCTTAACGAAGGAAACGTAGACGGTAAACAGCTTATTTCAAAAGAATTTGTCAAAGCAGCCACATCTTGTCTTACCCCCAATGCCGTCGCCGCTCCCCTTCCCTCCGAAAGCTGCGGATATGGTTATTATATATGGCGTACAGAAAAATCCGGCTACGTTCTTTACGGAATGGGTGGTCAGCTTGTAATCGTATGTCCCAAAGAAAAGATTATTTTGACAACTACTGCCGACGCTCAAGGCTATAGCGGCGGTAACCAGATCATCTATGATGCGTTTTACGAAGAGATCTTGGAGAAGTACAGAAATACGTTGGTAAACAACGGCTACGAAGCAAAAGTTGCAAACGTTCAAGATAGCAAAGATGATATAGCCGAATTAAAACGCTTTGCTGAAAACGCAAAGATTAATACCGTTTTATCAACCGTGCAAAATGCATATAAACCTTCAAGTGAATTGTCACGCTCTTATTCTTTGGATGAAAATCCTAACGGCTTTAAAGCCCTACGTATTTCACTATATAAAGACTACGGTGAAATGATCCTGACCGCTTGTGATGATTCAAAGCATACCGTAACCTTCGGTTATGAAATAAACAAAGAAGGCATCCTTCCCCTGTATGATGACCGCACATTTGGAAGCGGCGCATACATTGCAAAAGATACCTTCTATATATGCCTTCGCGTCGTTGATGAACGCTTAGGCTCCGTTCATTTTGAATTATATTTCGAAGAATATGAAATAACCGTTTATATGAAAAAGATCGAAGAAACCTCTTTCAAGGAATTTAACGGTCATCTTCACGGCTTTATTCGCAAATAAAGCCTTCGACTTCCTTCTTAAGGGAATCGGCAACGTTCATGTTCTCTTCAACACTCTCGTTGATCTCTGACATGTGGCTGCTTATATCAACGGTATAATCAGCCGCATTGTCGATACCTTCCGAGCTCTCTGAAACTGCAAGGAACACAGCAGCGGCAGCTTCGTTAATCTCATCAGCAGCATGTCCAAGTTCCTCAGTAGCGTTCTGGAGAACCTTCATCATCTCCTTCATGCGTTCTGAATCTTCATTATAAGATACTCCGTTATCAACCATATCCTTGTATGCGTCCATAACGTCCTTATTTACGAACTCAAGCATGTTACCTGCATTCTTTGCAAGGTCTTCTACAGAATTGGTAACAGCATCACTGATCTCCTGAATTCCACCTGCAGTCTCCTTGCTCTTATCAGCAAGCTGTCTGATCTCGTCAGCAACAACTGCGAATCCCTTACCTGCTTCACCTGCTCTTGCAGCCTCGATAGAAGCATTAAGTGCAAGTAGGTTCGTCTGGTTTGCAATAGTTAAAATATCAGCAGTAAGTCCATTGATCCTTGAAACCTGCTTACTCTGTCCAATAGCTTCTTCAAGCTTGCCGGAGAATGCTGTAACTATCTTTTCTGCGTTGTTTCTGCTCTCAACAGCTTTACCCTTCATCTCGTCAGCACGATTACTGATTCCGTCCGAGAAATCAAGACCTTCAACAGTCTTCTCACCCATTGCAGTGATCTGTTCACCAATCTGTGAAAGGCTGTCCTTAATTCTTTCAACCGCATCTTTTGCGGAGCCCATGCTTGCAGAGAGCTCTTCCATGGTAGCTGAGGTATCGGCGATCTTGTCACCGGTTCCCTTTACGCCTTCTTCTACTACTTCAGCTGCAGTCTGTATCTTACCTGCGCTGTTCTTAATCTCATTAATAAGATCGGCAAATACAACTACAAATGCATTGAATCCGTCTACAATCTGACCGATTTCATCGCTTCTTCTGTATACAACATTGTTTGTAAGATTTGCATTTCCGCTCTTAATATCGGCTACAATCTTATCAATATCCTTTGACACTCTCTTCATAGGTCTGGAGATACGTAAAATAGAGAAAATAATACCAAAAGCTCCGATAAGAAGAGTAAGGACTATAAGGATAAGCGCAAGAATATTTGCATTATAAGAAACTGCCTTAGCATCTTTGATTGAATTATCAAGTCCTACTTCGCACTTTTCTTCAAGCGACTTAAAACTATCTTCCATAGCTTCAATGTTATAAGCAATAGCATTAAGGTTCTGGTTCTTAGCAACGGCTACTACAGTAGAGTTGTTTACAACACTCTCCTTGTCAGCATAACTCATAACCGTATCAAAAGCAGTATAAACAGCTTCAAGGTTCTCGGTAAGAGCATTTACTTCCTCTGTCCAACCGAGAGCCTGCATCTTTGAAAGGTTAGCACTGATAGTCTGCTTATCAGTGTCCATATTCTCACGTGCCTTAGTCTTATTGGCCTCAGAAATACCATCAGAGGTGTAAGAGTAAAAGTTCTTCTGAATGGACTGAACTGCAGTCTGAGTTTCCTTAATAAGGACAAGGTTATCAACTGCTACACCACTGACTTCCTCGATTCTGTTACTGAGTCTCATAATGGAATAAACGTTACTTACATTAGAAACAGTTGCCACTGCAACGATTGCTACAAGTAACGCCATAATAAGAGCTGCTATTGAAGTACGCATTTGTTTTTTAGTTTTCATGATGATCTCCTTAAATGTAAAAATAACAACTTACTCTTCTTCCCCCGAAGCCTCATCCTGTTTCTTTTCAAATGTTGCAAAAGTCTTTCTGTAAAGGAACACATTTATATATGCGGGTAATGTTATTCCAAAGAAAAAACACGCCAAAATGAAATTTGGTATATAAATTGCTCCGATCCAAGGTGCAATTACAAGTGCGATCATAATTATAGTCTTAGGAAATGCATGAAAGCTCATTGCGTAAGCTGTCTTGATCGCCAGTTTAGGAGTTGTTTCATATCTTGCCAGGACAGGGAACAAATAAACAAGCCCAAAAAGATATATAAGTGCAAATCCGATTATCAGCCATTTAAAATAAACAGGGAAGCTGACTCCCTCTGAAAATATATAAAGGTCTGCTCCAAGGAATAATCCTACGGGGAGCATGATAAGCCAGGTAAGTGTTGAGGTCTTAAAATTTGTCTTAAAGTCCTTAAAGAAATCTCTTACCACATATCCTTCTTCATTCTTGCTCATTCTCTGGAGCTGATGGTTCATCGCTGTGAAAGCTGCTCCAATAGTAATAACCGGTATAGAGCAAATAATAACTATAAAATTCAAAAGCAGCATGTTGATGACCAGTTCCATGACTCTCATAAAAGGTCCATCAATGGAAAAAAATCCGCCTTCATCTTCACTACTCATGCTACAAACTTTTCCTTTCCTGTGTTATGATAGAACAAGCTTTAATATTGGTCCCATATAAACCCATCTTAATGGAACCACAGTATATTAGCAGACAAAATTTAACAATCTTTAAACAAATAATAAAAAAAGAGGAAATATTTATGGACAAAAACCCCTTTAAACCGCCTTTTTCGCCTACGATTAAATTGGTTTTCTTCTCCACTCTCCTCCTTCTTTCTATTATCGCTTATGTTATCATAAATGACAAGATAGAAAGTGGACAGTGGACGGCAGAAACTCACGAATTTGTTGATCTTAGCTGTTGCGAATACGAAGAACTTGAAAATGATCGTATAAAGCTTACTGTTCCCGGCGATTATGCAGGAAACGCCACTACCCAGGAGCAGCTGAACGAAACAGCTAAAGAGCTTGGCTACGAATCAATAATACTAAACGAAAATGGCTCAGTTACCTACACCATCACCAATGATCAGCATAAAGAAATGCTTGATAACCTTCGTACCGGAATTAATCAAACACTTAATGCCATGATCGGTTCAGAGGACTACAACAAGATAACTGCCATTGAGCCCAACGATGATTTTACTTATATCAAGGTATCGCTGTCATCAAAGGATATTAATTACAAAAATTCAATGTCAATGATCCAGTTTAAGACCTATCATCTTCTGTACAGCGCATTCAACGGAACTCCCGATGCCGACCTTAACGTAGAATATTACAACAAAGAAGGCGAGCTGGTATTGAAGCTGGGACCCGAAGATATCAATTAAAAAAATAAAACTCATTATCTTAACAAAACAATTACATACAAATAACAATAAAACAAAACCCCGGTTCACCAATTTGATGAACCGGGATACTTTTTTATTTTCATATCTCTAAGAATCAGATTATTCCTTAACAGCGCCAATGTTAACGCCCTTAACGAAATACTTCTGAAGGAAAGGATAAAGTATCATGAAAGGAAGGATTGCTGCGATAATTCCTGCATTAAACAATGTAGTCTGAGATACATTGTATGATGTCGTAGGAGTATCACCGTCCATGATCATAGTTCTTAATTTATACTGGAAGTTTACATTATCGGGGTTTGTAATATAGATCTGTACGGTTGAATAGTCGTTCCAGATGGTAACTGCAAACATAAGTCCGATAGATGCAAGAGCTGCCTTTGAAAGAGGAAGCACGATGCGGAAGAAAATACCCATAGGTGAACATCCGTCAATTCGAGCTGCTTCGTAAAGTGAAGCGGGAACTCCTTCAAAAAAGTTTCTCATAAGAACAAGGTTGTAAACATTGATACCGTGTTTAATTACCAGGATCCACCATGTACCAACGAGGCCAAGCTGTTTCATAACTAGGTACTCAGGGATCATACCACCACTAAAGATCATGGTGAAAAGGAGGAAGTATGCAAATGCGTTTCTTCCTGGCATATCAAACTGGATAAGTACATATCCACCAAGGGTAGACATTAACAGTCCAAGGAAAGTTCCAAGGATTGTGGTTACAACCGAAATAATAAAAGGTTTGATAAGACGTGTAGTCTTAATGATCGTCAAATAGCCTGCAAAAGTAGGATTCTGAGGCCAGAGTCTAAACTGGTAGACGCCGTACTGATTAAGGGAGTCTACAAGTACCTTCCACATGGGAACGATGATCAACAATGCAATGATAACAAAAATTATATAGTTGATAACGTCAAAAGCACGAACCTTTTTCTTCTTAGGAGGTGCAATGATTTTTTCTTTAGCCATTTTTCATACCTCCCTTCTACACGATTCCGCGGCCACGAGTCTTCTTACTTAACCAGTTACAAATAAGAACCAGGAAGCATCCGACAAGAGACTTAAACAATCCGACTGCGGTTGAGAAACCGTAATCAGGGTTCATGGTTGCGAAGGTCTGACGATAGATGTATGTGGAAATAACATCAGATACATCCAATACTGCAGTATTGTAAAGAACGAATACTGACTCGAAAAGGTTCATAACCTTAGCAAGGTTAAGGATAAGAACCGTAATGATCGTATTTGCAAGAGCGGGTACGGTTACGTACCAGATCTTCTGTCCTCTTGAAGCACCGTCGATATCAGCTGCTTCATAGAGCTCAGGGTTGATTCCGGAAAGTGTTGCAAGGAAGATAATAGTTCCCCAACCGGTTTCCTTCCAAATATTGATCAGGTAATAAATAGGTCTCCACCATGCTGATGAAGCAAGGAAGTAGATATATTCACCGGACTTAATAACTCCGAGTGATTTCAAAATTCCGTTTACAAGACCTGTTTCTGAAGGTGAAAGAAACAGTGAGAAAATTGATGCAACTACTGCCCATGACATAAAGTGAGGCAGATAAATAATTGTCTGAAGTGCTTTTTTTGCGTGAAGGTTTCTCATCTCGTTAAGGAAGATAGAGATAACAACTGATGCAAAAGTTGTTATGAGAAGCTTAACTACGCTCAACACCAATGTATTTTTGAAGGATGTCCAAAATGCAGGTGCCTTGATAGGATTTAAAAACATGGTTTTGAAGTGCTCAAGACCTATAAAAGTCATAGCACCTCTGCCGGCTGCTCTGTATTCATAGAATGAAAAACGAATACCCAGCATAGGCCAATAATACATAATAAGTACAAAAGCGAAAACAGGGAGGAACATGAAATAAAAGCCTCTGTTCTGCCAAATTCTAAGGCCCAGCGGTTTGTTTCTAATTGGTTCTCCTGAGGATGTAAAGCCTTTATTTGACTTGCTCATTCCATCCGATTCCTTTCTGATAAACTACTACTTTAACAGGTTTCAGATAAAAACTGCCCCGCCGAATGGTACGACAGGGCAGCTTCTGAAATCATTTTACAATATTTTCAGGTATTAAATCAATACCAAAAATTACTGTCCATTGAGCTCTGCAAGAGCCTGATCAATGATAGCGCCAACTGCGGTTACATATCCTTCCATAGCTGCATCGACATCACCGTTCTGAGTAACAACTGCTGCGATTACAGCGTTCTTAGCATCAGCGATATCTGCTGCGTAGTCGGTAAGAGTCTGGCAAGATGCACCAGCGGGAGCATCTACACAGTTAGCAGTGAAGAACTGGTTACCCTGAGTAGCAAGGTCGGTTCCCTTAGCTGCTGCTGCAGGAGTATCATCGTTAAGATGAGCAACTACAAGAGCCGGATCGATAAGGTTCTTCTTCCAAAGAGCGTTCTCGTCGTTGGGAGTCTGCTTAAGGTGGAACTCACCCTCTGCATAGCTGTAAGCCTTCTCTTTGTCGGTACCTGCATTAAGAACGAACTCTTCTGCGTGAGTTGACCAGTGAACATCCTCAGCACCATAGGTCCAAAGGGTCTGTACTGTGCCACCGTCAAGCATCGTCTCGATGAATGCATCGAAGATAGCCTGCTCACGAGCGTCGTTTCCGTCACCGTCATCAAGGATTACCCATACAGGAGCTTCTCTGTTGAGGTAGCCGCCCCAAGTATCAACGGTCTCCTGGATAGGAGCGAGCATAACGAGATCAGTGTTAACTTCGTTCTTGATAAGGTTATCGGTAAGGGTCTGATACCAAGTACCTGCCCAGTAAGTAAATGCACCTGAAGATCCGGTCTGATCGTTCGAGAAGAACTTCTCACGAGCGATCTTGGTAGAAGCAGTAAGAGTTTCAGGATCGATAAGCTTATTGTTGTAAGCATCCTGCATTCTAAGGAGAGCATCCTTCATTT
The DNA here is from genome assembly GCA_016284315.1 of Lachnospiraceae bacterium. GTDB lineage: Bacteria > Bacillota > Clostridia > Lachnospirales > Lachnospiraceae > AC2028. The sequence goes on along the minus strand of JAEEOO010000050.1, from coordinate 6,975 downwards.
CCTGAGTCTGGAATCCATCGTACCATACGCCGTTCTCGTCCTGAAGGATTGCGGGATATGCACCCTGATAGAACTCTGACATATAGTTGATGTAAGGAGCCTCATCCATCTTACCAAAGCCTGCAGCGATAACGCCGTAGGTGTCACCGTCTACACCGTTTCCATCGGGATCCTGGGTAGCGAATGCGGTAAGCATGTTGATGTAATCTTCGTAGGTCTTGATCTGATCTGCAGACATTCCTACAGCATCAAGCCATGACTGCTTAACATAGGTAACGCATCCGTTTCCATAGTAAGGAGCGAATCCGTAAAGAGCGCCATCAGCAGTCCTCATGTTTGCGTTGATAAGGGGCATGTCCATTCTGCTCTGGAACTCAGCGTTGTCATAAGCGCTAGCCATATTCCAAAGAAGACCGGTGGTCTGATACTGCTTGTACATATCAGCACTCATAAGCATTACATCGGGAAGATCTCCGCCGAGAAGGATACGTCCAACAGCATCCTTGTATCCGGAGTGATCCTGCTGATCGATAATGAGGTCTACAGAGTAGCCCATCTTCTCAGATACAGCCTTCTCCCACTGCTCTTCGAATGCATCCTGACGGTTATCAGCGTTTGCAGTAAGGGTTCCGTCTACTACCATCTTAAGAGTAGAAAGCTGATAAGCTTCAGTTTCATTGTTTTCGTTGTTTTCGTTGTTTTCGTTGTTTTCAACTACTTCGTTGTTAGCGCCGTTGTTCTCAACGTTGCCATTGTTCTCAGTGTTTGCACAAGCTGCAAGGCTAAGAGCCATAGCTGATGCAAGTACAACTGAAAGTACTTTCTTTTTCATACAATAATCCTCCTTGTAAGTTAGCAATGTAACCGCTTTCACATTGCTTTTACATACTATCAAATTATGTCGAATTTGTAAACAACTTTTGGGCTTAATTCCTAAATTTGTACCTATTTTATACATTTTATAGGTCACTTTTGTATATAATCACTAACACTTTTTTTCATTTTGTAAGTGTTTTCACAGAATTGTTTACACAATAGGTGCAACTTAAAACCAATGAAAATACGGCATTTTAGCGTTTTCAGACTATTTGTTATAAAAATTTAAGAGCATATTCCCTTTACCCGGAGCCAAATTTTAGGTTATTATATAGAAAAATCACGATAGGGATCTATCTATATGAGAATTGAATTAGAAGATAATAAAGAAAAACAAAATAATGAAGAATACCTCTCTCCCGCTACGGTACAGACAAAATACGGTGAGCGCGTGGTCAATCCCACCAAAGGAATGACAGCAAAGCAAAAGTTCTCATACTTTGCTACATACTATTTACCCAAAATTCTTTTTGTTACGTTCATTGTAGCGCTTACATTTACATTTTTGTTTGTGTTCACAAGGAAGAGAGAACCGGCGGTTAACATACTGTTTGTCAATCACCACATGACAGATACGGTAGACATCGAGGAAACTTTGATACCCTATCTGGCAGAACAAAAATTGTCTCCCTCAAGTGAGATTGAGATCAATGCTTCGGTTAATATGGATCTTACAAATTTTGCTTCCTACGAAGCAAAGAACAATTTTGATACACTGATCGCTTCAAGAAGTTTTTCGTTGATGTTCGCGGATGAAGATACTTTCAAAGCCTGTGCGGATGCCACTTATTTCAGATACCTGGAAGAATATCTTTCCAAGGATACTATTGATTCCTACGGCGAAGAAAATATCCTTTGGGGATACGATGACTTAACCGGTGAAAAGTATATTTGCGGTCTTAGGCTTAACAAAGGAAACTGCGAATGGATCGGTACCACAAACTATGAAACCGTTTGTGTCGGAATCCTTTTCAGTGATGTTCCCGATGAAAAAATAAAACCGCTTCTACAGTTCATCTTAAACTATAGAAGCGGCGAATAATTCAAATCTAATATCTCAGATCAAAACTATTTCCTTCTTGTAGTGTCGGTATACTCTTTGTAGCCGGCACTTTTTGCTACCCTTTTAAGATCTTCTAAAGCAGCAACAAGTTCATTGTAGGCAACATGGGCCTGTTCAAAGTAACCAATGGCTTTTTCCTTTTCACCCTCAGCAGATGCATTAAAGCATTTAACAGCGAAATTGTGAAGGTCATCATGAATCCTATGGGCTTTCTTGAATGCCTCACTGTCAGTGATAGCTCTGTCATTCTGCGCAGCAAACCACTTGCCAAGCTTACATCCTCTGGGATTGTTAACCTGTTCAAGCTTAAGGTGCTCATAACCGATGAGGTTATTGTACTGACGCCAGGTAAAGATAAGGTGATCTACTTCAAATACAGTGATCCAGTCAAGGAAAGTTAATTCAGAACGGCTTCTTGCCATATCGGATCTTACTGTGTCAACATTTCTTGAGATCTTATAGAGATGCTCTCCTGTCTTGAAGCACTCGTCATTAAGCTCGTTAAAGCCGCCTGCCATTGTGTTTCCGAGAGCGATAAACTCTTCTGTAAGACCTGACTGAGTGTTGATCTCGTCAAAGATCTTATCTATGCTTGCATCCATGTCCGCTACATACTCTGCCATCTTATCAAGATTAGCAACGGACTCTATCACTCTGTCGTTACTGTCATTGAGATGATCGGTAGTAGTCTTAATGAATTCAACAAGTTCATCAATGCTTGCCAAAAGCTCATCTACATACTTAACAACAGAATCAGCGCATGATGAAGTGCTCTTTGAAAGTTCACCAACCTGATCCGCAACGATTGCAAATCCTCTTCCTGCTTCGCCTGCTCTTGCTGCCTCGATGGATGCATTAAGAGCAAGAAGGGATGATCTGCCTGCAAGGCTCTTGATCTGATCAATGATCTTTGTGATATTCTCAGCGTCCTCTTTAAAACGAAGGACCTGGTCGTTTACGTTTTCAACTTCCTGAACAGACTCACCAATGGCATCGGTGCTGTTTCTCATTTCATCGGAACTTGCCTTTACATTGGCAAGAACGTCTCTTGAATGTTCCTGGATCTCCTGTGCTGCATACTGCACATTGGTTATTGACTTCTCAAGTTCCGAGCCGGATGCATGTATCGTTTCAACGATAGCCGCCTGTTCGTCAACTTTTTCCATCATGTTCTTAACAACTGATGAATCGCCGATCTTTGTCATTGCTTCATTCATACGCATTACAAAGACATTGTTTCCTTTTTTGATGCCGGCGATCATTGAATTGATCTCTGAAGCAAGCGTTACGTCGTTAAATTCTTCTTCAGATGCAAGTGAAAAATCTCCTTCCCCAATCTTCTTCATGTAGCTGATAAGCTTTTCCTTATCTGCTTCGTACCCTTTAATGACTGACTTTTTTGAAACCATGTAGAACCTAAATACTCCTCTCATAAAACATAAAAATCAGGAAACGCAAATTAATGCGCCTCCTGATCCTAAAACATAATTATTAGCCGCGAACTTCTTTAACGATGTTTGCTGCTTCTCTGGTAAGCTCTTCGATCTTTGCGAAGTCGCCCGCCTTAATAAGATCGCCCTTAACCATCCAGCTTCCGCCGCAGCAAAGGATACGATCGTAAGCAAGATAATCACGAACGTTGTTTGCATTGATTCCGCCGGTAGGCATGAACTTAAGTCCGGTATAAGGTGCTGCAACAGCCTTGATCATAGAAAGACCGCCGTTGTTCTCAGCAGGGAAGAACTTAACAACATCAAGTCCAAGCTCGATAGCCTGCTCCATCTCAGAAGGAGTAGCGGTACCGGGAGCTACGGGATAGCCCTTCTCGATGCAGTGCTTAACTACTCTGGGGTTAAGTCCGGGTGATACGATGAACTTTGCTCCGGCCTTAACCGCTCTGTCTGCCTGTTCAGGGGTAAGAACTGTTCCTGCACCTACGAGCATGTCGGGGAAGTTCTCCGCGATAATTCTGATTGACTCTTCTGCAGCTTCAGTTCTGAAAGTAACTTCTGCGCAGGGAAGTCCACCCTTGATAAGAGCTTCCGCAAGGGGCTTAGCGTCCTTTGCGTCGTTGATAACAACTACGGGTACAATACCGATCTTCTGTAAATCTTCAAGTACTTTATTCATGGTAAATCTCCTTAAATAATATCAAATTAAGCTAAAATCTCTTTAACCTTGGAAGCGATAGCTTCATCCTTGCAGTTTACAAAGAAGTAGCGCTCAACGCCTTCACCTGAAAGAGCTCCTTTAACAAGCTCACGATCCAACTTATCGAGGATGGTGACCATGTCAGTATGAGTGATTTCCTTAACAGCGTCAAGTATCTTTTTGTTTCTCTGCTCAGGTACTACTCTCTCTGGGGGATATCCTCCTCCGCCGGGAGCGCTGAAGAGCTTCTCAAAGATATACTCAAGCTTAAGCTCTCCGCCCCATCCAAAGTTCTCTGCGAAAGGAAGAGCTACACAGTTACCATCGTTTACCTGAGTGAAAAGGTAAGCGTCAAGAGGTGACTGAATGTGTCCGCAAAGTACCTTAGGGAATGAGTTGCAGGCAAGCATTGCGCCTTCACCTGTACCGCATCCGGTAACAACGAAATCTGCTGCGCCGGAATTAAGAAGAACTGCGGCAAGGATTCCGTTCTGAACGTAGGTAAGAGAATTGGGATCCTCTGCGCCATACATTCCGTAATTAAAAACTTCATGTCCGAGAGGCTCGGCAACCTTCTTAAGAGCATTGAAGATAAGTTCGTTCTTGGCTGCCTGGCTGTTCTCGTTGATAAGTGCTATTTTCATCTTTATCTCCTTTATGCCATCAAGACATAACATTCATTACTTACTGGGGCTGCTTTCCGATGTAAGCAAGGATACCGCCGTCTACGTAAAGAATGTGTCCGTTAACTGCGTTTGAAGCCTCTGATGCAAGGAATACAGCAGGTCCGGTAAGCTCTTCAGGCTTTAACCAGCGGTTAGCAGGGGTCTTAGCGCAGATGAACTGATCAAAAGGATGTTTTGATCCGTCGGGCTGGATCTCACGAAGAGGTGCAGTCTGGGGAGTCTCGATGTATCCGGGGCCAAGGCCGTTACACTGAATGTTGTACTGACCGTACTCAGAGCAGATGTTTTTGGTAAGCATCTTAAGTCCGCCCTTTGCTGCAGCATATGCAGATACGGTCTCACGTCCGAGCTCAGACATCATAGAGCAGATGTTGATGATCTTTCCGTGTCCCTTTTCGATCATTGCAGGGATAACTGCCTTTGATACGATGAAGGGTGCGTTAAGGTCAACGTCGATAACCTGACGGAACTGATCAGCGGTCATCTCGGTCATAGGGATTCTCTTAATGATTCCTGCATTGTTAACAAGGATATCGATAACGCCTACTTCCTTCTCAATCTGTTTAACCATTGCGTTAACAGCTTCCTCATTGGTTACGTCGCAAACATATCCGTGAGCCTTGATGCCCTTCTCTTCGTATGCTGCAATTCCCTTATTAACAAGGTCCTGGTTGATATCGTTAAAGCAGATGGTAGCTCCGCACTCAGCGTATGCTGAAGCGATGGCAAATCCGATTCCGTAAGAAGCTCCGGTAACGAGAGCTACTTTACCTTCAAGTGAAAAATTAGTAAATTCTGACATTTTGTTTCTCCTTCCAATATTGAGTAAGTGGGGTTATCTGATATCGCAGTTGTTTACATTATCCATATCATCGAAGTCCTGGTTCTCTCCGACCATGCCCCAGATGAAGGTGTAATTTCTTGATCCGCATCCGCAGTGGATGGACCAGCTGGGAGAAATAACAGCTTCCTCATTGTGCATAACGATATGTCTTGTTTCCTGGGGCTCGCCCATGTAATGCATTACAAATCCGTCATCGGGAACCTCGAAGTACATATATACTTCCATTCTTCTGTCATGAGTATGACAAGGCATTGAGTTCCAAACAGAACCGGGTTCAAGATGAGTCATACCCATTTCAAGCTGGCAGCTCTCTACCTGTCCGGGAAGAATGTATTTGCAGATCACGCGATGGTTAGCTTCCTCCATGCTTCCCAGTTCTTTCTTGTTCTCGTCTTTAACGATAACAACGCCGGGCTCGGGAGTACCGGTGGGTTTAATAAGAACTGTAGGATAAGTAGCATGAGCGGGAGCACTGTTAAGATAAAACTTAGCAGGCTTCTTGGGATCATCGCTTTCAAAAGAGATATCACGGTTACCCATTCCGATATACATACCTTCACGGTGAGCAACCTTTGTGGTCTTGCCGTCGATGGTGATCCTTCCGGCGCCGCCGATGTTGATAACACCGAGCTCACGTCTCTGAAGAAAATACTCTGCGCGAAGCTCATCTCCTGCGGTAAGAACAAGTTTTTCTGTGGTAGGGGTAGCTGATCCGGCGATTATTCTGTCAATGTGACTGTAAACAAGATAGATCTCTCCGGGTCTGAATACTTTCTGAATAAGAAACTCATCTCTGAGTCTCTGAGTGTCATAATACTTAACATCTCTGGGAGATGCTGCGGTACGAAGTTCCATTAAACTTCCTCCTTAATTTCAAAAGAATAATAGAAAATTTAATCAAAAAAACATACAAGAGGACAGAAAGCGGTCTGCCTCTTGTATGTAATGATAGCAAATAGGATAAAAAATGTAAACCCTTACATTTTTAAATAATCACCAAAAATCAAGGATTCTTTTTAGACAAGAAAACTAATTATTTAAGTAATTTTTCCTCTTATTCGGGTCTGTTGCTGACCTCGATGATCTTCTCAAGTGTCTCGTATGCCTTGCCCGAATCAATGATCTCTGCGGCAAGCTTAACACCCTCTTTAAAGGACTCTGCTTTTCCGCCGATGTAAAGAGATGCGCCGGCATTTAACAATACAGCGTTTCTCTTATGGCCCTTCTCTCCCTTAAGGATAGCCTTTGTGATCTCTGCGTTTTCTGCAGGGGATCCGCCCTTAAGATCATCCTTAGTGCATCTCTCGAAACCGAAATCTTCTGGAGTAATGACAGTGGTTCTGTACCATCCGTCT
>JAEEOO010000049.1 GCA_016284315.1 Lachnospiraceae bacterium | reverse complement strand
TTTGATTTCTTTCCGTTTACGTGCGGATATATGCAGAAAGAATTGGAGAAAGTGTGATGGACAAGACCTTTATCGAAATGAAACTCTTTCAGGTTAAGCCGGATAAACTCGAGCAATTTGAAACAAAGATTGAAGAGATGTCTGCATATCAGCTTAAGTGCGAAGGTTGCACATCCCTTAAGTATTTCAAGAGATTTTATACCATAGACGGAATCGAACTAGGTGAGCCTCCAAGAGAGTTAACTAAGATAGTAAAATGCGTAAAGTATTACTCATACTGGGAGTTTGACACAAAAGAAAACTACGGCAAAGCCATAAAATTCTTTTTTGACAATTACAATAAAGATTTGCAAAAACTGTTGGTAGCTCCATTTGATATTAATTTGGGGTATTCGGTGTAAAGGGGAAATATTGAACGCTATCAAAAAAACAGCGGGTTTGGAAAACTTGGCAAATCCGCTGTAAATAAAAATGGCCAATTTCAGTCCATTACGGGCGGCGAAAAAAGCAATTTCACAAATCTCGCTGTTAATTGCCGGAGCGTAAAGAAAAAGTACAGTAAAGAAAAAGTACAGTAAAGTAAAGGATTACAAGGATGATTAAAGTGCTAATGGTTTGCTGGGGCAATATCTGTAGATCACCGATTGCGCAGTTTGTTCTGCAGGACATGGTGAATAAAAGAGGGATTGCCGAGGAATTTCATATTGAGTCGGCTGCTACCAGTAATGAGGAATGTTACGGAGGTGTGGGGAATCCTGTTTATCCGCCTGCCAAGAGCGTTCTGAAGCGTCATGGTATCGGAACGCCTGATAATGAGCTTGGGGTGGATGAGAAGAGAGCGAGACAGCTTCGTAGGGATGATTACGACAAGTGGGATTATATCATCGGTATGGAGCAGTTAAACATCGGATATATGCACAAGATACTTGGAGGTGACCCGGAAGGAAAGGTGAGCCTTCTCATGGATTTCACGGATACTCCGGAAGATATCGACGATCCTTGGTATACAGGGGATTTTGACGGTGTGTATGAGCAGATCAAAAGAGGGTGCGAGGCATTTTTGACGGAATTAGGATACTAAAATGACCAATTGACCCCGTCCCCAGGTGACAAAAATGACCAATTGACCCCGTCCCCAGGTGACAAAAATGACCAATTGACCCCGTCCCCAGGTGACAAAAGGGCAGGACAAAACCGAAAATAGGCTGAAATAAAAGCGCATTTGTGGTATAATTACTCCAAATGTGCTTTTTGTTTTTACTGAAGATTTTGACTTAGGAGAGCGGCATGAAAACCAAAGTATTTATCGACGGAAGTGAAGGAACTACAGGGCTTAGGATTTTTGAGCGATTTGAAGGAAGGGACGATATTGAACTGTTAAAGATTCCCTCTGAGCTTAGAAAAGATCCCGAGACTATTAAGAAGTTTATTAATGAATCCGACATTACATTTCTTTGTCTGCCGGATGCGGCTGCTATTGAAGCGGTGGAGATGGTGGAAAATGAGAATGTTACCATAATCGATACTTCTACAGCCCACAGGACTAAAGAGGGCTGGGCATACGGTTATCCGGAGCTTTCTCCTGAGCACAGGGAAGCCATAAAAAAGGGAAAGAGGATCGCAGTTCCCGGCTGCTACGCTTCGGGATTTATAACCGTCGGATATCCACTGGTCAAGAGCGGTATCCTGCCTAAGGATTACCCTGTTTCAATCTTTGCTGTTTCAGGTTACAGCGGAGGCGGAAAGAAGCTTATTGCGACCTACGAGGAAGAAGGCCGCGATGCAAAGTTTGATTCTGCGAGAATGTACGCCTGGACCCAGAGTCATAAGCATTTAAAGGAGATGAAAGCCATCACCGGTCTTTCGAGAGAGCCTTTATTCTGCCCTATGACTACAAATTATCACAGCGGAATGATCGTACAGGTCCCTCTCTATACGGATATGCTCTCAAAGAAGATGAAGCCCGAAGAGATAAGGGATTTCTTTGCGGATTATTATAAAAACGAGAAGTTCATCAAGGTTATGCCCTTTGGCGCGGACGTTGAAGCCGGCGGAGCCATTTTCTCAGATGCCTGTGCAGGCTGGGATGGAATGGAAATCTTCGTTACCGGTAATGAAGAGCGCATCGTAGTTGCAACAAGATTTGACAATCTTGGAAAAGGTGCGTCGGGAGCTGCAGTTCAGTGCATGAACATAGTTCTCGGATGCGACGAAGCAAAGGGACTTAACTTATAAGAGGCGGGGATCATCATGGCACTTAAAGAATACACATTTTTACCGACTGAAGAACATGTAAAGCTTCTCGGAAGAACTTTTATGCTGGAAGATTGCAGAGTTCTTTCTCTTTCGGGAGCCGGAGTAGAGTTTAAATATACAGGAACAAAGCTTACCGTTACTTTCTACGGGGATTCAACGACGGAGACACCTGCTGACAGCCCTGAACCCTGGCGCGATCTTGCAAGGGTGGCAGTCATTGTGGATGGCATTATGCAGCTTGATACTGTAATCAAGAAGCCCAAGGAGGTCTTCGAGGTTTGCGGTCTTGACGAAAGCATTGCCCCCGCGGAGCATGTGGTAAGGATCATCAAACTTTCGGAGCCCAGGATGTCAACAACGGGCCTTGGAGAGATAAAGATCCTTGCGGAAGGTCCGGCGGAGCCAACAGCTCTTTCGGAGAGATACATAGAGTTCATCGGCGATTCCATTACCTGTGGTTACGGCGTTGATGCGCCGGATGAGTGGCATCCTTTTTCCACCGGAACTGAGAATGTTACCAAGGCCTTTTCTTACAAGACAGCTCAGAAGCTTAAGGCTGACTACAGCATGGTTTCCTACAGCGGTCACGGTCTGACTTCCGGTTATACGTCGGATCCCGAGATTCCCAAACTTGAGGAACTGGTTCAGCCTTATTACGGTATTTTTGCGTATTCCTACAACACTTTCAGAGGCCTTAAGATGGAGAGCAGGAAGTGGGATTTTGCGTCCGAGCGAAAGCCGGATACCATTGTTATCAATCTTGGTACCAATGATGATAGTTATTGTCAGCAGGATGAACTCAAGAGAGAAACATTCTGCGAAGATTATGTTGATTTCCTGGAGCAGGTTCATGACCTTAACCCTGATTCAAGGATAGTCGTAGCATTTGGTCTTATGGGGGACGGTTTATTTGAGGCCGAAAAAGAAGCGGTGGAACAGTTTAAGGAAAATAGTGGATTCACCGATGTTCACATTGTTCGCTTAACACCGCAGAATTTTGAAAAATATGGCTACGGAGCCGACTGGCACCCCTCACCTATGTCTCACGAGGTGGCGTCTGACGAGCTTGCGCAGTTTATAAAGTCACTCGGAGGAAAATATGCTTTTTAATTTCTTTTCGCTAGAGGTTCATGCTTTGTACATGCCCATAGCATTATGTTTAGGTTTTGTTATCACTTTTTTGCTTTTGCAGTTTGGAAGTAAGTTCCTGCCCAAGGATGGCGGAAGAGCTTTTGCCGTTGAAGGCGAAAAGTCAGCGGGTAAGCCAAGGGGAGCCGGCCTTATCTTTATCGGTGTCTTTACTGTTTTATCTGCGATCCTTGCACCCATGAGCCATGAGCACGGATTCTATCTGATCCTTGTTCTTATCGCCATGATGACAGGATTTTTGGATGATGCATCAAAGAGCCCCTGGGGCGAGTATTTAAAGGGCGCCCTTGACCTTGTGGTTGCGATCCTTACAACCATCATCTTTTTATTAAACAATACGACCGAGATCAATCTGACCATACTTAACAGGTCATTCGTTATGCCCAAGGTCCTTTATGCGATCTTTGCGGTTATCGTTATATGGGCAAGCATCAATGTTACCAACTGCTCGGACGGTGTTGACGGACTTTCAGGAACCGTTGGTATCATTTCACTTCTCGGTTTTTACGGAATAATCCACAAGGTGGGAATCGGAAGCTCTTTCGCTCCCATGATCCTTATCCTTGTTTCAACGCTTATCGCATACCTTTGGTTTAATTCAACACCCAGCAAGCTTATGATGGGCGATGCGGGCTCACGTGCCATCGGACTTTTCCTCGCGATATGCGCTCTTAAGTGCGGCGATCCCTTTATCTTTATCCCCGTTTGCCTTGTCTTTATCCTTGACGGCGGCCTGGGGCTTATAAAGGTATTTTTGCTGAGATTTTTAAAGATCCGTATTTTAAAGAATGTTCGCACACCCCTTCACGACCAGGTAAGAAAGGTTTGGGGCTGGAGCAACACTCAGTGCGTTTACAGATTCGCCATTATCCAGATGGTCATCTGCGCAGTGATCTACTACCTTGTGTAAATTGCAAGGCGTAGAGTATTGATTGAGGGAGAAATAAAATGTACGACAAGTTGACTAAATCCGACATCAAGAAGATGGAGGAAGAGATAGAGCACAGAAAACTGGTGGTCAGACCTAAGGCGCTGGAGGACGTTAAGGAAGCCAGAGCACAGGGTGACCTTTCAGAGAATTTTGAGTATTATGCGGCTAAGAAGTTTAAGAATCAGAACGAGAGCCGTATCAGATATCTTGAGAACATGATCAAGACCGCTACTGTTATTGACGATGAATCCGCTGAGGATGAGGTTGGCATGAACAATACCGTTACCGTTCGCTTTGTTGATGACGGTATGGAGGAGACTTACAAGATAGTGACAACGGTTAGGGCTAATTCCCTTGAAAACCTTATCACCAACGAGTCACCTTTGGGAAAAGCCCTTCTTCGCAAGAAAGTGGGAGAGATCGCACATGTTAACGTTAATGCGGATATCAGCTATGATGTTGAAATCGTAAAGATCGAGAACACCGACGCATCCGGAGACGAGATCAGAAGCTTTTAATTCAAACACAAAATGTTTTAGGTGACCGCTTAAATCTATGGCAAATTCAGAAAAAGAGATTCAGAAAAAATATATATTGTTTGATCTTGACGGTACGCTGACGGATCCCAAGGTGGGCATTTGTACCTGCGTTCAGTATGCACTTGCTTCTTTCGGGATAGAAGAGCCGGATCTTGACAAGCTGGAGCCTTTTATCGGGCCGCCTCTTATTGACAGCTTTATGGAATTCTATGATTTCAGCTTAGAGGACGCAAAAAAGGCTGTTGAAAAGTACAGGGAGAGATTTTCTACTGTAGGACTTTTTGAAAACGAGGTGTACAAGGGTATCCCTCATATGCTTAAGCGCCTTAAGAAAAACGGATTTCATCTTGCCGTAGCTTCTTCAAAGCCCACTGTCTTTGTTGAAAAGATCCTTAAGCATTTTAAACTGGACGGTTATTTCGAGGTGGTTGTCGGAAGCAATCTTGACGGTACAAGAGTGGATAAAAAGGAAGTTATCGATGAAGCTTTAATGCAGCTCTTTAAGGGTAACCGCATCAATAAGGATCTTATCTACATGGTGGGAGACCGTAAATTCGATATCATCGGAGCAAAGGAGCAGGGAGTATCCAGCATTGCAGTAGCCTTTGGTTACGGCGAATTTGAAGAGCTTTGGCATGAAAAGCCTGATTATATCGTGTTTACTCCAAACGAGCTTGAAGAGCTTATTATGCGCGAAAGCGACGAATACAGCCGGGGCCGCGTAAGCCGTATCAAGGGTCTTGCGGGAGAGATGATCTCATACAAGGCAATCCTTACGCTACTTGGAGCTTTTCTTTTATTCGTTGTTTTAAGGGGCGGAGCAACTCTTGGCTTAACAAGCTTAGTATCGAGTATCAGTCCTTATATTCCCGACCCTGTCTGGAATTTCCTTAACAACGCGGTTAACGAAAGCAGCGCGTTTTACAACGGTAATCTCGGTACCATCATTTCCGGACTCAGCTATATCATTGCTGCTATCCCGGTATGGATATTTGCTAAGAAACTTATAAAGAGGACTTCAAGGGATACATATCTTCTTCATCCCATGAATCCTTCCGTGCTTCAGATAATCCTTGGCGTTTTATTTGTTATAACCTTTACGCTGGCAACCCAGATCGCCACTGCTTTAACAAAGGTGGCTGCTTCCTCCGGTGGCTATGCGGAAGTAGCAAAAAACCAGTACAGCTGCGATATCTGGATTGGCATTATCGTTTACTGCTTGATCGCGCCTCTTGCGGAAGAGCTTTTGTTCAGGGGCGTTCTTTATACAACCTTTAGAAGATATACACCTGTGTTTGTTGCTATCATCGCATCAAGCGTTCTTTTTGGCGTATATCACGGCAATCTGGTTCAGGGAACCTATGCATTTATCTTTGGTGTATTGATTGCCATTGGTTATGAATATTATGGCGTGTTCATTGCAGCATTTATAATGCACGCGCTTCAAAATTTAGTTTCGTATATCGGTACATATACATTCATGAATAACAGATTTATCATGAATCCCGTATTTGCATCGGTTATGGGGGTAGTCGCTATAGGAAGTGCAGTAATGCTTTTCAGACTAAAGAAGGGGACTCGTTAATGAAGATTATTCACACAGCGGATGTTCATTTGGATTCAAAGCTGGGCAGATATCTTGATACTGCCGAGGCGACAACGCGCCGCAATGAACTTCTTCTTTCTTTTAACAAGATGGTGGAATACGGAGCTGAAATAGGGGTGGATGCCATCCTTATTTCCGGCGATCTTTTTGATGTAAGAAAGATCTCCTCAACCGCCAGAGATTCTGTATATTCAACGATCATCAATAATCCCGGGATAGTTTTCTATTATCTCAGGGGCAATCATGATGCGGAAACATTCCAAACTCAGGTAACAGAAAAATACGGAAAACTTCCTTCAAACCTTAAGCTCTTTACAGACAGCTGGACTTCTTATGAGCTTATGGGAAGTGACGGAAAGATGGTCGTTATAACGGGTGCGGAGCTTAGCGCAAAGAATAATTCAGCATTGGCGGATTCGCTTTCTCTTGACCGAAATAAGCTCAATATCGTTATGCTTCATGGTCAGGAAGTTGAAACCGCAGGCAAGAAGGATGCGGAGATCATTCCTTTAAGGGAGTACAAGGATCGCGGAATCGATTATCTTGCTCTCGGACATATCCATCAGCCTAAGATCGAGAAGCTTGACGGAAGAGGTATCTATTCATATCCCGGATGCCTTGAGGGAAGAGGCTTTGATGAGTGCGGACCCAGAGGATTCAATCTTCTTGAGATCAATGAACTTGGCATAAATGCGAAGTTTGTTCCTTTTGCAAGAAGGACTGTATTTGATATTCCCGTTGATGTTTCTGATCTTGTTACATCCGATGAGGTAATTGCAAGAGTACGCGAGAATGCCACCGATGAAGGCGTGGCAGACAAGGATATGCTTAAGATCCGTTTAAGCGGAAAGACCGCAATAGAGGCGGAATTTGACGTGCAGTACATTCAGCAGAGCCTGGCAGAGGACTATTTCTTTGTAAAGGTTGTGGATGAATCCGGCGTGTTTATCGATTATGAAAGCTTTGTTTACGATAAATCCCTTAAGGGAGAGTACGTAAGGCTTATTCAGGCTGAAAAAGAGGCCGGTGTGTTAGACGAAAAAGAGGCAGCCCAGTGCATCGCCATGGGTATCAGGCTTCTTACGGGGGAGGAGAAATTGGTATGATCATCAAGAAGATCCATATTGAAAATTTCGGTAAACTCTCCGATTTTGATCATGAGTTTAAGACCGGCGTCAACACTATCCTTGAAGATAACGGTTGGGGAAAATCAACTCTTGTCAGCTTTATCAGAGTAATGTTCTACGGCCCTGAGGGCGATGGAAAGAGAAAACTTTTAAGAGACAGTGACCGTGGCTTTTATAGGCCCTGGAACGGTGGAACTTTTGGAGGAACCATAGAGTTCGAGGCAGGGGGAAAGGATTATATCCTGACCCGCGTTTTCGGAGCAACTGCCAAAGCAGATACATTTGACTTAAGAGATGCTCTTACAATGAAAGAGAGCGAGGATTATTCTCCTGAGGACCTTGGTGAAAGGCTCTTTGGCCTTGACAGGGATTCTTATAAAAAGACTGCATACATTGATCACGGCAATATCAAGTATCAGGGTGTCGGAAGCGAAGTAGGATCAAAGGTCAGCGCGATCCCGCAGGCAGATGATCTTGGGGGACTTGATGCCGCTAAGGAACTCATCAAAAATTATTTGAACTCACATTCCCTTACAAAGGCAAAGGGAAGCCTTAATATCCAGAAGTCCAGGATCACCGAGCTTGAGAAAGAGATCGGCCGTAAGGTAACTCTTCAGGGACGTATCGATGACGAGCAGAAGGTGATGAGCGACCTTCGTGACAGGGAAAAGGCCATCAAGGACAGAAGGCGCGCTTTTGAAGAGGAGATAAGGAGCCTTAACAAGGGCAAGGAGAGAGCTATTGCAAAGAAGGTTCTCTGTGACAAGAACAATTATGCCAAGGAAAGAAAGGCTGCTACCGAGAGGGCTCTTGAGGCTCTCGGAGGAAAGGTACCAAAGAATGAGGTCATAACCATCGCCGAAGGAAAGATAGCGGAGATGGAGCTCCTTTCAACAAGGCTTGATGTTATCCGTGAAAGCGGAGAGGACGCAAGGTTCGAGAGGCTTGAGAGACGTTATGCCGAATATGCCCCCACCCAGGGCGAGATCGCAGACAAGATCGAGTCAATGCGAAAGGTTAGGGAATTAACCTTAAAGATTGATAATTATGATGATAAACTGACTGATAATAAGAACCTTCTTGACACTGTCCTTGAGAAGGGCAGGGCAGCAAAATATGAGGCACTTCTCAGTACAGAAAGGAAGATCTCAGCCAGCAAGGGACCTATCATTGCCGGAGGCATGCTTGCATTTCTTGCGTTTGTCTTTATCGTAGCCATGTATTTGATGTTCGGCAACGAACTTTTATATCTGATATACCCCGCAATCTTCCTTTTTGCAGTGGGTATCATGATCTCGGTGCTTGGACTTATCGGCAAGAAACGAGCTCTTAATGAACAGCCACCGGAAATAGATGAGGCCGAGGCTCAGAGGCTTGGCTCAGAGATAGCCGAGCTGACGAAGGCTAAAGCAGAGGCGGAGGAAAGCCTTAAGAGGGAAGAGGATAATGTAAGAAACTTCCTTTCAAGGTTTAATTATGATTATTCAAGGCGGGATGCGGAAGATTATCTTCATTCCATAAAGTCCGAACTTGCGGAGTACAGAGAGGATCGGGTCATCCGCCAGAGAAGAACGGAGGAACTGGCGGATATCGAAAAAGCAGGGCTTGAGGCTTCAACCGCTGCAGTTATCGCTTTAGAGGAGATCGGAGTAACAGTCGATCCGGAGCTTTCATTTAAGGGAAGCTTTGAGGAATTCAAGGGCGCGATCACAAAGCTCAGGGAAAAACTTGGCAACTACAAGCACTGTCTTGAAGAACAGGAAAAGGCAGAAGCTGAATTCGCGGAATATCAGGAGAGCCATAAGGAACTGACTCTTGATACTCTAGAGGGAATCACAAAGACCCAGGAAGAGATCAAGAACCGTCTTATTGAGATCGAAGGGGAGATGGCAAACATTACTGAGGGGCTTGATAATATTGCGGCGGAGAAGGCAGCTTGCAATCGCCGTATAAGCGACCTTGATACCGAGATGGAGGAACTTTCCGCCAAGGAAGAGGAACTTGCCGGGGAGAAAGAATCCTTTGATGAGGAGAAGTACAAGTACGGTATAGTCCAGAAAAGTGCGGACTATCTTGAACGTGCCAAGGATTCGCTTATAGCAAGGTACATGGCCCCCTTAAGGTGTTCTTTTGAGAAGTATTATGATATACTTAATGGCGTAGGTAAAAACGGAAAAGGCTCTGATTATCTTATAGATACGAGCCTTGGTATTCAAAAGAAAGAGCAGGGTGCTTTCAGGGATATAGAGTACTTAAGCGACGGCCTTGGGGATATGACGGGCCTTTGCATGAGAGCCGCTCTTTTGGATGTTATGTACAAGGATGAGAAACCTGTGGTCATCATGGACGATCCTTTTTCAAATCTGGATGAGGAGAATCTTAAGTGGGCAGGAGCTTTCCTTGAGACGCTTTCAAAGGAATACCAGATCATCTACATGACCTGTCATGAGAACAGGGTACATCAATAATTTACGGAGAAAAAGGTATGAAAAAGAAATTAGTCAGTTTATTTGTGGTTGCTGCTCTTGCTGCCACTCTCGCAGCCTGCGCAAAGCAGACTCCCGCTGAGGTTCAGCCTGTAGAGGAACAGGTTGAGACCGTTGAGGAAGTAAAGGAAGAGAAGACTGAGGTCGTAGAAGAGAAGACCGAGGAAAAGACTGAAGAGAAAACTGAGGAAGTCAAAGAAGAAACAGCTTTTGACAAGGCTGAGGTAGGCGAAGTCGTTGACGGTATCGTAAAGGTTAAGCAGAGAACACCTGTTGATATCCCTGATAATGACGCACTTAATTTTGTTCGCGATATGGAAGTAGGTTGGAACCTTGGTAATGGTTTTGATGCAAATGATTGCACATGGCTTTCCAACGAGCTTGATTATGAATCCGCATGGTGCAATGCCAAGACAACCAAGGAGCTTATCACAGCTCTTAAGGATGCGGGCTACAAGACCATCAGAATTCCTGTGTCATGGCACAATCACGTTGACGCTGACTATAACATCAGCCAGCCCTGGCTTGACCGTGTTGAAGAGGTTGTAGGATGGGCTTACGACGAGGGAATGTATGTTATACTTAACATCCATCATGACAACAGCGAAAAGTTCGAGTATCCCAATTATGATAAGCTTGATCAGTCAAAGAAGTA
This sequence comes from Lachnospiraceae bacterium, assembly GCA_016284315.1. Taxonomy (GTDB): domain Bacteria; phylum Bacillota; class Clostridia; order Lachnospirales; family Lachnospiraceae; genus AC2028. The sequence goes on along the minus strand of JAEEOO010000049.1, from coordinate 90,139 downwards.
TGTGACCAAGATTTGGGAGCAGCTTGCAGACAGATTTGCAGACTATGACGAGCATCTTATTTTTGAGACCATGAACGAGCCCAGGCTTGTTGGCACCGATGTGGAGTGGTGGGTCGACACCAATTCCGAGATCGGAAAAGAGACAATGGATTGCATCAACCAGCTTAACCAGGCTGCAGTTGATACCATCAGAGCTAACGGTAATGGATATAATACTTCAAGATATATCATGACTCCCGGATATTGCGCATCTCCCGAGTTTGCACTTGCTGACGGATTTAAGCTTGTAGATGATTCAAAGGCTACCGCTGAGAACCGCATCATTGTTTCAATCCACGCATACACTCCTTACAATTTTGCTCTTAATCAGGATGCGGGCCAGACCAAGACCTTCTCTATCAAGGCCGGTGATGGTGCAGATATCGAGTCATTCATGAGCAGAATCTATGACAAGTTCGTTTCCAAGGGAGTTCCCGTTGTCATCGGAGAGTTCGGTGCTCTTGACAAGGACAACCTTGAAGCAAGAAGAGAATTTACTGCTTATTATGTATATTCAGCAAGACATTATGGAATGACCGCCCTTGTTTGGGATAACAACGCTCTTAAATCAGACGGTGAGAATTTCAGACTTATCGACAGAGCAAGCGCTACTTGGGTATTCCCCGAGATCGTCGACCAGATGATGTACTATTGCAAGTAATATCGAGGAATAACCAATGCTCAAATTTCTTACGGAAAAAGAAAACAGAAGCAAACATGTAAGACGGGGACTTGAGATTCTCATGGTCCTCGTCCTTGCATTGTATCCTTTAAGGCATATCCATATCGGACTTGACCTTTGGGATAACGGATATAATTACGCAAACTTTGAGTTCATGGGCATGGAATCCATGGATCCCATGTGGCTTTTTTCAACATATCTTGCCACGGCTCTTGGACATATTCTTACCCTTTTGCCTTTTGGAAAAACCATTCTTGGGCTGAATTTTTATACGGGACTTTCCATCAGTTTGTTGGCAGTGACAGGATATATCTTCTTTACCAAGAAGCTGAAATATCCCGAGGTACCGGTATTCATCGGTGAATTCATTGCCATCAATCTTTGCTGGTGTCCCACATCCCTTCTTTACAACTATCTGACATACTTCTTTATGACTGTCAGTGTGATCCATCTTTATTTGGGTCTTACTCAGGGAAAGAAGAGGTTTCTTTATATTGCGGGAATTGCCCTTGGACTTAATGTGTTTGTAAGGTTCTCAAATCTGCCGGAGGCAGGCTACATCGTAGCCGTTTGGGCATACGGTATTCTGGAACTCATTGCGGGCCTTAAGGACAAGACAACGGTCATTCAGCGCCGCCGCGAGAGACTTGAGTTCTTTAAGAGAACTCTTATAAGGACTCTCTGGTGCATTTTAGGATATGCGACTTCTGTTCTTGGCATGATGTTTTACATCGGCGTCAGATACGGCGTAGATGAGTATGTTAACGGCATTAAGCGCCTTTGGAGCATGGGACAGTCCAATTCCGGATATTCTCCAAAAGGTATGATAGTGACGCTCTTTAGTGCATACAGATACAATATCAGGTGGCTCTTTTTTATGGGGGTTGCCATTGCTATTGGTATCATTATCGTATTTGGCGGAAAAATGCTGGATGCCAAACTTGGAATTAAAGCAGAGCCCGGGATCATTTTCGTTAAAAAGTTTACTTTTACCGGACTTGCACAGTTTATCAGCATCCTTATCGGTGCAGGACTTTGCTTTGTATTTTGCAGATTCGGATTCGGACAGGGAGAATATTATAAATTCGGCTACGGATCCCTTGATTCATACAGTTCAATCATGGTTCCCGCCATTGTATTCTGCTTTACAATTCTGCTTTGGTCCCTGGGAGTAATATTCCATCCTTCGGATACCATTAACGAAAAGCTTTTAGCGGGGCTTTCGATCCTGACTATTTTGATAACACCCATCGGAAGCAACAACGGTCAGTTGACTACTCTTTGCAATCTGTTCCTTGTACTCCCTTGGTTTGCTTGGAGAATGTATAAGCTCTTAAAACGCGTAGAGCCGGTGGCTCTCAACATCAAGGTTTATCTGCGGGAGCATAAGGACCAGAAGACCTCTGAGAAGGTTTTAACAATAGCGAGAAGCTATCTGTCCTACTTCCCTCTTAAGGCTATTTTTGTCCTGGTCATTGGGCTTTGCTGCGTTAGATTTATAGCTTTCGGATGGCTTTTTACTTTCGAACAGGCTCGTAATGCCGTAGATCCCAAGTATGAGATATTGGGAGATGCTACTTTTTACAGTATCAGGATGTCTGCCGAAAAGGCTGACAATATGAGTGGTCTCATTAATTATCTTGATAAAAAAGGGCTACGGGAAGATAGGGAACTTATAACCTATGGTTATATTCCTGCCCTCAGTTTTTACCTTCATATGCCTTCTGCTTTTAATCCCTGGATGGACCTCAGTTCTTATTCGGTGGATGTTATGGATGAGGAGATCGTTGCTCTTTGCGATAATGCGCAAAACAAGCTGTACGAGGGTAATCTGCCTCTTATCATTACTTCCGTAGAATACGCAAAATATGCCGACGGAATTAACGACGAAGAGGATTTCAAGGAGATAACCGATAGGAAATTCTATCTGATAATGAACCTTATTGAGGCGGGAGATTACAAGTTAAAATACAAAAACGACTTGTTTGCGGTATTTGTTGATGGTCGATCACGATAAATTTCAATTAAATATTTCGGTGAGAGGACTGGTTGAGTTCCTTTTAAGGGACGGCGATATAGATAACCGGTCCGGCGGCGGCGACCGTCTTGCAGCCATGCAGGAGGGAAGCCGTATTCACCGCATGATACAGGGGAAAATGGGACCGGATTATTCGGCCGAAGTTCCCCTGTTTTTTACGTGCGAAAAAGAGGATTACAGCCTTAAGATCGAAGGACGTGCTGACGGTATCATAGTAAACGATGAGGGCGTTACCATCGATGAGATCAAGGGTACATACAGGAAGCTTGAGTATATGACGGAGCCTGATAGGGTCCATCTTGCCCAGGCTATGTGCTATGCCTATATGTATGGCGTGGACAAGGACTTGGAGGAAATGAGGGTCCGTATAACCTATTGCAACCTTGAAACGGAAGAGATCAGATATTTTTATCAGGATTATGATTTTAAAGAGCTTTCAGAGTGGTTTTTAGGGCTTGTAGAGGAATATCACAAGTGGGCTGAGCTAAAGTGCAGGCAATATACTGACAGACAGGCCAGTATACAGGAATTACAGTTCCCTTTTGGGTACAGAACAGGCCAAAAGGAACTGGCTACACAGGTGTATCAGACCATAGCAGGAAAGAAAAAGCTGTTCTTAGAGGCACCTACAGGTGTCGGAAAGACCATTACGACGATTTTTCCGGCTGTAAAAGCGGTTGGAGTAGGTAAAGCGGAGCAAATATTTTATCTCACGGCAAAAACCATTACAAGGACTGTGGCTTCAGAAACCTTCGAGATCCTGCGCACTAACGGGCTTAAATTCAGAAGCGTCACCATTACCGCCAAGGAGAAGGTCTGCTTTATGGAGAAAGCAGAGTGTAATCCTCAGGCCTGTGAATACGCTAAAGGGCATTATGACAGGATAAATGAGGCTCTGTACGCCCTTTTAACGGAGCGTAGCGACCTTTCAAGGAGCGTAATAGAGGAATATGCTCACAAGTACAAGGTCTGCCCTTTTGAACTTACGCTTGATGCGTCTTTATTTGCCGATGCCATTATCTGCGATTACAACTATGTTTTTGATCCCCATGCTAAACTCCAGAGATTTTTTGCCGATGGAGTTACCGGAAATTACATTTTCCTTATCGATGAGGCCCATAATCTCCTTGAAAGAGGACGAGAAATGTACTCTGCAGCTCTCCTAAAGGGTGACTTCATGTCATTAAGGCGCGAATTGAAAAAAACAATCATGTCAGAAATCACTCGCGGTAGTAAACATAATGCCATTGAAGGACAGATGTTATTGGATATGGAGGGTGGAGAAGAATCTAGTAAAATCAAGCTACTCACGGAAACGACCGGTGAATCAGAAGTTACGTTAACCGATGAAAATTTAGGTGAGCTGACGGACAAATTGACAGCAGAAACGACACTTGAGTCGACACTCGATTCTTTGTATTTTTCTTCCGGAAAGAAGGACAGGGGAAAAGCAAAGAGCATTCTTGTCAAAAAAGGTTATGCGGACAAGATGATCGCCCAGCTTGAAAAATGCAATAAGGTTCTTCTTGAAATGAAGCGGGAATCTGATGAGAGCAGAGTGGTGGATGATATTGATGATTTCGTTAAACCCTTGAACCGCCTTTATGCTACCATCAGCGATTATCTGGAAGAACGAGAGCAGAAGGCTCCTGAAGTAAATGATGAACTGTTGGAGTTCTTCTTTAATATGTCCCATTTCCTAAATATGTACGAGGTTATGGATGAAAACTATGTTAAATACACGGAACTTGAGGACGATGGGGATTTTATGATCAAGCTTTTCTGCGTGAATCCTAGGGAAAACCTTAAGAGCTGTATGCGAAAAGCGGTAAGTACCATACTGTTTTCAGCCACATTTCTTCCTATCCAGTACTATAAAAAGCTTCTTGGCGGAGATCCGGAGGACTATGAGGTTTACGCTCATTCCGTCTTTGATCCTGCCCAGAGAGGCGTGTTTATCGCAAGTGATGTTACGAGTAAGTATACAAGAAGGTCCGAGGATGAGTACTTCAGGATCGCAGAACATATAGAAGAAGTGGTTCATGCAAAGGAAGGAAACTATATTGTATTCTGCCCTTCGCATGCCTTTATGCACAGTATTTACGATATTTATACCGAGCGGATGGCAGAGGAGGATGAGGAGTGCATCCTTCAGCTTGAGAATATGTCGGAGGATGACAGGGAGGATTTTCTTAGTCTTTTCAGTACCGAGAAGCGTTTGACTGCATTCTGCGTTCTGGGAGGAATCTTCTCCGAAGGTATAGATCTTAAAGAGGATAGGCTCATAGGCTCTGTTATCATTGGTACGGGGCTCCCACAGGTATGCTTTGAAAGAGAATTATTAAAGTATCACTTTGATGAAGAAGGGGAGGATGGCTTTGATTATGCCTATAAATTCCCCGGTATCAACAAAGTACTGCAGGCTGCAGGACGAGTTATACGAACTGAAAGCGATAAAGGAGTGGTTGCACTTCTTGATGAAAGATTTTTGCAGACCGGATATCGCAAACTTTATCCTCTTGAGTGGACAAAGATCCAAAAAGTTGATGTAAAAAGTATGGGAGAAGCGGTCTCAGAGTTTTGGAATACATGATTTTGTTAACATAAATAAAGGAAAACACATGATATTGTGGATTTTGAAACGGAGTCTTATGTAAACTAAAGACTCCGTTTTTTGATGTCATTTATTCATATTTGGGCAACATGACAGTAATTTTTTGCAATTTATGACACATTTGACTAACTGTGGATAACTTTGTGGATTAAGTGGATATGTCCCGAGAAATTCTGGAGTTTGAATGTGGATTACCGACATGACTTTATGACAAACGCTCATATGTCAGAGGATATTTTTGCAAGAACAGGGGTGTCGCAATGAAGGTGGTTATATGTAAATTATGTAACCAAAAACAGACTTATTTCGAGTTAACATAATAGAGGTAAATTCGGGTGTACTTTTCGTACTAAATGTGGGAAAATAGAAATTAACAAAGGAGGATACAGGTATGTGGGCATATGAAAGTGTTTTTTATCAGATTTATCCTTTGGGTTTTTGCGGAGCACCCTTTGAAAACGATGGAAAAGCGGAAAGCCGCATATTAAAGGTGATCGATTGGATCCCTCATATGAAGAAATTAGGGATAAATGCTGTATATTTTTCGCCGGTTTTTGAATCGGATACTCATGGTTACAACACCAGGGACTATCGAAAGATCGATACAAGACTGGGAACCAATGAAGATTTCGCCAAAGTCTGCAAAAAACTCCATGAAAACGGCATTAAAGTAGTCCTGGACGGAGTTTTTAACCATGTGGGAAGAGGCTTCTGGGCGTTTCAGGACGTCCTGAAGAACAGGGAGAAATCTCCCTATGTCAGCTGGTTTTCAAGGATCGCTTTTGACGGCAATTCCAATTACAACGACGGCCTTTGGTACGAGGGTTGGGAAGGAAATTATGACCTTGTAAAGCTGAATCTCGGCAACGAAGACGTGGTGAGACATATCCTTGACAGCGTTACACAGTGGGTCAAAGAGTTTGATATAGACGGTTTAAGGCTGGATGTAGCCTACTGCCTTTCGGATGAGTTCTGCAGGCGCCTGCGGGCTCATTGCGATGGTATAAAAGAAGATTTCTTCCTTGTAGGTGAAGTTCTCCACGGAGAGTACGGAAGGATGATGGATGCAAAGAATCTTCATTCTTTGACCAATTATCAGTGCTATAAAGGAATATATTCAGCTTTTAACAGCTATAACATGTTCGAGATCGTTCATTCCCTGGCAAGGCTTTTTGGACCGGAAGACTGGACGGTTGCAAGAGGAAAACATCTGTTATCATTTTGCGATAACCACGATGTTACAAGGATCGCATCTATTCTACAGGATCCAAACCATTTGCCGCTTGTTTATGCTATGGTCTTTGGTATGCCGGGTATTCCTATCGTCTATTACGGAAGCGAATGGGGAGCTAAGGCGAGAAAAGAAGAGGGCGATCCTGCTCTGAGAGCCTGCTTTGATAAGCCCGAGTGGAATGATCTCAGCGACTTTATATCAAGACTCGCTGAAGCTAAGAAGAACTCAAAAGCCCTTAATTACGGAGACTTTAAACATGTGCTCCTGACTAACAGGCAGTGCATACTCCAGAGATATTTTGACGGAGAAAGAGTACTTGTTGCCATCAATGCCGACAGTAATCCTTTCATGGCTCATTTTGACGCCGGATGCGGAAAAGCCGTTGACTTATTGACGGGAAAAGAGCATGATTTTGGTGGCGGAAGCGAACTTGCTCCCTATAGCGCATATTTCTGGAAGTGCGAATACTAGGGCTTTTTAGAATAGAAACAAATGTTATTTAACACGGATCGTATCATTATAACTATTAAAGCATTATGAGGAGGATTCATTATGTCAAAAGAAGAATGGAAAGAAAGCGGCACAGAGCTTGGCCATGCTTTTAAAACTTTCGGAAAGACTTTTATCCGTTCTGCAGAAAGAACTACCGACAAGGTTGTGGACTGGGCAGACGATGTTACCGGCGACGGAGTAAAGAAGGATGGACAGTTCCAGGAACAGCCTAACAGCAGTGTTTATTCCGACGGTAGCTGGAAGAAGGTAGGTCAGGAACTTACCGATGGATTTGCAGGTATCGGTAAAGCTATGCTCCACAGTGTCGGACTTGATAAAGACGAGGAGAAAAAGAATTAAAACAGAATAGTGTATAAATCGAAAATGCCGAGGGTTTTAAACTCTCGGCATTTTCTTGAAATGGCATTTTATTGAATGAAAAAGTGGGTTAATTTACTGAGAGGGGATCGATTCCCTGCTCCTGCTGCTTCATTGCGCGAACCTTGGTTGAAAGACCAAAGAGGTTGATGAAGCCTTCTGCATCATGATGATCGTAAAGGTCACCGGTGGTGAAAGATGCGATGGACATGTTGTAGAGTGAGTAAGGTGAAGTGGTTCCGGCCTTGATGATGTTGCCCTTGTAGAGCTTGAACTTAACTTCGCCGGTTACATACTTCTGGGTGCTCTCGATAAATGCCTGCTCTGCCTCACGAAGAGGGGTGAACCACTTTCCTTCGTATACAAGGCTTGCAAACTTTCCGCCCATTTCCTTTTTGAATGCATAGGTGTCGCGGTCAAGGATGAGCTCCTCAAGCTGGTTGTGAGCCTCCATGAGGATGGTTCCGCCGGGAGTCTCGTAAACGCCGCGGCTCTTCATGCCTACAACACGGTTTTCTACGATATCAACGATTCCGATTCCGTGCTTTCCGCCAAGTTCGTTGAGCTTACGAATGATGTCTGAAACCTTCATCTCCACACCGTTTACGCTCTTGGGAACGCCGGCTTCGAAGGTCATGGTAACGTACTCGCCTTCGTTGGGAGCTTTTTCGGGAGTGGTTCCGAGAACAAGAAGGTGGTCGTAATTGGGCTCGTTTGCGGGATCTTCGAGCTCAAGTCCCTCGTGACTGATATGCCAGATATTACGGTCACGGCTGTATGAACTGTCAGCTGAGAAAGGAAGGTTGATTCCGTGCTGCTTGCAGTATTCGATCTCTGACTCACGGGAGTCGAGGGTCCACTTCTCGTTTCTCCATGCTGCGATTATCTTAAGGTCGGGAGCAAGTGCCTTGATTCCGAGTTCGAAACGGATCTGGTCGTTTCCTTTACCGGTAGCGCCGTGGCAGATTGCCTTAGCTCCTTCTTTACGAGCGATCTCTACAAGTCTCTTTGCGATGAGAGGTCTTGCCATTGAGGTTCCGAGAAGGTACTTATTCTCGTAAACCGCACCTGCCTGTACACAGGGAACAATGTAGTTGTCGCAGAACTCGTCGGTTACGTCTTCGATATAGAGCTTGGAAGCTCCACAAAACTTAGCACGCTCTTCGAGTCCGTCAAGTTCTTCTTCCTGACCGCAGTCAACGCAAACACAGATAACTTCATAGTCGAAATTTTCCTTTAACCAGGGAATGATAGCAGTTGTATCAAGTCCGCCGGAATAGGCTAAGATAACCTTTTCTTTCATAATTCATTTGCCTCCGTATGAGCATTTCTTAGTATCTATTTGCAACTATACAACTAAAAAATTACAAATGCAACATTAAAACTGAAATTTTGGCATAAATATTCAAAAAATAATTGAGAATATAAAATTTATATGCATAATTATACAAATATGAAAATTATCGGTGCATAAAAATGAAAAACAAGTAGACAAATGATCAAAAAGTGTTATTCTAAAGAAGTAAGTGCTCGAAAGGAAGGTTTTAACGTATGAATTACAAGGTTCGGAAGATGACAATTGATGATTATGACGGCGTACGTGCTCTCTGGATGTCCATACACGGCTTTGCAATAAGAAGCATAGACGATTCAAAAGAGGGTGTTGAGCGCTTTTTAATAAGGAATCCGGAAACTTCGGTGGTGGCTGTTTCAGAGGCCGGCGAGATAGTCGGAGCAATCCTTTGCGGCCATGACGGTAGAAGAGGATGCCTCTACCATGTATGCGTTCGGGAGGACTACAGAAGACATGGCATCGGAAAAGAGATGGTTGTCTTTTGTATGAATGCTCTTAAAAAGGAAGGCATTAATAAGGTAAGCCTTATCGCCTTTACCAGGAATGATATAGGTAATGCATTTTGGAATTGCATAGGTTGGACTAAGAGAGAAGACCTTAACTATTATGATTTTGTATTAAATGAAGCAAATATAACAGCATTTATACAGTAAGGGGAGTAAAACTTATGGAAGAGATCAAAGGCGGAGTTACATCACCTAAAGGTTTTAAAGCAGCGGTTACAGCTGCGGGTATCAAGTATCAGGGAAGAACCGACATGGCAATGGTGACCTGCGAGGTACCCTGCGTCTGTGCCGGAACTTTTACGAGCAATGTGGTAAAGGCTGCTTGCGTACAGTGGGATATGGAACTGGTTTATTCGGGACGCCCCATGCAGGCAGTGGTAGTAAACTCGGGAATCGCTAATGCGTGCACCGGTAAAGAGGGCTTTGATGCCTGTGAAGCTACCGCAAAGGCAGTTGAGAAAGCCTTGGGAGTTCCTTTTGATACGGTTGCGGTAGCCTCAACCGGAGTCATCGGTATGCAGCTCCCCGTTGATAAGCTTACCGCAGGAGTTGATGCCATGGCAGGCAAACTTGAAACCGGAGAAAATGCCGGAACAGAGGCTTCAAAAGCAATTATGACCACAGATACCGTCAATAAAGAAACAGCTGTTACTTTTGAGATAGACGGAAAGAAGATCACTCTCGGAGGCATGAGCAAGGGATCCGGAATGATCCATCCCAATATGTGCACAATGCTTGGTTTCCTTACGACCGACCTTGATATTGACAAGGCTCTTTTGCAGGAAGCATTAAGTGATGTAATAAAAGACACCTTTAATATGATAACCGTTGACGGAGATACATCCACCAACGATACACTTCTTATCATGGCTGACGGACTGGCCGGAAACAAGAAGATAACGGAAAAAGATAACAACTATAATCTTTTTAAAGAGGCTTTATTCCACGTCTGCAGGTACTTAGCAAAACGCATGGCATCCGACGGAGAGGGAGCAACAAAACTTTTTGAGGCAAAGGTCATAAATGCTAAGTCAAAAGAAGACGCCCGTACTCTTTCGAGGGCAATCGTCGGTTCAAACCTTTCCAAGGCTGCTATTTACGGCTGTGATGCAAACTTTGGACGTTTCCTTTGTGCCATGGGTTATTCCGGAGCAAAGTTCGACCAGAACGATGTAGAGCTCTATTTTGAAAGCACCGAAGGAAAACTGAAGGTCTTTGACAAGGGAGTTCCTCTTGAATTTGATGAGGATTTTGCCGTAAAGATCATGAAGGCACCGGAAGTAACGGTATTCGTAGATATGAACGAAGGCTCGGAAGAAGCCACCGCATGGGGCTGTGACCTGACTTACGATTACGTTAAGATCAATGCTGATTATCGTTCTTAAAAATGCTTAAAAAATTTGAAGAAAACCAAGATTTCTGATATTATAAAATCTGTCGGATTTTCCGCCGGAAGGTCCGCATCTTAAGGAGAATAAAAAATGGCACAGGATATGCAGGAAGTCATGAAAAAGGCCGAGGTTCTCATCGAGGCCCTTCCCTACATTCAGAGATTCAACCGCAAGATCATCGTTGTAAAATACGGTGGAAGTGCAATGGTGGATCCGGAGCTTCAGAAGAACGTTATCAAGGACGTTACCCTTCTTAAACTTGTCGGATTCAAGCCCATTATCGTTCACGGCGGCGGTAAGGAAATAAGCCGTTGGGTCAGCAAAGTGGGTAAAGAAGCCCAGTTTGTAAACGGTCTTCGTGTCACCGATGAAGAGACCATGGAAATTGCCGAAATGGTCCTTGGAAGAGTTAACAAGAGCCTTGTTACAATGGTACAGGAGCTGGGCGTTAAAGCAGTCGGTATCAGCGGCAAGGACGGAGGACTCCTTAAGGTAAACAAAAAGCTTTCAAACGGTCAGGATATCGGATTCGTGGGAGATATCAAGGAAGTGGACACCAAGGTTTTATATGACCTTCTTGACAGAGACTTCCTTCCTATCGTTGCGCCCATCGGTCTCGATGACGAATATCAGACCTACAATATCAATGCAGATGACGCAGCATGCGCCATTGCAAAGGCCATAGGAGCCGATAAGCTTGTATTCCTTACGGATATCGAAGGCCTCTACAGAGACATTAATGATAAGAGCACATTTATTTCAAGGCTTACCGCTTCTGAGGCTGACGAACTCATTAATGGCGGAGTCATCGGAGGCGGAATGCTTCCTAAACTCGGAAACTGCACATCTGCGATCCGCGGTGGCGTAAACAGGGTGCATATCCTTGACGGACGTGTTCTTCATTGCCTGCTTCTCGAGATCTTCACTGACGAAGGTATCGGAACGGCGATCCTTGCAGACGACGATCAGTTTGCAAGTAAGTAGAGGTGCGAAGTATGGGACAACTTATGGAGAATTACATCAGTGAGGCGGAGGAAGCTCTTCTTCACACCTATAACCGCTATCAGATCGTATTGGACAGGGGTGAAGGCGTTTACCTTTATGATCTTGAGGGTAAGAAGTACCTTGATTTTGTTGCCGGTATTGCGGTGTTTGCCCTTGGCTATTCATGCGAAGAGTACAAGCAGACCTTAAAGGATCAGACCGATAAGCTGCTTCATACATCCAACTATTATTACAATGTTCCCGCCATTGAGGCCGCAAAGAAGCTTAAAAAGCTTTCGGGCATGGACAGGGTTTTCTTTACAAACTCCGGAGCCGAGGCTGTTGAGGGAGCTATCAAGACAGCAAGAAAGTACGCCTTTTTAAAGGATGGAAAAACGGATCATGAGATCGTTGCCATGAACCATTCCTTCCACGGACGTACCATGGGCGCCTTATCCGTTACCGGAAATCCTCATTACAGAGAGGCATTTGAGCCCGGGATCGGAAACATCCGCTTTGCTGATTACAATGACATTGAATCCGTTAAAAAGCTTGTTAATGACAAGACCTGTGCAATCCTTCTTGAGACGGTCCAGGGCGAAGGAGGTCTTACTCCTGCCACTGAAGAGTTCTTAAAGGAGATCCGCAAGATCTGTGATGAGAAGGATATTCTCATGATCCTGGACGAGATCCAGTGCGGCATGGGAAGGACCGGATTTGATTTCGCATGGCAGAAATACGGCGTTAAGCCCGATGTCATGACTACCGCAAAAGCCCTTGGCTGCGGCGTCCCCGTAGGAGCCTTTCTTATGACTGAAAAGGTTGGGACACATTCACTTGTTGCAGGCGATCACGGTACCACATACGGAGGAAATCCTCTTGCATGCGCTGCTGTCAATAAAGTCTGCGAGATCTTTGAAAGAGATGATATTTCCGGACACGTTCGCGAGGTTTCTCCCTATATGTGGGACAAGCTTGAGGAGCTTAAAGCTAAGCACCCCAAGATCAAAGAGCACCGCGGTGCCGGATTTATGCAGGGACTTGTTTTTGAAGAGCCCGTTGCCCCTGTTATCAATAAAGCACTTGAAAACGGGCTTATCCTTATCAATGCGGGAAGCAACATCCTTCGTTTTGTGCCCCCTCTCGTTATCGAGAAGAAGCACGTAGATGAGATGGTATCCATTCTGGATAAATGCATTGAAGACTAAATAAGATTTAAAGGTATGTAATGGAACTTCAGCACAAAATCACAAGCGTAATAGCTTTAATCGTTGTAACCGCATTACTTTTTTATTGCGGTACTCTTGAGATCAGGACAATTCAGCCCGAGGAAACCCAGGCCTGGTACAGCAGAAGCGAGACCATCTATTTTTGGTACGATGATGAGACCTTGTCAGATTATATCAATAAAGCTGCAGTCAGCTTCGGAGAACAGAACAATGTTCACGTTCTTCCGATGCTTATTACTGCTGACAATTATCTGGAGATGATCAACGAGGCCTCGGTTGAAGATAACCAGCTTCCGGATGCTTATCTTATCGGACATGAGTCCCTTGAGATGGCTTATATGGCCGGACTTGCTGCAAACATCGATGACCCCGAGAGAATGTGCTCCAAGGATAATTTCCCTGAGGCAGCCATTGATGCCGTTACATATGACGGAAAGAAAGTGGGATATCCTCTTTCATATGATGTGTGTGCACTTGTCTACAATGAGGATTATCTTCATGACTGGGCAAACCAGAAAGCTCTTGCCATCCTTAAGGGAGAGGGAGAGCCTTTCGTAGACGGTGAGTATTTTGAAGAGATCGATGCTGAGACTCTTGAAGGTTCAGAGGGTGAGGCTTCCGAAAGTACCGAGGAGACCGCAGAGAATAGCGATTCTGTTGAATCTGAGGCGGTAGCAAATTACGATGACCTTCCGGAAGAAGAGCAGCAGACCCTTCTTGCTGCAAAGACTGAGGAAGTATACGAAGGCGCGATCCCCGAGACACTTAACGAGCTCCTTATCATCGCGGACAGCTACAGTGCTCCCGCAGGTGTAGACGGAGTTATGAGCTGGGATGTATCCGATATTCTTTATAATTTCTGGATCGTTGGTGACGTAATGAATATGGGCGGAGTAAACGGTGACAACAAGGATGACCTTGAGTTTAACAATACCGGAACAGTAAATGCCCTTAAGAGATATGAGTATCTTCACCATTTCTTTAACGTAGATTCATCTCTTGCAAGTTATGATAAGGTTATTCAGGACTTTATCGACGGTAAGATGATCTTTACCATTGCTTCCGTTGATGCGGTTGAGAAGCTTAAGGCAGCTCAGGCAGACGGAACTCTTACCCATGCCTACGGATTTGCACCTATCCCCGAAGTAGACGAGGATGTAAAGAGCCGCTCAATGTCCATGACAGAGGTTGTGGTGGTCAACGGATATTCCGAGAAGAAGGCCATCGCAAATTCCTTTGCAAGATATTTGACCTGCGAATTCGCACCGGAGCTTTACGCAAGAACCGGTAAGGCAGCATGTAACATCCACGCAAACGAAGGCTATGAATGGCTCTCAGTATTTGATAAAGAGTATTCGGACAGCGTTCCCCTTCCCAAGATGATCGAACTTGAGAATTTCTGGATGGAACTTGAAGCATTTTTCGCAAGGATCTGGAACGGAGAAGATGTAGAAGAACAGCTTCAGAAGCTGGAAGATACAGTAAATCTTTTCTTTACAAGATAGTTTTAAACGCTCATATTCGGAGCATAATGAATTTGGCTTAGCGGCAGTTCCCAATTATTTAAACAGTAGGAGGGAATATGCCTAATATAAATAAATTAAGGATGCCTTTGACAATGATCATAACGGCATCCGTCATGACACTTGCCTTAGCGGGTTGTAGCAAAACCGATAAGGTAATTACCTTCGGAAACGAGACCGGATCATTTGATCGGGAAGAGAGTATCGAAGGAGCTTCAGACACAGAAAGCGTAGATATGGGGGGCGCCCCGGATCCTGCGGAAGCAGAAGTGATCTATGTATATGTGAGCGGGGCGGTAATATCTCCGGGAGTTTATAAGCTCCCTGCCGGTAGCCGAGTAGTTGACGCTCTTGATGCCGCCGGTGGTTTTGGAGAAGGAGCAGACGAGTCTTTCGTAAATCTTGCTGCTATATTGGAAGACGGTGAACAGATAGACTTTCCCCTTGAGGGAGAGACAAAAGATACGGGAGATGCCGGATCCGGCAAAGCCGTAAATATCAATACTGCGGACAAGGCAAAGCTTTGTACCATCCCCGGCATCGGCGAAGCAAAAGCGGATGCTATAATCAGTTTCAGAGAAAATAACAGCCGTTTTTCTTCAAAAGAAGATATAATGAAAGTGTCCGGGATCGGTCAGGGACTTTATGACCGGATATCGGATTATATATGTGTCAAATAAAAATCGAGAGGGATCAACATGTCTAAGAAAGTACTTGTGGTTGACGATGAAAAGCTTATAGTAAAGGGAATCAAGTTCAGTCTCGAACAGGATGAGATGGAAGTTGATTGTGCATATGACGGAGAGGAAGCTTTAAATAAGCTTAGGGAAAACGAATACGACATAGTTCTTTTAGACCTTATGCTTCCAAAGATCGGCGGCTATGAGGTATGCCAACAGCTTAGGGAGTTTTCACAGGTGCCGGTTATCATGCTTACCGCAAAAGGCGATGACATGGACAAGATCCTGGGCCTTGAATACGGCGCAGACGATTATATGACAAAGCCCTTCAATATTCTTGAGGTAAAGGCCCGCATCAAGGCTATCTTAAGAAGAACCGAGAGAAAGGCTGCAGAGCCGGAAATCCCCGGAAATGTTCTTGTCAGCGGAAAGCTTAGGCTTGATCTTGACGGAAGAAGGACTTTTATCGGAGAGAACGAGATCTCTCTTACCAGTAAAGAGTTTGAGGTTCTTGAGATCCTCATGAGAAACCCTGACAGGGTTTATACAAGAGAAAACCTCATGAATCTTGTATGGGGTACTGATTATCCCGGAGACGTTAGAACTGTAGATGTTCATATCAGAAGACTTCGCGAGAAGATTGAAAAGGATTCCGGAAATCCCCTCTATGTTCACACCAAGTGGGGAGTCGGATATTATTTTTTAAACAAGGAAAACTAAAGTGAAGGCCGGTTTTGAAAAAATTTGGGAAGTGGTCCGCATGCGAAGCCTGCGGGCCCGAATTTTTCTTATATTGATACTGGTCGGAATCATTCCTACGGTCATAATGGAGATGGTCATCGTTCAGACCTATGAGGTCAAGGGCGTTGAACAGCGAACCAATATGGTACAGGGTCAGCTTAAAGTCCTTGCGAACCATCTGGTAGCCAATGAATTCCTTGCCGGTTATAATCCCAACAGCCCTGATAAACTTGAATCCTACAAGGTTATCGAGGCTGAACTTGACATGCTTGCAAGCCTTTACGAGGGCCGTGTTATGATCATCGGTCCAAATTACAAGGTCCTTTTGGATACCTATAACATAGCCGAAGGACGGACCATGATCGCTGAGGAAGTTGTTAAGTGCTTTAAGGGAGAAAACCTGACCAATTATGACTCGGAATTCGGGTATATTGAAATGACCACCCCCATAGTCAGTACCACAGACGACGGTGACAGCACGGTGCAGGGTGTCATGCTTACCAGTATTTCCGACTCGACCATAACTTCCACATTGAGATCACTTAACAGAAATGCCATGGCATTTGAAATAATAACAATCGTTCTTATTGTGGTATTTTCATTTATTGTCTCCGGAACGCTGACCAGTCCCTTTGAGAGGATCACCAAAGCTATCACCGAGGTTAAGGAAGGATACAGTAACGAGCCTATTTCCGTTACTAGCTATTCCGAGACGGTTCATATTTCCGATGCTTTTAACCAGCTTCAGTCGAGAATGAAGATCATTGACGATTCCCGTAAGGAGTTCGTTTCAAATGTGTCCCACGAGCTAAAGACACCTCTTACCTCTATGAAGGTTTTGGCAGATTCACTTATTTCCCAGCCTGAGGCTCCGGCGGAGTTATACCGTGAGTTCATGGAAGACATTGCTACGGAGATCGACCGCGAAAACAGCATTATCACAGATCTGCTCTCTCTAACCAAGATGGATATGAGCAAGCAGGATCTTAACATAACATCTGTTAACATTGGAGATCTGGCAGAGATCATACTTAAGAGATTGCGCCCCATTGCCCGTAAAAAGGACGTGGAGCTTATCCTTGAGGAGACCAGGGAGATCGTGGCGGATGTAGATGAAGTAAAGATGTCCCTCATCATGAATAACCTGGTGGAGAATGCCATCAAGTACAACAAAGAACATGGTACCGTTAAGGTTACCCTTGATGCGGATATACAGTATTTCACCTTTACGGTGGAAGATTCGGGATGCGGTATCCCTGAGGATAGCCTGCCCCATATCTATGAAAGATTCTACAGAGTGGATAAATCCCACTCAAGGGAGATCGGTGGAACGGGCCTTGGACTTGCCATTACCAGAAGCGCGGTCCTTCTTCACAGAGGTACCATCACCGTCAGCAGTCAGGAAGATGTCGGCTCAATATTTACCGTCAAGATTCCTTTGAATTATGTGGGAGGCTGACGAGATGAAAAAACTGATCACAATACTAACAACAACATGCGTTATTATTAGTTCCTGCTTTAGTTTAACAGGATGCGCAGAGAAGGAAACGGTCACCGGAGTTCCTGTTTATTATCTTAATAATGCAGAGACTAAACTTGAAACCCATTATTGTGATATTGAGTTTACGGATGATAATGAGGAGAACGTTAATAAGCTACTTGAGGCTTTATCCGAGAACCCCGAGTCAAGGGAATACAAGGCCCCCTTGGGTTACAATATTTCCCTTAGGTCCTGCAAGGTAGAAGAGACCAGGATAACTCTGGATTTTGAGACTGATTACTTAGATCTTGATACATCAACGGAAGTACTTGTCAGGGCCGCCATAGTCCAGACGCTTCTTCAGGTTAAGGGTATAAGGTATATCTTCTTTACTGTGGATCACTCATCTCTTTACGATGCCACAGGAAAAGCCGTGGGAAGAATGGATAAAAAGACCTTTATCTACAACGACGGTAACGCGATCAATACCTATGACCCGGTAAAGATCAAGCTTTACTTTGCCAACAGAGCAGGAACAGGACTTATTGGTGCCACAAGAGAAAAGTTCTATTCCACCAATGTGCCTCTTGAGCTTTTTGTGGTTGAAGAGACCATAGCCGGTCCCAGCGGACTGATAGAAGGGCTCCAGGCCACCATTAACCCCGAGACAAACGTAATAAGCGTGACTACCAGTGACGGAGTATGCTACGTAAATCTTGATTCGGGATTTACGACTACGGTAGGAAATGTTCC
Organism: Lachnospiraceae bacterium; assembly: GCA_016284315.1. GTDB lineage: Bacteria > Bacillota > Clostridia > Lachnospirales > Lachnospiraceae > AC2028. The sequence continues at coordinate 72,021 of JAEEOO010000049.1, read as the reverse complement.
CACTGAGATAGCGGCTTATTCCCTGGTCAATGCTCTTACAGAACTTCCGGGCATCTACAAGGTTCAGATCCTTGTTAACGGCGAGGTGCCGGCAAGCTTTTCATCTTCAACATTTGAGAGAAATGAAGATATTTTGACAACTTTGGACGAAGAATAGATTTATTAAAGAGGATTTTTATGAAAACAAGGGAAGCGCGTGATTCCTTCGAAAAGTTAAAACAGAATCTTAGGAACAAGACACTTCCGAGAATGATCCTTTTATACGGTGAGGAGAGGTACTTAAGGCTTCAGTATTTTTCCAAGATCGGTGAGTACTTCGGCGCCAAGAAGGGGGATATGAACACCGATGTCTACGAGGGCAAGAATGTCAACGTGGGCGCGGTCATTGACCAGGCGGAGACCATGCCCTTCCTTGCAGAGAACAGGGTAATGCTTTTTCAGGACACAGGGCTTTTTAAGTCCGGAGGTGACCAGCTGGCTGAGTACCTTCAGACTCCGCCCGAATTTGATGTTTTTATCTTCTGCGAGAGCGAAGTGGACGAAAGGTGCAAGCTTTATAAGACAGTTAAAGAGAGCGGTCTTGCAGCCCAGATAGACGAACAGACCAGAGAATCCCTTCAGAGCGTTATAGGCGTATTTCTTAAAAAAGAGGGAAAGAGGATCAGCGTTGAGACTGCAAGCAGGATCCTTGATAAGACCGGAAACGACATGGCGATGCTTAGGAGCGAACTTGAAAAACTGGTGACCTATTGCATGGACAAGGATGTTATCGAGATGGAGGATGTGGAGACTATCTGCAGTCAGAACATCGAGGATAAGATATTCGAACTACTTGATGCCATTGCGGAAAAGAATGCAAGAAGAGCCATGGATCTTTATTATGATATGCTGGCTTTAAAAGAGCCTCCCATCAAGCTACTTGTTTTGATGGAGAAGCAGTATAATCAGCTTCTTCAGATAAGGCTCCTTAGAGATTCGGGAGAGCTAAAGGATACCATCGCAGGAAAGGTGGGCATAAATCCATACTTTATCAGCTCTTATATGAACAGAGCCTCCAGATACACATCAGAAGAGCTTAGGAGCATTTTTGAAAGATGCATACAGACAGATGAGGATATTAAGACTGGTCATATATCCGATACATTGGGAGTTGAAACCTTGATATTATCGTTTCTGTAAGGGCCCGATGCATTACAACATGCGTATCTTGCACGATTTTGATATTAATTTGAAAGTGGAATTTTTATAATGAGAACCATAACATTTAAGATGGAAAGGCCGGGAAAACTTGAAGTCGGCCAGTCTGTAATAGTCACGGAAGGAACCCTTCCCAGCAACTATTTTTATTCAATCGGAATTCCGGAGGACCCGTTCTTAGCAATGTCCCCGAATATTCCCCTCATTAAGAGACTTGTCTCAAAAGAGGGCGTAGTAAAAGACATTATCCAAAACGACAGAGGCTATTACGTTGTGGCGGATTTTGACGAGGAGGAACCCAAATGAAAACAATCTCAACAGAAAAAGCACCTGCAGCAATCGGACCTTATTCACAGGGTATCATCACCGGAAATCTCCTTTTTGCATCAGGCCAGATCCCTATCAATCCCGCTACCGGAAATGTGGAAGCAAAGACTATCGCAGAGCAGACCGAGCAGGTTTGCAAGAACATCGGTGAACTTCTTGCAGCAGCAGGAACCGATTTTTCAAAGGTTGTAAAGACTACCTGCTTCCTTGCGGATATCAACGATTTCGGAGCATTTAACGAAGTATATGCAAAGTACTTTACATCAAAGCCCGCAAGAAGCTGCGTGGCTGTAAAGGATATTCCCAAGGGAGTTCTTTGCGAGATCGAGATCATCGCAGAAGTTTAAAGAATACTGAGAACAAAAATGCAGGGTGAAAGCCCTGCATTTGTTATTTTAAATGTAAGAGTTATGACATTATCTCGAATTCCACGCCTTTTCCGGCGAGATATTTCTGAATATTCTTATCCCATATATTGTCGGCGTCGTGGCTCATGACAAAGGTACTGGTAGACGAGCCGCTTGTAAGGGTTATGGCGCCGTTTTCATATTTAATGTTGAGAATAAGAGCCTTAACATAGGAGAAATCTTCCCCGGGGGCTGATTTTTCAAACATCTCCAAGGCTTTCTCCGGCTTAAGCTCCAGCATAAAGCGCATGAGAAGGGGAGGATTGGTTCCTTTTATCAACGAATAAACCGAAGCCTTGGTATCGCTCCAGGGCTGGTAATCATATGTCTCTATATCAACATTTTCGGAGCCCTGAGTGAAAAAATGGGGATTGAAAGATCCGTCCAGATTATATGTGATAGAGGTTACCACGGTTCCTTCCACCATTAAAAAAGGATCAAAGAGGGAACCTGCAAGAAAACCGCTCATGAAGTTTTTTACGTCTTTTACTTTGAGTGCCAGCATGTTTAACTCCTTTAACCTTGATAAGTTTATCATAAAGGAACAGCTTAAACCACAGCGAATAACGAAAATTCTAAAAAAAATATAACCTTTTGTTACAAAACATTTACGGAAGTTTTAAGCTATGTTAGAATGATTGAGGATAACAAGTAGTATTAAATACTACGTCGGAGGTAACAAATGGACGTCATTGCAATACTTAAAGAACTGGCACAGACCGGTATGAAGATGGATAGCCCTGAGAAGTACAAAAACAGAAACTACAAGATCGTAGCAGACAGCTGTTGCGAGTTCCCTGTCAGTTTCAGAGGGGATTCCAGATTCCAGAACGTTCCCATGATTCTTTATGTTGGCGATGAGACCATTATTGACGATGAGTCTTTCAACCAGAAGGAGTACTTAAAGAAAGTTGCTGAGTGCCCCGAACCGGCTAAATCAGCCTGCCCTTCCCCCGAAAGCTATCGTGAAGCATATAAGACCGATGCAGATCACGTGTACTGCATCACTATTTCAAGCCATCTTTCCGGAAGCTACAACAGCGCTAACCTTGCTAAGGACCTTTACGAAGAGAAGTATGGCGAGAAGAAGATCCACGTATTTGATTCCGAGTCAACAAGCGTTGGCGAGACTCAGGTATTCTCTTTGATCGTAAGACTTGAGGAAAAGGGATATTCCTTCGAGGAAGTAGTTGAGATCGTTGAAGCGTACATTCAGCAGCAGCATACTCTTTTCGTACTTGATAATCTTGAGACCCTTCGCAAGAACGGACGTCTTACCGGAATCAAGGCTATCATCGCTTCTACATTGAACATCAAGCCTCTCATGGCCGGCGATCACGGTGTTATCGTTCAGAAGGCACAGGGAATCGGTATCAAGAAGGCATTCGGTAAGCTTGCCGATGCTATCCACGAAGAGGTTTCCGATAAAGAGTGCAAGTGCCTTATGATCTCACACTGCAACGCACCTGAGAAGGCAGAGCTCATCAGAGATATGATCCTTGCACGGGATAAGTTCTATGAGGTCATCATCATGGATACTCAGGGACTTAACTCAACCTACGCAAACGACGGCGGTGTTATCGTTACCGCATAATAAAATAATAATAGCGACATAAAACAAGGCGGGCTGATTTACAGCTCGCCTTTTGTATATGCTCTGACATAATTCAAAACTTTTCTGTGACATCTGAATCTTTCGCCGTTTGTAAGGTGGATGAAGTTCAGCCTGATGTGATCCACATAACTTAGATTGATCATTGAAGCAAGGTTTGGCATTACAAAACATTCATGTCCGTGCCTTATCTCTTCAAATAATGAATAGGCATCATAACCGATGAGAACTTCCCGGTTTTCCGTCAGCTTTACCAAAGACTTTGTTCCTTTTTGCCTAACTGAGATGATCTCATCTTCAGCAACATAGAAAGTCTCGCGCTCGCCGCGGAGTTCAATGCTGGGAACGGTATTTTGTGAGATGCGCTTCAATTTCAAAATAGTCTCATGAAGCTCCGCAGGTCTTAAGGGCTTTCCCAAAAACAAAGTCTCTGCAGGGTAGTCTGCAGGGCTTTTTTTGTCCCAGTAGCTTTCGTCATCTCTTGGATAGACGATGCAGACAGGAGCGGTTACGCCCTTGCTCCTAAGAGCGTGAAGCACCTCTATGCTTGAGAAGTTTTCGGTGTTTCTAAAGTCTACCAGGAATCCGTCATATTGCATGGGAGTCCCTAAAAGAGCATCCACATTTCCGTAGGAGTCCATGTATAGAGTGTCGCCGGAAGCAATGAGTTTATCTGCTTCGCGCTTCATAAGGCGCTCTGTTTGTTTGCGTTCAGCTATGTTGTCGTCACAGATTGCGATATGCATATTAGCCTTCTTTCGAGAAAAGGATGGGAAGCAGGGTATACAAAGCTTCGGGGTTTCTGAGCATTACGAATAGTATCACAGCGTATTCAACCACGGTTATAAGGGGGAAGAAGATCTTGAACTGAATATGCTTTGTCTTGTGACGAAAGATGCTCATGCCAAGACATCCGCCGATCCCACCTCCAAGAATGACGTATGCGAAAAGCCTTTTTTCGGGGATTCTCCATTCCCCTTTGATCGCCTTCTGTTTGTCGATTCCCATAGCGGCAAAAGCTACGATGTTGATAACTACAAGATAAATAATTAAAAAAACCATACGCGATTATTATAACACAAAATGTGAACATATTGTTAACAATTATGTAAACTGTTGACTTGGGGGTTACCACCGGGTGTAAAAGTATCGAGTAGCCTTTTCAACTTATGTCCAAAAGGAAGAAGAAATGAACAGATACAAGGTTGTACTGATGAGCGGAACCAGCATTTGCTTATTCGCAGACAGTTATGCAAGCGTTTTGCACGGTGAGGCTGTCAGAGTTGTATTCCAGAAAAATCAGAGAGTTGTATTAAACGTAGACAAGGATAATATTCATAAGATCACTCTTTGGTAATACCTATATTCATATTGACAAATCAATAGCCATCACCTATTATTAACACAATCGTAGCGTTAAACTACGGACATATTATATGGCTGTGACGAAGAGGAGTATGTGATAACCGCCCGACAGAGAAGGAAGCATTACAGGCTGAGAGCTTCCACGAGTAGGATCCCAGAAGGTAGCTTCCGAGCCGGATGGTGAAGGCTTTTTTTATATTCAAAAGTTGTGTAGTCATCCCGTCAATCCACGAAACGGTGTAATGAGGCAGAGACAAGCCAAAGCGAGAAGGCATGTTTCTGTGAACAAAGGTGGTACCGCGTATTATACGCCCTTTGCATTCCAAGAGGAGTGCAGGAGGGTGTTTTTTTATTCCTAAAAAACATTCCCAAAGCAACTCCTCCTGCCAACATGAAAGGAGAAAAAATCATGGCAAAGGAACTCGCAAAAACTTATGACCCCAAAGGGATAGAGGACAGACTCTATCAAAAATGGCTCGACAAGAAGTATTTTCATGCTGAAGTCGATCATTCAAAAACCCCGTTTACTATCGTGATCCCCCCGCCGAATATCACCGGCCAGCTCCACATGGGACATGCCCTTGACAACACCATGCAGGATATCCTTATCCGCTGGAAGCGTATGCAGGGCTATAACGCACTGTGGCAGCCCGGAACCGACCATGCGTCCATCGCTACCGAGGTTAAGATCATTGAGACCTTAAAGAAAGAAGGAATCGACAAGCATGACCTTGGAAGAGACGGTTTCCTTGAGAGAGCATGGGAGTGGAAGAAGGAATACGGCGGACGTATTGTTTCCCAGCTTAAGAAGATGGGTTCTTCATGCGACTGGGACAGAGAGCGCTTTACAATGGACGAGGGCTGCAACAAGGCAGTTACCGAAGTTTTCGTAAAGATGCACGAAAAAGGCTATATCTACAAGGGCTCCAGGATCATCAACTGGTGTCCCGTTTGTAATACATCAATTTCAGACGCTGAGGTTGAGTACGAGGAGCAGGCAGGCCATTTCTGGCACATCAAGTATCCTCTCATCGACGAAGCAACAGGTGAGCCCTCAAAGACTGAGTTCCTTACCTTTGCTACCACCCGTCCCGAGACCATGCTTGGTGATACCGCAGTAGCGATCCATCCCGATGATGAGAGATACACTCATCTTCACGGACGCAAAGTACTGCTTCCCATCATGAACCGCGTAATTCCCATCGTTGAGGATACTTACGTTGACAGAGAGTTCGGAACCGGTGTAGTTAAGATCACTCCCGCTCACGACCCCAACGACTTCGAGGTAGGAAAGCGTCATGACCTTCCCATCATCAACGTTATGAACGACAATGCCACCATCAACAAGAACGGTGGAAAGTTCGAGGGAATGGACCGCTACGAAGCAAGAGCCGCAATCGTTAAGGAACTTGACGAGGCAGGACTTCTTGTTAAGATCGAGGATTACTCACACAACGTAGGAACCCACGACCGTTGTAAGACCACCATCGAGCCCCTTGTAAAAGAGCAGTGGTTCGTAAAAATGGATGAGCTCATCAAGCCCGCAAGAGAGGCTGTTAAGAAGGGTGAGATCCGTCTTATCCCCGAGCGTATGGAGAAGAACTACTTCAACTGGACCGACAATATCCGCGACTGGTGTATCAGCCGTCAGCTCTGGTGGGGCCACAGGATCCCCGCATACTATTGTCAGGATTGCGGTGAGATCGTAGTTGCCAAGGAAGCACCTACCGTTTGCCCTAAGTGCGGAAAGAACCACTTTGAGCAGGATCCAGATACCCTTGATACCTGGTTCTCATCAGCTCTCTGGCCTTTTGAGACTCTCGGATGGCCTGAGCAGACAGAAGACCTTAAGTACTTCTATCCTACAGATGTACTTGTTACCGGATATGACATCATCTTCTTCTGGGTTATCAGAATGATCTTCTCCGGCTATGAGCAGATGGGCGAGAAGCCTTTCAAGACCGTACTTTTCCACGGCCTTGTACGCGACAGCCAGGGTAGAAAGATGAGTAAATCCCTTGGAAACGGTATCGATCCCCTTGAGATCATCGATCAGTACGGCGCAGATGCCCTCAGACTTACTCTCATCACCGGTAACGCACCCGGAAACGATATGCGTTTCTACTATGAGAGAGTTGAGAACAGCAGAAACTTTGCTAACAAAGTTTGGAACGCTACCAGATTCATTATGATGAACATCGACCAGGCAGCCGAGAAGAGCGGACTTACCGTTCACGAGCCTGCAGCAGGCGAGCTTGCTCCTGTTGATAAGTGGATCCTTTCAAAGCTCAATACCCTTGTTAAGGATGTAACCGACAACATGGATAACTTTGAACTTGGAATCGCTGTTCAGAAGGTTTACGACTTTATCTGGGATGAGTTCTGTGACTGGTACATCGAGATGGTTAAGCCCCGTCTCTACGCAACTGACGATACCGTTAGCCAGAATGCAGCTCTCTGGACCCTTAAGACTGTTCTCATCGACGCTCTTAAGCTCCTTCATCCTTACATGCCTTTCATTACAGAAGAGATCTTCTGCAACATCCAGGATGAGGAAGAGTCCATCATGATCAGCTCATGGCCCGTTTACAAGGAAGAGAGAAACTTCGCAAAAGAGGAGCATGACATCGAGCTTATCAAGGAAGCTGTAAGAGGCGTAAGAAATATTCGTACAGAAATGAACGTACCCCCCAGCAGAAAGGCTGCTATCCATGTAGTAAGCGAAGATGCCGATGTACGCAGAACCTTTGAAGAGGGTAAGCTTTTCTTCGGAACTCTTGCTTACTCAAACGAGGTAAACACTCAGAACGATAAGAGCGGAATCGCAGATGATGCGGTATCCATCGTTATCCCCGGTGCTACTCTCTACATTCCTTTTGCAGAGCTTGTAGACATCGAGAAAGAGAAGGAGCGTTTAGGCAAAGAGAAGGCTCGTCTCGAGGGCGAGATCAAGCGTTCCAACGGAATGCTTTCAAACGAGCGTTTCATCTCTAAGGCACCTGCCGAGAAGGTTGCCGAAGAAAAGGCAAAGCTTGAGAAGTACACCCAGATGCTCAATCAGGTTACAGAAAGACTTGCAACATTATAAAAAGGCTTTAATTATGACCTTTAAGGAAATAAAAAGCTTTGAGGAGGCGGAGCAATATCTTTATGATATGCCCCGCTTTACCTCTAAGCATTCAATTACAGAAACAAGAGAATTCTTGAAAAAATTAGGTAATCCCGACCTTTCCATGAAGATAATCCATGTGGCGGGAACCAACGGTAAGGGATCCACCTGCGCCTACTTAAACAGTGTTATGCTGGAGGCGGGGATCCATACCGGACTTTTTACATCTCCCCATTTGGTGGACGTTTGTGAGAGGATCAAGATCGACGGTAAGGATATTTCACATGAAGAGTTCTATGACTCATTCATGCAAATTTACCGCATGATAGATTTTGAAACCCTTGAAAAAGGCGGAGATGCTTACCACCCTACTTTTTTTGAATACCTGTTTTTCATGGCTATGATAATATTCAAAAAAGCAGGAATAGAATGGTGCATTCTGGAGACCGGTTTAGGCGGACTTCTTGATGCCACCAACAGCGTGGTCACAAAGGAAGTGGCTGTGATCACAAGGATTGACTTAGATCATACAGAATACCTGGGAGATACAAAAGCACTTATCGCGGTGCAAAAAGCAGGCATTATAACCAAAGGAAAGCCGGTTGTTTTTTCGGACTATGTCCCCGAAGCTTCGGAAGCCATAAGAAAAGAGGCTGCAAGGATAGGAAGCTCAAAAACAATAGCCATTGGTGAGCCTGAGGTTAAGGTTTGGTTAAATTTGCCCGAAAACATTGCTTTTTCCCTTGTAGACGGATATTATAAGAATGTATCTTTATGTTTAGATACGATAGCATTATATCAGGTGGAGAACGCTTCACTGGCCGTTAAGACCATTGAGGCAGCCGGACTTACCGAAAGAATCTCAGCCGTTTGTTTGCAAAGAGGCATTGAAAAGTGCCACTGGGCAGGGCGAATGGAGGAGGTGCTTCCGGATGTTTTTGTAGACGGAGCTCACAATCCTGACGGTATCAGAGCCTTTTTAAGCACCGCAAAAAGTGACGGTGTAGAGAAGGACGGAAAGACAAGAAGACTTGTTTTCGGTGTTGTGGGAGACAAGGATTATTCCTCTATGATAAGAGAGATATCCGAGTCGGGGCTTTTTGAAAGCATCGTGATCACTCCTCTTCACACCGGCAGAAGCGCAGATCCCGAAACTCTTCGGGAGATTTTTGAAAAATGCGTTACCGTTCCCTTCGAGGTCGTTAAAAACCCGAAGGAAGCCCTTGATAAAATGCTTAGGGAACAAAGTAGTCTTAAGGCAGAAGGCAAAGAAGGATTCAGGCTTTATATAGCCGGAAGCCTCTATCTCGTAGGGGAGATAAAAGCAATCTGTCAATCATAAAATTTCGAATCGGAAGTGAACATTATGATCAACTTTGAAGAAGAACTTACAAAATTTCATCCAAGCATTGAAGTTGACGAGCTCGAGCAGACAGTTTACTCGCTCGATCTTACAGACGCAGCCGACATGCTGGTTGGCATGATGAAGGATACGGAAGAACAGCAGCAGGCAAGCGATAAACAGTATAAATAAGGGGGCACTTACAATGTTCTGTTATAATTGCGGTTGCCTTCTTTCCGAGCATGATTTCTGTACTTCATGCGGAGCGGACGTTAAGATGTACAAAAAGATCATCTACACATCAAACCGCTTCTACAATGAAGGACTTGAGAAGGCAAAAGTAAGAGATCTTTCCGGCGCCATTGTCAGTCTGCGCCAGAGTCTCAGATTTGATAAAAACAATATTGATGCAAGAAATCTTCTTGGCCTTATTTATTTTGAGATGGGCGAGGTGGGCGTTGCACTGAGCGAGTGGCTCATCAGCAACAACGCGCGTCCCGAGAAGAACCTTGCGGGAGAATATATTAAGCTTCTTCAGTCATCCAAAGCTCGTCTTGATGACATGAACACAGCTGTTAAGAAATACAACAGAGCTTATGAGTACTGTCTCAATGGGGACAAGGATCTTGCCACTATTCAGAGTAAGAGCGGACTTGCCAAGAACAGACAGCTTTTAAAGGCTCATCTTTTACTTGCACTTTTATATATTGATAAAGAGGACTGGACTAAGGCGGAGAATGAGGTTCAGGCCTGCCTTCGCATTGACAGGGGCAACATCCAGGCCCTTCGTTTCCAGCAGGAGATCGATCGCGTTCTCGAGCCTGAAGAGGGCGAGAAGAAGCCTTCCAAGAAGTCTTCAAAAGAGGCTGTCAGACTTCAGAGAGATGATGATTTCATTATCCAGCCCGCCAATGTTAAGGAGCCTAAGAATACCGGAGTCGGTACCATTGTAAATATCCTTATCGGACTGGTACTTGGTGCTGCGGCAGTATATTTCCTTGTGGTTCCGGCAAGAGTAGCAAGCGCTAAGAGCGAGGCACAGGAGAACGTTAAGGAGATCGGAAGTCAGCTTGATGTTAAGAATTCCGAGATTCAGGGTCTTGAGGACCAGATAAAGTCCCTTCAGAAGGAGAATGACAGTCTTCAGAATGTTATTGACGGTTATTCCGGTGAATCCGGCATGATCAGCGAGTACGACAAACTCATGAAGGTTGCCAATGCTTGCATCAATGGAGCGGATAACGAGACCATCGCAGCTGCCCTTGACGAAGTAAGGGATTCTGTTGATGAATCTACTTTATCCGAGGAGTACCGAGAGCTTTATGCTTCAATCCTTGCAATAATCGGTCCTTCCGTTGCAGATAAGTACTACAGCGAAGGAATGGCAGCATTCCGCGCGGACGAATACAACGATGCCATTGACTATCTCAAGAAGGCATATTTCTATAACAAGACCAATGCAGATGCACTCTTTAACCTTGGAAATGCCTATAGAAAGCTTGGCAATTTTGACGAGGCAAGAGCTACTTACGAGCAGGTGATCCGTGAATTCCCGGATACCGAGAGGGCTAAAAAGAGCCAGCAGTACATTGACGAAATAACCGCGGACTAATGCGGATCATCGGAGTATAAATGGACATTCAGGATTACGATTTGGAAGAAGATTTAGAGGAAACCGAAAGGGAGCCTAAAAGAGGAAATAAGAGAAGGGGCGGAAAAGGAACAACTGCCGCGCTGGCATTTTTGATCAGCATTGTTGTTGTGTTCCTGCTTATCGCCGGCCTTATTGCCATGGCATACTTTTCAGGAAAATACGCCGTTGTCAAAGAAGATGCCAACGGTGAGTTTCCTGTTTATACAGAGACCCAAATGAACGAAATGATCACTGAGGTTAAGGAAGATGCCCAGGCTCTTAAGGAAGATGAGATCGAGGCTGCTGCCGTACAGGCAAAGGCTCAGGGCTATGCGGTTGGACGTAACGACCTTCTTGATTTCATTAAGAAGACCCTTCTTTCCAGCAATTCCTCAATCGAGACCTTTAGGCTCCTCTATCCCAACAACATTGTTGTTGTCAGCAACAGCGCTTATCATTTCCTTGAGATCAACAGATCCCTTAAGATGAGTGAACTTGTTCAGGACAGGATCAAGGAACTTGAAAACGGCGAGCTCCAGTACACCGACGAAGAGGGAAATGTTATCTCCCACAAGGGTATTGATATTTCCGAGTATCAGGGCAATGTTAATTGGACCAAGGTTAAGAACGACGGCGTAGAGTTTGTTATTATCCGTTCTCATTACAGAGGATACGGAACAGGAAGACTTGTGGAGGACTCCATGGTCGAGAAGAACCTTGCGGGAGCTTCTGCAGCAGGACTTAAGTACGGACTCTATGTATTCAGCCAGGCGATAACCGAGGCTGAAGCTATCGAGGAAGCAGAGTCTGCCATCGAAAAGCTTGAAGGCTATGATAAAGGTGTTCCCATCGTCATCGACGTTGAGAGAGTTGCGGGCAAGAATCCCAGAATGGATGCCCTTACTCCCACTGAGAGAACTGACGTGATCCTTGCTTTCTGCAAGACTGTTTCAGATGCGGGCTACAAGCCCATGATCTATTTTAATACAGAAATGGGAGCTCTCTATGTGGAGAATGAGCGTCTTGAAGAGATACCCAAGTGGTATGCATGGTATTCTTCATCCCTTTACTTCCCTTACAAATACGATATCTGGCAGTACAAGGATTCCGGTAAAGTTGACGGCATTCAGGGCAACGTTGACATGAATATCGGACTGGAGCCTTTGTGGTAATATAATGACTAACGAAATTACAATAATGCTTATAATAAACAGCCTTCTCTTTGGTGTGGGACTGGCCATGGACGCCTTTTCCGTTTCCGTTGCGAACGGCTTAAGCGAACCCAATATGAAACCCGGCAAGATGAGTATCGTTGCCGGGTGTTATGCATTCTTCCAGTTTGCAATGCCTATGATCGGTTGGGTAATGGTCCATACCATAATCGCCATTTTCGGAGGCTTAAGAAGAGCCATTCCCTGGGTGGGATTCATACTTCTACTTTTCATCGGCGGAAAGATGATAATCGAGACCCTGGCGGATATCAAGAAGGAAAAGGCTCTCAAAGCCAAGGGCATTACTCCCGTGGAGGAGGAAGAGAAGCCTGTTCTTGGATTCGGACTTTTGGTGGTGCAGGGAATCGCTACTTCCATCGATGCCCTTTCCGTAGGACTTACCGTTGCGGATTATCATGTGACTACAGCTTTGGTATCATCCATCATCATTGCGGTGGTAACATTTATTCTTTGCATCCTTGGATTAAAGCTTGGAAAATTTGTTGGAAAAGGACTTGGAAAATATGCCTGCATCGTTGGCGGCGGAGTCCTTATAGGAATAGGAATAGAGATATTAATTAAGGGATTGTTCTTTTAAAACAATCCCTTTTAGTTTGCATTATTTTATTGTACTTAGACCATAGGTTCTTGGAACGAAGATCAGAACTCTACGTCTGAGCTTTCGGCAGGAGCGGCGCCGGATCTTACTGCGATTCCGTTAACCTCAACATCACCGTTGAGTTCGATAACGAGGCAGGGCCTGTCATCCACTGTTCTTTCACCGATAAGGTCTGTGCGGTCGGGCTTAACCTTGATGGTTACATCGGGAGTCTTTACATCAAATGAGCGGGTGTTGAAAACATTGCTCATGTAGATGGGAGTATCGGTTCCTGCAGCTTTTTCATAGTGCTCATCAAATTCCACCATCTTCTCATTCTTAACACCGCTGTTGGCGAAAAGGTTCTTAACCTCGGTTTTGTCAAGAACAAGGGGCTCAAGCTCTTCCTTGTGCTCTTCGATAAGTTCTGCCATCTTTTCGTGAATATTCTTGATCGCTTCGAATTCGCAGGTCTCTCCAAGGGTTTCCTCAACAAGAGCCTGGAAGGTTTCTTTCTGACCGCCTGCTGAAAGGGGAGTGCTGACACCAAAGAGAAGGTCGAGCATTTCTTCACCCAGATTCTCGCTGTCCTTTGAATAATAGGTCAGGCTGCTGATATCTCCGGAGCGGTCGTTAAATGAAGGATAAAGGAATGCTTTGATGGGAAGCTCAACAACCCAGTCACGTACACGGTTGTGGAATGAACCGGTTTCCTCATCCCATGCAAGGCCTGGCTCTGAAAGAGTCACGGGGCAAAGCACGGTGTAAATGTAATCGTAGATCTCGGTAGATGCGTCCTCAACTTCAAGTCCGTCGGTGGTCTTTCCCGGAACGTCGTAAACGTCATGAACTACCATGATGAGATAGCTTCCAACGAACTCAAAAGAAGAGATGATCTTGTTGTAATATTCATCAAGAAGGGCCTCGTCCTTAAGTTCACTGCTCCTAAGCTTTAAAAGAAATCCCTGAGGGCTGTCTTCGGTTGTCTCTTCAAGAGGAAAAGTAAGGTCGATACAGGTCTTGCCGGGGTTACCGGAAAGGGGCTTTCTGAAGATCTCAAAGTACTTAAACATTTCTTCTTCGGGAATTCCGAGGAATGAGCGGTTAAAGGTGCTCTTTTTATTCTTGTCTCCGTCAACGAAGCATCCTGCGATACGCTGAACAGAGCATTTTTTCTGAGTATAAAGCTTCTTTAATTCACTTAATTCTGATTTATTCATGGTTTACCTCTTAAAAAATTAGTGAGTCTATTATATAATATCTTTCGGATTTCTTAAAGAGAGAGAATTATAACTTTAGAAGATCTAAAAGAGAGAAAGCATATGAGAAAAAGAATAATTTCAAAAGCGATCGTGTCGCTTATTACGGCCTTTTGTCTTGTTGTGAATACCGGTTGTGCACCGATATCATTCCTTGATTACCTTCTTGAGGATGAGGAAACGGAAAGTACATCGACATCAGGAACCGGAAACGGCACAGGAAACATTTATTCATCAGGCACCATGGCTGCCCAGACAGCGGTTGCGGCCGGTCTTTTGGAAAACGGCGCAGTAAGAGAACCAAAGGTTAAGCTTAAAGGAAACGGAGAGGATACAGTAACTGTCCTTATCTACATGAACGGTTCCGATCTTGAAAGCGAATCGGGTGAAGCTTCGACAGACCTTTCCGAGATGGTTAAGGCGGGCAGTTCCGATAAAGTAAACGTCCTTGTTCAGACCATGGGAACCAAGAAATGGACCAATTACGGTATTTCTTCGAGAAAGAGCCAGATATATTCCGTTGACGGAAGCGGAGTTAATCTTGTTAAAGACGATATGGGACAACTTGACTGTACAGATCCCAACGCGCTTTCGGATTTTATTGCCTGGGGAGCCGCCAATTATCCCGCAGACAGATACATCCTTCTTTTCTGGGACCACGGAGGCGGACCTGTTTACGGTTTTGGTTCCGATGAATGGAACGAAGATGAGTACGCGTCTCTTACAATAGACGAGATGCAGACCGCTCTTTCAAGAGGCGGAGTGTATTTTGACTTTATCGGTATGGACTGCTGTATCATGTCCTGCCTTGAAGTCTGCGCAGCTCTTTACGATTATTGCGATTACGCTGTTCTTTCCGAGGACTTTGAATCAGGGCTTGGCTGGAATTATACCCCTTGGCTCAGCGCGCTTTATGAGAATACTTCAATTTCAACACCTCAGCTTGGAAAAGAGATAGTGGACGCGATGGTTCAGGCAAATGTGGAGGACAGCTATGCCGGAGATGACTCGATCCTTGCCGTTATAGACCAGGCTATGCTTAGGGTTCTTTGGCAGACCTGGACTGATTTTGCTTACGCCAATGAAAGCACTCTTTTAAACAGCAACTACAGCCGCCCTGTTCAGAGAGAAGATAACGGCCGCATCCATCCTCTGATAAAGCCCAGGTTTTCCGATTCCTGGGATGACTTCAGCTTTTCTGATTACTATTCCGAAGAGGGAGAGCCGGAGATGTCGGAGTACTATGTTACCGATATCATGGCGGTTGCATCAAATATCGACACGGCAGAATCAAGCGCATTAAGGGCAGCTCTTGACAACGCCATAGTTTATATGGCGGCAAGCGAAGGGGACAAGGACCTTACGGGTATTTCCGTTACCCTTCCCTATGGTGACGCAGTGTTTTATGCGGATCTAAAGAGGATCTTTACCAATTGCAGCTTTGATGCAGAATATATTGCATGGCTTGAAAAGTTTGTCAGTGCGGCAGGTCTTGGATCCTATTACGATTACAGCGACTGGGAAGACGACTGGGACGGCTGGGACAGCTATGACGATGATTATGACTGGGACAGCTGGCTCTACGGCGGTGATTCCTGCGATGATTACTGGGACGACTGGGACATCTGGGGAGACTTTGGCTGTGACGACTACAGTTGCTACGATTACGATTATTACGATGATGACTATGATTACTTCAGTTATTACTATGATGACGATTATGGCTGGTAGTTCGACCTGAACAGTTGTACCTTGAAAAAAAGATAGTTATGCTTTAAAATATAGCAGGCGGAGAGAAACTCCACCTGCTTTTTAATAAGGGACAATATGAGAAAACGAGACTATTTTAACATTCCAAACCTTATGGGCTATTTCAGGATTCTGATGCTGCCCGTATTCATGATCTTCTATTTGAAAGTTGAGACCATTGGCGACAGGAATTATATCATCGCTCTTGTGGCTCTTCTTCTTTCCATTCTTTCCGATCTTTTCGACGGAAAAGTTGCCCGCAAATTCAATATGGTGACCGATTGGGGAAAGATGCTCGATCCAATAGCCGACAAGCTGACGCAGGGCGTTCTCGCCATTACTCTCGGCATCAGGATTACTGAAAAAATCGGGTCCCCCCTAATGTGGGTTTTCCTTGGAATCTTTATCATCAAGGAGCTCTATCAGGGTCTTATGGGGCTTTATATCATCAAGAAAAAGAATTTCGTCCAGGCCGCAAAGTGGTTTGGTAAATTCTCAACAGGCGGCGTGGACATGACTTTCTTTGCACTGCTCCTGTTCCCCAATATCCCCGAGCATGTGGTGAAGATCCTTGTATGGATGATCATCCTTGTGATCGTTTATTCTTTCTTCTGCTATGTGCTTTACCACATCGGAATCTTAAACGAAAAGCCCACATGGAAGACACAGGTAGGAATTCAGATCGGCGTTGGAGTCTGCTTCATTTTGATCCATATTCTTATCATGGCTATCATCATTTTGGGATATTACGGAGTCAGAGTGATCTGACGAGTTTGATACAGCAGCTATTACTTGAACTTAAGTCTTTGGGAGGAAGTTTAAATGGAACAGTACAAACAGGAATTTATCGAATTTATGGTAGAGAGCAAAGTCCTTAAATTCGGTGACTTTACATTAAAAAGCGGAAGAAAATCCCCTTTCTTTATGAATGCGGGAGCATATGTAACAGGAAGCCAGCTTAAGCGTCTCGGCGAGTACTACGCAAAGGCTATCCACGATGTTTACGGAGATGATTTCGACGTTCTTTTCGGACCCGCTTACAAGGGAATCCCCATCAGCGTTGTTACTGCAGTAGCTTTCTCAGAACTTTACGGAAAAGAGATCAGATATTGCTCTGACAGAAAAGAGGAGAAGGATCACGGCGCAGACAAGGGCTCATTCCTCGGAAGCAGTTTAAAGGACGGCGACAGAGTCGTTATGATCGAGGACGTTACCACTTCCGGAAAGTCCATGGAAGAGACCGTTCCCAAGGTTAGAGGAGCTGCAAACGTTGAGATCGTTGGACTTATGGTTTCCCTTAACCGCATGGAAAAGGGACTTGGCGGCGTAAAGAGTGCCCTTGAAGAGATAACAGAAACCTACGGCTTCCCCGCACACGCAATTGTTTCTATGGCGGATGTTGTGGAAGCATTGTATAATAAGCCTTGTAAGGGCGAAATTGTTATCGATGACAGCTTAAAGGCTGCGATCGATGAGTATTACAAACAGTACGGAGTGTAAAGGAGATAAGGATATGGCCGGCACAGGAGGATCCGATATGAAGGAAGACATCTACAAGACAATGAACAATGTAGGCAGCGGCAATATTGCAGTAGGCGCGGTTATGATCGTGCTTGGCGTGGCAGCAGGCGTGCTGGCTATCATTTCCGGGGCAAGACTTCTTGCCAAAAAAGATAACCTTCTTTTCTAAGGGTGAAGTTTTTTGAAAAAGCGTAGTTATATTTTTACAAATAAAAAGCACCCGCTTCTTGGGATCATGTCCACTGTCCTTGGGGCAGTGAGCATAGGTTCCTATGTTTTCGCTATTGTAAGAAGCTTTGTTTTGGTTGGCGACGTGCCCTTCAGGTTCGGCGCCGCGGGTTTTCTTACTCTGATTTATTCTATTGTTGGGGCAGTTCTTGCCCTCTACAGTTTCAAGTTAAAAGATACGTTCCGTCTTTTCCCGACGATCGGGCTGGTACTTAACGTGCTTGCCATTGTAGCGGCGGGTTTTATTTTGTGGATTCCCGATTGATCTTGGACAGCGCAGGATAGAACGGTTAGGAACAGATTTAGATTTACGAGGTTTTTATGAAGAACGAAGAAATTAAAGATGACGATGTGATTTTTGAGAGATGGCTTCTTGCCACCACCAGATTAATGGAGATCAAAGCAGAGCTCAGAGATAAGAAGACTCCTCTTCCCGAGAGCTTTGCAGAATATTTTGAGAAGTGCGCTGATTTCCTTCTTATGATCGGCGATACATGGGAGGCTATTTCCCAGGGCGGACTTGAAAAGTCTACTTTAGAGCAGCTTGCTGAGCACAACGCAAAGATTTACGAGGACATTACCGAGGCTAATTACGATAAGTGCTTCGGAAATCCCGAGGTTGCTGTTAAAAAGCTTGGCGAGGAACTCGGAAAGCTCCTTTGTGCATTATATTTTGAACTTAGAAGATGCGTTGGCTTTGCATTTGAAGAGGATCAGGAAGAGCTTGTTATCAGAGCGGAACTTTTCCTTGAAGTATACGGAATCTTCATGAGCACCAGGGATGATGCGGAAGAAGGCGAGGCTTATAGGCTTCCCGAGGCTTCTGAAGTTAAGGATGCTCTTTACTGGTACTTCAGCGATTATGCCGATGTTTCAAACGAGAAGCGTGTTAAGGCTATGGTTAGCCCCGAGGCTAACAGATATGTTGGTATCATCGAGAGTATCAAGGATTATTCAGACGTAAGATATCTTTACAAATACGGTTTCTACATCAGTGAGAATGAGATCGAGACTGCGAAGTTCATCGCAAGCCTTCCTGAAGAGACCATTGATACCATGGCGAACACCTTCACCGAAGGTTACCGTATCGGCTTTGAGATGACCGGAAAGGATCTTTCCATCAAGTCCGGCGCAGAGGTTCTCTATCCCATCGGATTTGAGAGAATGATCGCTAAGGCTATCAAGAATCTTGAAAAGCTTAATCTTAAGCCCCTCATCAGAAGAGCAAGACTTTTCGGAGGCGAAGTGAACAGACAGTTCTACTACGATCACAAGGATGACAGAGCGCTTTACTTTGATCGTAACTTCATCAACCGCGATCTTGAGGCTACTCAGACCGCATTCGAGAAGTTCAAGGCAGAGGCTAAGGGCTATGCGGGCCCCGCAGTTGTTGAGAGTTTCGGTGAGAAGGACTTCGATCCCATCATCAAGAAGGATGCGATCCACATGTCTGACGAGCAGAATAAGCTCTATGTCGAGTACATCACAAAGCTTGGCCAGACCCAGAGAAAGTACATCATCGAGGAAGAGAGAAGCTTTACCATCATCGCTTTCCCCGTTCCCGAGATCAGAGAGTGCCTGCCTGACAAGAGCCTTGAAGGATACGCTAAATTCTTTGAGGAGATCATCAAGGTCAATACCCTTGATTACAAGCTCTATCAGGGAATTCAGCAGAAGATCATCGATGTGCTTGATAAGGCTGAGTATGTTGAGGTTACAGGACGCGGCGAGAACAAGACAAATCTTCGCGTTCATGTATGGAAGCTGGAGGATCCCGCTAAGCAGACCAAGTTTGAGAACTGCGTAGCAGACGTAAACATCCCTGTTGGAGAGGTATTTACTTCGCCCGTTCTTAAGGGAACCGAAGGAAAGCTCCATGTAAGCAAGGTGTTCCTTAACGGACTTGAGTTTAGAAACCTTGAGATCGACTTCAAGGACGGTATGATCGACAAGTCTTCATGCTCAAACTACAAGACAGAAAAAGAGAATAACGATTATATTTCCGAAAATATCCTTTTCAGACACAAGACATTACCCATCGGTGAGTTTGCTATCGGAACCAACACCACAGCATACACCGTTGCGAGAAAGTACGGCGTTGAAGCTAAGCTTCCCATTCTCATTGCAGAGAAGACCGGACCTCACTTCGCAGTAGGTGATACCTGCTATTCACACTCAGAGGATATTAAAGTTTACAATCCGGATAAAAAAGAGATAGTATCACGCACCAATGAGGTTGCTGAACTTCGTCATACAGATCCGGCAAAGGCATACTTCAACTGCCACACAGACATCACCATTCCTTATGATGAACTTGGTGATATCGTGGCTGTAGCCGAGGACGGATCAAGAGAGTACATCATCAAAGAGGGACGCTTTGTTGTTCCCGGAAGCGAAAAGCTTAACGAAGCACTTGATTAATTCCTGTAAAAACCTAAGCATAAGATACTTTTTCTAAATATATATTTATTACGGAGGCATTACAAATGAGCGGAAAAGTTGGTATTGTAATGGGCAGCGATTCAGATATGCCCGTTATGGCAAAGGCGGCGGACATCCTTGAGGAACTTGGTGTTCCCTATGAGATGACCATTATCAGCGCACACAGAGAGCCCGATGTGTTCTTTGAGTATGCAAAGAGCGCAGAGAGCAAAGGATTCAAGGTGATAATAGCCGGAGCCGGAATGGCAGCGCATTTACCCGGTATGTGCGCAGCAATCTTCCCCATGCCCGTTATCGGAATTCCCATGCACACCACATCACTTGGAGGAAGGGATTCACTTTATTCCATCGTTCAGATGCCTTCGGGAATACCCGTTGCAACCGTTGCAATTAACGGCGGCGCAAATGCAGGCCTTCTTGCTGCAAAGATCCTTGCAACATCTGATGAAGAGCTTTTAAACAAGCTTAAGGCTTATTCAGCAAAGCTGAAGGACCAGGTTGTTGCCAAGGACGCTAAGTTACAGGAAATCGGATACAAAGAGTATCTCAATAAATAAAGAGGAGAAAAGTAATGGCATTAGATTACAAGCAGTCAGGTGTTGACATCGAGGCCGGCTACAAGTCGGTTGAACTTATGAAGGAGTACGTTAAGGGAACCAATCGTCCCGAGGTACTCGGCGGAATCGGAGGATTCTCCGGAGCATTTTCCGCAAACGCTTTTAAGGATATGGAAGAGCCCATTCTTCTCTCCGGAACAGATGGAGTAGGAACCAAGATCAAGCTTGCGTTCTTGCTTGATAAGCATGACACCATCGGAATCGACGCTGTTGCAATGTGCGTAAACGACGTTGCATGTGCAGGCGGCGAACCTTTATTCTTCCTTGATTACATCGCATGCGGCAAGAACTATCCCGAAAAGATCGCAGCTATCGTTAAGGGCGTTGCAGAAGGCTGCAAGCAGTCCGGTTGTGCACTTATCGGCGGTGAGACTGCAGAGCATCCCGGACTTATGCCCGAAGATGAGTATGATGTAGCAGGATTCTCAGTTGGCGTTGTTGATAAGAAGGAACTTATCACCGGCGAAAACATTAAGCCCGGCGATACCCTCATCGGAATCGCATCAAGCGGTGTTCATTCAAACGGCTTTTCACTTGTAAGAAAGATCTTTGACATGACCAAGGAAAGCCTTGATACATACTATGACGAACTTGGAACCACACTCGGAGAAGCTCTTCTTGCTCCCACCATCATCTACGTTAAGGCTATGAAAGCTATCAAGGACGCAGGCGTTAAGGTTAAGGGCTGCAGCCACATCACCGGCGGTGGGTTCTACGAGAACATTCCCAGAATGCTTCCCGAAGGCGTTCGCGCACAGGTTGAGAAGAACAGCTACGAAGTTCCTGCCATTTTTAAGCTTATGCAGAAGAAGGGCCAGGTTGAGGACCATATGATGTACAACACTTACAACATGGGTCTCGGAATGGTTCTTGCAGTTGATCCCGCAGACGTAGACAAGACTATGGAAGCCATCAAGGCAGCAGGCCAGAAGGCATATGTTGTCGGTAAGACCGTAGCAGGCGAAAAGGGTGTAGACATATGCTAAAAGTTGTCGTATGCGTTTCCGGCGGAGGAACCAATCTTCAGGCGATCATTGATTCAATTGCCGATGGAAAGATAACAAACACCGAGATCGTGGGAGTAATCTCCAACAATTACGGTGTTAAGAGTATTGAAAGGGCTGAGAAAGCAGGAATCCCTGCTTTCGTCCTTTCACCCAAGGATTATGCCGAAAGAAGCGAGTTTAACAAGGCATTTTTGGCTAAAGTTAAGGAACTTGCTCCCGATCTTGTTGTACTTGCAGGCTTTTTGGTACGCATTCCCGAGGAATTCGTCAAGGAGTATTCTAACCGTATCGTGAATATTCATCCTTCACTTATTCCTTCATTCTGCGGAGTCGGATACTATGGACTTAAGGTTCACGAGAAGGCTCTTGAGAGAGGCGTTAAGATCACCGGTGCCACCGTACATTTCGTAAACGAGGGCATGGACGAAGGCCCCATTATCGCCCAGAAGCCCGTAGCTGTCGAGGACGGTGATACCCCCGAGATCTTACAGCGCCGCGTCATGGAACAGGCCGAGTGGGTCATCCTTCCTCAGGCCATCGACGACATTGCCAACAACCGCATTGAAGTCCTTAACAACAAAGTTGTCCACCGGGGACGGGGTTAGTGGGCCATTTTTGTCCACCGGGGACGGGGTCAAGAGGACATTTTTGTCCCCCGGGGACGGGGTCAAGAGGACATTTTTATGCCTTCAACGTTTAAGAAAAATTTATTTCATGCGATCAGAATTATTCTTGCGGCTATCATTGCTATAATCATAGCTGAGTGCCTGCAGCTGCAGTTTGCTGTGTCTGCGGGCATAGTCGCAATCCTTTCCGTGGCTTTCACAAAGCGGGAGACGATTCAAACAGCAAGGGACAGATTCCTTGCTTTTGCGGCTGCCCTTGCGATCGCTGCGGTTTGTTTTTATACTATCGGTTTTACCACCATTGGATTTTTTGTTTATCTTTTGATCTTCATCCTGCTATGCAAGATCCTTAATTGGAACAGCGCAATGGCAATGGACTCAGTCCTAATTTCCCATTTTTTGACATTACAGACCATGGAGCCCAAAGCTCTTTTAAATGAGGTCTTGCTATTTCTTATCGGAGTCGGTCTTGGAATCATCGCTAATCTTTTCATCAGAAAAGATGCTGATTATATGAGAGAGATGAAGAAGGAGACTGACGAACTGATAAAGAGAGCGCTTCACAGAATGTCTCTTAGGATCATGGATCCTGATATGCCTGATTATGACGGAAAGTGTTTTGAGACGTTAAGAAAGACCATTGATGAGGCTTCTGCCCTTGCACATACCAATTACATGAACCAGTTGTCAAAGGGAGACCTCAGTGATATTGAATATATTTCCATGCGAGAAAAACAGTCGGATACCCTGTACGAAATGTACAAGCATCTGTCAAAGATAGAGACTGTTCCGGTGACAGCGCAGCTTTTATCGGACTTTTTTGAAATAGTATCCGTGCAGTATTCCATGGACAACACGGTGGAAGATCTGCTTTCCGATTTTGCCGAGCTTGACAAAAAGATGAAGGAAATGCCTCTTCCCACCGAGCGAAAAGAATTCGAGGACAGAGCTCGCCTCTTCATCATCATGCGCGGCCTCGAAGAATTCCTAAACCTCAAAAAGTCCTACATGGAAGAAACGGGATACAAAAAATGACCATCAAACCCCGTCCCCGGGGGACAAAAGGTGACAAAAGGAGGATTTATGAGCATCTTAAAGATTGAGAACTACACCAAAATGTACGGTGCGGAGAAAAAGGCCTGCGATAATGTGAGCCTTGAAGTTGAAAGCGGCGATATCTTTGGATTCATCGGCCACAACGGTGCAGGAAAGAGCACTACAATACGTGCGGTGGTTGGCGTCATGGATTTCGACAGTGGAAAGATCGAGATCGCCGGAAATGATGTTAGGAAAAATCCTCTTGAATGCAAGAAGGTAACCGCGTATATTCCGGATAATCCGGATCTTTATGAAAACCTTACAGGTATCCAGTACCTTAATTTTGTTGCTGATGCATTCGGCATCGGACAGGAAGAGCGCAAAGAGAGGATCACGGAATACGCTAAGCGTTTCGAAATTGAGGATGCTTTAAAGAATCTTATATCCTCATATTCCCACGGAATGAAACAGAAAGTTGCCATAATCGGGGCCCTTATCCATGAGCCCCGGCTTCTTGTGATGGACGAGCCCTTTGTAGGTCTTGACCCCAAGGCGGCATTTACATTAAAGGAGATCATGCACGAAATGTGCGAAAAGGGTAGCGCGGTATTCTTCTCTACCCATGTTCTTGATGTGGCGGAGCGACTTTGCAACAAGATCGCCATCATCAAGAAAGGACAGATCATCGCAAACGGAAATGTTTCCGAACTTATCGGCGACAAGACCCTTGAAGAAGTATTCCTGGAGGCGGTAAAAGATGAATGATCAAATCCTGCTCCTTAAAACAGTTCTTACTTCAACCGGCAATCTAAACATTCTTAAACACAGTGATGACAAGAAAAAGAGAAAGCTGGCAACAGGAAATATCGTTGGATTTTCAGTTATATATCTTATGCTTGCCATTTACGTTGGAGGCTCATGCTTTGGGCTTTCTTATTATGGAATGGCAGAAACGGTACCGGTAATTCCCGCATCCGTTGTCTTTGCCCTTTCATTCTTCTTTACTTTTTTCAAAGCTCACGGCATTATGTTCGGCTACAAGGAATACGACATGCTCATGTCCATGCCCTTTACCATCAAAGAAGTGGTATCAAGCCGATTCCTTTACATGTACATAAATAACCTGATCTGGACCTGCGTCATATCTTTTTCCGCACTTATCGGGTTTATCATTGGAGGAAAACCGTCAGCAATTTCAATCCTGATATGGGTTGTCCTTACGTTTTTCCTTCCCATAATCCCCATGCTTTTGGCAACCGCCATCAGTGCTCTTATAGGCGGCATCAGCGCAGGATTCAGACATAAAAATATTGTTATTTCAATCCTTATCTTTATTCTGGTGATCCCTATGTTCTTTACAAGATTCCTTGTAGAGGATGTGATCAAGAACAACAAGATCGAGGAAGTGGTCAAAGTTTCGGGAGATGCCTTTTCAAATGTGGGAAATGTGGTCCCCATGGCAAAATGGTTTGCAAAGGCTGTCAATGAGAAAGACATTGTCTCCATTCTTTTGCTTGTCTGCATCTCAGTTGTGGCGTATGAAGTCTTTTTCTTCGTGTTCTCAAAGTTTTACAAAAGCATCAACACAAAACTGAGCACAGCCCATATTACCAAAGCAAAAGTCATAGACAAAGATTTCAAGAGAAGAAGCGTTCCAATGAGTATTTGCGCAAAAGAGGCAAAACGTTTCACAGGTTCAACTACCTATATTACCAACATCGGAATGGGCGCCGTTATGACGGTGGTGCTTGGAATTGCAATCCTCTTTCTTGATGTAAATAAAGTGGTCAGCTCCATGGCGGGAATGGAAGTGGATCTGAGCAATGTTTCAGCATCACTTGTGATCCCTATTCTTGTTTATTTCTTTACGGGAATGGTCCCTTCAACTGCCTGCTCCATGTCCCTTGAGGGTAAGAATTATTGGATCATCAAGTCCCTGCCCCTTGACATGATGGATGTGTTTAAAGGAAAAATGATCTTTAATCTGTTCCTTTTCATGCCTGTGGCTTTGTTTGCAACCATAACATCCTGCATTTCACTGAAAGCAAGCCCTTTGGAATGGGCAGTGGCTATATGTTATACCGTAACGGCAAACCTGTTTTCCACTGCTTTTGGCATGTACATGGGAGCAAAATATATGCAGCTTGACTGGGACAACGAGATCCAGGTCATCAAGCAGGGAAGAGCAGTGGCCGGTTATTTACTTCCCAACATGCTTAGCACAATGATGGTGGGAGGCGGACTTGCCGCTATAGGAATCGCATTCAAGATATTGCCAATAACCGTTGGCATTATGGCGGCAGTGTATTTGGCACTGGCAGTAGTTTTTTATACGAAATTGAAAAATGTTCCCGGGGGTCAAAATCATTGACTTAGGACGGGTTTATTGTTATTGTTACCTATGGTGCGTAGCACCGAATTACCATAAAGGGAGATACATCATGAACATTCTTATCGTTGGAAGCGGCGGACGTGAACATGCCATCGCAACAAGTGTAGCCAAGAGTAAAAGAGCCGACAAGATTTACTGCGCGCCCGGAAACGCCGGAATCGCAGCCCTTGCGGAATGTGTTCCCATCGGAGCCATGGAATTTGACAAGATCGTAGCATTTGCAAAGGAAAAAGCCATCGACCTTGTTATCGTCGGAATGGACGATCCTCTTGTAGGCGGCCTTGTTGATGAGCTTGAGGCAGCAGGCATCAGAGCCTTCGGACCTAAGAAAAACGCAGCTATCCTCGAGGGAAGCAAAGCTTTCTCCAAGGATCTCATGAAGAAATATGATATACCCACAGCCAAGTACGAGAACTTTGATGACGCAGACAAGGCCATCGAATATCTCAAGACTAAGGCTGAGTTCCCCATCGTTCTTAAGGCTGACGGCCTTGCTCTCGGAAAGGGCGTTCTTATCTGCAATACCCTTGAAGAAGCTATCGATGGCGTAAAGGAGATCATGCAGGACAAGAAGTTCGGTTCAGCCGGAAACCGCATGGTCATCGAGGAGTTCATGACCGGACGTGAAGTCAGCGTTTTATCATTCGTTGACGGAAACATCGTAAAGATCATGTCTTCAGCTCAGGACCACAAGCGTGCAAAGGATGGAGACCAGGGTCTTAACACCGGCGGAATGGGTAACTTCTCACCCACACCTTTCTACACAAAAGAAGTTGATGATTTCTGTCAGAAATATATTTTCCAGCCCACTGTTGATGCAATGAAGGCAGAGGGACGTCCTTTCAAGGGCGTTATCTTCTTTGGACTTATGCTTACACCAAAGGGACCCAGAGTCCTTGAGTACAATGCAAGATTCGGAGATCCCGAGGCACAGGTTGTCCTACCCAGACTTAAGAACGACATCATCGATGTTATGGAAGCCTGCATCGATGGAACACTGGACAAGCTTGACCTTCAGTTTGAAGATAAGGCAGCAGTATGCGTAGTCCTTGCCAGCGACGGTTATCCCGTAAAGTATGAAAAGGGATTCAAGATCACCGGCCTTGAGAACTTCGAAGGAAAAGATGATTACTTCTGCTTCCATGCAGGAACCAAGTTTGACGAGAACGGAAACATTGTAACAAACGGTGGCCGTGTCCTTGGCGTTACCGCAGTAGGAAAGGACCTTAAGGAAGCAAGAGCAAAGGCATACGAAGCTACAGAGTGGGTTAATTTTGACAATAAGTATATGCGCCACGACATCGGAAAGGCCATCGATGAGGCATAAGCTTCCGATGAGCGTAACAACTTATTAATATTTTTTAAACAATTAATCGCTAAAATCGCTGGATAAACATTATGTAGTATGTTATTATATGTATGATGTCTACATTATGTGGTTTTAGTGGGAGGACGATATAAATGAACGTTAGTAGATCATACTCCGAGAGCAGAAAGCTCATCGCGGGTATTATAACTGCAACAGCCGTGATCATCGCAGTATTTGCACTTACTTTACACAGCTTCGCTGCAAGCTCAGGAAAAATCTTAAAGGATGGTACACGAGTTCGTGCACAGTCCAATACCAATTGTGACGTTGTTACAACTTTGGCTGCCAATGATTCCATTACCATCAACGGACAGGTTGATGGCGAAGGCGGAGTTTGGTACCAGATCACAACCGCTGACGGAAAGAGCGGATATGTAAGAAGCGACCTTGCACAGGTTACCGACGGATCAACCGTAGGAACCATCGGAGCAGACGGAAACGTTACCGCAGGGGACCCCAGCATCAGACTTGTAAACCCTGTTACAGGAACCATCAAGAGTGAGCAGAACGTAAGAGTTCGTCAGGATGCTTCAACATCAAGTACCATCATTGACAGCGTAGCTAACGGCGCAGCAGTTACCATCAACGGTGTTAAGAACGGTACCGACGGAAGAGAATGGTATTACATCCAGTACACCAATGCAGAGGGCAAGGATATCGTAGGCTTTACCCGTGCGGATTTCGTAACCCCTTCAGGTGAACTTACCGATCTCACAACCGAGACTTCAGAGCCCGTTCAGGAAGAAACTCCTGTTGAGGAAGAGCCTGTTGTAGAAGAAAAGAAAGATTGGGATACCACTGAAGGTGAAGACGGAGCTTGGATGCTTCTCGATTACAACAATAACCTTCAGTACAATATCAGCGAGATTTTTGAGAACCTTGATTCTTATAAGGCATCTGCTACAAAGTATCAGAAGCAGGTATCAGGACTCAGAGCTGCTCTTATCATCTTTATCATCATTGCAATCGCAGCAGTAGGCGGATGCGTATACTTCTTCATGAAGCTCAGAGATTCAGGAGACAGAGCAGCATTTGCAGATGCTGAGAAGCAGAGAAGACAGCGCCTTGCAGCAGGAAACGGAAGACCCACAGGAACAAGACCTGCCGGAGCACATCAGGGAAGACCCGCAGGGGCACCCCAGGGAAGACCTGCCGGAGCAAGACCCGCAGGGGCACCCCAGGGAAGACCTGCCGGAGCAAGACCTGCAGGAGCACCTCAGGGAAGGCCTGTAGGACCTAATGGAGCAAGACCCGCAGGAGCACCTCAGGGAAGACCTGTAGGACCTAACGGAAGACCCGCAGGAGCACCTCAGGGAAGACCTGTAGGGCCTAACGGAAGACCCGCAGGAGCACCCCAGGGAAGACCCGTAGGACCTAACGGTGCAAGACCCATGCAGGGCGATAGACCTGTTCAGAGACCTCAGGAAGCTCCCAAGCGCCAGATGCCAGATGATGACGATTTCGATTACGGATTCCTCAACGGCAAGGGCGAATAATCTTAAAAGATAATAAAATTTGGTAATACAAATTGACATCAAAAGACCTCTGTTATAACATTTCTATAACAGAGGTCTTGTAGTCTAAAAAGACCTTTGGATCTTTTTGGAGGATCGGGATGCTTATCGAGATAGATTTTAACAGTGACGAAGCTTTGTATCTTCAGCTGAGAAATCAAATAATCCTTGGTATTGC
This sequence comes from Lachnospiraceae bacterium, assembly GCA_016284315.1. Lineage (GTDB taxonomy): Bacteria > Bacillota > Clostridia > Lachnospirales > Lachnospiraceae > AC2028. Next base: position 43,280 of record JAEEOO010000049.1, on the reverse strand, counting down.
CACCAACACTTTTCACGAGGGCGATGTGCTTCCCAGTGTAAGAACCTTGGCGGATGAGATCGGCATTAATATGCATACCGTCAATAAGGCATACTCCGTTTTAAGAAGCGAAGGATACGTAAAGGTCGACAGGCGTCGTGGAGCGGTCATATCCGTTTCAGAGGCTAAGGAGGAACATTTGCGTCAAATTCGCAATATTCTAAGTTCTACTGTACTTGAAGCCGTGTGCAGAAACGTTTCTAAAGAAGAACTCCACAAAATGATCGATGATATTTATAAAGAATACGGTTTTTAAAATAATCCCATAGGAGGAATAGAAAATTGCAGGGTAAATTTACTCAAAAAGCGCAGGAAGCTCTTAAAGAAGCTGCCAATTGTGCGCGCAAGTTCCATCAGGGTTATATCGGGTCAGAACATATTTTAGCCGGACTGCTCAAGGATGAAACCAGTGTAGCCGGTAAAGTTTTAAGAGACAATGGTGTATTTCCGGATAAATACGAAGAGATGATCAAGGACATGATCTCTTTCGACAAGAATGTTGCTATAAGAGAGAGGGGAATCTATTCCCCCAGAGCAGAGCTCATTCTTGAAGAAGCCGGAAGAACAGCCGAGAGATTCGGCCAGAAAGAGATTGGTACCGAGCATATCCTTCTTGCCATTATTAAAGAGGGTGAGAATGTGGCAGCAAGACTTCTTGCAGCCCCCGGAACCAATGTACAGAAGATCTATGCGGACACTCTTGCCGCTATCGGTGAGGATCCTGCTCTTGCAAAGGAAGATCTCGGAGCCAAGACCGCAAAGGGAAAGCAGTCCATGCTCTCCCAGTACAGCCGTGATCTTACTGCTCTTGCTGAAGATGGCAAGCTTGATCCCGTTATCGGAAGAAATGAGGAGATCAGCCGTGTTATCCAGATCCTTAGCAGAAGGACCAAGAACAATCCCTGCCTCATCGGTGAGCCCGGTGTAGGTAAAACAGCGGTTGTTGAGGGCCTTGCCCAGAGGATCGTTTCCGGCGATGTTCCCGAGACAGTAAGAAATAAAAGACTTCTTACCCTTGACCTTTCAGGAATGGTTGCCGGAAGTAAGTATAGGGGTGAGTTTGAGGAGCGTATCAAGCGCGTGATCCACGAGGTTATCGAGGATGGAAATGTTATCCTTTTCCTTGATGAGCTCCACACACTTATCGGCGCAGGTGGCGCAGAAGGTGCCATCGATGCTTCAAATATCATGAAGCCTTCTCTTGCAAGAGGAGAACTTCAGCTAATTGGTGCTACCACCATCGCTGAGTACAGAAAGTACGTTGAGAAGGATGCGGCGCTTGAGAGACGTTTCCAGCCCGTTACCGTTGAAGAACCCACCCAGGAAGAGGCTATACGTATCCTTGAAGGCATCAAGGGCAAGTACGAGGAGCATCATCATGTTGAGATAACTCAGTCTGCTGTTGAGGCAGCTGTAAGGCTCTCAGCAAGATATATCAACGACCGTAATCTTCCTGACAAGGCCATTGACCTTATCGACGAAGCCGCTGCAAGTGCAAAGCTTCGCAGCATGGAAAAGCCCGGTAAATTACGCGAACTTGCTGACCAGATCCAGAAGATGGACCGTCAGATCGAACTTTCCATCAGGATGGAGGCCTTTTTACAGGCTCATGAATTAAAAGAAAAACAGGATGCGCTGATCAAGAAGTATGAGCGCCTCCAAAATAAGATGCAGGAAAAAGCAGGGGATTACACTTACTCTATCGACGAGGATTCCATCGCAGCGGTTGTTGCCATGTGGACAAAGATCCCTGTTACAAAGCTTGCGGAGAAGGAGACTGAGAGACTTCTTAAGCTTGAGTCCATCCTTCATAAGCGTGTCATCGGCCAGAATGAGGCGGTTGATTCCATCTCCAAGGCCATGAGACGAGGCAGAGTAGGCCTCAAGAGCCCTAACAGACCCATCGGTTCCTTCCTTTTCTTAGGACCTACCGGTGTTGGTAAGACCGAACTTTCAAAGGCTCTTGCAGAGGCTATGTTTGGCTCTGAGGACGCTATTATAAGAGTCGACATGTCGGAGTACATGGAAGGCCACAGCGTTTCAAAGATGATCGGTTCACCTCCGGGATATGTAGGCTTTGAAGAGGGCGGACAGCTTACCGACAAGATCAGAAAGAACCCCTATTCCGTAGTCCTTTTTGACGAGATTGAGAAGGCCCATCCCGATGTATTCAATATCCTTCTTCAGGTGCTTGATGAAGGCCATATCACGGATTCAAAGGGACGCAAGATCTCCTTTAAGAATACAATTCTTATCATGACTTCTAACGCAGGAGCTCAGAGGATCGTGGATCCCAAGAACCTTGGCTTTGCCACTGAAAAGAGTGAAAAGAAGGACTATGAGAAGATGAAGTCCGCAGTAATGGAGGAAGTTAAGAAATCCTTCAAGCCCGAGTTTATCAACCGTATTGATGATATCCTTGTATTCCATCAGCTCACTGACGATGACATGAAGGCCATCGTTAACCTTCTTACCAAGGAACTTGCCACCAGATGCGAGAACCAGATGAATATCAAACTCACCTTCACTCCTGCTCTTAAAGAGCACATTGTCAAGAAATTCGCTGACAAGAAGATGGGTGCAAGACCCTTGAGAAGAGGCATTCAGTCCGAGATCGAGGATGCTCTTGCGGAGGAAATCCTCTCCAAAAAGGTTAAGCCGGGAGACAAAGTTTCGGTAGGTGCCAAGGACGGAAAAGTAACGTTTGTTGTTAAATGAAATTCTCATTAAATCTATTTACTTTAACTTTTATGACAAGTAAAATAGAAGTGTAGCAGGGGCATTGACCCCCAAGGTATTTTTTTCGGAGGAAAATTTAAAATGGCTGTTGTAAATGAGTTGATCCGCAAAGAAGCGGATGGCAGCATTAGTTTTGGAAACTACGAATTAGCCCAAAAGTCTAAGGTTGAGGACTTCCCCGTTGGCGGCGATCTTCTTAAGGTTAAGACCTTTAACGAGATCACCAAGCTGGAGAAAAATGGATTGTTCCTTTACGAATCCGTTCCCGGAACAGCAGTTAACGGATTTAAAGAGACCGCAGACGGAATCGAGTTCACCGTTGAGGGAGCTGAGGATGCTCAGATCACTTTGGGACTCGAAGATGAGACTTCTTACGAAATCTTCGTAAACGGCGCAAGCACCGGAAAGGTACAGACCGGACTTGGCGGAAAACTTTCCGTCAGTGTTGAGACTGCAAATGCGGACGCTGTTGCAGTAAAGGTTGTAAAAGCTTAATTAAATAAGGTATAGGCACCCGGCAATAAGTCGGGTGCATTTTTTAGGAAAGATTTGGGGAATAGTTTTAATGGCAACAAAGAAAATGACATCGGTCTTCTTCTGTAACGAGTGCGGATATGAGTCATCCAAATGGATGGGACAGTGCCCGGCTTGTAAAGAATGGAATACTTTTGTTGAAGAGACGGTTTCAAAAGAAGATATAAAGAAAGGCACTGCGGCAAGCAAAAGAAGCGCTCTTTCATCCGAGGTGGTTACCCTTTCTGAGGTTTCCGTTAAGGAAGATGACAAGCTCCTTACAGGCATCGGAGAACTGGACAGAGTCCTTGGCGGCGGTATTGTAGCAGGAAGCCTGACACTCGTGGGTGGTGATCCCGGAATCGGTAAGTCAACCCTGCTTCTTCAGGTGTGCCGTAACCTCTCTGAAAAAGGTACGGATGTACTCTATGTATCAGGTGAGGAATCCAAGGTCCAGATAAAGCTTCGCGCCGACAGGATCGGAAGCTTTACGGATAAGATGAGCCTTCTTTGCGAGAATGATCTTGGCATCATTTCAGAGGTCATAAAGCAAAAGAAACCGGGTGTTATTGTAATAGACTCAATACAGACAATGTACAGTGAGGACATCAGTTCCGCTCCCGGAAGCGTCAGCCAGGTAAGGGAGACCACAGCGGTTCTTTTACAGCTTGCCAAGGGACTGGGAGTTTCTATTTTTATTGTTGGTCATGTAACCAAGGATGGAGCTGTAGCCGGCCCCAGAGTCCTTGAACATATGGTGGATACCGTTCTTTACTTTGAAGGAGACAGACATGCTTCATACAGAGTGCTTCGCGGCGTTAAGAACCGTTTTGGATCCACTGATGAGATAGGTGTATTCGAAATGAGACAGGAGGGACTTACTGAAGTCCTGAATCCTTCTGAGTTCATGCTGGACGGTCGTCCTCAGGATGCATCCGGAAGCATAGTTACCTGCTCTGTTGAAGGAACAAGGCCCCTTCTTATGGAAATCCAGGCCCTCGTGTGCCGTACCAATTTCGGACTTCCCAGACGCCAGGCTAACGGTACGGATTATAACAGAGTAAATCTCCTTATGGCTGTTCTTGAGAAAAGATGCGGTCTTTCATTGGGAGATTGCGATGCTTACGTAAACATAACAGGTGGTATGAAAGTGACTGAGCCCGCTATAGACCTTGGAATCGTCCTTGCTGTGGTGTCCAGTTTTAAGAATAAAGCCCTTAGCCCTGAGATCGTTGCCTTCGGTGAGGTTGGCCTTTCCGGTGAAGTAAGAAGCGTTTCGAACGCAAGACAGCGGGCTGCGGAAGCCGCTAAACTGGGCTTTAAGACTCTTATAGTTCCCAAGAGTTGCGAAGAAGAGTGCAAGAAAGCAGGGAACGTAGAGGTCATCGGCGTCTCCAATGTAAGGGAAGCCATTGACAAGATCGTATAAATAAACCTGAAAATCGCTTAAAATCATTGATTTATGTAAATCACATGTGTTACAATCTAGTGTGGAGTTTCCCCGAGAGCCTATTCAAAAGGCAAGGGGGTGTTCCGCACTTTTCTTTTAGTGTCCTTTTAAATGTCCTTTAGTCAGTCGGTTTTTGATTTTTTTGTTTTACCCTTTTTGTGTTTATAACTGTAATTCGGTTTAACTATTAATTTTTTGGAGAGAAAGTTATGGGAGACAGTGCAGTAAAGCCTAAAATAGGTAAGCCCGGAATAATAGGAATTGTTGCCGGAGCAGTAGTGATAGTGGCTGCCGCAGTTGCAGCTATCATCCTTCTTAGCGGTAAAAATGACCTTGTGGCAACAACCATCAGGTTCCTTAGAATGCAGGGAACGGTTTCACTTCTTGACAGCAAGGACCGAGATGTTTCCATTACAGAGAATTTAAGACTTAATAATGGAAACAAGGTTTTAACCGCAACTGAGAGTTTTGCAAGTCTTGGCCTTGATGACTACAAGATAGTTTCTCTTGATCAGAGTTCTAAAACTGTTGTAAGTCAGGAAGGAAAGAAACTTGAGCTTAATCTTGAAAGCGGAGCTTTGTATTTTAACGTAACCAAGGCTCTTGCGGAGGATGAATCCTTTGACATCAAGACATCTACAATGATCGTTGGTATCCGCGGTACCTGCGGATATGTCAGCGCGGATGATCTCTTCTTGGTAGAAGGTCATGTTGAGGTAAACGATCCCACAACCGGTGAAACTTTTGAAGTAAAGGCCGGAGAGTGGCTGAGCCGCGATCCTTCAACAGGAAAGTACACCAAAAAGAAATATACCTTATATGACCTTCCTCTTTTGGTCATCAGTGAACTTGCAAGGGATGATGAGCGCAGAGCCCAGTGCCTTGAGGTTTGCGGCGCGACAGAGGAAGAATTCTGGAAGTACGCTATGACCCTTTCTCCAGCATACTTTGACTGGGCAGACCTTGAGTGGCCTACTTTTGAAGAAGAGGTGGAGGAGCCTGAAGAGGAACCTGCTGAAGAAGAGATAGTGGAAGAACTTGAAGAGGAAGAAGAGGTAGCCGGGGAGACAGAAGAGGAAGAGGAAGCTGAAGAGGAAGAAGAGGAAGAACCTGAAGAGGTAAAATATACCATCACGGTATATGGATACGACGGAGGAACTGTAACCGCCAGTGCATCTTCAGCAAAAGAAGGCGAGGTTATTACTCTTACAGCAGTTGCTGACGGAGGAAAAGAACTTGCAAGATGGGAGCCTGATGAGAACGTAACTCTTCAGTATCCTAATGGAATAGAAAAGCCTACATTCGTAATGCCCGCAACCAATGTAAAGATCAGTGCTGCATTTGGATGGGCGACATCACAGAATAAGCCTACATATTCTATCAGTGTTGCAAGTACAGACACTACAAAGGGTACTGTAAGCGTAAGTCCTGCAAGTGCAAAAGAGGGCGATACGGTAACACTGACTGCAACTCCAATTAATACTTTCTATAGATTGAAAGCTTGGAATGTCCTTAGGGGCGGAGTTACCGTAAATAATAATACATTTACTATGCCTGCCGGGGATGTAGAGATCAGTGCTGAGTTTGGGGTTGATCCAGGTAAGATTGGATGGACGTATGCGACGGTGGATAATAATGGTACTATGGAGCCATTAATGTATCTTGGAGAAGATGGAACCTATGGACAAGAAGTCGGAGGTAACTCAATCCGTTTAAGGGGAAGAGGGAATGGCTCGACTTTTGTTATTCCGGGAGAAAGATGGGATGAAAACGGCAATTCCAGAGGTGCAAACAATTATTATTATTTCTACTTTGAGGGTCTTCTTAAGGCCGGAGATGTTGTAGAATATAAAGCATTCGGGGATGCTACTACAAATAATCCCGGAACTGCTTACGTATATCCGTATGATCTTGATAGTGGAGGTGCAGTTACCTTTGTTCTTGAGGAAAATACGATAAAAGGAATAGCGTCATTCTTTCATTTTCAAGGCGTGTTTTTTGATGCTAATACCGGAGATGCTGTTCATCATTCCTTCCCTATGACGGTAAAGACAAAGGATGGCAACTATGTATTTACATACGATAATAGTACATATGTATGGACGTATGCTTGCAGTAATAACGTTAACTATACTTTTGAAAGTGTTTCGAATGCGAATGGTTATGAGATGAATTTCAAAGAACAGGGCAACCCACAGGCACCAGTACTTTCTCTTAGAGAAACCGATCAACCGGGAACTGTGGTACCACACTTATAAATTATTATTTCGTAAATATAATTATTGTAGGCGCAGCTTTATGCTGCGCTTACTTTTTAGCAAAACTTGTTCTGTGAAATTTTCGTGTGAAATTTATTTTGTTAAACTGCTAAATTCTTCTTGCGTTATTACATAAGTTATGATATATTAAACGTCGGTTGCTGTTTCAGACAGTAACCGACGTTTTAAGTTTGTGGCTAGTGAAGCCACGATGCGCTGAAGTACACCGCATCGTGCGCAATCGCTCCGCGACAAATAATGCGTTAAGGCATCGCGTCATTTGCAACAAATGCGGAACGCATTTGTGTTGTCTTATAGGGGAATAGTACAGCGGTAGTGCGGCGGTCTCCAAAACCGTTAACGGGGGTTCGATCCCCTCTTCCCCTGCTCGAATGTTTGAAAAAACATTCAAAAAAATATTGTTGACAAGGCGTTTTTGATGTAGTATATTACTATGAGTCGACGCCCGGTCGATACGGAGTCTTAGCTCAGCTGGGAGAGCATCTGCCTTACAAGCAGAGGGTCATAGGTTCGAGCCCTATAGGCTCCACGGCGAGATAGCTCAGTTGGCTAGAGCACGCGGTTCATACCCGCGGTGTCGAGGGTTCGAATCCCCCTCTCGCTACTCGAGCGAAAGAGGAAACCTTAAATAAGGTTTCCTTTTATTTTTCCGGTTTTACTTTAGTATGATAGTTATTGTACTGAATTCATTTATTTGCGAATCGATTTAGCTTTAATCAAAGTAAAAAATCCGTCAAAAGTAGTTAATTAAACAAGAAACCAGAAACCGCATTAATTGTAATTTTATTTTTAATGAAAGAGGTATCATGAGAGAAAAACTTTTATCATTACCACTTACAGAGCTTAAAGCTTTGGCTAAAGCCGGAGGCGTTAAAGGCATTACCGGTCTTAAAAAAGAAGAACTTGTTGATCTTCTTATCGAAGTAGATGAGAAGAGAAAGAAGGAAGCTGCTGCAGCTGCTGCGGCTGCCGCTAAACCCAAGACAAAATCAAACGTTAAAGTTGTTGTAAATACAAAGGCAAAGTCATCATACTCATCCGATGCAAAAGCTGCTCCTGCAGACAAACAGGAAGCAAAAACTGTTGATGAAGAGAAGAAGACAGCCGCTCCCGCAGAGGAAGCTGAGAAGCCTGCAGTAAACCGCGTTGCCGGAATCGATGAGGAGTATGTTCCCCAGGAAGGCGATACTGTTGTTGAGGGTATCCTCGAGGTTATGGCCGATGGCTTCGGATTCATCAGAAGTGCCAACTACCTTCCTGGCGAGAATGACGTATATGTTTCTCCTCTACAGATCAGAGGATTCCGTTTGAGAACGGGTGATATCCTTACCGGAATCAAGAGAGCAAAAGGCGAGAAGGAAAAGTTCAGCCCCTTATGTTTCCTTGAGAAAGTAAACGGAAGGCCCGCAAAGGAAACCTTAAAGAGAGTATCCTTCGAGAATCTGACCCCCATCTTCCCGGATAAGAGGATCAAGCTTGAGACTCCCGGATGTAAGGTTGCTATGAGAGCCATGGACCTTGTAAGCCCTGTTGGATTTGGACAGCGTGGTATGATCGTATCTCCTCCGAAGGCCGGTAAGACAACCCTCCTTAAGGAAATCGCCCATGCTATGCTTAAGAATGATCCCCTTACCCATATGATCATTCTTCTTATTGATGAGCGTCCCGAGGAAGTTACTGATATTAAGGAAGCTATCACAGGTCAGAATGTAGAAGTTATCTACTCAACCTTCGACGAACAGCCCGAGCATCACATCCGTGTTGCCGAGATGGTTATCGAGAGAGCAAGAAGACTCGTTGAGCAGCATGAGGATGTTGTAATCCTCCTTGACTCCATCACAAGACTTACCCGTGCATATAACCAGGTTATCCCGCCCAGCGGACGTACCCTTTCCGGTGGTCTCGATCCCGCAGCACTCCATATGCCCAAGAGGTTCTTCGGTGCAGCGAGAAACATGCGCGAAGGCGGAAGCCTTACCGTTCTTGCAACCGCTCTTGTTGAGACCGGAAGTAAGATGGACGATGTTGTATACGAGGAATTCAAGGGAACCGGTAACATGGAGATCGTTCTCGACAGAAAGCTTTCCGAGAGAAGGATCTTCCCCGCTATCGACCTTGCCAAGTCCGGAACCAGAAGAGAGGATCTTCTCCTTAGCGGCGATGAACTTGAGGCTATCAATGTTATGAGAAAAGCTCTTAACGGCCTTAAGCCTGACGAAGCTACCGACCGCATCCTTGATATGTTTGCCAAGACAAGGGACAATGTTGAATTTGTTCGTACCGTCAAAGTGAACAAGTTCATGTAACTTTAACAAGAATTAATTGGAATAAAATATAACTTGCATAAAAAAGTATCTTATGGTATAGTTGTATCGCTGTCTGTGGTTCCATAGGCAGTGCGGATTAAAAACGCTAATATACTTTTTTATAGAGAGGTGAAAATAATGAAAGAAGGAATCCATCCTGAGTACTATCAGGCAACCGTTACCTGCAACTGCGGAAACACTTTCGTAACCGGTTCAACCAAGCCTGAGATTCACGTAGAAGTTTGCTCAAAGTGCCACTCATTCTACACAGGCCAGCAGAAGACTGCAAGAGCAGATGGTCGTATTGATAAGTTCAATAAGAAATACGGTCTTAAGTAATGAAAGAAGTCAAAGGTTGAGGTTAAGGCCTCAACCTTTTTTCACGTTAAAAGCAGATTTACTAAGAGGGAAACATGGGTAATATCAAAAAAGGTTACTCGGGAATCGGCGGTCAGGCTGTTCTCGAAGGCGTAATGATGAAAAATGGGGAGAAGTATGCGGTAGCTGTAAGAAAGCCCGACGGCAATCTTACTGTTGAAGTTGAGCATTATGCCGGCATTCTTCACGGACATAAGATCAAAGAGTTCCCCTTTATCAGAGGCGTCTTTAATTTTATAGATTCGATGGTCCTCGGCCTTCGTTCTCTTAACTATTCCGCTTCATTTTATGATGACGAGAGTGAGAAAGAGGCAAGAAGAGATTCAAAGAAGGTTCAGGGAGACAGCAGAGCAAGCGGTTCTTCCATATTGATAACCATTCTTTCTCTTATCATTGCCATCGGACTTTTTGTTGTCCTGCCCACTTACCTTTCAACTCTGTTTGAAAAGTTTGTAAGAAACGAGTCCCTTGTTGCTATTATCGAAGGTGTTATAAGGATCCTCATTTTCCTTGGATACATGATCTTTATCAGTTGCCTCAAAGATATCAAAAGACTATACGGATATCACGGTGCTGAGCATAAGTGCATCAACTGTATCGAGCACGGAAAGATGCTGACCGTTAAAAACGTTATGAGAAGTTCAAGATTCCATAAGCGTTGCGGAACCAGCTTTATTTACCTTGTAGTATTTATCAGTGTTATCTTCTTTATCTTTATAAGAGTTGATACTTTGTGGCTCAGACTGGTAGTGAGAATTGCTCTGATCCCCGTTATCGCAGGAATCTCATATGAGATCCTTAGACTTGCGGGAAGATACGATAATTTCTTTATTTCCATGATCTCTGCTCCCGGAATCTGGGTTCAGCACATCACCACAAAGGAGCCCGATAAGCACATGGTACAGGCTGCCATCGCTTCAGTTGAGGCAGTTTTCGACTGGAAGGCTTATCTTAAGGAGTACTTTGACTACGAAGTAACCGATGAGATGATGCGTGAGGACGAGGAAGAGGACCATATCAAGCTTAACTACAGCGAATATAAAGTTGAGGGCGATGAGTATAATGCTCTCAAGAATCCCGATGATACCGTATTTGAGGACGATTGGGAGGATGGCCCCGAGCTTGAAGAGCCCACAGAGGACGACTGGGAGGATTAGCATTGAAAGTTTCCGAGATTTATGCAAGTACAAAGGACAGGCTGAAGGCCGCGCATATCGAGGAAGCTGAAAACGACGCGAGACTCTTACTGGAATATTTCCTCGGTATTACAAGAAATGATATTTTAATGGACAATGAAAGGGAGCTTTCAGATGAGGACAAGGAAAGGCTTGAAAAAGCCCTTGTTCGCAGAGAAGCAAGAGAACCCCTTCAGTATATAACGGGTACTGCACCTTTTATGGGCCTTGATTTCAAGGTGGACAACAGAGTACTTATCCCAAGGAGCGACACAGAGATCCTTGTGGAAGAAGGACTTAGGAATTTAAGCGACGGAAGCAGGATCCTTGATATCTGTACCGGTAGCGGATGCATCCTAATCAGTCTTTTGAATTACTCAAATGACTGCACCGGGATCGGTATCGACCTTTCGGAAGATGCCCTTACCGTGGCAAAGGAGAATGCGGAGAATATCCTTAAAGATAAGAATGCTGCAACCTTTTTACAGGGTGACCTTTTTGAGGCATTAAAGGGGGACGAGAGTTTCGAGATGGTCGTTTCAAATCCTCCCTATATCCCTAAGGATATCGTGGAGACATTAATGCCGGAAGTTAAGGACCACGAGCCAAGAATGGCCCTTGACGGAACCGAGACCGGACTTGTCTTTTATGAAAAGATCATTCCGGGTGCCAAGAAGATCCTTACCGTAGGTGGAAGGCTGCTCCTTGAGATCGGTTACGATCAGGGAGAAGCGGTAGAAAAGCTTATGAAGGATGCGGGATTCATTGAAACGGAAGTTATTAAAGATTACGCAGGACTTGACCGCGTTGTGGCGGGTGTAAAGTCCGCGTTTGGAGATTGATAAGATGTTTGATAAACTTGAAGACCTTTTAATTAAATACGAGGAGATAATGACTGAGCTTCATTCTCCCGACGTTACAAACGACACCAATCGTTTCCGCAAGCTTATGAAGGAACAGAGCGATCTTGCTCCCCTTGTTGATGCTTACACCGAGTATAAAAAGTGCAAGGCAGACGTTCAGGATTCACTTGATATGCTTGAATCCGAGAGCGATGAAGATATGAGAGAAATGCTTAAGGAGACCTTGAATGATTCAAAGGCCCGCATTGAAGAACTTGAGCAGGAAATGAGGATCATGCTCCTTCCCAAGGATCCTAACGATGACAAGAACGTTATCGTGGAGATCCGTGCAGGTGCCGGCGGAGACGAGGCAGCGCTTTTTGCAGCAGAGATCTATCGTATGTATGTACATTTTGCCGAAGCTCAGGGTTGGAAGTGCCAGCTTATCAGCATGGATGAGATCGGTATCGGCGGATGCAAGGAAGTTACCTTCCAGATCAACGGACAGGGTGCATATTCAAAGCTTAAATATGAATCAGGTGTACACCGCGTACAGCGTGTTCCCGTGACCGAGTCCGGCGGACGTATCCATACTTCAACCTGTACCGTAGCTGTTATGCCCGAGGCGGATGAAGACATTGATATCGTTATCGATGAAAAGGATATCAGGATCGACGTAATGAGAGCTTCCGGTAATGGTGGACAGTGTGTCAACACCACCGACTCCGCAGTTCGTCTTACTCACTATCCTACCGGAATCGTGGTTTACTCCCAGACCGAGAAATCACAGCTCCAGAACAAGGCTAAGGCTTTTGCACTCCTCAAATCAAAGCTCTATGATATGCAGCAGCAGGAGAAGCACGACGCAGAGGCAGAGCTGAGAAGAAGCCAGATCGGTACCGGAGATCGTTCCGAGAAGATCAGAACTTACAACTTCCCTCAGGGACGTGTTACCGACCATAGAATCGGACTTACCGTATACAAACTCGATAAGGTTATGAACGGTGACATCGATGAGATCCTTAATGCATGTATCGCAGCCGACCAGGCAGCTAAGCTTGCAAAGATGAACGACCAGTAAAGGCAATTTGTCACAACCTGAAAGCCTTATAAAACAAATGTTTTGTACAGTTTTTTCTAATGGAAACACTTACATTTCGAAACTGATTCTGTTATAATGGTTTTACAGTTATGTAAACAGTTTAAGTTTTGAAATGGAAGTGTTTTTTTATGTTTAGTATCGGAGAATATGTTGCTTGTGGAAACAAAGGAGTCTGCAAGGTTGATCAAATCACTACCCTTGATATTTCAGGAGTAGACAAGGATGAAGAGTATTACATCTTAAAGCCTGTGTACAGTGCTGCCAGTACTGTATATGTTCCTGTTGCGGTCGCAAACGAGTCTATTCGTTCAATTCTTACCGCTGAGGAAGCTAAGGCAATCATTTCTAAAGTTTCAGAGATCAAGTGTCTCGAAATCCCCAATGAAAAGCTCGTAGAGACTGAGTATAAAGGATGTGTCAGAAGCAATGACATCAAATTACTTGTGAGTCTCTTAAAGACTATATACGAAAGACGTAGGAAACGCATCGAAGCAGGTCGTAAGGAAACGGCGGTTGATGCAAAGTACTATCGCATCGCCGCCGATTTTCTTTTTGGAGAACTTGCGATTTCTCTCAATGTTCCCAAGAATGAAGTCGAAAAGATCGTTTTCGGCGGAGCAAATTAACTTAGTTTAAAAGCTCATATATCTAAAGGCAAGAGGCTGCGGTCTCTTGTCTTTTCTTTGCGTGGTTGGTATAATTAGAGACTGTGGGGCATTATAATTTGCTCCTCAATATAAGACTTTTGATCGTTAAGGGAGAGAGATCATGTCTTTACATCTAAAGGACCTTCTGGGATTTTCAGACATTGTTATCCAGTGCCACGACAACCCGGATGCAGATGCGCTTGCCAGTGGATTTGCACTTAAATGGTATCTTGAGAAAAATGGTAAAAAACCGCGGTTTGTTTACGGCGGTAAATTTCCCGTGCAAAAAAAGAACCTTGTTCTCATGATGGAAGAACTGAAGATCCCCGCAGAGTTTGTTACTGAGCTTAAGAAGCCGGAACTTTTGATCACGGTTGACTGTCAGTACGGCGAAAGCAATGTGACAAAGTTTGAGGCAGAAAATATTGCCATCATCGATCACCATCAGGTTTCGGGCGAGATACCGGAGATGAGCGAGATAAGGAGCAATTACGGTTCCTGCTCAACGGTCATATGCGAGATGCTCAAAAAAGAAGGCATCGACTACAACAAGGATGAAAATATAGCGACAGCTCTTTACTACGGCCTTATGACGGACACCAACGGATTCGCCGAGGTATCCCATCCCGCCGACAGGGACTTAAGAGATTTTGCAAAGTACAATGTTACAAACATCATCCTGTTCAAGAATTCCAATCTCTCAAGAGAGGAATTAAAGATAGCGGGAGATGCCCTTAACAGTGCGAAGTACAATGACAAGTATTTGTTCTCCATAGTTGAGGCACAGCCCTGTGATCCCAATATTTTAGGCGTCATAAGCGATATGCTCCTTGAGGTTGATTCCGTAGAGACTTGTCTTGTTTACAGCATCCTTCCTTTCGGAGTAAAGATATCTGTTAGGAGCTGCGTAAAAGAAGTTAAAGCCAGTGAGCTTGCGGGAGTCATCGCAGAAGGCTTCGGAGGCGGAGGTGGTCATATCGTTAAGGCCGGAGGATTCCTTAAGAAAGACCTTATCGAGAAAGCGGGAATCCCTTATGAAACCGATGCCCTCAATAAACTCATGCAGGAGAGGATGATCAATTATTTTGACACCTCAGAGATCATCATTGCCGGTGAGTATGTGGAGGATGTTTCAAAGTTAAACAGATACATCAAAAAAGAAGTACCCGTTGGTTATGTGGATGTTTCTAAGTTTACTGAACCCGGTAATAAGATTTCCATCAGAACCCTTGAGGGCGATGTTGATGTAATGGTGACGGATGATTTTTACGTTATCATCAATATCGAAGGCGAGATATATCCCTGCAAAAAAGAAAAATTCAACCGCTCCTATACGAAAGTCGAAAAGGAGTACGAATTCCCCGGAGAATATCCTCCCACGGTAGTTGATATTGAATCCGGAAAGCGGTACGAGATCGTGCCCTATGCAAAAACTGCCATAGCAGGAGGCGGAGACGGAATCTATGCAAGGCAGCTTGACCACAGAGTAAAAGTATTTACATCCTGGGACCCCGATAAATATTATCTCGGGCTTCCCGGAGATTATCTTGCCTTCAGGCAGGACGATCCAATGGATGTTTATATAATCAATCAAAATATTTTTAAGGAGTCCTATAAACAGGTATAGCGCTAATTATGAAGTATGATGCATTTATAAGCTACAGACACACTCCTCTTGATATGGAGATGGCTAAAAAGGTTCATACCGGTCTTGAGACATATCATGTTCCCGCTGCGGTTCAGAAGAAGACCGGAAAGAAAAAGATCAAAAGAGTATTCAGGGATCAGGAAGAGCTTCCTATCGGAAGCGACCTTAACGACAATATTTCCGGTGCACTTGAACAGTCCGAATGGCTTATCGTTATCTGCTCCCCCAACACTCCCGAATCTTACTGGGTCCTTAAGGAGATCGAGACCTTTATTTCCATGCACGGAAGAGATCATATTCTTGCGGTCCTGATCGAGGGCGAGCCTAACGAAAGCTTCCCCAAACTTCTTTTGGAAGATGAGAACGGTAATCCCGTTGAGCCCCTTGCCGCTGACGTAAGAGGCGTAGATGCAAGAGAGAGAAATAAGAAGTTTAAGACCGAGATCTTAAGGCTTGCTGCCCCTGTTCTCGGATGTTCATACGATGACTTAAGACAGCGCCACAAAGAGCGTATCATCAAGAGAACCATTACTCTTGTATCCGCCGGAGCTGCAGTTGTTGCCCTTGCCGGAGCTGCTTTTGGTGTTTACAACGCAAATGTTGCAGCCAAGATGAAGGCTCTTGCAGATGAGAAGGCTCAGCTCGCTGACGAAAAGTCCCAGCTTGCTGAAGAAAAGACACAGCTTGCGGAAGATATCTTAAAGGAATACCGCGAGAAACAGGAGAACCAGGCAAGATTCTACGCTGAGAAGGCCTTGTCCCTTCTTGCTGAAGGAAAGAGAGATGACGCAGCGCTTGTTGCCATGGAAGCTCTTCCCTCCGAAGAGAACGACAGACCTTATGTAGGAGAGGCTGAGTATGCTCTTGCACAGGTCATGTATGCTTACAACACAGGCAACTTCTACTCCGCAGACAGATCCTTAAAGCACGACACCAAGGTTCAGGATTCCAAGATCAATGCCGACAAGACCGTATTCCTTGTTAGGGATTCGGCTCAGAACGTTTACGCTTGGGATGCAGAGACTTTTGAACTTAAGACCAAGATACCCGGTATCCTTGGAGATGATGACAGGATCGACGATGTAGAAGCATATGACGCAGATGCTGACGGAATCTATATCGTTACCGATTACGGTCTTAGCAAGTACGGATACGACGGATCAACTATTTACAGCAAGGTCATCGGAGAGGATATTCCTAACAGAAGAACCCTTTTCACCGCAACCATCGATGCAAAGCACGGTCTTGCTGCTCTTGTATACTATGAGTATGAAAGAGTAGAAGATTCCGATTATCTCGGTTATTTCTTCAACAATGATCTTATGACCGTAGCTGATATCTTCGATCTTAAGACCGGAGAACTTAAAGATACATATGTCGCTCCCGAAGGATATGGCTTTGGATACAAGGCAGAGTTTTCATATGAGGGCAAATACCTTCTTGTTCAGAACAATGCAGTTAAGGGCGAGAAAAAAACCTTTACTCTTTTCAATATTGAGGATGGAAGCAGCAAACTCATAACCGCGAGTGAGCATTCCGTTTACAATATTGAGCCCCTCATCGGAGATGATTTCCTTATTGCTACAGGAAACGATATCGGTGATGATCCTGAGGACTTCTCTTTTGAAGTAAGTTTGATCGATTCGGAAAACGGTATTATTAAGTGGACAACCCCTGTTCCTTCTTCATACAGCGAATTCTGGATCACATCAACAGATTACAGCGATCACAGCTACGATACTCCCGAAGGAGAGCATTTTGACGAGATAGTTGTTACCAACGCCGGAACCAGTATCACCATTGACAGAAATACCGGTAAAGTAATTGCTACCGTTGCATATAACAGCTATGTAAATTCCGTTATCCTCTATAAATCAAACGGAAAGGGAATTGCCGGTCTTGAAGATGGAACCCTTTACGAAGTTGATTTCCATACCGGAGAATTTACAGGAAGAAGTCTTACTGCCAATACTTCTGTACTTGATATGGTGGGATTTGGTTACTACATTGCGATCTCCCAGTCAAGAAGCTCAGAGATCCTGCTTGTAACTTCACATCAGGCAAGCGATCTTGAAGAACTGGTTTATGAGGATTTTACCTGCTATCTCGGTGGAATTTCTGATGATGGAAAGTATCTCATAGGCAAATATTTTGACGGCGACAGCCTTATCATCTACGACAACGAAGGCAATAAGGTTTATACATTCACTCCGGGTGAGTATCTTGTTCCCGATGTTATCAAATTCGTCGGAGATACAATGATCTACGTTGACGGTGACGGATGTTACAAGGTTGACGTTGCAGCCGGAAAAGAAGAAAAAGTTATCTATGAGGATATCAAAGAGTTCTTCTCCATGAGTGAAGCCTATGTGACCGACAACGGTAAATATGCTTTGAGTTACGGCTACAGAAGATTTATCCTTGTAGACCTTGAAAAAATGGAGCCCGTTCTTTTATGCGACGGACTAGATGAGGTGGAGGGATCATTCTACAGAGCAGTAGTTTCCGAGGATGGAAAGTATATTTATATCGCAGTTGAGGGTAGCAACATTGTAAAGATAGACGTTGGAGCCCAGACCGTTTCATTCCTTGAAAATGAAAAGCTTCGCCAGATCTCGGATGCAAGCATCAGCGATTTTCTTGCTATTACAGAGGATGGAAAGAAAGCTGCCATGGTATGTGCGGACGGCTACGTGAGAGTGTTTGACACCACAACCGGCGAGATATTTGATGAGATGCCCCTTGAGAGCAGAAGAAGCATGTTTGTTTCATTCATCGACAATGACAAAAAACTTGTGGTTCAGGGCGATGATTACACCGTAAAGATCAGAGACCTTGAGACCAAGGAATATATCAGATCCGTCAAGATGGAAGGAATGATCTCAAAGGTTGAGGAAAAGGACGGAATGGTCGGCCTTAGCGGAAGCCTTCATGCATGTCTCCTTGAGGGTGAGAATTATGCAAAGGTAGCTGATGTTGTTGAAAACAACGGAGTATATTACTCAATCCCCAACAAGAAATTCTATATTTCAACGGGAAGAGGCATTTACACCATCGGTTACAAGGATTACAAGACTTTGACTGAGATGGCCCGCACCGAGTTTGCCGGAGCAAGTCTTTCAAAAGAAGAGAGAAGGACTTACAACATGGATTAAGAGGCTTTCAGCCTTTACAATTGATGTTAAGAGTATTAAAATACTATTTACACGTTTTTAACTAAGAATTTTTGCAGGACATACCTGCTACCAGGAGGAATTACTGATGAAAGTTGTTTTTAATAACGGCACCAGTGGCGAGTGCAGCCCCGAAGAAGAGCTTCACATTATCCGTCACAGCGCTGCCCACATTCTCGCACAGGCGGTAAAAAGATTATATCCGGAGGCTCACTTCGCATACGGTCCCGCAACAGAAAAGGGATTTTACTATGATATTGACCTCGGCGAGACAGTAATCTCCGACGAGGACTTCCCCAAGATTGAGGCTGAAATGCAGAAGATCGTTAAAGAGAATCTTCCTTTCAAGTCCTTCATCCTTTCCAGAGAAGAGTCAATCAAGCTCATGCAGGAAAGAGGAGAAGTATATAAGGTTGAGCACATCGGAGATCTTGATGACGACGCAGTTATCAGCTTCTTCCAACAGGGCGAGTACATCGACATGTGCGTAGGACCTCATATCAACTATACCAAGGCTCTCAAGGCATTCAAACTTACCGGTATCTCCGGAGCATATTGGAAGAACAATTCCGAGAACAAGATGCTTACCCGTATCAACGGTGTTGCATTTTCTTCCAAGGAAGAGCTTGAAGCATACGAGAAGGAAATGGAAGAGGCAAGAGCTCGCGACCATCGTAAGATTGGTAAGGAGATGGGTCTTTTCATGACCGACAATCTCGTAGGTCGCGGACTTCCTATGTTCCTTCCCAAGGGATACACCGTTTGGCAGGAGCTTGAGAACTACATCAAAGAGAAAGAGCGTAAGCTTGGATATCAGCATGTTATGACTCCCTGCGTAGGAAGCGTTGAACTTTACAAGACTTCCGGTCACTGGGATCACTACAAGGACAACATGTTCCCTGCAATGGAAGTTGAGGGAGAGTCATTCGTATTAAGACCTATGAACTGCCCTCATCATATGATGATCTACGCTAACAAGCCCCGTTCATATCGCCAGCTTCCCATCAGAATCGGTGAGATCGCGCACGACTTCAGATTTGAAGCCAGCGGAACATTAAAGGGAATCGAGAGAGGTCGTCACTTCTGCCAGAACGATGCCCACCTCTTCGTTACTCCCGACCAGATCGAGAGCGAGGTTAAGTCTGTAGTTGACCTTATATTTGATGTATACAAGGACTTTAATATTACGGATTATCGCTGCGTACTTTCACTCCGCGACCCCGCTGACAAAAAGAAGTACCATGACGATGACGAGATGTGGAACAAGGCTGAGGACGCTTTAAGACAGGTTCTCAACGATCTTCATATCGACTATACCGAGGAGATTGGAGAGGCTGCATTCTACGGACCTAAGCTTGATGTTAACGTTAAGCCCGCTGTAGGTGCCGAGTACACCCTTTCAACCTGTCAGCTTGACTTCTGTCTGCCTATGAAGTTTGACCTTAAGTATATCGATTCAAACTCTAACGAGCAGACACCTGTCGTTCTTCACAGAGCAATCCTTGGATCCCTCGACAGATTCATGGCATACCTTATCGAAGAGACTAAGGGTAAGTTCCCTCTCTGGGTTGCCCCTGTACAGGTTAAGGTCATTCCCGTATCCGAGAAGCATCTTGACTACGCTAACAAGGTTTACGAAGCTCTCGATGAAGCCGGCATCCGAGTTGAGATTGACGCTTCCAACGAAAAGGTTGGTTACAAGATCCGTGCCGCACGTCAGGAGGATAGAGTTCCTTATATGCTGATCCTCGGCGAGAAGGAGACTGAAGCAGGTAATGTTTCAGCCCGTGACCGCGATACCGACGAGACCAGCGAGATGAGCATCGAAGAGTTCATCAAAATGTGCAAAGACAGGATCGCAGCACACAGATAATAGATTTGATCATGATAACGCGCCTCTTGAAAAAGAGGCGCGATTTTTAGGGAGAGATTATTCATGGAAAGATTTTCCAAGATGCTTTTATGCCTGCTTGTTATTGCGACTCTTGTATTACCGGGATGTTCTGCAAAAGAGGGAAATACAGTGATTCCCGCTGATTCAAATTATTGGGAACAGGTGATAACCATCGATGAAAACGGTGTGGCAAGATGGAATCCCATAGAGGGCGCCGTATCTTATCAGGTAAATGTTGTTTTTGATTATGAGGGATGTCCCTGTTCAGCAGCAACTGAAAGTACGGAGGATACTTTTTATCAGGTTCCCCAGGGATTTTGTATTCATGTAAGTCCTGTATTTGAAGACGGTACCCAAGGGGATGCCATGGTATCTGAGTATTTTGGAGAATACGATCCTTCAAATGACCCCTATAGTGAGGACGAGCCTGATCTTTATGAAGAATACTATGGCTGGCTTGATGGACTTGAGACATGGGATGTGGTGGAAACCCTTGATAGGGACAGTTTCAGGGACGGCGGAGACGGATATGTTTATTTCGAAGGTAAGGGCCCTTCCGGAGAGACTGTACGTTTCTGTGGAGTTGATACCGAATTGACAGATGAAGGTGTTCTTTTCCACGAGAACGGATGGATAGTAGCTTTGGACGGGGTCGGAAGGATTTACTCCACGGATTTCATCATTAAGGAGGGTGAACCTGAGGATTGGATCAGCGTATTTGGCGGATATACATTCGACGGCAGCATGCATCCCACAGGATTAGATGAAATGATCTTTATGGATGGAGCCTCTGATCCCATTCATTTCTTTATTCATGATGATTATGATCCCATTAACAATGAGGTGATCTTTGAACCTTGCTTTTTGGGATGTGGAGTTCAGGCTCCTCATTACAGAAAAGGAGATTATACATTTACATCCGATGTCCTTGTTACGGGAATAAGGGTATTGTACACGCCTGCCACAGAGTGTACCGGCTTTAGAAAACTCATGCTCTTTGAGGATGATTATGGCGCATACATTGAGGGAGAGAAATATGACCCGGGAAAGGAAGCATTCGATCCCTACAATAAAATAAATACATTTGCGCTGGTTGCGATACCGGATCTTGCGAAGGACAAAAACGAGGAATCATACGATAAGATCAAACAATATCCTTTTAGTTACGGTATCTCCCTTTACCCCGGCATGTATAAAATAGGTGATCTTAAGGATGCGGCCGGAAAAGTTCTCGACAAGGAAAAGGATCCAGTTACCGTAGGATCAACCTTGACAGTTGAGATGGGCGGAAAGGAATATGATGTTGACCTTGTTGTAACGCCCAGCTATGTAGGGGCAAGGACAATGCATGATCTTGTTCCATATGGTTTTCCTTCCGGAATCGGAAAGCGCAATGCTCTTGTGATCCCTATCGCATGGCCGGATCAGCCTGAAAGTGCGACCCGGGAAATATATGATGAGTTTAAGAGCGAACTCGGAAGAGTGGCTGAACTTGGAAAAGAAGATTCCACAAAGGATTATTCAGATAAAACTCTCGATAAAAGATATTCACTTTCTAAGTATATGGATGTCGTTTCTTACGGAAAGTTCGAACTTGACAGTTACATGACAGAATGGTATACCGCTCCGCTTGATTTCTCCGAGGCTCATAACATGTTGTTTGATGAAGAGTTTATCGATGAAATGACAGACTGGCTTTATGCGACGTATCCTGATGTTGATTGGACGCAGTTCGATCTTGATAAAAACGGTTATGTTGATACAGTGATCCTCTTAAATGCAGGTGAAAGGCCGGATCCGAACGCATATACCATACCGACATTTGAGGGCGCTGTTGAGTACAGGCACACCTACGGAAATGAATATGCGGGAACCCCCGAAAGACCTACACTGATCAATACCATCCTTACAGTCAATGCCGATCTTTTTGATGATAATACGCTTATTCACGAATTCAGCCATACATTTGGTCTCATCGATTACTATGATGTTTCATACCATGGAATCGATGCTGTGGGCGAATTTGATATGCAGTCCGGAAGTAACGGAGACTGGAATCCATATTCAAAGTATTCGGTTGGTTGGATAGAGCCCACGGTTGTAAGAGATCTTAAGAGCGGTGAATCTGTTGATATCGAGATCGGAGCATTTGCGGATACCGGAGACGCCATAGTTATCCCTGCTGCGGGAGAGACTTTAGAGCCTCCTTTCTGCGAGTATATGATGGTGGATCTATTTACCGATACCGGCGTAAATCCTATGTCTTCAACGAAAAGATTTAATCTCGGCGGAGCATGCGGCGTTCGCATGTATCATGTGGATGCTGTTATGGAGCGAAGGGATTACGTAAATAAGGATTTCCCGGACATGACACCATGCCCCATCGGAACCGTTCATTACGGCAACAATTACAAGGCATCCGGAAAGTATAATTTGGAGCTTATTCAGGCCGGCGGTAAAAACACATTTACAGACATTAAAAACCCTCGCACAACCCTTACAAAGGGTGACCTTTTCTATGCGGGAAGTGAATTTACCCTTGAAAAGTACAGTGCATTCTTCGATGAGGGACTCTTTGACTACGGACAGGATTTCGGTTACAGCATCAAGGTTGTAAGCATTACAGGAAGTGGTTCGGATGCAAAGGCAGTCATCCGCATTACAAGGCTGTAAATATAATTTAAAAGAGCATGAAAAAAACATGCGAAAAATTGTTGACATGGTGACAAAACTATGTTAAATTAACTGAGTGCCTAAAAAGCACGGACATCAAGCAGAGTATCCGCTCTCACCTTACGGCCTTAATTGAGCTGGTAAGAGTAACAGTCCATTATTTAACTCATCTAATGAGATATTAATGCGATTTCAAGAGTGGATAGAATGCTATTCACTCTTTTTTTGTCATCATTAACAGTATGGTGACGCACACTTAGGAGGTATACGACCATTAGCGACTTAATGATTAACGAGCAGATCAGAGACAAAGAGGTTCGCGTTATCGGTGTGAACGGCGAACAGCTTGGAGTTATGTCTTCAAAAGAAGCCCTTGCGCTTGCAGATGAAGCAGAACTTGACCTTGTAAAGGTTGCGCCTACAGCACAGCCCCCGGTCTGCAGAATTGTCGATTACGGCAAGTACAAGTACGAACAGCTCCGTAAAGAGAAGGAGAACAAAAAGAAACAGCATCAGGTTGAGATCAAAGAGATCCGTCTTTCTCCCAATATCGACACTAACGATCTTAATACAAAGGTAGGAGCAGCAAGAAAGTTCCTTTCCAAGGGAGACAAAGTAAAAGTTACACTTCGTTTCCGTGGTCGTGAGATGGCTCACATGAATACCACCAAACATGTTTTGGATGATTTTGCCGAGGCACTTGCCGATGTGGCTGTTATTGATAAGCCCGCAAAGGTAGAAGGCAGAAGCATGAGTTTGTTTTTAACTGCAAAGAAGTAAGAAAATTTAAAGCTTCAATACATTGACAGTTAATATATTTAATTTCAGGAGGAATTAGTTATGCCCAAGATGAAGACAAGCAGATCAGCTGCAAAGCGCTTTAAAGTAACCGGAACCGGAAAGCTTAAGAGAAATAAAGCTTACAAGCGTCATATCCTTACCAAGAAGAGCACTAAGACTAAGAGAAATCTTAGAAAGCCCGCTATGACCGACGCTACCAATGTTAAGAACATGAAGAAGATCCTTCCTTATCTCTAAGTTTTAGGATCGGCAGCAAACAGTTTAGTAGAAATTTTCGATACGCTTAGTGCGTAATTTTAGAAGGAGAAATAAAAATGGCAAGAATTAAGGGTGGCTTAAACGCCAAGAAAAAGCATAATCGTGTCCTTAAGCTCGCAAAGGGTTATAGAGGAGCAAGAAGTAATCAGTATAGAGTAGCAAAGCAGTCCGTTATGAGAGCTCTTGCTACATCATTCGCAGGTCGTCGTGAGAAGAAGCGTCAGTTCAGACAGCTTTGGATCGCTCGTATCAACGCAGCAGCACGTCTTAACGGCCTTTCATACAGCAAGTTCATGTTCGGTCTTAAGCAGGCCGGTGTAGATCTTAACCGTAAGGTTCTTGCAGACCTTGCAGTTAACGATGCAGAAGGATTTGCAACTCTTGCAGAGATCGCTAAGAGCAAAGTTAGCTAATCGATCTTAATCTTGATAATTCAGAGCTGTGCTTAAATGCACGGCTCTTTTTTTATCATTTGGAGATCATTGGTGTATGTGATATTCTAAATGCAAATCTATATGATTAAAAGAGGACGCTATTATGATTAAGAATGTAATTTTTGATATAGGAAAAGTTCTTACGGCCTTTGAATGGCTGAAGTTCATGGAAGAGATGTTTGATGATGCGGCAGTTAGGGAGAAGATAACAAAGGCCGTTTGGGAAAGCGGCTGGTGGAAGGAACTGGACAGAGGCGTTATTCCTGAGGAAGAAGTACTTATGCATCTTCGTGAAGAGGCCGGTGAGTACGTTGAGTCCATGAACTACGCCTTTGATCACCTTGATAAATGCTTCTTAAGAACGGAGTATTCCGCAAATTGGGTTAAGGAGCTTAAGGCTCTGGGATACAATGTTTACTTCCTTTCAAACTACTCTAAGTTTGTTATGAGGCAGGCCCC
The DNA here is from genome assembly GCA_016284315.1 of Lachnospiraceae bacterium. Lineage (GTDB taxonomy): Bacteria > Bacillota > Clostridia > Lachnospirales > Lachnospiraceae > AC2028. The sequence goes on along the minus strand of JAEEOO010000049.1, from coordinate 18,470 downwards.
CGACAGCAGGGATTTCCTCGAGTTTATGGACGGAGGAGTTTTCTCCTGCGATGTGGGGCTTATTAAGCCCGATCCGGCTATCTACAAGGCTCTTATTGATAAATACGGTCTTGATCCTGAGGAGTGCATTTTTACCGACGATGTTCAGGCCAATATCGATGTCGCAAGAGAGCTTGGCTTCCGCGCTATCCGCTTCGACGGCTATGAGAAGACTTATCCTGTTATCATGAATTATTTAAAAAGCGAAGATAACGGTAAGCAACTTACCGACCTTCCCGGAGAAGGCCTCGCCTACGACGGCATGAACTGGAACGTCTGGAACGAAAAATGACCACCGGGGACGGGGTTAGTTGGCCATCTTTGTCCCCCGGGGACGGGGTTAGTGGGTCACGGGGACGGAGGTAAGTGGACAAACAAAAAAACTTCGGGAGGCCGGTAAGGACCGAAACGGAGGTACATATGCTACAAGTAAAAGACTTAAATATTACACATAAAAAGAATCTGCGAACGATCCTGGATAAATTCAGTATGGTTTTAAATGCCGGGGATAAAGCAGTTATTATCGGCGAAGAGGGTAACGGAAAAACCACTCTTATGAAATGGATCTACGATCCGGAGATGGTAGATGATTATACTGAATGTACCGGAGAGAGAATTTCGGGAGGCGAAACCTTTGGTTATTTGCCACAGGAACTTCCCGAAACTGACAAAGAAAAGACTTTGTATGAGTATTTTGCAGAATCAGAGTTTTTCTTTGATAAGAATCCAAGAGAACTATCTGAATTGGCATCGAACTATAAAGTTCCTGTGGACTTTTTCTACAGTGATCAGGCAATGGGAAGCCTGTCAGGAGGAGAAAAGGTCAAGGCTCAGTTAATGAGACTTTTAATGGATAATCCAACGGTGCTGCTTCTTGATGAGCCCTCAAACGATATCGACATCAGTACGCTGGAACTCCTTGAAAAGTTGATAAATGGGTTTGAGGGTATCGTTCTTTATATTTCCCATGACGAGACTCTTATTGAGAATACTGCTAATGTCATCATTCATCTTGAGCAGATAATGAGAAAGACTAAGAGCAGATTCACAATAGTTAAGGACGACTATAGGAATTACATCGAGCGAAGGGACGAGGCTTTTGCAAAGCAGGAGCAGCAGGCCCTTAATGATCAGCGCGAGAAGAAGATCCGTGATGAAAAATTCAACAGAGTGTATAACAGTGTTGAACATGCTCTTTCAAATGTTTCAAGACAGGACCCGAGTACAGCTAAGAACCTTAAGGACAAGATGCATACCGTAAAGGCCATGGGAAAGCGCTTCGAGAGAGAAGATGAAAACATGACCGAGATGCCTCAGAAGGAGGAAGCAATCTTCTTTAAACTGGGGACCAAAGATGCAGCAATGCCGGCAGGAAAAACTGTTATTGAATATTCGCTTGATGTACTTAAAACTCCTGATGAAACAAGAGTGCTTAGCAGGGATATCTTTTTAAGAGTACGAGGACCTGAAAGGATCTGTATCGTTGGAACAAACGGTGCGGGCAAGACGACGCTTCTTAAAAAGATGGCTGAGGATCTTCTTGAAAGAAAAGATATAAGAGCTGAGTATATGCCTCAGAATTATGAGGACCTTCTTGATATGGACATTACCCCGGTTGAGTTTTTGGACAGCACCGGGGATAAGGAAATTCGTACAAGAATTAGGACATATCTTGGCGCGCTTAAATATACCGCAGATGAAATGGACCATCCCATAAGAGAATTATCCGGCGGTCAGAAGGCTAAGGTTCTCCTACTAAAGATGAGCTTGTCGGATGCAAATGTTCTTATACTCGATGAGCCTACGAGAAACTTTTCACCCCTTTCGGGACCTGTTATAAGAAAGATGATAGCTTCATTTCCGGGAGCAGTTATCAGCATATCCCATGACAGAAAGTACATCGATGAGGTCTGCACAAAAGTATACGAACTGACTGAAAGTGGGCTGCAAGTGCAGGAATAAAATGGAGGGATTTGGATGAACTACTTTATTGAAGGGCTTCAGGGAAGCGGAAAGAGTACTCTTGTTCAAAAGTTACATGAAAAATATCCCAATCATTCTGTATTTCGCGAAGGGGATTATTCTCCGGTGGAGCTTGCTTGGTGCGCGTATGTAAGCAAAGACGAGTACGAAAAGATCCTTGAAAAGTATTCCGGCATAAAGCAGGAGATCATAAACAAGAGCCATGAAGAAGACGGTTATAAGGTGATCTGCTATACCCAGATAATCACCGATGTTCCCGGCTTCCACAAGGATCTTGAACAGTATGAGATCTATAATGGCCGAGTAAGAGCCGAGAACTTCAGGAAGACTATCCTTAGAAGATATAATCATTGGCAAGGTGATGAGTGTATATTTGAGTGCTCAATCTTCCAGAATATCGTGGAGGATATGATCCTTTTCCAGAATCTTTCCGATGATGAGATCATTGCTTTTTACAGGGAAATCAAAGATGCCCTTGGGGACAGAGATTATAAGATATTGTATCTTGAGTCGGAGGATATCGCAGGCAATATCAACACCATAAGGAAAGAGCGATCTGACGATAAGGGAAATGAACTCTGGTTTCCGCTGATGATGAACTACTTTAACGAATCCCCTTATGCGACCAAAAACAAGGTATCCGGAGAAGAAGCTCTCCTTGCACATTTCAAGCACCGCCAGGAACTGGAGTTAAGGATATGTGAGGAAGTGTTTAGGGCCAGATATGTTGTACTGAAATCAAAGGGATATGACGAAGGTGAGCTTATATAAATCGAGCGAAATGAGCAGGTAAACCGTGATGTTCTTTTGCATACCTTTTTGTGATAATATAAGGGTAGGCATATGGAGGGCAATGATATGGCGGTATACAAATGCTTGGCATGCGGGTACATCTTTGATGAAGAAAAAGAAGGCAAGTCCATACGGGATTTAGATTATTGCCCAAGATGCAAACAACCTGATGACAGGTTTGTGCTTGTTGAAAATAGCGTAAGCGATGAAGAGAAAACAGAAGATAGGATTTAGGGTACAGGAATAATTTTTTAGGGACTGTCAAACCTTTTATGGGAAGGGTATTTTGCTATCAAACACTAGTTAATCAAAAGCATTCGGCACATAAAATGTCGGATGCTTTTATTATGTCTTGACATGTAGTCAGCGACTACAATATAATAATCATGTCATATACACATTGACTACATAAGGAGGCGAGCGAATATGAAGGTTGAAACATACAATGTGGAGGGGATAGAAATCGAATTTACCAGGAATACAGAAGATGATTCTGAGGCTGAACGCCAGAAGATGGCCTATGCATTCAAAGCCATAAGAGAAAAGTCCGGAATGAATCGAAAAGATTTTGCAGAATGGCTTGGAATTCCATACAGAACTATGCAGGAATGGGAACTTGGACGACGTGTTATGCCGGAGTATGTGCTTAGGTTGATAGCATATAAAGTGCTTAACGAGAAGAGGAATTTAAAAATTTAAAAATTCATTCAAGGGTCATTCAAGGGAAGAGGACGAGCGAAAAGAAAAAAGAAAGGAATTGACAATATGGCATATATGCCATATAATAAATACAAGTAAAAATGAATAATTATACTGTTATTGCATATGAAAAAGAGAATGGTCAGGTTCCGATTGAGGAATTCTTAAATTCGCTTGATATTAAGATGCGAGCTAAGGTTTATGGAATGATTGGACTTCTTCAAGAAAAAGGAAACCAACTTAGAGAACCATATAGCAAGCATGTTGATGACGGAATATTTGAACTGCGCTGTAAATTGGGAACCAATATTACCAGAGTATTGTATTTCTTTTACTATGATAATCAAATTATTCTTACAAATGGATTTGTTAAGAAAACCCAAAAGACTCCCAAGCAGGAAATAAAAATAGCAAAAGAGCGAAGAGCAGATTATTTGGAAAGGGTGAATGCTGATGAGAACATTTGATGATATGCTGGATAAGCAGCTGCAAGATGAAGAATTTAGAAAAGAATATGAGGCTATTCAACCTGAAATGGATGTGATCAGGGCAATTGTTGATGCAAGGGTTTCTCAAAACCTTACACAAAAGGAATTGGCTGAACGGACAGGTATAAATCAGGCGGATATCAGTAAGATAGAAAATGGGACAAGAAATCCATCACTTAATCTTTTAAAGAGATTAGCTGATGGAATGGGAATGATGCTCCGAATAGAATTTATCCCTAAACAGAAAGCATAAGCCGACTTGAAGAGTATGTTTACCTTGACCGAAAGGGTGAGTTTTATTAAAATATCATAGGATAAAGATGCAGGGCTAGTACATCGGTAGTACATCGGCTTCCCAAGCCGAGGAGGCGGGTTCGATTCCCGTGCTCTGCTCTGTTTTTATGCAAAAAGACATTTGCCAGGAGAGAATTAATGGATATTTCAGAAGTAATAGCAAAAGAATTATCGGTCAAGAAGACCCAGGTTGAGGCGGCTGTTAAGCTTATTGACGAAGGCTGCACAATCCCCTTTATCGCGCGATACAGAAAAGAGGCAACCGGTGCTCTTAACGATGAGCAGCTCCGTACCCTCGGCGAGAGACTTGAATACCTTCGTAACCTCGAAGAAAAGAAGGCGCAGGTTTTATCAAGCATTGAGGAGCAGGGCCAGCTTACAGATGAACTGAAAGCAAAGATCATCGCTGCAGAGACCGTTACAGCGGTTGACGACCTTTATCGTCCTTACAGACCTAAGAGAAAGACCAGAGCCAGCATCGCAAAGGAGAAGGGCCTTGAGCCTCTTGCTCTTTATATAAGGCTTCAGAACGCAAAGGAGCCCCTTGAAGTTACTGCTGAGCAGTACGTTAACGAGGAGAAGGATGTAAAGACCCCTCAGGACGCTATCGCAGGCGCTATGGATATCATCGCAGAGGAGATCTCCGATGATGCCGATTACAGAACATATATCCGTGATATCACAGTAAAAATGGGTAATGTGGTTTCGGAAGCAAAGGACGACAAGGCTGAGAGCGTATACGAAAACTACTATCATTTCTCAGAGCCCGTTGCAAAGATGGCAGGTCACAGAGTCTTGGCCGTTAACCGCGGTGAGGCAGAAAAAATCTTAACCGTTTCTGTTGAAGCACCTGTTGAGCAGATCATCAGATATCTTGAAAAGCAGGTTATTGTTAATGACAACGCGGTAACAACCCCTGTTTTACAGGCAACCGTTAAGGACAGCTACGACAGACTCATCGCTCCTTCAATCGAGCGTGAAGTAAGAAATATGCTTACAGAAAAGGCAGAGGACGGCGCAATAAGCGTATTTGGTAAGAACCTTCGTCAGCTCCTTATGCAGCCTCCCATCGCGGGAAAAGTTGTTCTCGGTTGGGATCCTGCTTTCAGAACAGGATGTAAGCTTGCAATCGTTGACCCTACCGGAAAGGTGCTAGATACAAAGGTTATCTACCCTACAGCGCCCCAGTTTAAGGTAAACGAAGCAAAAGCAGACCTTAAGAAATTAATCGACAAATACAACGTTGAACTTATCTCTGTCGGTAACGGTACCGCATCAAGAGAATCAGAGCAGGTTATTGTAGAACTTCTTAAAGAGATAAACAAGCCCGTTCAGTATGTTATCGTTAACGAGGCGGGAGCTTCCGTATATTCAGCAAGTAAGCTAGCTACAGAAGAGTTCCCCAACTTTGACGTAGGTCAGCGTAGCGCCGCATCCATTGCAAGACGTCTTCAGGATCCCCTTGCTGAGCTTGTTAAGATAGATCCCAAGTCCATCGGTGTCGGTCAGTATCAGCATGATATGAACCAGAAGAAGCTTGGTGAGACCCTTGGCGGCGTAGTCGAGGACTGCGTAAACTCAGTCGGCGTTGACCTTAATACTGCATCTGTATCTCTTCTTGAGTACATTTCCGGTATCAGCAAGACTATTGCGAAGAATATCGTAGAGTACAGAGAAGCGAACGGAAAGTTCACATCAAGAGCTCAGCTTTTAAAGGTTCCCAAGCTCGGACCCAAGGCATACGAGCAGTGTGCTGGATTCATGCGTATTCTTGACGGAAAGAACCCTCTCGATGCAACCAGTGTGCATCCCGAGAGTTACAAAGCTGCAGAAGAGCTTATCAAGAAACTCGGATTTGACAAGAGCCAGGTTGTAAACATCAGGAAAACAGGCACAAGTGAGAACGCCATGTTCAAGATGATGGCAGGAAAGCTTGATAAAGCAAAGGCTGCAAAAGAACTTGAGATTGGTGAGCTTACCTTGAAGGATATCCTTAAGGAGCTTGAAAAGCCTGCACGTGACCCCAGAGAAGATATGCCCAAGCCCGTTTTAAGGAGCGATATCCTTGAAATGAAGGACTTAAAGCCCGGCATGATCCTTAAGGGAACTGTAAGAAACGTTATCGACTTTGGAGTCTTTGTAGATATCGGAGTTCACCAGGACGGCCTTGTTCATATTTCACAGATCTGCGACAGATATATCAAGCATCCTCTTGAGGCTGTCAGCGTGGGAGATGTGGTTGATGTTCAGGTCATGAGCGTTGATACTGCAAAGAAGAGGATCCAGCTTACCATGAAGATCAAGAAAGACTGAATTCTTTCGGCTTTATGACCAATTTTATATTGCAGAATTACGGCGAAATAGATATACCTATTTCGCCTTTTTTGTGATTTAATGGAAGAGGCGACCATGCTATCCTTTGGTTACAGGCAAGCGAAATAGGTCGCTGCAGAAGGAGGGTATAATGGATAAATTCATTATCATTGGAGTCGTTGTTATTTTTGTGATCATCATAATGTTGATCGGCTATGTAAAGGCCCCCACGGACGAAGCATTCATCATCACCGGTCTTCACAAACAGCCCAGGATCCTCATTGGTCGAAGCGGAGTTAAGGTTCCTTTCCTTGAGAAAAAGGACGTGTTAAAGCTTCAGTTGATCCCCATTGATGTTAAAACATCAAGCGCTGTTCCCACTGCTGATTACATCAATATCAATGTAGACGCAACAGTAAACGTACAGGTTGGACATACACCCGAGCTCATCAAGCTGGCTGCAAAGAACTTCCTTAACAAGAAGCCCGAATATATCGCAGCAGTAGCAAGAGAAGTACTTGAAGGTAATGTTCGTGAGATCGTAGGTAAGATGAGACTGGAAGAAATGGTTTCAGACCGTCAGAAATTTGCACTTCTCGTTAAAGAGAACGCAGATCCCGATCTTGCAGCAATGGGTCTTGTAATTACATCCTTCAACGTACAGAACTTCACCGATAACAATCACGTTATCGAGAACCTCGGTGTTGACAACGTAGTTCGTATCCAGAAGGCAGCTGCAATTTCCAGAGCAGAATCCGAGAGAGACATCAAGGTTGCTCAGGCACAGGCTGACAAGGATGCCAACGATGCACAGGTTCTTTCACAGACTGAGATCGCTAAGAAGCAGAACGAACTTGCTATCCAGAAGGCAGAACTCAAGCAGGCATCCGATACCAAGAAGGCTGCTGCAGACGCTGCATATGAGATTCAGCAGGAAGAGCAGAGAAAGACTATCGAGGTTACCAGAACCAATGCTGATATCGCTCGTCAGGAAAGAGAAGTAGAACTCAAGGCTAAGGAAGCACAGGTTGCTGAGCAGAGCCTTACTGCAGAGATCAGAAAGAAAGCTGAAGCTGACAAATATCGTCGTCAGCAGGAAGCAGAAGCTGCTCTTATCGAGAGACAGAGAGAAGCAGACGCTGCAAAGTACGAGCAGGAAAAGAAGGCAGAGGCTGTAAAGGCACAGGCAGACGCAGCAATCTATGCAAAGCAGAAGGAAGCAGAAGGTATCGCAGCAGTTGGTCGTGCAGAAGCAGAAGCAATCGAAGCCAAAGGTATTGCGGAAGCGCAGGCTATGGAAAAGAAAGCAGAAGCTTATGCAAAGTACAACAATGCAGCTATTACCGAGATGATCATCAATCAGCTGCCTGAAATTGCAAAGGCTATTGCAGAGCCTATCTCAGCTATCGACAAGGTTACCGTTATCGATTCCGGTTCCGGTGAAGGCGGCGTAACAAGCGTAGGCGGATATACTCCGGCAGTTCTTGCAAAGGTTCTTGAGTCAGTAAGAGAGACCACCGGTTTTGATCTTACCGAAGTTATGAAGGCTCAGACCTATGATGCAAAGGTAAATCACAATGTGAATGTTACCGGACTTGACGGCGTGACAGCTAAGGAAACTGTAGCTCAGAAAGTAGCTGAAGCAGTTACAGAATAACCAAATAATTAAATACGAGGGCCGGAAATGGCCCTCGTATAACTCTTTTTGTTTAATAGTTATATAAATGAGAGTCACGCTTTGAAAAAGGCGTGGCTCTTTTTTGATACAGATACAAGTTGCACTTATGATCTTTGAAGATTAACTCCAAACAAGATTTGTGGTATAATGATATAAAGTTCTTGTAGCATATACGAGGGAGCAGATCTTATCCCTCGTTCAACTGAGCATTACGATTAAAGGAATGATAAGTTGGCTGAAGAAAATCCTAAAAAATCCCAAATCTATGATGAATTTGGCAGTTTATCCGAGGAGTTTTCTTTTGTAAAAGAGGGTGCGGATACAGGGCATGAGTATGTCCCGCCAAAGGAAAAAGAACATATAAATAAAAAGAGTAAATCCGGTAAGAAGTTTATTCAGAGGCATGGCGTCAAGATAATGCAGACTGCGGCAGTCTGTCTTGCGGTTATCATGGTTAAAGATGCTTTCGGATATGATTTATTGGCAGAAGATCCATTTAACGATTCTTTTGACAATCATCACATGGATATAGCCTATCCGGAGCCCCTTGAGGATAATACAGACATACCGGTTCAGGAACCAATTGAAGAGAAAGTATCCGATGTGTATAGCATAGAACCCGACATAGACGAAGAGAAGGCGCCTATCGACGGCCCGGATGATGCTTTCCCTGTTCTTACGAACCTCGAGCCTAACGGATACGTGCCGGGTTACGGTATCCTGGATGAGCAATACGTTATGATGGAATATTCATCCAAGGAACCGGATTACATTTACAGATCAGTCAGACAATTCCTGATAGATGATGCCGGGCTTCATTTGGAAAACGGGGAAGTAATATCGGACTATTATTATATGCCGGATGCGGTTTTGGAAGATTTGTACAATTTCAATCAGGGGGATAAATATCCAGCCATGACCTGGTTCGAAGGTGCGGGACTTGTTGCATACAGAAACTCGCAGGATTTGGCAGATGGTAGTGTCCCTCAACCTTTGATGATAGCCAAAATTGTCAATGAATCCATTCCGGGTGCATATTACAACGAAGCCACCAATACGCTGACGCTGGACAATTATTCCGGCGAATATTTAAACATTAACCTAATGGGCAACGGCTTCAAATTGCGTCTCGTGGGCGAGAATAAACTAAAAGGAATTGTTGCTTGGGGCTTTATGTACGGCGGAAGCCTTACGATTACAGGTGATGGATATCTGGCCATTGAAAACAATACCAATCCTTGTATAAGACTTGAATGTGAAGGCAGTCCCAGCTGCCTCATGATAGACAGCGGTGTTACCATTGAAACTAACGGTGGAGCAATTGAGGTAAGAGATTCAACCCTTGAAAAAGGTATTTATTACTTGAAACCATTGGAAGTTACAGGCTCACATGATAAACAATTAGTGCGCTATTTCCAAAACATAAACAATCACAATATATGGGGATTCAGATTTGAAGATGGATCGAGTTCGACCATCATTAAAATCTCACCAAAGGAGGATTGATATGAGCGAAGAGATTAAGAAAAAGGAAAGAAAGCCCGTTAATGTAGGGAGAATTGTGGGACTGATTATTGCGTTCTTTTTATTCCTGATAATCACAAATCCCGCGATAATACCCTTCCTTCCCGCTGAAGTCAAAGAAAGCATTCAGGGCACTTGGAGCAGAATCTTTGGCGATGTAAGCAAAATTTCAAAGACCTTTAAGTTTGATTTTGCAACGCTTTTCCAGATTATTGCCATTATTCTTCTGATGGTGACCATTTCAACTATAGTGGTATTTATTGCTGACAGGTTAAAACCTAAGAGCTCAAAAGCAAAAAGTTTTTTAACGCTTTTAAAGAGTGCTATCAGCTACATCACATTCATTGTCGGCTTCTTCTGGTGCCTTGCAGCAATAGGAGTGAACGTAAGCACAATTTTTGCCAGCGTCGGAATCTTAACACTTGTTGTAGGCTTTGGAGCCCAGAGCCTTGTGGAAGACCTTATAACAGGCATATTCCTGGTATTTGAAGACCAGTTTAATGTAGGCGATATTATCGAGGTCGGCGGATACAGAGGAACTGTCGAAAGCATCGGTATTCGAACTACTGCCATTAAAGATGTGGGCGGAAACATTAAACTTATCAATAACTCCGACCTCAGAAATATCCTTAATCGCTCGGCTATCGACAGCGTTGCGGTTACAGCTGTAAGCGTATCCTACGGAACGGACATTGAAAAACTTGAAGAAGTATTTGAAACGCTTCTTCCAGCCATCAAAGAAAAGTATCCAGACGTTTTCCTTGAAGATCCCAAGTATTTAGGAGTTCAGGCCCTCGGCGACAGCGGTGTAGAGCTTAAAGTTATCGGAAAAGTAAACGAAAAAGATATCTTCTCAGCCGCAAGATTACTTAATCGTGAAATCAAAATAGGTTTCGACAAAGCAGGTATCGAAATCCCCTTCAACCAGGTTGTCGTACATCAAGCTAAAATGTAGTAAAAATGGCTTTTTTCCGCGGGGAAGATATGATATACTTTTTGAAATGAGCGCTTTAGCTCGTTAAATAGTTTTACTTGAAGGAGAAATAATACGATGGAAACAGAAAAGAAGATCATGCTCTCAGGAATCCAGCCAAGCGGAGACCTTCATCTTGGAAATTATCTTGGAGCGATTAAAAACTGGGCCGATCGTGTTAATGAATTTGACTGCTATTACTTTATGGCAGACTTACATACAATTACCGTAAGACAAGATCCCAAGGAGCTTAGAAAACGCTCGATAGAGATGCTTGCTCTTTATATTGCCTGTGGACTTGATCCCGAAAAGAATACCCTTTTCCTTCAGTCCCATGTACCTGCTCACGCACAGCTCGGATGGGTTCTCGACTGCTATACTATGTTCGGTGAGCTCAGCCGTATGACGCAGTTCAAGGATAAGTCCGAGAAGCATAAGGATAATATCAATGCAGGACTCTTTACATATCCTTCTCTTATGGCAGCGGACATCCTTCTTTACCAGCCTCACTACGTACCCGTTGGTGAGGACCAGAAGCAGCATGTTGAGCTTTGCAGAAATATCGCCGAGAGATTCAACAACATCTACGGGGATGTATTCCGTATTCCCGAGCCCTATATCAGCAAGGTGGGCGCTCGTATCTACGGACTTAATACTCCCGGAAGCAAGATGTCAAAGTCAGATCCTAACGGTTGTGTATTCCTTATGGACAGCCCTGATGATATCCGCCGTAAGTTCAAGCGTGCCGTAACCGACTCCGATATGGAAAGATGTGTACATTTCGATAAAGAGAACAAGCCCGGAGTAGCTAACCTTATGAACATCTACGCTACTATTACCGGCAAGAGCTACGACGAGATTGAGAAAGAGTTCGAAGGCCAGGGATACGGCGTATTTAAGCCCGCTGTAGGAGATGCCGTTGTTGAGGCTCTTACTCCCATCAGAGAAGAGGCAAACCGTCTTATCGCCGACAAGGCATACCTCGACGAAGTGTACAAAAAAGGAGCGGAGAAGGCTGCTTATATCGCAAACAAGACTCTCCGCAAAGTTTATAAGAAAGTTGGTTTTTATCAGATTTAAGACCGGGTTAAAGACAATATTTAAGCCCCGCTTTGTAACAAAAGCAGGGCTTTTTTGATGCGTATAACGCGAGTGCTGTAACAGTTTGTTTTACAGAATAAATTCCATCTGGGTTTCCTTAGGCTTGAATCCAAGTTTATCATAGAAGGCCTGAGCTGGTGTGTTGCCTTCCCAGACATTTAAGGTGACTTCGTAACAGCCCAGGTTTTTTGCATAGTCTCTTACATAGTCAAATAAAAAACGTCCCACATGATTTCCGCGGCTTTGCTCATCAACGCAAAGATCATCGATAAAGAGGGTCTTAAAAGGGATCATGTTTGTTGAGAATGGCTGATGCTTAATTGCACAAAAAGCATAGCCAAGGACAGTGTCCTCGTCATCAACGGCAACAAAAACAGGTTTTTGATCGTCACAGAACAAATCCAAAAGTTCTGCTCTTGTGTATTTGGTGGTACCGGATACAAAAATATCAGGTCTTATTTTGGCATGAATCTCAAGAACTTGTGATAAAAGGCTTAAAATCTTTTCGATATCCTTTTCAGAAGCACGTCTTATTTTCATCTTAGCGACCTCCGTAATTTGTTCAGATATTTCAGACTTTTAGTACTTTTAATGCTTTTTTCTTATTGTATTAAATATTTCGCGTAATTTCAATTATTTTTTGGTTTGAGCGTTCTTCTGTGATATAATCTTCTATAAGACTTACTTATGAACTACCGTTATTTGTCATGAAATGCGAAAGGTGTTTTACCGGAGGTATTTTGCGGTGAAGAAAGTGCTCAAAAGTTTTGAAAAAAATCGGATGAAAACAGTTCTGCTGGTGGCTTTCGGTGTTGCCATCAATGTTATCCTTTCGTATGTCGTTACCATCTCGGGTTTTCCAGTTTATCTTGATACAATAGGAACTATGCTGGCCGCTATCCTTGGCGGTGTTTTTCCCGGTGTCATGACCGGAGTTATTTCCAATGTTCTATTTACCCCTTTTAATCAATATGCAGTATACTATGCGGTTTTGAATGCGGTTATTGGACTTATTGTCGCTGTTTGCAACTATAAAGGGATGCTAAAGAAATTCAGCGGTATGGTGCTGGTTATTATCGGCTCCGGCATAGTAGGCGGAGTAATGGGCGGACTTATCCAGCTTCTTGTACTTGGAAAGCCCCAATACAGCGAGATGGAGATCTACGCAGCCAATTTGGCGGAAAAGGTTGGCTTGTCAAAGGTTTTTGTCTTTGTTTTGATGGATTTCGGATTGAATATTCTTGATAAGGCCGTCTGTGCTTTTGCGGCCTGGCTGATCTACAAATTGATCCCTGAAAAGGTAAAAAATGATTTTATGCTCGCCAAGTGGATGCAGAAACCTCTTAGTGAGAAGCAGATCAGAGACCTTTCAAAAAGGGATAGTGGGCATCCTAAAAGACTGGAATCCAGATTTGCTTTTCTTATCGGCGGCGCCGCCATAATCCTTACTTTTATCATGGGTCTTCTCAGTGTAAAGATGTATGTTGAGGAGATTTACAAGAATTATACCGCCTTTGTTGTCAATTCGTCGGAGTTTGCGGCAAAAGTGGTTGATGGAGACAGAATCGAAGAGTACCTGGAAAAGGGTTATGAAGCAGAAGGTTATGAAGAAACTTATAACCTTTTGAAAGACTATCATGAATCAACATACGGACTTCAATATCTGTACGTATATCAGGTAAAAGAAGACGGATGCCATCTTGTCTTTGATACAGACTCAAATGTTGATCTTAAAAATGAGCATGGAATGGTCATTCCATTTGACGAGGATTTTTTACAGTATGTACCGGCACTTTTAAACGGCGAAAGAATTGATACTATAAAAGTACAAAGCACCTATGGTTATTTTCTGACAAATTATGCACCTATCTACAATTCCGAGAATAAGTGCGTTGCTTATGCGGGAGCAGATGTAAGCATCACATTTTTGTCCGGTTACATCAAGGATTATCTTGTTAAAGCGGCTCTTGCTTTCTCGGGATTTTCACTTATAATCATGAGCCTTGGCCTCAGGGTTTCAAAAATGGCCATGGTTTATCCCATCAGTTCCATGGCTGCATGCACCGAGAGCTTTCTGAAAGACGGTACGGACCAGGCTTCCATGGATAAACATGTAAAGGAGATCAAGGACCTTGATATCAGAACCGATGATGAGGTGGAAGACCTTTACAAGGCTCTCTGTAAGATGACTTCCGATACCGCAAATCAGGTCAGGGATATAAGGAGATACGCAATAGAAGTTTCCCAGATGCAAAGCGGTCTTATCCTGACCATGGCAAATATGGTTGAGAACCGCGATTCGGATACGGGAGCTCACGTTCAGAAGACTGCGGCTTATGTTCGTATTATTTTGGATGGATTAAAGAAGAAGGGATACTATTTGGATATCCTTACCGAGAAATATATGGCGGAAGTTGAGACTTCTGCGCCCCTTCATGATGTTGGTAAGATAAACATCTCGGATACCATTTTGAATAAACCCGGAAAGCTTACGAAGGAAGAGTATGAGATCATGAAAACTCATGCTCTTGCGGGTAAGAAGATCATGGATACCGCCATCAGCACCGTCCAGGGAGAAAGTTATCTTAAAGAGGCTCGAAACATGGCGGCATACCACCATGAAAAATGGGACGGAACGGGATACCCCGAAAACCTCAAGGGAGAGGCTATTCCGCTTTCTGCCAGGATCATGGCGGTGGCGGATGTTTTTGATGCACTTACATCAAAGCGTGTCTACAAGCCTGCCATGACCGTGGACCAGGCTTTTGATATCCTGCGCCATGATGCAGGCACCCACTTCGATCCCAAGTGCGTCGAAGTCTTCATCGAAGCCGAAGAAGAAGTCCGCCAAGTCGTCCTTGAATACAATGGCCCCTGGGGACGGGGTTAGGTGGTCATTTTTGACCACTAGGGACGGGGTTAGGTGGTCAATTGACATGCTCTTCGTACGGTTTTTTCACTCACATCCATTAATCTTGAAATCTGTTTTATTGTCATGTGTTCATCTTTTAGTTGTCTAATGAATGTATCCCTTTGTTTTTTGGAAAGATCTTTTGTATCGGATAATGATGAGAGATGCGTCAAAGATTTAAATACTCTAATGGCTCTCTCATCTGTCAAAAAATGTTGCGAATCACGGTGGTCATCGGAAAACAACTCATTTTCAGAATTAATGGGTTCTTTTGCGAAAAACTGAATCAAGGCTGCCTTAGAACCTGCGATATTATACGCCAAAGAAACGTCAATAAATGACGTATTTTCTCCATAATAGGCGTTGAAACTACTCCAACGGTATTGTGAACAGAAACTGCAAATATTCGCTTTTATGGGATTGTTGTGAATGTAGGCGATAACCGAAAGAAATGCTCTATCATCTTCGATAGCAACACTATAATAACGATCTTGAAACAGATGACCAATGCGCATGTATTTATTGTTGTACCATCGGACAAATCTTGTTCCCAGGCTTTGGAAAAAAGCGGACATGTTGTCGGGTGGTATTTTCATTAAAAGATGAACATGATTATCCATCAAACAATAGGCATATACCAAAACATCATATTTTTTCGTACATTCTCTTAGAACAAATAAAAACTTATGATAATCGGAATCTTCTTCAAAGATGATACGTTGATTAACAGAACGAAGTATGATGTGATATATGCCCGTAGAACTGAAAGTTCTAGGCTTTCGAGGCATATAACTACTCCTTTTAGATAAAATATTTAGATTTTCTAGAAAAACATTTTGGATTATATATTCAAATTTGGTTTATTGTCAAGAATTATTTTTTTCACCGGGTGTCCACTAGGGACGGGGTTAGGTGGTCACTTATGTCCACTTGACTCCGTCCCCGGTGGTCATTTCAATGGTCATCCTTTTCTGCTTTGGAAATGTCAAATGGTCAAACCTCAATCTTCTGGGCATAGGCATATTTATCGGTATACAGCTGATATTTTCACTGACAGATGGATTGTCGGATATGTTTGCATTCGATATCATGGGGCTTATAGTGGCTTACCAGATATGCGTTACATATAAACCGCGGACGGCGTACAAGATAGACGTGTGGAACTATCTGCTCTATTCGATATCCAGTATGCTCCTTTGCTACATAGTGTTTGCGATTATCCAGGCATTTAAAAAGAATATAAACAGAAAAGGAAACTGCAAAGAAAAAGCAGCTCTGATACCCTCTATATATATAGGCGAATCAATGTTTTTTGTGATCCTGGCTATGATTATCTGATTATCTGACTGTAAAGATATTGAAATTTACCCCTTGACTTGGGGGTTACCCCCGGGTTTATATTAATTACGTTTGTTGAAAATAAATACTTGGCAAAGCAGGCGAAAGCCTGTGACGCAAAGCTACAGGGACTGTAAAATGTCAGCCAGTTGCAAACATAGGGAATGATTACCACAAGCGGCAGAAGATACATATAAAGATAGTCGCTATGAGCTGCGATCATCTGGTATTAAAGCACAGGCTATAGTCTGCGCTTTTTTTTGTGAAATTCAGAAATTCAAGGTAAGCTCACCCGCTCCGCTTTGCTCCGCCAAAATATGCTTCTCAGCAAAGTTTTCTTAGAAAAAAATCACATAATATAACTGTAACAAGATAACGGGAGCGATCTTTAGCTCCTGGACTTAAATTTAAAGTAGATTAAAGGAGACAAAAGAAATGAAGAAAAAGCTTATTTCAATCCTCTTAGCAGGATGTATGGCAGTCAGTCTTGCGGCATGCGGGGCGAAGGAAGGATCTGCGCAGGCAGACGTTAATGAGGCAGTTGTAGCTGCAGAAGTTGAAGAGACGGTAGAAGTTGATGCAGAGGCAGAGACAGAAGAAGAGGAGACCAAGTTTGCAGGTCTTTTATCTGAAGGCGAAGTCCCTGAAGAATATGCTCTCTCCCTCAATATCTCTATCAATCCCGAGCTTACTCTTTATGTAGGCGATGAGAGGACTATCACTTTCTGGTATTTTGACAACAAGGACGCTGAGACCCTCTTTGGATACAAGGATTTTGAAGGACTTTCCATCGAGGATGCAGCCGTATCCGTATTATCAGATGCTAAGGAAGCAGGATACCTTGAAAAGGCAGACGAGATCAAGGTGACCGTAGCTTATAACTATCCTGACGCAAAGGGCGAGGAGCTCACTGTATTTTTAGGCAGTGCCAAGCAGTATCTTGAAAGCCTTTCAAACGAGGAATTCAAGGGATATATCAAGGCATATGTAGCTGAAGGAGACGGTAAAGAAGCAAAAGAGGTTGAGTCTATCGGTATCAACGAGGATGCTGCAGAGGTAGAAGCTCAGGCAGAAGAGGCAAAGGCCGAAGAAAAGTCTGATGAAAAGGCTGATAATACTGATGAAAAGGCCGGCGATAAGGCTGAGAGCAAGGAAGAGACAAAGCCTGCCGCAAAGGTTGATATCCCCGACTGGTTCGACGCAAGCTTTTATGCAAGTCAGTATCCTGATGTAGTAAACGCACTCGGTAATAGTGCAGAAGCTCTTTATAACCATTACGTTAATTGCGGAAAGAGCGAGGGAAGAATGGCTAATGCGAATGATACAAACGCAAAAGCAGAAGTAGCACAGACAACCCCAGCAGACACTTCATCAGCCGATTCCGGAAACGGCTCATCAAGTAATACAGGTGGATATGAGAAAGAAACTTGGTATGACATGGATTGGTATTCTTTTATAATCTGTGATCATATACCTTTGACGGCAGAGGAAAAAGCTCAAAGTGCCTCTCGACTTGAGGCTCTCAGAAATCAGTACAGAGGATTGGTTATGTGTCTTGCCTATGACAATACAAAGATGGGCAATATATGGACAGTAGCTATCTGCGATGACAATCTCAATCCAATCGGTAAATTCATTTGGGAGTGATAACTGAAAAGATTTATCAAAAACAGTCGATGAAAGTCGGCTGTTTTATTTTTTGCCCAAAACCGAAGTGTTTTTCAAAAATAAGTCACATAATAGATATAGAAGAATTATTGAAAGGATTACACAAATGAATCTAAGAGGATTATTGATGAAAGCTTTTATGGTGATGGCAACAGTATTTACCATAGGCTTTACAGGATTATCTGCCAACGCTTTTGCAGGATGTGGTGGATGTAACGTCCCAGGTTGCGGATGCGTTAGCGTATTGGGGCATAGATTGAGCAGCCAGAGAGAATCGTGTTGGTATGATGAAGCGACGAAATCAGGATGCAAAGGTCATAGCTGGAAGGAAATGTCAAACGATACAACCTGTTCGATATGCGGTTACCGGTATCATGTAGATATAAACGGAGTGCATAACAAGCAATGGCACTGTAATATATGCGGTGCTAACATGTATGAGCGACATACATGCGGAGGCGGCGATGCTGCACCCGCTATCCCCGCACCCGTATACTACAACTTTACCCTGCATGCTAACAATAACATGTACATCACAAGTAATCTTGCAGGTACTGTAGATAACGGTACTATGGCGGCTGATAGAAAGAGCGTAAGCTACACAAGAGAAGCAGGCTATGCAGTCCCTAAGACTGTGCCCGTTCCTACCGGTGTCGCTTTTGGATGGCA